>JAHFTB010000002.1 GCA_023269545.1 Verrucomicrobiota bacterium | reverse complement strand
TGGTGGCTTCGGCTGCTTGCCCGGCAAAGCTGTATCGGTGTTTGGCGTTGCACATGTCGAGCGTGTCCAAGTGGAAGTCCGAGCCGGACTGGCAGTTCGTGTGCTTGCGCATGGCTCGCAGCTGCACTTTCATGGTTTCAAAGCTTAGGTTTTTTGCTAATCCCCGTACTCGATACTCCCGTTCTCCACTCCAAAGGAAGATGTCTTCTCCTCGCTCTTGGGTCTCAAGTCCGCTAGCTGCTAATGGGGAAGCGGTAGCTAAGAAAGATGGCTGCTGATTACGAATAGGCTCCGGTTGAGGGGGGGATTCTTTTTTCTTAGCCGCTTCTTCCTCCCGCTGCTGTACTATCACTTCGTCATAGGGAGCCGGATTGAATGGCGATGGTGCCCACCCTACACCATTCTCCAGCCCTTCTTTGGTAATGAATGGCAGTGGTTCTCCGGTCATTTCGTCAACCTCCAGAGCCACGTGCAAACGCGGCTCTTTGTGCGAACGTGCGATCTCTTCTGCTTTTTCTATGCAGGCAGCTAAGGCAGAGGATGCATTATTAGCATTGCGCGCTACTTCGTTGATGTCTTCTCCATAGGGCAGTTTGGCTCGCAAGACTCTTGCTCCTAATTGAATAAGTCTCGGTGTGTATTTCTTTACCGCTTCTTCTCCGGCTTCATCGTGGTCAAAGCAGAGAATGATCCGTTCGGGCCGCAGTCTTTCAAGCAGTTGCCAGAGTTCCGCTGTGAAGTTGTTTGTTCCGAAGGTGGCGGTGACGTTCCGAAAGCCTGCACTCCACAAGGTCAAGGCATCCAGGATGGATTCGCAAAGCAGGATTTCTTTTTGGTGCTCTAGAGCCGCTCGGTTAAAGACTCCTCGCAGCTCTCCCCTTAAATAAAGGTGCTTCGGAGCTTCTCTGCTGACTTTTTCGATCTTACGTCCATACATCTGCACCACTTCTCCATGCTCGTTAAAAATAGGTACGACAATGGATCCGCTTAAGTGTTCGTGCCCGCTTTCTCTTAAAATGCCGATTCCTTGTAAACGGATCTTTAGTTCTCGTCCTGCCAAGGTGGTGGTAGGAACTCGGTAGCCTATTGTGCGATTGCCATAGCCTAAGCGAAAGTGTTTCACGGCCTCGGGATGAAAGCATTTCCGCTTCTGTAAATAGGCCATGGCTTGTGGCTGATTGCAGAAGGTCGAATGATAAAAATCTGCAACGATTTCCATAAGCCTCCCATTGCTTAAATCTTCCCCAGGTACGGCCAAGATCTCATGGGTTTTTTTGTAGGCTTTGATTTCATCCGAGCAAGGCGGTGCCATTCCCAGACGGGCAAGAAGTTTTTCGGCTGCTTGCCGAAAACTGATCTTTGCAGCACGCATCACGAACTGGATAGTGTCTCCACCTCCGCATCCAGCCAGGCAGTTCCATAGATTTTTGCCTGGAGTCACTGAGAAGGAGGGATCGCTGTCCTCATGCCACGGACAGTGTCCAAAGAGGTCTTTGCCTCTATTTTCCAGCTCTATTCCGTATTCTCGGGCCAGTTCCTCTATCGGCACTTCCTGCTTTATCCGTTCTATGTGTTCAACAGGTATGCGTGGCATGGGAAACGTTGATTTTTTTGGATAACGTCAAGTTGGTTTTTAAGGATTTTGACACGTCAATGACTTTCACGTATAACGTTTATATATGCAAGCGGTTTCTTTTATTGCGGTAAACTCGGATTATTATCCGAACATGCCAGTCAACATGGGAAGACCTACCGATCGAAAGCGGACAGCTTTCGGAGAACGTCTCGTGTCAGCACGCGAACAGGCAGGCCTGAGTCAACGCGACCTTGCCGAAAAGCTCGGCATTACTCAGCGTGCTTTAAGTTGGTGGGAACGCGAACCGGTTTCTCTTAAACCGGAACAACTCGTCGCTTTAACTATGGCTCTTAAAATTACTTCTGATGCTCTTCTGGGTATTGATGCTCCCAAAAAGCGTGGTAGTGGACCGACCGGAAAAGCGCGTCGCATTTTCGAGGCGGTTTCAAAGCTTCCTCGCCATCAGCAAGAAAAGATCGTGGATGTTGTCGAAACTTTAGTTGCAGGCCACAGCAATGCTAATAGTCGCTAAATCCTGCTAGGAGGAGGCACTTTTCCAAGTTTCATGAGTCGCGAGTGGATGGCTCCTTGTGTACGCTGATGTTTTTGAGCCAAGTCTTTAATTGAAGTTCCTTTTTCAAACTCGGCAATCAGAGTTTGATCCTCCTCTGTACTCCAGGATTTACCTGCTTCTGCGGGTAATATGCGGCTTTTTCTTTTAGCTGCTTTTCCCAATGCTTCAATTCCGGCAAGTAAAGCACGAAGCACTTTTGCAGACTGATAGCAACTTTCCTCAGGCAACTCCTCTCCGGTAAAGGGATGTTTGCCTTCAGCCAATGCACGTAGAATGCGCAATGACTCAGCCGCTTCCGCGGTCCCAGATGCAGCAGGCGGCGAAGCCGCCACTGCATCCGAAGTTTTCAAAATGTATTCACGTACCACAGCAAGGAATTTAGCAGATCAAGATTGAGTGGCAAAGCCAGGCTGTTGATCCCCTTTTAGTAAATAGGGGGAGTCAACAGCCTGGCTTCCTAAACTCTCTCCGCGCCTAGCAGTGGATGTGACAGCTTTGCTGGCACTAGCCCGCTGCGGCGCACCGCTCGATGTGAGCCCGACCTCTTCGTCGGGCGAAACATGGAGCGACATATTTTGGGCAAGAGAGGCGTAGCGTGAGCGCGCGCAACGTAAGTGAGCACGCTGACGCGAAGCCATTGGGTGATTTGCAAATTTTCCCCTGATCCGGCGGCAGCCGGAGAAGGACTATTTGCGGCCTGGCGCGAGACCTGCCCCGGAGTGGTGGCCGAAAGTGCAGCGCCAGAGCAAAGCGCAGGATGAGTGAGCCTGCAAACGAATCCAAGCGGAGCGACAAGCGCAACGAAGGCCACTACGGAGGGATGGCATTATATCACACAACTCCTCGTGAGATATTAGGGCCGAAGCGAAGCGGAGGGAACCGCCCCGCGGGGAGGGGCCTTCAGGAGGGGACCCCGCGGAGAAAGGCGGCCCTGTATCTCACGTAAGTTGTGTGATATCATAGCCAGCAGGTTCCGTGACAGGCCGCTTATTCCCACTTCTCCCGAGCAAAGCGAGGCTTGCTTTTTCATTGTTGCCTATGAGGCCCAACAAGTTGTTTCTGGAAGTTCTCCCTCTCTGAAATGCTTGGTTATTTTATGCGCTGCTCGCCTAAAAAGATGTTCATCTTCCTCTCCAGCAGCAAGCCGCTTCAAAATAATTTCTCCCGACTGTTTGTTTATATCAAACGCTCCCTCACGATTATCTGTAGTTCGATAAAGGTAGGATACTACATCTCCGTGTTCCGATGTTTTTTGAATATCAAGGTAAACAGCCATTATTCTAATCCTGAAGGTCGTCCAGCCCGATTTGCAGCATCATGAGCTGATCTGTAATTAGTTTTGAAGATACCTTCAAACTTAGCCTCAAACAATTCATGCTTCAAGAGCTGAATGTCCCCGGCATTATGGGTTCCTGATTGAAGCCTATTCCATGCATTTGCAATTGCAGGGTCAGCATCAAATCGAGCCACTCCACGATCAAGCCGATGAGTTCGATTAAATAGATGATCTTTGATTCGATCGATCTGAAAATTTCGCATTCCAGTATTACTTGCTATGTTCATAACGTCACCTGTAGATGCACGAATTACGTTATAAGCTGATTCAGCAGCATCAAAATCCCACGGCTGCAATGTTGTAGTACGCGCTCCCGTTACTCTACCAACCGCCGAAGCCGGCTTCCCGAACAGCGGTTTGACCACACTTCTAGCGGCATCCCCAACACCGGGAATGAAAGCTATTCCACCGGCTGCAACTCCTATTCCGGTACGCCAGTTAAGCCCTTCTGTTCGCACAGTATTTATGGCGGCGCTCATGTCTCGCACATCGGCTGCCTGTCCAAGTCCCGGCACCAATCCTACTCCAACTTGTCCTATAAATTTCCCAACTCCTTGCGTCGTATTGCTGGGGTTAAAATAATCTCCTTTGATAGCTCCTTGATGGATTCCCTTCCCTAGCCGTCCGTCGGGGTCACAGTAATTGACTGGATCGTTATTGGCGTAACGGTACATGCCGTTCACTTCTTTTCGTAATGGGTGACCTCTCTGGACCCAATCAAGATTCTTCCACCCAATGTGCGACCAACTGAAGAGCTGATCTGGAATCCAGTGGTATTCTCAATATCGGGATTAATCTTATCCTCCATATCTATGCTATTATGGATATTTTTCAGTACTACATTGCCTTGTTCATATTTCCACGTTCCTCTAGCTAAAAATTTCCTTCCATTCTTGAGTGCAATATTTTGTTCGCAGATACTATCCGATTTTAATTCTAGCATTTCTGTACCTCCATCAGGGAGACCAGGTGTTCCATCCTGGAGAACCGATTGATATACTCCAATGAGTTCCTTTTGACTGATCGGCCAGAAGAAGCAGCCATTAATGCAGGTTACAATTGCAAGTATTATAAGGCCAGCCATGCTCTTAATCATTAACTGCAAGAGTCTTTGTATTCGTGAGATCATTAATCCTTCAGTTTCTTGGCAACCTATTTTGGTCCACACGTTCCTTCCACTTAAAGACCTGTTCCACGTTATGCATCGGGCCCGTCTTGTTTGGCAAATTCGGTACCATATGGAAAAAGAATGAATTTGCTCCTGCTACGTTTCTGATTTTATAGGTCGCCGTACCGTCATTGTTGTTCGCAATAGTTGCACCTCCGTAACCTCCAACCTGCATGGCGGTACTCTTCCAGTTAGCTGTGAAGGGATTAACTATAGTATCCCAATAAGCTCTTCCAGTATCGTAGTTGATAATTTCTCGAGTTTGTCCGCCTGCAGCATAAAACGCGGTTCTTTCCCGATTCGTATTTGATGCAGTCATCATATCCCAAACCTGAGGAGAATTTGGATCATACTCGATCTTTTCCTGCAGATTCCCTGTCCACCAATCTGCTAAAAACTGCTGCTGAGTATGTCCGATTAAGGGTCTTATCAGGCTCGTCGTTGCATGGATCTGCTTATCGAAGATCCTTCCCATGGGGCCTTCATTCGCAGCTGTCCATCTATCAGCGACGTTTTGTAGTACTTTGACCGATTGTACATTGAGCGCATTTCCGACACTCTTTAACCCGAGCATGTTTGCTGCAGTACCCATTCCTCCGTAAGCCATGCTGACTCCTATCTGTGGTGTCGCTAAATTAGCATCAATGACCTTCACAGCCTGTTTCCCCAGCCTTCCATCGGGGTCGCAAAAATTAATTCCATCGTTATTGGCGTACGAATGTAAATCCCAGCTCCCGAAGTGTCCGTAGGGGTCTGGAGAGATGAAGCAACCTGTCGTGTAATCATAATCACGCATTCCCATGTAATAGAGTCCCGTAGGATCCATTCTTTTGCCGAGCCAATTTGTGACTTCTGCTAAGTCACGTTCGGAAGAGAGGTACAAGTTCTGATTTCCGGGAAGGGGTCCGAAGGCTCCTGATGTCACGAGGTTGGTCTTGGTGTCGGTCCCATCGTGCATTGCGACGGTGTGTCCTAAGGCATCGTTAATTACGCTGTAGGTTTTTGTGGGGGTGATGATGGCTTCGAGTCCACCAATTCCTTGCAGACCTCCGTAGGTTCCGTCTTTATCAGGTCCGTAGGCTTTCCAGGTGACAGGAGCGTCATTGAGCTTCACTCCGATTTCCAAAAATTCCACGTCGGGGTCATAGTAACTGAGAATGGTCTGGGTTTCCGCAGTTACGGGAGCATCTGCAATCATCGGGGTATAAACGGTTTTTAATCTTCGGCCAAAGGAATCGTAAACGGCGCTCCATTGGTAGCCTTTTTTATATTTATCTTGATCTTGTTGAACCACTTTCGCTAATCGTCCCCAGGCATCCCACGTGTATTTCGTGATTTGATTGTGATTAAGGTGTCGGAGGATATTCAAACGGCCTCCTATGGGATCATTTCCATAGCCAAGCGGTGTTGTTGAACCACGCGGTGTATTATCAATGGTTTTTTTGATTAAATTTCCTTCCGCATCATATTCGCACTGGATATGCCGACGTTGAGTATCCACAGAGAAGGTACTGAGTGCGCTAGCCCGCACGGTTTGCAATGTTTCCGGGTGATATGCTTCCGCTTTGAGGACATATTCTCCGGGCCTGAGAAAAGCTATGGGGACAGTCCACAACTCTTGGGATGGCTGTCGTCTAGAGTAGCTTGAAGTGGTGCTGTATCTGACTCCATTGAGTTTTACTTGAACTTTCGCATTGGGGAAAGCATGGCCATAAAAATGGGTTTTAAGTTCGCCATCTAAGGTTACTATTTTGGTGGGACGGCTCCATGGATCTAGTGCGGCATCGTCAATAGTATACTGATAGCCTTTTACGCGCACTCCCAAACCGCTTGTCTCATACTCATAGACAATGGTACCATTCTCGTTTGCCTTCTTCGGATAGGTTTCACTGATCAGTTGTCCCTGATTATCGTATGCAAGGTCTCTATTCTGCTGGAGATTCCCAGGATATTGTGCTTGGTAATTCGCGAGTGTGGAATTTGCTCTCCAGCCCAAGGTTTCGGTGAGGAAGGGCTGATTATTAATTTGTGTAGTTCGACTTTGGATTCTTCCTCGCGAATCAAGGGTTATGGTTTCATTGAGGTTGCCCTGTGTTTTTCCTCTGAGCAGTCCGTCTAATCCGTAGGTATAATCGATGGTTTTGTTTTGTCCTGGAATCCGCGTTTGTGCGAGTTGAGCATCAGCTCGATAAGAAAACTCCTGTCGAAAGTTTCCGGTAGTTATTTCTGTTCGTCGTCCCGCCTGATCCCACTTTTGGGTGGTTTTTTGGTGAGGCTGGCCATTCATGTTAATATTTTCTTCCACCAGATCTCGGTAAGGACTGTAGACTCGTGTGATGTAAATGGGTTCACCTTGATCACTGGTTTGTGAAATGGAGGTTAAGAGTCCTCTTCGGTCATAACTTAATTCTCGGACGCCATTTACGGAACCTGAGGTGGCTATTTTTTTCACGCGGCCGATAGCATCATAGGTAATGTGGTGCTCCAAGCCTCTCGCATCTCGGATCTTCTGTAATTGTCCGATATTGGGTCCGCTGGTATAATAAGTGCGACTTACTTGACGTTTGATTAAAGATCCCAGATTTTTTTCGTTATTATCGGCTGGGGTTTTTCCAGCCAGTTCCTCAGAGACTTTTTGTCCAGCCTGGGAATATTTTACGTTCCAGGATAGGTTTCTGGGCATATTCAGTCTATAGAGTTTTTGCGAGGCGTCAAAAATCCGGTGAATTTCTTTACCTGGGAAAACAGTTTTGATTAAGCGATCGTAATGGTCATAGTGGCAGACGGTGTTTTCTCCAAGTTCGTTAATAAAGGATATCGAGTTATCCGCAGGGGCATGCCGTATTTGCTGCTTACTGCCATCTGCATAAATCTTAAATATGGAGTTGCCATCCAGGGAGGTTGTGGTGCTAATTAATCCGATATTTTCGACAACCTTATTTGGAGAATAAGCGTAAGTGTTTTCTCTCACTTTTTGACCACTGGCGTCTTGAATCACTGCGCTTAAGGCACGATCTATTGCGTCTCTCGAAAGAATGCGTTTTTCTCCAAGGGTATTCGTGCTGGTAATGGTTCTCTTGCGGTCATCGTATGTAATGGAGGTGGTTCGTTGTTCTGCTTGAGGGGTTGAGGGAGGACCTATCTCCGCTTTTATTCGGTCGAGTTTGTCGTATTCCTTGAGAAAAGTGTGACTTTCTCCATCGGTGGAGGAGATGAGGTTGCCGCGGCGATCGAAAGTGTAATTTTCGGTGATGAGTGGCTGTCCGGATGGATCCTTAAGTGTACGAGTGATCGTACGCTTAAGGTCATTATAAGCGGTTTCCCAGTAGGAACTATTTGAAAGTATTTCTTTTGCTAAGCGACCATCGAGTTGGTAGCGCCATTGCTGGATACTTCCATCGGGATTTTCTTGTTTGTATAGTTTTCCCTCAGCGGTGTAGAAATGCTTAGTTTCTCCGCCCAAGGCATTAGTGTGGCTGGAAATTTCTCCTCCGGGTTCATAAGTAAATGCCTGTTGCTCTTTGTTTCCTTGTTTTTGAGTGACCATTTGACCTAAATCATTATAGGTCATTTTTATGGAATGGCCGTTCTTATGAATTTCGGTAAGATTTCCAAATAAATCGTGCTGATAGGTGATGAGTTCTCCGCCTCTATGAGTATTCTCGACGCTGCCTTTGTTAAATCTCCGTTCTTCTTTCAGACGTCCTGCATAGTCATACCGATATTGGATCGAGTCTTCGGGGTGGTCTTGCCAATTATCTTTCCATTCGGGTTCTCCATTTTTATTATAATAAATATAAGTGGAACTGAGCAGGGCTCCCTTTTCATTACGGCGTTCTGTCCAGGACCGATTGTCTGCAAAGTCATAGGCGTAACGGGTCACCGCGCCTGAGGGGGCGATTTCTTCGACAAGTTGACCGTATGGGTTGTAGGAAAACCGAGTTAAAAGGTCTGGTTCTTCCGCACCCATCATTTGCTTTTTGGAGGTGAGAAAACCTCGAGAATTATGTGTGTATTCCACAACTGATTGGTCTGGGGTCCCTGTGGCTCTCTTCACTTTTTGAAGAAGACCTTTGGCAAATGTCCCTCCCTCGCTGACATCGTGATAAGTGTACTGGGTACTCGTTACTATTTTGTCCTGGATTTTTTGGTCGATGCGGGTGGGCAACCAGGGGTAGTTCGCGTTTTCGTAAGAGAGGACGAGTTCGTTGCCAAGAGGATCGCGAATGGAAAGTGGCAAGTTGTTATTATTATAGGAAAATCTGGTAACGCCGGTTTCACCGGCTCTTTCTCCTGTGAGATTTCCAGCAGAGGCTTTTTCAATGAGATTGCCTTTGGGATCATATTTGAATGTGATTTGAAGGCCGCGTTGATCCGTCCTCTTTTTTAAGCTACGGGGATACGAGTTAGTGGATGGATCGCCAGGGAAAGTCCATTCCTGATGGATCTTGTTGTTTAATGGATCCCTGATTTGGGTAATGAGGCTGCGGTCATATTCGTACGTGGTGATCTTTCCATAAACGTCTTTTATTTCTGTGGATCCACTAATGGTTTTTGTGCCTTCGGGCGACCTATCCTGATATTTAAAAGAGGCATTTAGTTTAGGTTCCGGGTCATCTCCCAGTGTGGCGCTTTGCTCAATGACTCTGCCGCGTTCATCGTAAGCATTTCTTAAGATGCGACCATTCGGTTTACGTTCACAAGTCAGACGATGGGCTTGGTATTCATATTCGATTTTCGTATCGCTTGTGGGACTCACTTCGATTAAGTCACCCTGTTGATGATATTTATAAGAAATGTTACGGGAGCCTTCTCGCGAGGAAAGTTGAGTGATGCGTCCGGCTTCATCGTAAGTAAATTGAGCAGACTGACCATTGCTGGAAACAATCTTTAAAAGACAGCCGTAATGAGCGTCTGTAGGATTTGTGCTGAAATGGAAGGTGTAATGATTGCCTTTATTATCTTCCCATTTTTCCAGGAAAATTTTCTCATTTGTAATGCCATTCTTTGTGAATTGATGTGTCTTAAATGTCCTCTTTTCTCCGGAAGGGCTGTGTAGGGTGTAAATAATGTCTGAATCTCTCTGGGTTTTTTCCACAAATGCATGAAATGGATTTCCTATGCTGCCTATGGTTTCTCCTTTGATATTATTTAAGTGTGCGTTTGCGCGAACTGTCGGAACCCATTGATTGGGATTGTGAGGTTGTTGAATATAGGCAATGACGGAGCCATCGGTTTCTGTGATGTGGATGACGCTCTTGTCGCGGGACATGAGCAGGTAAGGAAAATGGGAGCTTTTCCAGCCATGGCCAAAATCAGTGCTGTCTGCCACGTTTTGGCTGGAATAATTCCGTCCTATTTCAAAAGGCATGGGACCGTTTAATGTTAAGTCCACGACATGGATATAAAATTCTCCGGTGACTACATTTACTGGGTCCGCTACCATTTTGTTGAGGCCGGGAAGACCGGACATATTCATATAGGATCGAGTTTCGCCTACGCCAGCTACGCCTTTCTGCTCGTGGTATTCTCGTTCCAATCGCTCTTTTGCTTGTTGGAGTCGCTCGAGGTAAGGTCCTCGCTGAAGATGATGGTGTTGCCTAAAATAGCGCCATTTATTGTCTTCTCTTAAGGCTTCTACCCGATACTCTTCGTACCAGGGAAGGAGGCTATCTGCTATGGCCTGGCCGTGCAGATGCTGGATTGCGGCTTCTAATTCTCTGGCGACTTCCGCTTCTTTCTCTTTCCATCTTCTTTCCAGTGCTGCAATTTTTTGCAATCTCGGGGTTCTGTCAATTCCGCGCCCCTGCAGATAATGGTGCCATTCATGATTTTCTCTGATTTTTGCTTCGTCGTAATCCATGTACCAGGTCGATACTTCTGCCGCTCGAGCGCGCGCTCTGAAGTTCTCTAACTGGTTATGGAGTTCGTTGGCTATTCTCTCATGACGTTGCCTTTCCTTTTCTCTCCATATTCTTCTTGCTCGCTCTTTTCTTTGTCTTTCTCTTTTTCTGCCTCCAAACCAATTCGCAGGATTTAAAAATCCTAGGGTTCCACCGGATCCGAATACACTCTTGATCCTTCCAAAACCGTTACTCATATTATTACTAATTGCAATAGAGGTGGATCTATCCATTACGAAATTTTGTCTTCGCTGCCTCCGGAGGATGAGAGAATCATCCTCTGAGGCACCGGTGAGATCCGGTGGATCAAAATTTAAGCAGAATAAAACGTCTCGAGGTGCGGGATCGCTCTCATGGATGCTATTAGTCATTGGATACCAAGTATTTGCTATTTTGCAGGTTCCTTGGGCCTCTACTTTAAAATAGTAGTCTGTATTGGAAGATCGAAAGGTAAGAATATAAGAAATATTTCCCTCGGGATCGGTGGCATTTTCCTCCACAAGTACTTTTAATCCCGTACGAGGATCTGATATCTCTATCTGTTGGCCATTGCTTGCAAACTGAGTCCACTCCGAAGTTCCTCTTTGGGGAATTTGCACTGCAAATTGATGTGCGGGAGCAATATGATTTTGATCATCAAGAAATGCATTTTTGGAATATGCTGAAATCAAGATTTCTGCCACCTGAGGCGAATTAGGAATCGGAGCAGCTTCCAAATTTTTTCCGACAGAAATTAAAAAACTATAATCCTGATTCGCATAGATTGGCGTTCCACCAGCGGCGCTTCCAAAGGCTGCAACTGGGTTCTCAAATCTAAGAAGATAATCAGCTTCTCCGTCGACTACGGTGAGATAGCTTCTTTGAACTTTTTGAATTTTACTAAACCACGGCAGCGCTTCGGGATATCTTATAGAATCGTTCCCTAATGGATTCAAATCTACTCCCTCTTGGAAGTTTAACGGCATCACGATGGACTGATGGCTGGGATTGCCTCCTCCGCCGCGAATGAATGGTTGCGTTGCCAAACGATCCCGTGTTTCTTCGGAGCCTTTTTCTCCTGCGTTGCCATTTTGTTGGGCTTGAGCTCCAAAGGTACACCAAAGAATAATATTAATAATGTGTAAAATTCGTTTCATAAAAATTAGAAAAATTTGCACTCAAGTACTTCTCCATTTGCCGGAAAAATGACGCTAATATCGGAATAGACATTATCCTCATTCTGATCTGAATTATTTTCAGAATGAGCCGCTCTCTCACTCGTGTGGCTGTTAGAGTTTGAAATAATTATTAGTGTTTTTTTAATCTCACTATTAAGTAGCCCTTTGGAGCGTAGTGCCGAATCCGGACCGCTCATCGATCGATGGTCGCCTATGCTTGCAATGATATTTTCCCCAGCCTGTTCATAATTTCCACGAGGAGAGGAATCAGCAATATCTGTGAGATTGTCGCTATCGGTATCGGCAAGGATGGGGTTGGTGCCTAAGAGAATTTCCTGACTATCGTTCCATCCATCTCCGTCGCTATCAGCGGCTCCATTGTGAAAAAGATTGCCAAAGTAAGTGCGTTCTAATCCGTCCGGTATTCCATCGGCATCAGTATCCGCGCTGTTTGCTACTAACCGGATGGCACTTCTGTGTTGCCGAGTGGCGGAAACACCTAGTTGTTCATTGGCATTGTTTCCCCAGCTCCAGGCGGTATGATCGCCCCGCACCGCAAATGAGTGTGACTTACCGGCAGAGATGTCGGTAATGCTCGTAAGTTCTTTGACTGCGACAGGAGAGAGCTGGTTAGTAAATGTTCCATCTCCCACTTGTCCAAGATCGTTTGATCCCCATGCTTTCAGAGTTCCGTTTTTCAGACGGGCGATCACGTGAGAAGAGCCCGCGGCAATCTGTTCCACATCTGTTAAATGAGGAATTGCAGTTGGGGTTGAGTGGAGAGGGGTGTCTCCCAATCCTAGCTGGCCGAAATGATTGACTCCCCAAGCGACAACGGACTTATTCTCTAAAAGCGCAAGTGAAAATCCCTCTCCTGCCGCTACTGCTTTTACATGACTCAATCCAGGCACCTGCTGAGGAACACTCAGAATGGGAGTTTTGTTGCCAACCAGTTGCTCGTCTTTGTTGTCTCCCCAAATCCAAACCGTTCCATCTTCTTTGCGGATCAGTAGTGCATGATCCTTGCCCATTGCTGCTGCAGTCACCTGCGTCAGCTTAGAAATAGCTACGGGCACACTCCGATCCATGGTGGTTCCATCTCCTAATTGACCGAAATTATTGCTGCCCCAGGTCACCACAGAATCATCACTGATAATAGCAAGAGAACTATCTCCTCCTGCAGCTACCGCCTTGGCACCTGTGATCTCTGCTACTTGTACTGGCATCATACTGCTCTCAAACTTGCTATTACCTAGCTGGCCTTTGTTGCCCATTCCATATGCCCAGACGGTGCCATCACTTCTCAAAGCCACCGTGTGCTGATCTCCGGAAGCAACCTGTATGATATTTCCTAGACTCGATAATATTTTGAGTTGATAGGATGGATCGTGAGGATTCTGTTCCTCAACAGAGGGGTTGTGAGTGTTGTAAAATCCCAGCCATCCGACGCTGCCGTCTGCGCGAAGTACCACTGAATGAGAGGCTCCACAGGCAATTTTGCTAGCTCCTCTTTCTTCATACATCTGAACTGGAGTTGCATGACTGAAACTCCCATCCCCCATCTGACCACATTGGAAAGATCCAAATGCGCTGATGGTTCCATCTTTTTTCAAAGCATATGTGGAATCTATTCCAGCGGTTACCTTTTCTACGTCGCTCTTGAGCACAGAGGCCTGCGGCGAGGTCATCATGGAACCAGGCCAAGCTTTCTCGACTGCTAATTGACCTTTACTATTAGAACCTAATGTCCACATCGACCCATCTAAGCGAACGATCGCTATGTGTTCTGATCCGGCTGCAATTCTTATGGCATCCGTGATTTCCACCACCTGCTGAGGTGGGGAGGCGGAATCCCTGTCTTTTCTTTCCCCTTGTTTGGGACTCCGCACTCCCCAAGACCAAACGGTGCCGTCATTTTTTAAGGCACCCGCAAAGTGATATCCGGCTACAATGGCTATGATCCCTGAGAGATTCTTTACGGCAACAGGAGAAGGGCTGTCTGTTTTACTGCCATCGCCCAGTTGACCCGAGGAATTGGCTCCCCACGCCAGAACGGTACCCTCTTGCGTCAAAGCATAGGAACTCTCCAGGCCCGCTGCTACAGCCACTACTGGATTTGCTTCTGGGTGATTTATTCCCTGTATTTGTACAGCTTTCGTTTGTTGCGTCCTTGTTCCATCTCCTAACTGACCAAAGCAATTCGATCCGAATGCCCAAACAGTACCGTCTTTTTTTAAAACGAGGCTATGTCGACCGCCAGCGGAGATTGCAGTGATATTTGTCAGTCCATCAATCACAGAAGGGCTTTTACCTTCTCTTCCTAGTTGTCCTTCCCGGTTGCCTCCAAAGCTTAAGACAGTGTGATCATCCAAGAGAACAAGGGAATGCCTCTCACCTCCGGATACCTGTATTGCCTTTCGTTTTGCAGGGAGTGTAATCTGAATTGGTGCGAGAGAATGCTTCTGACTGTTGGGCTGGCCCAGTTGTTCTTCGTCATTAGCACCCCATGCCCAAACTTCTCCATTTTCCTTAAGAGCGAGCACATGCTTTCCTCCTGCAGAAATATCTGAAGATTCGGATAATGCTAATCGAGATCCACTCATGAGGATCAGGAACAATATAACTAATATGCGCATGTTGATATATCTTATGAATGATTTAAAAATATTAATGCGACGCCATCCTTCTAGCGAATGAGGAACTGTCGACATCGCCATAAAGTTACCGCATCGACACATTCTAGCGGTTAGACGTTTTGCAACTATCTAGTACAAAGTGTCTTATAGACGCTTGAAATGCGTGACGCGAATATCTTCCAGGACGTTCGTTACGCAAGTGGAATTAAACAAAATATTTTGGCCGCCTGATGCATTAAATATTTTTTTGAACGAGAAAACTACCAGTTGCCTTAACAGTCTGTTCAGGCATGCCTTATAGATGTTGCTATATTCAATGTGTAGCAAGATTCCATTATACACTGCGCAATGCTTAGTTGCCCACTCTGGAGATCAATGCAATATCCCGCTACATCAATAAGTTTACCAAAAGATAGCGAGACTTAGTTACTATTCCGCGCAAATTATTGTTTATTTCTCGAAAAAATCTGCTCGATAAAAACAATCTGGAAACTCTGATATTTTGCTCCATAACAAAACAGATCATTAGGCGGTTATCACGCCTTCTTTACTGTCAAATTATGCGGCTACTTATTTTTTCCATCTCATCCTTCACATGTTTATATTTCTCACAGAATCTTTGTGCACAAGAAATACTACAATTCCCAGACATCATCACAAGATACACTCAAGCGACGGATACTTTGGGAGAGACCATCACTTCTGGTAAGACGGTGGTCTTGGATGCTCAAAATTCTTCAGTGATCCTGAATGGAGACCTTAATGTGGGACTTTCGGAGGATGGTAGCGGAACATTGATAATATCTGATGGGCATCTAGCAGTCGGTAAATCAGTCACTGTAGGCGATACATCCGTATCTGGCAGCATGGAGATCAACCGTGGGAGATTAAAAGTGGGAACCTCTTTAATCGTAGGCAATGGAATTTTAGGGAAGGGAAACTTCAAGATGCGCAACGGGATAGCCGATATAAATGGCGATTTTACTGTTGGTACAAATGATGGAACCGGTTCTGTTGCCGTAGAGAATGGGCTTATCAATACGAAAAACATGAGTGTTGGATCCGACGGAAAAGGAATTGTGACACTGAATGGGGGCGTAGTAAATATAAGGGAGAAGGTGGCAGTTGGTGATTTCAATGGAGAAGGCGAATTGACTCTAATAAGCGGAACAGTGAATACGGATGCTATGCAGATTGGAGATAATGATAGCAAGGGAAGCGTGAAGGTTGAAGATGGTGGAACATTGAATATTGCTGGTCCGTTAGTTATTGGTGGCAATTTTAAGGCAACTGGTGTTGGGGAGCTTATGATTACTGGAACGGCAAGCGCTGGAAGCGTCCACCTCAGTCCGACGGGAACCGCAGAACGCGGAAGCATCATCTTAAACGATGGTTCGCTTTCCACTAATACCGTAATTGCTCATCAATCTAACGACGAATTGATTTTTAAAGGCGGAACTTTACAGGCAAAAAGTAACAATGATAATTTCATTTCCGGATTTTCTAGCAAACGTTTTCACTTAGCATCGGAGGGTGGAACTATTGATACAAATGGATTTGCAATCGGCACCGCCACAGAAATTAGCGGCCACGGAGGATTGACTGTGACAGGGTTTGGCACTCTTGCACTGAGGGGCGATCACACTTATACGGGGAATACTATTATACAATCAGCTGAACTCTCCGTGCAGGGGCAGCTTGCCAGTCCCAACGTCCTGATTCGAGCTAATGGGGTATTGAGTGGAATTGGAACTCTTGCTGGAAGCGTTGTGAATTCCGGCTGGGTCAGTCCTGGAAATAGCATTGGTACCCTAACCATCAAGGGCAACTATACACAAACTGCCGAGGGGAGTCAGTTTACTAAAATTGCAGGCACTAGCTCTGATTTGCTTGTTGTGGGAGGATCTGCAAATCTCGATGGAAGCCTCTACGTATTGCCTCTTTCAGCGCCGACCAGTGAAGGGTATAAGATTCTTACGGCTTCGGGCGGCATAACAGGAGTCTTCACTGAGGTCTCCACTCCTGAAGACCTTCTTGTGGAAGTCCTCTATGATTCGAAGGAGGTCTGGGTATTGGTTTTAGGAGTAGGAAAACCTATGCGAATGATTGCATTGGAGAAATTTACTCCGCGAATAGCAGGGAACATTAAAGATGTCCTCTTCAACGTCACGAATGCCCAGTATGGACAACTGACCACTCGCCTTGCAGCTATCCGCTCTGGCGTTGAGGGTATCACCATTCAAGGTTTAAGTCAGGAGCCGATGGTACAGCAATACGGCAAACGCGCTCTCTCTCCGGATAAACAGATCCTGAAATCTACTCATGAAGAGTTAAACTGGGATATCTGGACATCGGCATCCGGAGTATTTTCCAAAATCAACAATGTGCGTGACCTGCCGTCTACCAATTCCATTACCGGATTATTTATGTTGGGAGCAGATCATCATATCAACAAGATCGTCAATGTAGGAGTCTATGCAGGCTATCAGTCCACTTGGGCGAGGTACTCAGATACTCGACTCAGAAGCCATGGAATGAAGTTCGGCTTATATGGAACCGCCCAATGGGGAGGATTTTATCTCAATGGAATTGTAGGAGGGGGAGCCAACGCTTTTAATATCAAACATTCTTTTGATTATGCCAAACGTTCATGGACTACGCGCGGTAATCCCTTTGCTGGAGAGTTAGATTCCTTATTAGGCGCCGGCTATGAGCATCGTGTGGGACCATGGACATTTGGCGTGAATAATTCTATTCAATACACTTATGTGGGAGTTTCAGCATTCACTCAAAACATCGGAGATCCCAAAACCAGAAATTTAAATGTAAGAGTGGGCAGTCAAACTCCCAGTTCACTCGTATACACACTGGGAGGCAATATTTCCTATCTTTGGAAAATTACGCCAAACTCTCAAGTTTTGCCTACCCTCGGTATGTACTGGCAGCATGAGTTTCTTAATTATGGACAAACGATTAGCTCGAGACTCGCCAATGGTAGGGGCGTGCCTTTTTACTTCCAGAGTCGAAGCGGAGCACGCAACAATGCCTTTGGAGTTGCTGGCATCACTGCTCAAATAGATTCTCGTGTAGGTGCCTTTGCGTACTATACTCCACAATGTGGCGGGAACCAGATCTATTCCAATGCCATTCTCGTGGGATTAAATTTTAATTTTTAAGTTCTTTGTCTCTTTTGATGACTTTAACTATAAAGTAGGCAGAAGACGATCGGTTGAGAAAGCATTATGTAATGACCGTTAATCTCTTATCCCTCCTCAAACCGTACGTGCAGTTTTTCCGATTAGAATTCTTCCATGAAGTTTGGGTTGGGAATTGGTAGAGTCCATATTGTTTGTCAAGCTTGGCGATAGTTTCCTCCTTCTGCAACCGTGCTTTTCCCATAATCAGTGTTGCACACGCCGACTTATATGAGAATGCATGCGGGCCATCACTTCTGTACAGTTTCCGTAGCGAAGGTATCCGCTCCAGCCTTGTATAGCAAATGAACTATAAAACGATTATATTGTGTGGATGTATCCACTGAAGTTCCGGGAACAAGTTTTGAGAATAAAAAGGGAAGAAGAACTGACGCATGAACAAACAGCGAAAAGATTTTGGGTAGGGATAGCCAGTATTGCGCGCTGGGAGAGGCGGGTAAAACCCAAAGAGAAGCGGAATAAGCCGGCGACAAAGATTGATATGGAGGCTTTGGCTAAAGATGTGGAAGAAAATCTCGGTGCATCTCAATGTGAACGTGCTGCTCGATTTGCAGTGACCCCACGAGGAATTGGAAAGGCGCTTAAGCACTTGGGCATAACCTATAAAAAAAATCCTTCCGGCACCCGAAGGCAGACCCTGTTGCCAGGCAAACTTTTGAAGAAAAAATAAAAGAGCATCCAGCATGTCAAAGATCTATTGTTTATATAGATGAGAGCGGTTTTGCTCATGATATGCCAAGAAGATATGGCTATGCCCCAAGAGGACAACGCTGCTATGGAACCCATGACTGGAATGCTAAAGGGAGAACCCATGTGATAGGGGCTCTCATCAAAGCTTGCCTGTTTACCGTCTGCCTCTTTGAGTGTTCTATAAATAGCGACATTTTCCACAATTGGATAAAAGAGGATCTTTTGCCAAAACTTCCTGAAAATTCGGTGCTCGTTTTGGATAACGCCTCTTTCCATAAAAGAGCAGACACTCAAGCTCTCATACAGGAGGCTGGCTTCTTTCTCGAATATCTCCCCGCTTATTCCCCAGATCTTAATCCCATAGAGCATAAATGGGCTCAAGCCAAAGCTTGCCGCAGATCCCTTCAATGCTCCATCCATTCCCTCTTTTCTGACCAGTTTTTATAATCATTTTATAGTTCATTTGCTATAGCGAAGCCAGTATTTGAATGTTTCTGCCACTGTGGGGTTTTGTCCGGGGTGCCTGGGTCTCATTCACCCACTTCCACAGCGCTATGCATTCAGTTCGTGAGAAAGAACACTTAAACAGTATAGAGCCGCAGTTTCAGTACGCAGGACGATAGGACCGAGGGTAATGGGCACACACCCCATACTTTTTGCGAGGGCAATTTCCGCCGGGGTAAAGTCTCCTTCGGGTCCCACGAACATCGTAACGCGAGTTGGCGGGTTGCCCTGTTCTTTTTCATAGTCGGCGAGGACCTCTTTTAAACGACGAGCGTCTGGTTGAAGAGAGGCGATTAGGAGAAATTCCTGCGAGGCGACAGATTCCAGAAATAGCTTTGGAGAAGTGGGTAACAAGATATGCGGAAGCCAATTCTGGCCGCATTGTTTGCAGGCTTCGATGGCAATTCCTTCCCACTTGGATTGTTTTTTACCCGCAGATTCGGAGTCGATCTGAACGACTGTTCGTTCGGAAATTAAGGGAGCAACTCGAGTGACTCCCAATTCCACCGCTTTTTGAATAATCCAGTCAATGTTCTTTGCCTTTGGAATTGCTTGCGCAAGGGTCATCTCGACAGGTAATCGGGGAGTAAAACTGCGCAAAAGAGAATGCAATTGCACTTCATCTTTGCCAGTGGAACCCATTGTTGCAGTCGCTTCATTTCCCTGTCCATCAAATGCTACCAGGCGATCTCCCGTTTGGAGTCTCAAAACATTAAGACAGTGATGGGCTTCAGCTCCCTTTAAAACAGGCGTATTTTTTTGGAGGTTATCGGCCGATAAAAAAAAACGATTCATTCTATTGAGTTCGTGGTTTGTGGTTCACAGAAGTTGGTGGTGGATAGTCCGCGGCAATTGATGATTCGTCGTGGATAGATCCACTCGGTTTTTGAGGCAATTCGCAGCTTTTTTAGGCTGTGGGATACGAATTACGAACCACCAAGCACGAACTAATATATGCGTGAACGGCATCCTTCCAAGAACGAAGAGGTCGCCCCCAAATAGCTGCGAATTTTTCTGTGGACATTGCTGAATAGCGCGGCCGTCTTGCCTGAAATATCTTTATTTCATCTAGTTTTAGAGAAGAGATAGCGGTGGCTTTTAACCGCATTCCACACTCGCGCGCACAATCCAGGCCATACTGACCATAGTCACGCCAGCTGCATTCTCCAGAATTACAAAGGTGATAAATTCCTCCCGTCGTTTTATTTTGGAGAAAAATCTGCGTCCATTCCGCAATATCATGAGCATAAGTGGGACAAGATATTTTATCCGTAATTGCTTCGACCCGATCTTGAGTAAGTGCTCGAGTGAGAATACTATCTATAAAACTGAGTTTATCCGGACCAAACAACCAAGATACTCGCAAAACCACGTGGCTGGTAGCTGCTTCCAGCACTTTTTTTTCCCCTTCCAATTTGCTCCAACCATACTGATTGATCGGAATCGTCGGATCTTTTTCCGTGAGTAATCCAGCGCGCTCACCGCCGAAAACATAGTCCGTACTGAAATGAATGAATCGGATCCCGCGAAGAACGCAATACTCAGCCATCAGAGCCGGAACCATTGCATTCAGAAGAAATGCCTCTTCCGGATGTTCTTCACAGTAATCTACATTGGTCAGGCCGGAACAGTTGACCAGATAATCGCAAGAAAGATTTTCCAATACCCTCCTCACCTCTCCTAGCTGAGAAATATCCAAGTCTTTTCGAGAGAATGGCAATATCTCAAAACTGGGACTCCACAGTCGATTCAAGGCTGCGCCCAATCGACCTTTGCTACCTATTATGGCTATACGGCGTCGCTCCACAAATGCCATTATTGGTCGCCAGGCGGCTTCCACCATTCCCGATTATCTACATACCAAGCGACTGTTTGCTCCAATGCTTTGGAAAATGGATGAATCGGCTTCCAATCTAATTCAGAACGGAGGCGAGAAGCATCCACTGCATAACGGCGATCGTGACCCGGACGATCTGCCACAAACTGAATCAGGGACTCGGGTTTTTTGAGAATGCCCAAAATTTTCCGTACAAGATCCATATTTCCTACTTCGCAATCCGCACCCACATTATAGATCTGACCGGGTTTTCCTTCCAGAAGGATCGCTAAGATGGCTCGGCAGTGATCTTCCACATGAATCCAGTCACGTACATTTTTTCCATCTCCGTAAACTGGTAAAGATTGGTTGGAAAGTGCTCTCGTAATGATGAGTGGGATCAATTTTTCTGGAAACTGGTAAGGTCCATAGTTATTGGAACAACGAGTTACCAGCACCTCCTGGCCAAATGTCCGATGAGCAGCGAGAGCCAAGAGATCTGCGCCTGCTTTGCTAGCGGAATAAGGAGAAGAAGGGAGTAAAGGAGAATCTTCCGTGAAACGTCCCTTCGCCTCTAGGGATCCGTAGACTTCGTCCGTGGAGACCTGCACGAAACGTTTCACTCCATGCCTGCGTGCACATTCGAGGAGAATTTCTGTTCCCACCACATTGGTATGAATGAAATTCAGAGGGGAATTGATACTCCGGTCCACATGCGATTCCGCCGCGAAATTGACGATCGCATAGAATTTGTGTTTCGCCATGACCGCGTCCATAGCGTCTTGCGCTGCAATATCCGCTTTAAAAAATTCATATCGCTCGCCGTATGGTTCCACTGCTCCATTGAGATTGGAAAGATTTCCAGCGTAGGTGAGGATATCGACATTAGTGACAAATTCGGGTTTGTAATGCTCCAGCAAGAATCGGATAAAATTGCTTCCAATAAAGCCACACCCTCCCGTGACAAGAATTCGCATGTTGGGCGTTCTAGTAGATCATTCCATAAAATCCAACCTATTTCCTGCCCGGGAACCGGGCTTTCTTTCACCGGACTTTCTTCACTTCACAGCAGGTTTAAAAATTTTACTGAACAGCATTGTCGCTTGAAAAGGGATCGTGGTCTTTCAAGATGGCATTTTGTTTTCTTGTTTCGCAGCACCATTGTCCTATTTTTTTCGTGTGAGTTACCGAGTCTTTGCCCGAAAATATCGTCCTCAAACCTTTGAAGAGGTGATCGGACAAGACTCCATCACGACGGTTCTTCGTAATTCCATTGGTTTGAATCGCTTGGCTCAGGCATATCTTTTTGTTGGGCCGCGCGGCACAGGGAAGACCTCGACGGCTCGTATTCTCGCCAAAGCCCTGAATTGCCAGAACGGCCCTACTGCGCAGCCTTGCGGGGGGTGTGATTCCTGTGTGGAAATCGCAGAAAGCCGTTCATTAGATGTTTTAGAGATCGATGGAGCTAGTAATAACGGAGTGGAAAACATCCGCGAAATCCGCGAAAATGTACTATTTTCTCCAGTTCGGGGTCCTTTTAAAATCTACATCATCGATGAGGTCCATATGCTTTCCTCCGGCGCCTTTAATGCCTTGCTGAAGACATTAGAAGAGCCTCCCTCTCATGTGAAATTCATCTTCGCCACCACGGAAATCCAGAAGGTACCTGCGACCATTTCCAGTCGCTGTCAGCGTTTTGATCTCAAACGCATTTCCCCTCAGCTCATGACTTCTCATCTGCAGGCCATCGCTTCGAAAGAAAATATCGTCATGGATGAGAACGCCGCTCTTGCCATTGCGACCGCTGCGGATGGCGCCCTCCGAGATGCGGAATCCATGCTTGATCAAGCAGTTGCTTTCTGCGGCAACCAGATTACAGAATCGGAAGTCCTTCTCCTTTTTGGCCTCACCCCTCGTCAAACAGTTGCCGACCTTTCGGCACTCGTTTTCGAAAAAAAAACTGCCGAAGCATTGGCGCTTGTCGCGGAACAAGCATCGAATGGTCGCGATTTGGCCCGTTTATTGGGAGATTGGATTATCTGGTTGCGAGATGTGCTAATTCAACAAGCCAAAGCTGACAAAACCGCGGATCCGGCTATTCGGAACCAAGCAATCTGCATCAATCAAAGTAAGTTATTGGAATTGCTGGATCTCCTGGCCGATACCCAATCTCGTATGAAGTGGGCTTCAGACACCCACCTCCAAATGGACGTTACGATCATTAAAGCCGCCCATCTGCTGGAACAAGCAAGTCTGGATGACGTTTTAACCACTCTGACTCACTTAGGGTTAGGATCCCCCGATTCACTGCCTTCGATTCAAGCTCCTCCCGCCCCACCGGAAGCCCCATCGGAAAAACTTCCCCTCAAAAACACGGATCTGGTATCCCCTGAAGCAGCCGTTCAGCCCAGCTGCGGCACCGCTCAAGAACTTTCCGCCGCAATGATCTGGAAAACAGTGGCCGCGGAAACCATCAATGAAAGTCCCTTTAAATTTGGTTGGCTGAGCGAGGCGGAAAATGCCGCCTTTGAAGGAACCCATCTGCGAGTCTGTTTTCCAAAATCCTTCAAAATACAGTTTGAGTCTATTTTTTGGGGAGATATCCAATCATTACTAGAAAAACGGCTTTCACAAAAGCGAGGATCTGTGACACGTTTGAAGATTGACTTGGTGGATATCCCGTCCACTTTAGACCAGACACATTTAGAAAGTCCTCCCGAAAACACGTCCCTTTTGCCACCGCCCACGGATCCCATGGAAGAGTTCAAAAATGATCCTCTGATCCGTAAAGCGCTGGAAATTTTTAAAGGAACTATTCAAACCGCATCATCATGAATCTCGGAAACCTCGGAAATTTGCTAAAAGAAGCTGAAAAAGCCAAAAAACGTTTTAAGGAAACTCAGGAAAAGCTGAAAACCATTGTGGTGGAAACCGCCGCGGGTGGCGGGATGGTAAAAATTACCTGTAATGCGGCGGGAGATTTTCTCTCATTGAAAATTGACCCCAGCCTGGTGGACCCCAAGGACGTAGAGTCTTTGGAAGATGTCATCCTAGCTGCCATCAAACAAGCCACAGAAGACGTGAGGAATGCAGCTGAACAAGAAATGAGTAAAGTCACTGCCGGATTTAAAATTCCGGGACTGCCTGGTTTTTAGTCCCGCTCCCAATCTGCTAGTTATCGGAGGGCTCTTTTGTCTTTATAGCAGAAAAAATAAAGTTTTGCTTGGGTGACAAAAAGCAAAACAAAAAAAGCAACTGTAGGGTAACAAGTGGGCTCTTACAATCCGTTATGATTTTGGAAGATGCGAAAAGTATTCCCCGATTGTTACTGCTTCTTGCATTGGTTGGATATGTCTGTTCCTGCGCGAACCATTCTTATCGTGGCTACAAGTATCAACCCTATCACCTCCGAGGAATTCGTTATCATCCATTATCTCCCAGACAGGCGGTAGGCTTTATAGAATACGGAGTCGCTTCCCATTATACAGAAGGCAACTGGCTGTTTCCAGGAAAGACTGCTTTAGGCGAACGTTTTCAGTCTTCCGCGTTGGAAGGTGCGCACAGGATCCTTCCGCTTCCCTGTCGCGTTAAGGTAACCAATCTTAACAATGGAAAGTCCACCATCCTTCGTCTCAATGATCGAGGTCCTTTTATTAAAGGAAGAATTTTGGACGTCACTCCCAAAGCTGCAAAAAAACTTGAATTCTATGCCAGAGGCATTACGCGAGTTCGTATTCGAGTCCTCAGCGTAGGCGACGGTCGTTATCGAATTCACTAAAGCATCGCTTCCAAAACTATCAACCAGTTGAAATACGCAACTTTTCTGCAAAATTACTGTTTACTCATCGGTAGATGGGGATGGACGCCCTCCCGATGACTTTCAAATTTTAAATTTTTTTAATCTATCATGGAACGAGAAATCTATTTCGATCCCGTATTTAAAATGGCACGACAACAATTCGATGCCGTAGCCGACCTATTAGAAATCCACGGAGGCGAGCGAGACCAACTCATACTCCCGAAACGAGCAATTTCCGTTTCCATCCCTATTCATCGAGAAGATGGAAGCATCGCCGTCTTTCAAGGATACCGAGTGCAACATCATCTTGCCTTGGGGCCTACAAAAGGAGGCACTCGCTTTACTCCCACTTTGACCTTAGGCGAATCTGCCGCCCTTGCAGTATGGATGAGTTGGAAATGCGCGCTAGCGGGTCTCCCTTACGGCGGTGCGAAAGGAGGAGTTGCTGTGGATCCCAGAAGCCTGACCCCCACCGAACTTCAAAGAGTTTCTCGTAGGTACATGTTGGAAATGATTCCTTTCGTTGGGCCTCAGACAGATATCATGGGACCGGACCTGGGCACTAACGAACAAGTCATGGCATGGTTCATGGATAGCTATTCCTCTCATGCCGGAAAATCCGTTGCCGAGATCGTTACGGGAAAACCTACCGTTTTGGGCGGTTGCGCCGGAAGACGCGAAGCCACCGGTCGCGGCGTCGTTTTTCTTGTGGAACGTGCCTACAATCATCTGCAAATCAGTCCGCAGGGAGGGACGGCCATCGTCCAAGGGTTCGGCAATGTAGGATCTGTCACAGCGTGTGGACTAGCCTATCGTACAGGAATGAAAGTAATCGGCATCAGCGATCAGATGATTGCCCTCTACAATCCGAAGGGAATCGATGTGTCAGTGGCCGACCGCTATGTAGCGGAACATAAATCCCTGGAAGGATTCGACGGGGGAGAAATGATTGATCCCGCTGAATTGCTCACACTTCCCTGTGACGTGCTCGTACCGGCTGCTATCGAACGTGTCATCACTCAATCGAATGCCGGCCAACTACGATGTCGCATCCTCGCGGAAGCAGCCAATGGCCCCACCACACCCGAGGCCGACGCAATCCTAGAGCAACGGCGGGATGAAATCTTTGTCATTCCCGATATTCTCTGTAACGTAGGAGGGGTAGTAGTCTCTTACTTTGAGTGGGTCCAAGATATTCAAAATTTTCTTTGGACGGATACGGAAGTCATTGATCGGTTATGCAGAATTTTGGAAGGTGCTTTTTCTGCGGTCATCCGCAGAGCGAAAGAACGGGGCATTTCCAACCGAAGTTCCGCTCTTTCCATTGGCATTGAACGCGTGCGAGCAGCGAAACAAATCAGAGGACTCTTTCCCTAGTGAATAAATTGCAGAACAAGAACAACCGTATGTCTTTTTCCGGTTTATTGCTCGGAGTATTTTGAAGCGTACAATTGGTGTAAAATTCGTTGTAAATCCGTTCGGTCGCCGTCAATTTCTATCACAAAAACCATATCTCCTTGGCCTGTTACCGCAATTGCTTTCCGATCTCGAGTCACGAGTTTCCATTTCCCATCCGTTGGCACGGAAATTCCTAGTCGGGTTCCATTGAAAGCATAGAAGGACACCAGTGGCTGATCCCCAACTCCCATCGCTACAGGAATATCTGCGAAATAAAAAAGCCGTGCCCCCACGACATCCAGATTTCCCAGTTCCGTTGGCGCCCAAAATTGGTCCATTCCCTTCATAGCAAACCAATCATCCAATACATCCAACTTTAGCGTGATAGGTTCTAATCGGTCCGCTGGCGCGCTATCTCCCATCGACACGATTTCCCAGGTTTCGGATGCGCCTGGGAAAGAAGACATTTTGCCAAAAACAAGCCATATTCCCAATCCCACAAGCAAAACAAATGCGATCACCACAGACAGAATTGCCGGATCCCGCAAAGACATAGTCGGTACCGTCCGATGAGAAAGATGAGACTCCACATTTGTAGCGGCCGCCATGAGAGAAGGCGGAGGCGCAATGGCTCGTAAGCCATCCGCTACGCGACGGTCAAACTTTACTTGAGTGTCCCACGCAGCCCGTAGCTCGGGATCCTTTTGAGCGGCTTGAAGAGCCTTTTTGAGACGTGGATCTCCACCGTCATTCCCAGTTGGAGGGCAAACCAAGAGAAGGCTTTTTATTTGCTTGATTGTCACAAGAGTAATGTTCCGGAAAGGTTAGGGGTCGTGAGAAAACGGGAGCGAACGCTTGAGACCGGAACGGGCAGTTTCAAGAGCCTCCCCCAATTCTCGCGTGGAAAGATCCAGAAAAGACTCCAGATCCTGCAAAGAAAAGCTTTCCAAGCAAAGCAGAGTCATCGCGCTCCGGGCGGGCTCCGGAAGCGCATGTAATGCTGCCACGCTACCAGAAAGAGATCTGCTTCCTGATGTTTCAATCTGGCGGAGAGCTTTTTGCCGAATCTTTTGAAAAATCAACCACTTCATCCTTCTGGTGCTTTCTTCGCCGCCTCTATTTAAAACTTCTTGGACAGACTCTTCGACTAAAGATGTCGCTTGCGAAGCGTCCTGTGTCAGCACTAGGGCGAATCGATATAAATCCGAAATGGTGGATGGCTTTTCCAAATAATAGATGTGTGATTGCAAACATATACCGCTGGCTCAGTATCATTCTCAAGCTGGTATTCACTCAACATTGACTTCTGTAATTTCTCTCGCGCCACCTCTTCTCATTGTGTTAACAGGCCCTACCACACTATTCTGTTGCAAACATTTGGATCCTGTTCCATGAAATCAATTCTGTTTATTTGTACGGGCAATACCTGCCGTAGCCCTATGGCGGAAGGCCTTTTCCGAAAACTCCTTAAGGACCGTAAAGAGGTGGAGGTATTCTCCGCCGGCATCAACGCCCTGTCTGGGGCCCCACCCAGTCAGTTTGCCGTACAGCTTCTCCGTAACGATGGCATCGATATTTCTTCGTACCATAGCCGCCCTCTGACGGTGGATCTTATCAAACGCGCAACCCATATCTTCGTTATGAGCCGCGAACACAAAAGAACACTGAATTTTCTTTACCCCCTTTCGAGGGATAAGGTTTTTCTTCTTCGCGAATCCGAACCCGGGTCCCCTGATGTTCCTGACCCCATCGGATACAATCGTGAAACTTACAAACGCTGCAAAGAGGTGATTAAAAACGCCGTCAAAAAAATTCTCCTTCTCATCGATCAAAATTCTATGTCCCCAATGCCCAACGCCATCCATCCACAGTTAGAAACCGTTGATCCTCAAATCGCCAAAGCGATTAGCAATGAGCAACATCGTCAGTTTGAACATATCGAACTTATTGCCTCTGAAAATTATACCAGCGCCGCTGTCATGGAAGCTCAGGGATCCTGTCTCACTAATAAATACGCAGAAGGTTATCCGAATAAACGGTGGTACGGGGGGTGCGAGTTTGTGGATGTGGTGGAAGCTCTTGCCATAGAACGTGCGAAAAAGATCTTCCACGCTGAACATGCCAATGTGCAACCTCATTCTGGTAGCCAGGCAAATATGGCAGTGTATTTCAGTGCCCTTCAACTAGGTGATCGCATTTTGACCATGGATCTCGCCCATGGTGGACATCTGACTCACGGGCACAAGGCCAATTTTTCAGGGAAGCTGTACGAGGTCAGTCATTATGGAGTCGACCAGCAAACAGAACAAATTGATTACGAGGCACTGGCTCGGCAAGCGGAAGAAGTCCGTCCAAAACTGATCACAGCGGGAGCTTCTTCGTATTCTCGAATCATTGACTTTGCCCGTCTGAGACAAATTGCTGATTCCGTGGGCGCACTTCTTTTCGTAGACATGGCTCATATTGCAGGTCTCGTTGCGGGAGGCATGCACCCCAATCCGGTTCCTCATGCGGACTTCGTCACCACAACCACACATAAGAGCCTTCGAGGCCCCCGCGCTGGCCTCATTTTCTGTCGTGAGCAATATGCTAAAAAGATAGACTCTATGGTATTTCCCGGAATCCAGGGCGGGCCTCTCATGCACATCATAGCTGCAAAAGCAGTCTGCCTCCACGAAGCATTTCAACCCTCTTTTAAAACATACGCTCAGCAGGTTGTTTCTAACAGTAAGGCCCTTGCCGCTCGGTTGGCACTTTTGGGCTATCGCATTGTTTCCGGCGGAACGGATAATCATATTGTGCTCGTAGACTTACGTCCTAAAGGAATCCACGGTGTGGAAGCACAAATCGCTCTGGATAAAGCCGCTATTACGGTCAATAAAAATGCGATTCCCTTCGACACCGAACCCATTACCAAAACAGGCGGAATTCGCCTCGGCACCCCAGCTATGACCACTCGCGGAATGAAAGAAGAAGACATGATGGAAATTGCGGACATTCTCGATGCGGCACTTAAAGTCCGTTCAGACGATAGCGCACTTGCCTCGATCCGATCCCAAGTCACCGCCTTCACCTCAAAATTTCCTCTGCCTTTTTATAGCGAAGCCAGTATAAAATGATCACGGATGTGACTGCAATTTTAGCTTTAGGAGCGGCGTAAGCAAAAGGCCATCGCGAAAGCAAAAGGCCATCTCCGTAGAACTTAAAGTTCTCTCATGAAACCATTTTCGAGCCAGAGCCTTTGTGTTTCCAGTCTGCAAATAAATTCTTGAGAATGTGAGATCACAATGATGCCGGCACCGTTTTTTGCCATCTGTCGGAGAATGGCAACCATTTGATCACAGGCTCGGACATCTTGTCCTAATGTGGGCTCATCAAAGATAAACCAGGGGCGTCTCAGATTGGCTATGAGAGAAAAAGTCAGCCGTTTGCGCAGGACAAAGGGAAGATCAAATGGATGCTCAAGCATCAAATTTTCCACTCCTGCTAATGCAGCAGCAGATCCGGATGAAAGTGCAGGAAGATCAGAGAGTTCCTTGCTTACAGAATTTGAAAAAAGTTGAATATCCGGATTTTGCATGTGCATGACCACAATTTGTCCGGGATTTTTCCACGCATTAAAGATGCGACCCCCAAAAGAGATCTTTCCGCGACGCAGAGGCAAGGCTCCCACTAAAATCTGCGCCAGAGTACTTTTCCCCGCACCATTTCTACCCTCAAGCGAATAAATACGACCCGGCTCCAACCGAAAGGAAACCCCACACAAAATGGGAAATCCCGCTCTGTAGCTAAATCTAATTTCGTCGGCCTCCAAACATCCCCTATTTGCAGAAGGTATGAACCTGAAATCCGAAGCACAAAATCGAGGTGGCTTTGTCGAGGGTTCTACAAATTCAGAAACGGGCCGTCGAATGGGCAAATTCCCCGTACGGTCCCTTGCATAACCATTTTCAGTAAGTACTGTAATTGTATTCTCAGCAACTGGTGAGGAAAAAACCTGTGTAATTCTCACCCTGTTCACCTGATCAAGTTCGCCCAATGTACTATCCAAAGCAAGTAGGGTGGGCTCCATGCCTAATTGAGAAAGGATGGCTAGCAGAGCTTGCTCTCCACCGGAAAGAGTAAAGGGACTTTGATAAAAGCAACGGGTTAATCCAAATGATTCAGCAAGACAGAATAGTGATTTTTCGTGACGAGCACCGAAAACGTGAAGATAAAGCTCATCATGAACGCTAGGCATCAGCGACGAAAGATATCTATGAACAGAAGATCCGAGGTAAACGGCTGGATCTCCTTTCTGAGAACGGTCAGCAACACAACGGTGAAGTAGAGCCGTTCGTCCGGAGAAATTCTCTCCTTCCAGAACAACTGGCTTGCCTCGATAGGTTGTTAAGAATGCGGTAATGTCCATCCAGTTTTAAAAAAATAAATCGCGGAGGTAATTGCCCAGGCTATAGACAAAGTCAGCAATAAAAATCCTGCGAGTCGGGAACATTCTTCAGTGGCGGAAGCATTTTTACTTAAACGATCGAGGCGACTAATGAGGTCATTGGATTCCCACATTTTTGCCCGCTCGAGTGAATATGTGAGTGCGGAAATAAATAGCGTCCGTACTGCGTAGGGCAATTGTCGCATCCGTGTAACAAGGTGGCGGTTTGGCATTAATCCCCGAGCACACCGAGCTACATACACTTGTCGGATATAGAAGTGAAAATCCGACCAAAGATTCAGACAAGAAACCACCACTGCCAATGTTTGCCCACGAATTCCAAAAGTTTGAAGCAGATGGGTCAAGCGCTTTGGGGAAAGCGTTAAAACTGTTGTCAGAAAAATTGCACCCAGCAATGCTAAACGAAGAGTGGTGAGAACGGCGAATAAAATACCGTCCTCTACAGACTTCTCCGCTCCTGGCCCCGATCGCTGAACGAATCCCCAAATAAAGATCAATATTCCACCGATAGGGAGCAGTACAGTCCATCCAAACCGTGCGAATTCGCGCAGTTTTCCTTGAACGGCTAGGCAACCCAAGACCATCAATAGTCCTGTGAGTAGCAAAGGAAGCTTATTAGCCATAAGAGTTCCCAAAATGCCTATTAAACAGGCTAATCCACGATGAAGTGCCGGAGGCGTAGCTACAATCCTCATTGCCTCATAAATTTCTTGCGAGATATCCGCTGTTTGCAAAGTGGTTTTTTAATACGCGGGGCATACCTCTGATTAGCCAAACAACTAGCAGGCACTGAATGATCTTATCAAATGGTTCATTGGCAAAGTTAGCTAAAAAAGCACTTTTGAAGATCGATTGCCCATTGGCCAAGAGGAGTGCCGTGGTGACATCTGTACATGTGCCTGTAAAACCACCCAGTAGTATTACAATAGGCGCATTGGCACTCCCCGAAACTAAACCCATAAAAATGCCAGTCACTATGGTTTTTGGAATCGTCCGAAAATATCCTTTTTTCGCCATCCATCCCGCAAAAAGTGCAATAGCAATATGGGTGCTTGTGTAATAAGGAATGACCGGATTTATTAATAATCCTTGCAACAAGGAAGATAAGATACCGGTCATGACTCCGGCAGGAGTTCCTACAAGAATGATGGTCAAAAGGGTGCCGATATTATCCAAGTAAAGAGGAACTTTAATATATAATGTTAACATTCCCATTGCGTGATTGAGCAAAATCCCGATGGGAACTACTGCCATTACGAGTATATTTTTTTCCAGCGGCTTGCCTGCCGAATTAATTTGAAAATCTGGGTGTTTTTCTTGCACTACTGTCTGAGGTTAATTGAAGGGGGGACACTACGATACATTTAGCATACCAGCAAGGAGGATTCTGTAGTAAATATCGATACAAATCATCGAAAAATAATCGACTCATTAACATTAGCTACCTATTGCATGCACACGCCACCTATCTTGCAATTCCCCGCAAATTTTGGCTTTATAAGTGATGTGACGCAAAAAAGGGAAACCTTGTAGGCTAAAATGGTTTTTTTGCTCCCAGAGCTCCTAAAAGCGCGTAACGTCAGTTTATCAAAGAATGCGTGGGTAAAAAAGGGGGGGTGAAAAAAGAAGAGGCTGGCAAAACCCAACTGGGTACCTATCCACCACCAGCCTCTGTGATGACTAAGAGCGGCGCTGGCGCTTTGTGCCACTATAGGGTTGAGTAGTCCGGCTCTTATCGCCCGCGGCGGATTGACGCAAACTTTCTACCAGGCTCTCGCTTTTGGGAGGATTCCTCACTCGTCCTCTCCCAGGAAGAGATGTTGGAGATTTCCATTAATTTTTTGCCCGTCGCCCATGGTCTTTAACTCAAAGTCTTCCGGAGAGTTTTCAAGGGTACACACCCCATCCAGAATACAAAACAGTTGAACGAGAGTGTCGATCCTGATTTGCCTGAGGATTTCAAGAAAAGTATTCCGATCATACGAATTCAATGAATGATAGAGGGTGAGTAGTCGCTTCCAGTAAGGATCGCTCACCGTTTCGGCTGAAGCTGACTCCAAGAGGTCCTTGTCGCCAATACTCCCCTGTTCAACGACTGCGTTTCGTACCTGTGCAACAAAATCTTCGGGGGTCATAATCGTCGCTATAGATTCAAGGATGAATGTAAGCGAAACTGATGACAAATTGCACGTCAGATACCAAGATTATTGCAACGACTTGCCGGCGACTCTTTTGATATTTTTTCCGCGATAGTGAAAATAACAAAAAAACCGCAGTTTTTCCTGCCAGAGTTTTCCCCCTTGCCGAGTCGCCGCATGTCCCTATGATTTTCCCGGTGTGGATACCTTTGATAAAGCTCTTAAAATAACCCGAGATGCCTTGCTCTCGATACAAGATGGTTTTGGAAAAAAGCCTCACGCCTCTCTTCAAACTTTGGAAATATTGAAATCTGCCACCCACCACGTCTCCCGAAAAAATCCAACCGCAAGCACGCCCTCATCCAAATCTTTGAATCTTCCTAAGAAGCCCGCAAAGACTCCCTTGAAACCGCCGACAGAAATACTCGATTCTTTACGCAAGGCGGCCCTCATCTGCACCAAATGCCCGCATCTCGCTTCCACGCGGACTCAGGTGGTCTTCGGGGTCGGCAACCCAGAAGCGGAACTGATGTTTGTAGGCGAAGCTCCCGGAGCTGATGAGGATGCGCAAGGTGAGCCCTTTGTAGGTCGGGCAGGGCAGTTACTCACTCGCATTATCGAAACTATGGGCTTTACACGACAGTCCATCTATATTGGAAATGTTCTCAAATGCCGACCGAATATGCCCGCCGGCACCAGTGGGAACCGCAAACCACGGCCTGAAGAAATGTCCACCTGCTTACCCTGGCTCCGCGAACAGATCGCCATCATTCGTCCTCGCGTCTTAGTTGCCTTGGGAGCGACTGCCGCAGAGGGACTTCTAGGTGAAACGCGGCCCATGAAAGAACTACGCGGAAAATGGCTGGAGTATGAAAATACCCCCACTCTCGTTACCTACCATCCCGCCTATCTCCTCAGAAACCAATCTCTTCAGGAAAAACGCAAGGTATGGGAAGACATGCTTCTTGTATTAGAAAAACTAGGCCACCCGATTTCTAAAAAACAAAGAGGATATTTCCTTTCATGAAAGAGATATAAATCAATGTCCGACGGTTTTCGTCTCTTCTGTGTCTGGCTTGCCCACAGGATCTTTAGCTACTCCACTAAGATCCACGTATTAGGAAAAGAAAATCTGCCCAAATCGGACGCATTTCTCCTCACCTCCAACCACATCAGCCATTTTGATCCGCCTCTATTAAGCTGCATCGTGCCGAGATACATCGAATGGATCGCTATGAAGGAATTATTTAGAGGCCCAATAGGCAAAAGGTTCTTCCACTGGTTAGGGGCTATTCCGGTAGACCGTGCCGAAGCGGACAGCAAGATTCTGCGCAAAGCAATCCATCGTCTTAAATGTAAAACCGTAATAGGCATTTTCCCGGAAGGAGGTCTTCGGAGTGGCAAAGACTCTCTGTTGCAAGGAGCCCCCGGAAAACCTGGATTTGCTACGCTGAGCATTCTCAGCGGTACCCCCATAGTGCCTTGTGTCATCCTGGGGAGCGATCGACTCTACAAACCGCAATATTGGAATCCGAAGCAGCGGATTTTCGGAAAAGGAAAACGTGCACCCGTTTGGATCGCATTTGGAAGCCCCATACAGCCGGATCCTTCCCTTCCAAAACAACAAGCCAGAAATCAAATCCACACCCAAACCATTGCGTCCATTCAATCTTTAGCAAATGCCCTGCAAAAACACTTTGGACTGCAACCAGAGGACTTTCCTCAGACAGCACAACAAAGAAGAAAGGAACCTTTTTCGCTCCTATGAAACGTTCTTTAGCCTGGGCCTTGGATGCCAGCCTCTGTACCGCCATGAATCTCATCCAATGGAACCTCCGCCACACGATGCACTCTTCTGCGGAATTAGAAACCTACTTCAAAGAATGCGAATCTCTCACCCGTGAAGATTACTACGCATTTCCTCCCATGCAGGGATTCCGATTTACTGCCAAGCAAATCTGTTGGGAGACGCCCATCAAAGATCATTATCCGGAAAATAATCAAGCATGTGCCGAGTGGTATGGATTCCAATATAATCGCCCCACCCTCATTTTACTCCATGCACTCATGTCCGCCCATGGAGGAGGCTACCGCCGCCTCGCAAAATGGCTCAATCAGCAGGGCTGGAATGTTCTCTTCCCCCACCTCCCTTGCCATTATTCTCGAGCTCCCATAGGATACTGGAACGGATCTCTTACAATGACCTCCAATCTCATTCGTAATGCCCTGCTCATCCGACAAGGAGTCATAGAAATCCGCCAACTGATGGCCTTCCTCCGCCAACAAGGTTGTAAGAAATTTGCTCTCCTGGGAACTAGCTATGGAGGCTGGATGGGGTCCCTCGTTTCCTTCTTGGAACCAGACCTCGACTTCATTGCCCTTCTTCAGCCGATCGTCAATGTGGAACATGCCATCGCACAAAGTCCCGCCGCCCGAGCCATCCGTCACATCCTGGCACAAAAAAATATCCCATCCAATATTGTCCGCAGACATGCCCATCTTTCTTCGCCTTTTCATGGCACGCCATTTTGTAATAAAAAGCGTATCATACTTGCCACTGGAATGTATGACCGCATTTCTCCGCCCTCCGAACTCCACAAACTCGCGGATCAATGGGGAACTCCCCCGCCTTTAGAGGCTCCCCAAGGTCACTTTGGATACATTGCCCTTCGCATGGTAAAGAAGCATATCACTTCTTTCTTATAAACGGATGTTACGCAGCCAGCGATTAGAAAAGAATGAAAGATGAAAAAAGCTAGGTTGGATTGATACACAGAGGATCTGCTGAGCAGCTTTGGAGCAGTAAATGAGGCAAGAGCCTTTTCAATGGAGGCTGCACGGGCCCCCATCCCTCGCGGTTCGGGGGGAGCTTCAGAGGCGCTACCGCGCCATTCAAAAAAACACCAAAAAACAGATCCAAAAACTCAAATAACCCACTAAACTCAACTGACCCTAAATACAAATTCGCGGACACTGCCTTCTGCCCGAGGAAGTGGGTTTCGCCATAGGAACTTCAACGAACTAATTTTAGCCTCATTCTTCTCTTCCATGAGTTTTCGTGTCCTGACTTTCAATATGCAATTTGGACAGGGATGGAATGAAGAAAATCCCGATGAAAGTCCTATCTGTTTGCAAGATACCGTGGACTTTTTACAAGCGCATCCCGCTGATATTCTATTGCTGCAGGAAGTGGAACAGGGACAGCCAAATGGTTTGCAAATTCAGCCTCCCAAAAATTACACGAATCTTCAGAAGGCATTTTTTCCCATGGAATCCGTATTTGCCTATCCGCCTGCAAATAACGATGAACTTCCATTTGGAATTGGGCTTGCTATCTTCGCGTATACACCGCTCAAGCATTTTTTCTTCGAAACACTTCCCGCTCCGCCGCTTGAATTCGAATTTCGAGGAAAAAAACACAAACCCTCCCACCGTCAGCTGATCGGGGTCAGCACCGTTCTCGAAGGGCAAGAAATTCGTATTCTCAATACCCACCTCCAAGCTTTTTTCATGATCTACTCTAGTAGTAACAAGTATCCGGATCAGCGGAACAAATTGGAAAGACTTTTACGTGACACTTCACGGCCCACAGTGATGGGCGGCGACTTTAACTGCGCACCGGGAGAAAATCTCGTGGAACAATTCCATGAAGCCGGCTTCACTCCCGTCCAGAACTCCGCGCCTACCTGGAAAAGGCATCCCTACATCCTCGACCATATTTTCTACAATGCCTCAGTTCGTAATACGAACCATCAAGTTCTTTCCACCCCCTCTTCCGATCACCACGCCATCATGGCCGAATTTGAATTTGTGAATTGAAACTCATTTCTTGGAACATCAATGGAGTGCGCTCCATCCTCTCAAAGGGTTTCTTTCACTTTTTAGAAGAAGCCCAAGCCGATGTCGTTTGTCTTCAGGAAACTAAGGCCCGTTCGGATCAAGTGGCAGAGATTCTATGGCCGCCCGGATGGCATCTTTTTTGGAATGCCGCCCAGCGTCCCGGCTATTCCGGCACATTGCTTCTCACTCGAACGATTCCCTTACTGGTAACCACAGGCATCGACGTAGAGGAACATGATCGGGAAGGACGAGTGATCTCCGCTGAGTTTCCTGATTTTTACCTCGTAAACGTTTATACCCCCAATTCAGGAAGAGAGCTTGCCCGACTGAATTATCGAACCTCGGAATGGACGCCCGCATTTCTTAATCACCTCCTGCGATTAGGAAAGAAAAAACCCGTCATCTTTTGCGGAGACCTCAATGTGGCTCACCGCGAAATTGACCTCGCTCGGCCGCGACAAAACACTCGAAATGCCGGATTTACCTTCGAAGAAAGAGAAGCTTTTTCTAAAATTCTCGATGCCGGATTTCTGGATACCTTTCGGGAATTTCATTCGGAAGGAGGAAGTTATACGTGGTGGAGCTATCAAAATGCAGCCCGCCAACGCAATATTGGGTGGAGAATTGATTATTTCTGTATCGCTGCCGCTTTGCGTCCTTCCCTGCGGAGCGCTTTTATCTGGCCGCATATCCCTGGCTCCGATCACTGTCCTGTAGGAATTGAGATAGATTAGACGAAAATCCTGCAAGTGGTTGCAAATCTGTTTGGGTTTCAATTTGAGTAAACTGGGTAATGACAAAATTCCAAGATGATGGATATTATCAGATGCAGACGCAAATAAGTGGAATGTCTTCTGGCACCAATCAAAGGGTGCTGGGAAATAAGAAGGAGAGGGGCCAACAAAAGATAAATTTCCAGCCGCAGGCCCGTCTGGAATCTGTTACAAATAGGCACTATACATCCCACACGCTAGCTTCGCTAGGGAAGATTCATAAAGGCAAGAACCCTCCTCAAAAGGAAACTGAGATGACCTCCGTAAACAAAATTGTGCCATCGCATGGAGGTAAGGGAATCGGAAAAACTGAAAAGGCAAGTAATAAGAGTATCAATGCTTCAAAGTGTCATTCCGAAAGTGACGGTATCTTTTTTGAGGATTCATATGAGGATTCGTATCTTAAGCTCTCTCCGGATAAAAAATCTGAGCAGGATGCCTCTTGGAATGTGAAATTACCAATAAGAAAGAGAAAGGCAGAAGCTGATTTTTTATGGACGAATCTATTGCCAATAGAAAGGAGGCGCTCTTTTCCGTGCAAATCTCAGATCGAAGAATCCGGGCATAGGCGCTTTATGGAAGGTGATCATTTGAAGAGGTGTCCTCATAGCGGTTTGCAGGATTCCGGAATGAGTATAGCACCATATTCAACAACAAGCTCATCCGAGTTTACGCACTTACAACAAACGCTCCCACAAGTTCCATATCGTGCCGCAGATGACCTGGTTTTCTCTACGATATTATTTTATAAAAGCGTAATGAATGGATTAAATCAAAAATCTTTAAACTTATCAAAAGCAAGCTCCTCAAGTGGAAATATTGTTTCTGAGATAATAGATTCGAATAAAAATCTGGAAACAAATACGGAAAATCCGGAGATCAAGGAGCAAAGTCCTGTAGGCCAGTCCAAAAACACAGTTGAGTTAGCAACAAATATAGAGCCTTCTCCAGTAGAGGCGATAGAGCAAAACAGTTTGCACAAGAAAAATGGCCGTTCTGCCAAGGATTGTATGGCCGAAATGCTGGGACAAATTTCCCCCCCCCCAGAACCAGAAATGTTTGAAGGGGAAGAGGGCGTCCAAAAAGATCCCATGCAATCGGAAACCTTAGTATGTCAATCTAGAATAGAGAGGACAAGGGATATTTCTCCAACGGCGGGGAGTTCCAAAGAAATAAAGATAATAAGAACTAAGAAATCCGGAATCGGCAAGTTGTTGGAAAAATTGAAGACCGGATTGAAGGGTATATTGTCCTGTTTTCCTTATAATCGCAAAAAAATTGGAAAAATAAGTGATTGGGAAAAAGCTTAAGCAGGAGCATTACAAGCTAAGGAAGCAATGAAATAACTAATGGAAATTCTGCTTAACAAAACTAGAAAATGTTCTGTGTCTATTTGATGAGAAAAGTAAAATGACCTCAGATGAAATTAAGCTAAAAGAAGAGATTCTTTACCTTAAAATAGAGGCCCTTGATCTTAAAAAGACACTTGTTTCTTACCAGTGAAATCCGTCCCAGAAAGATTTCAGTAATAAAATGGGAGACTTCGTGCGGGGTTTGCAACCACTGGAACAGAAGCGATTTTGCTGCGGAATGAACTTGAAAACGCTCTCGAGGAACTTAGAGAGGGTACGAAGGATCCGGAGTTTGAAATCAACTCGAATTCTGGACTATTATTTCCCATAAGTCAAAAAAGATGAATTCCTGACGAGGGATAATTTAAAATCGAGGTGAGCTGGGATATTGCAAGGACTCGGCCCCAGAATCTCAGGTGCGCTACATGCTCTCAATTAAATGCTTATATATGAATAAGTAATTGACAAGTGTGTGATTTTTTTATCAAAAATGGGTGATGCCCACTCTTGCTATCTTCTTTGGAATCCTCCTGGATATTCTCGGTATCGGGGGATATGTGATGACGGGGGCTCACGCCCCTACGGCTTTGATTCCTGCTGTATTGGGAACACTGATCCTTATTCTCGGAATTCTTGCTTCTCGCAATCCTGGTTTAAGAAAACATGCGATGCATGGTGTAGCCATCTTGGCGGTGCTAGGTCTCCTGGGAGGAGCGATGCGAGCCATCCCAAATATTCCCAAGATATGTCATTCCAGTCAGGTCAACGTACCCGGTCAAATAAATAGCGCTGCCAGTCCGGAGACCATACCGAGTCAAACAGGTGTACCCGATCAGTTGGGCGCACCGGATCAACCGGGTGGTGGATCTATTCAGCCTGGTATGATCGATCATAGGCACCACGTTGCTTTTTGGATGCAGACAATAATGGCTATTCTCTGTCTGATTCTACTCATCTTTTGTGTAAAATCATTTATAGCTGCCAGGCGAGGGAACAAGACGCTTTATTAACGGGGTGGTTACAGGTTGAGAGGCGAAGTATATCGAAGTACAATGAGTTCGATTTTGCCATTATTTATGTAACTTTGCAAAAGTGGCTCTATAAAATAAAAATCTTGCTTGCGAAGTTCAGGGATTTCCCTGCGCATATAGGCTAAAATGGTTTTTTTGCTCCCAGAGCTCCTCAAGGTGCGTAACGTCAGTTAGGAACTAACGATAAAGGGCAAAGTGGGCGGTATCATTAAATGGGTATTTTATGGTGGGTAGTTTGTGAGAGGGGGCGTGTTTCGACTGCTAGCACTCTCTCATAACCAGTTTGTATGTTCATCATATGGGTTGATATATTAATCAGATAAAAATTCCATCACCTGGATGAATCTGGTTTTGGGATAGATTCTAGGCGTTGCTACAAAAAGAGTTCGTTGTATCTACGCATATGAGGCTTGCCGTTTTTGTGCGTCACTTGCTACGAAGAAATACACCTGTATATTGATGTGATCGATTCAACTTACGAAAAAATCATAGCAACTATATATAAAAATAAAATGACAGAAATTTCAGTTAAATTTACTCACAATCCAAATCCGGAAACCAGTACGGATACTTGGGAAAAACAACGAAGTGTTTTGAAGGACAAAATAAGTATTCTAATATCTGGAATAATAGAAGCATTAACCACTGAAAATAGCGCAATTAGAAAAATAGTTTTTAAATGAAACTGGTGGTACTTAGTGCTATCTTTAGAAAAAGTAATACTTAAAAATAGTATGATAAATTCAACCGATATTAAAATAGATGGGGGTAAACAGTGTGGTAAAGATCTGACTAGTGCGATAATTGATAAAAAAGACTTCACTCCTCAACCAAGCATTACTCTTCAGAAATCTTCCTCTCGAAGGACATTATCCGAGGATACTTATCAAAAAGAAGAAGAGCCTTTTAAAAACATAAAAAGTAACAAAAAGGTTTCTACCAATGGCCTGAATGAAGAGGAGAGGAAAAATTTGCAATTAATCATACACGAAGCATCCCCAAAAAAAGAATTTGTTGAATTAATATATCTTAATTCTACCAAAGACTTGGAAGATCTATTAATGAAATGTTTCGTTCCCCCATATCGCCAGAGGGATTTTCGTAGGCCAAGGAGCAAATTTGAATTGCCTGAGGTGCAGATGCCTATACCTGCTTGGAAGCTTCAGCAGGCCGGGCAATCAGAGCCTCCACCTAAGCAATCAGAGCCCCTACCTAAGCAATCAGAGCCCTCACTTAAGCAATCAGAGCCCCTACCTAAACAATCAGAGCCCTCACCTAAGCAATCAGAGCCCTCACCTAAGCATTCAGAGCCCTCACCTAAGCATTCAGAATTCCAAGGGCCCAAAAAACCAATGCGCAGCTTGTGCCTATCGCAGGCTGCACTAGCACATAACGATCCTCATTGTAAGAAAAAATCATCCATCAGGAAAAGAATTTGGAAGGATATCAAATCGTTTTTTTGTTGTTTTTTCCCCTTTAAATTCTGCCTGAGCAAAAAAAAGGCACCTAAAAAATGCTGGGAATCTCCAATTAAAAAAGAGATTCAGCCTCAAAAAATAAAAGAAATTAATAATGAGCTGCTCCCTTGCAAATCGGAAAGCCCTCTTGCAAATGGCGCAAAGCTACAAGACATTATTCCGCAGGTGCAGGAGGGAGCACAAAATAGCGAAAATCGGCACAATGAAGATAAAACATTTAAGCCTCATATTGGCTTAAAAGAAATAGAGGTTGGAGAAGAGAAGGACGAGCACCAGTTGATATCAGAACTAGCAGGTAACCTGTATGTCCAGGCAAGGGTATGTCGAGCCCAAAAAGCTTTTGAAGAAGTAACGCAAACTCTAATTCACACAAACGATAATTTTAATCACGAAATGGAACAGTTACTAAGCAAAGAGTTTCGTTACGCAGAAGGAAAAGTTTTCAAGCAGGATATGCATGAAAAATTACAACATATCCGATCAAAGATAAATTTTCCAGACAAAATACTTGCCACTTTTCCAAGGGAAAACCCATCCAAAAATGAGACAATAAATTTTCATCGTAACATGGATGGCTTCAAACAATGTTTGCAGAAGGTGCAAAAAGACATGGAACCCCCTAAAATGAATTTCAAACTGGTTCAGGATCTCGAACTAGCTTCCATTATTCAGAAGCTTGATATGGAAATTACTGCTGAACTGGAAAACACATCTTTTAATAGCCAAAAAAGCGAACTCATCACTTACCTATAGCATTCCTAAGAATCGGAACCGGATTTTTTTTCGACGCGAGGAAGCCCTTCGATGCTCATCCCAGGTTGAATGCCGTTTGTTTCAAACCAGCCCTTCGGCATTTCCAAGGCATATAAAATCAAATGAGAACTACTTTGTACCAGATCTTCGCTGAGTGGCTTGAGATCATAGATCTCCAAGATTTTTCCTGAGGGATCGATATAAGCTATCGATAGAGCAATAGGGGTGTCCTTCATCCAGAAGACTGCTTGTTGTGGAAAATCGAAGAGAAAAAGCATCCCTTCGTTAGATCCGAGAGAAGTGCGGCCCATCAGGCCGATGGCGCGTTGCTCAGGAGTAATTGCCATGGGTACTTGCACGGTCCGCTCGCCCACCTGCAACTTCAATTTGGGCAAATTGGTCTGAGGGGGTGTGAAAGGGTCGGCTAGAAGGGACTCTCCGCAGAAGAGGAGTACGAGTGAGGCGATAATTCTGAAGAATTTCATGTAAAATTTTGATCTTAAGCGTCTCACTGCTCACTGACAACTGTGCAATTCGTAGGTCTCTCTAGCCCGCCATGAGTTCGTAGTTGCTGGGGTCGTAGACTCCACAGCCTAAAAAAGCTGCGAATTGCCCCCCCCTGGAACTGGGCTTTCTTTCAGGAGAAATGATCTGATGACAGCAAAAGGAAATACTGAGGATGAGGAACTATTCTTACTGACAACCGGGGGAGGAGCACTGAAAACTATTCTTGGTGTCGAATATTTTTCCAAAAAACTTCAACCAGGGGCCGGTGCTGATTGGTTTGGCGGCGGTGATGGGTCTTTTGTTTGCCGGAAGTTGGGTTTATTGTACGGGGAAATATACGCGTGTGGGTTATGAACCGGAGCAGCCGGTTTCTTTTTCTCATGCTCTACATGTTCGCCAGCTCGGGATGGATTGCCGCTTTTGCCATGCGTCGGTGGAAGTTGCGGCTCGTGCGGATCTGCCTGTCACTCAAACATGTATTGGGTGTCATGGCGAAGGGCGTATTCTTTCGCATAGCCCTCGGTTAGCTCCTGTACGCGAGAGCTGGCGCTCGGGTCTTCCTATTCCCTGGGTCCGCGTGCATCAGCTGCCCGATTATGTTTATTTTAACCATGCAGCCCATGTCCATCGTGGGGTGGGTTGTGCGAGTTGCCATGGGAACGTGGGTGAGATGGAAACGGTGCGCGAAGTAAAACCTCTCACGATGGCCTGGTGTTTGCAGTGTCATCGCCAACCGGAGAAATTTCTCTCCCTACCCGGTCAGGGCCCCCTCTGTCCCTCACTTCAAGGGAGCACGGAGATGATTTTAAAATCTTCTTTGGGTCCTCCCGTTTCTTGTGGAGGATGTCATCGATGAATGGCCCTTGGCGAAGCTTGGAACCACGTCCCAATGAAAAAGCGGACGAGTTTCCCGCTGGATTTGAAGGGTTGAAACGTCGCGAATTTGTGCGTTTATTAGGCGCAAGCGCTGCTTTGATTGCTTTGGCAGGCTGCCGTCGTCCGGAAGCGCACATTGTGCCCTTTGATCGTGCGGTGGAGTGGTCTGTTCCTGGTAAGTTTCTCTATTATGCAACGAGCATGCCAGGTGCTGTCGGGGCAATTCCTCTTTTGGTTGCTACTGTGGACGGGCGTCCGGTGAAAGTGGAAGGGAATCCTTTACATCCGGCGGCAGGACGTGGTTCCAGTGCCTTTGCGCAGGCTTCTATCGCTGAACTGTATCATCCTGCTCGGGCGCGCCCGATTACCTGTGGAGGGAAAGAGGCTACTGCGGATGATTTTCGGAATCGTCTGGATCAGGTGCGTTCCGAATATCAAAAATCCGGAGAAGGGCTAGCAGTTCTTGTATCAGGGGAAAGTTCGCCCACGCAAAACCGCTTGCGGCGGAAGTTGGAATCGGATTTTCCAGGAATGATTTGGGCGACATACGAGCCGATTCCCAATGAAGGTCTTGCCGTGATGCAAGGAAACAGTCTCATTCCTCGTTTTGAACGTGCGGATGTTATTGTGTCGCTGGACTCGGATTTTCTTAATCCGGCGGAAACAACGCCTGGATTTTCCAGAGGATTTTATTTGCGGAGAAATCCGGACCAGAGAGGGGCTCCGATGAACCGTCTCTATGTTGCGGAGAGTCATGTGTCTTTGACTGGAGGAATGGCTGATCACCGTTTGCGGGTTAAAGCCTCGGAAGTGGGAGGTGTAGTCTGGGCACTGGCACAAGTAATTGTCGCACAGATCCCTGACGACATCTTATCCGCTGCCATCCAGGCTTGCCCCATTCCGCCGGGTTCCCCAAATCCTCATTGGATTGCTGCATGTGCGGAAGACTTACTAAACAGTCTGGCGCGTAGTATTCTGTGGGTGGGTGAGGGGCAACCCTTATATGTTCACCTTCTTGCGCTGGCTATCAATCAGACACTGGGAAACCTGAATTCCACAGTGGACGTCGTCCGTCGGACTCTCGACGGTGGGACTAGTATTCAAAGTCTTGCAGAAGCCATTCGCACCCGAAAAATCCGCCATCTTTTCGTTTTAGGCGGAAATCCCGCATATGATGCTCCGGCAGAGCTCGATTTTTCTGCGCTTCTTTCACAGGTCGAATCTTTCCATCTCAGCCTGTTTGCTAATGAAACCTCTCGTGTTTCGCGGTGGAATATCCCTGCCGCTCATTTTTTGGAAAGCTGGGGGGATGGACTCGCATTTGACGGAACGGTTTCTGTGATCCAGCCGATGATTCTTCCTCTCTGGAAGGGTTGGTCTTCTCTTCGCGTTCTCTCCGCGCTTGCAAATGAAAATTCGGAAGATACTCCCGACGCTGTTCGCAAAACTTTTCTGGAACAAAAGGCAGAAGAGCTCTGGCCGGAATTTCTCCGCTCCGGATTTTTACGAGATTCCGCCTGGCCGACGGTCTCTGATCACCTCAAACCGGCCGCTGTGAGACAAGCGTTACTTCAGTGCCCTTCCTCATCGGGCTTGGAACTTGTTTTTCTGCGTAGTTCCAGTGTGAACGATGGGCGGTTTGCGGAAAATCCCTGGCTTCAGGAAACCCCGGATTTTGTCACAAAACTGGTGTGGGACAATGCCGTGCTTGTAGCGCCAGCCACCGCTGATCGCCTGGGGATTCAGGATGGAGAGATATTGGAAATCAGTGCTGGTTCCAGCTCCATTCGCGCAGGAGTCCTTCTTGCGCCTGCTCATGCGGAGGATTCTTTTGCTATTGCACTAGGATATGGACGACAGCTCTCAGGGAAAGACACGTTTGGTTTTAATGCTTATCCATTACGCGAATCGGATTCTTTGCGTTTCCGTTCTGGCATTCAGGTACATCGTACGGGTGAGAAATATTCGTTTGCACGAACTCAGGAAAACCACGTGATTGATGGCGAGGATCTCGTGCGTCAGACTACGTTGGAAAATTATCATTCCTTTCCGGAAAAAAACCAAAACGTCTCTTATCCGCCTTCTTCCTTGCAATGGGCTATGGCCGTGGATCTCGGTACATGCATTGGCTGCAACGCCTGCCTCGTGGCTTGTCAGGCAGAAAATAACGTTCCAGTTGTGGGGAAAGAAGAGGTTCGCAAAGGGAGAGACATGGCATGGATTCGGATCGACCGTTATTTCATAGGCGATCCTGCAACGGCGGAAATCATTCCGCAGATGATAACCTGTCAACATTGTGAAAATGCGCCTTGCGAGCCCGTATGCCCGGTGAATGCAACAGTTCACAGCGAAGAAGGACTGAATTTGATGGTCTATAACCGATGTGTCGGTACGCGCTATTGTTCTAATAACTGTCCCTGGAAGGTAAGACGGTTTAATTTTTTCGACTATAATGAGCGTCCTTTAGAGGAATTAGCGTGGGGTCCCTTGGCACCCAAAGGCATGCCCGAAAGCTTAAAACTTTCTAAAAATCCAAACGTGACCGTTCGGATGAGAGGGGTGATGGAAAAATGTACATTTTGTATTCAGCGCATTGAGGAAGCAAAAATCTCGCGGCTTATACGTGCAGGCGCTTCTGATCCCGAAAAATTTCCTCTTCCTCCGTTTCAAACCGCTTGTCAGCAAGCTTGCCCGGCGGAAGCCATTGTGTTTGGAAATGAAGCGGATCCCAATAGCTGGGTGACGCGTTTACGAGGCAGTCCGCGAGGCTACACGATGCTGGACTCCCTCAATACACGCCCAAGAGTTAGCTATCTGACTCGCATTCGGAATCCCCACGAGAGACTTCCGGCTTGTTTGTAAATAATAATTATTAGTGAGATACTCACTAAGTAATTTATCGCTAAATTTAGTAAGTGACTAAAAATGGCTCTTGTGCGAATCACTATGGCATGTCAACCAAAGTGCACTCTAAAAAGAATTCTCAGACGCATGATAACGATTGGAAGACAAAACGTTCTTCAAAAAAAACAAAAGAAAAAGGAGAAGGAGTACCCTATGATCAATCTAAAAAATATGGTGACCTGATAGACTTTTGGATCCGTGCTAGGTGGGATCCGAACATCGCAAATCAATTGCGGGTCATCAATGGGGGTATACCTCAAATTCCTAAGCACTTCGAGCCCTTTGAACCAAAGGGCCCAAGCTCCTGGTGGGGTCATATGGTATGGACGCTAGGAAAATTCTGTGAAACGAAGGATAATATACTCGGAATGGGGACTCGCCCTCATCCGCTCGGAGCGGATGAGATTTCTTTTTTAAATCCTGCGTATTATAGAAAGCGTATGCATATGGATGTCACCTCCAATACGAGTGGTAAATCCGACTCCCACGCTGGATCTGAGCCTGATGCGCTAAAAGCAGCACCGAAAAAGCGAGTGCAAAATTCTTCGACTGCAAAACCCAAACCTGTCGTGAAAATTCCCTCTCAGGAGGAAAGAAACAGCCCAGCTATAAAACCCGTGATGCAACCAGTAGCAAGAAATCTTACGGAGAAAACATTGTTAGCTAAGCCAGGAGAGCCAGGAGATGAGATGACTCTAGAAATAAATCCGGAAATGATAAGAGCAAATAGGGGGATTATTGCTAGCATTGGGGTCCTTGCCGCAAATGAGTCTGAATATCACAGGGTAGAGGAGGATCCGAGTGTAATCGATTTTTATCAGGAAGCGCGCAATAATACGCATACAGAAGTGGATGATCGTAATAAATCCCTCCACAGGGAGAAGCTGGGGGTACGCGGGGATACAGACTACGATTACACTTGGGAAGAAGAGGCGCAGAGAGCAGCGCAACAGCAAGCTCCTTTAGTTTATCAGGTTACCTCTACTATGCAGCCTGATGTAAATTCCACGAAAGAAGTCAGGGCCGACGAAGAACTTATAGGGCAAGTATCGATTTTAAATGCGGAAAATTACACAAATATTGACTTAGCAAAAAATAAAACATTAGAAATGATCCCGATAGGTGCTTTCGCACTTCCCGAAGAAGAAAACTTTTTGGGGGATAGCGGGTTGCCAATCGCTGGAAATCAGACGGAAGGGATCTCCAATGTGCAGAATGAGACTGCTGACTCGGCGATACCTGAAACACTGGACTTGGATCACCTATCTGTTTACCTCAGTGACACCAATGCACAATTAGAGGAAAGCAGAGAGAATTCCACACAAGAATTTCCTCAGAACTCAACGTCTGAAAATTCTATGCAAGGAATTGATGGAGGACTCATCAATCAAACATTTTCCACGTCTACGGAGAGTCCTCCCTCTTCGTATTTCAGCAAGTATGGTAAAAAGATAGAGGAGGCAGCAGGTCGTCGAGAGGGCTTAAAGATCCAATTCAGACGAGGGCATAATCAGGACAAGGTGCCTTACATTTTTCAGGAAAATGCTGAGATTGAAAATGCAATAAACATTTGGATTAACCAAGTGCGTAAAGATGCCTGTAAACCCTCGGAAAGATGTGAAGGGGAACAATTAAAAAATGCTCTCAGAGAGGACGTTCGGCGCTACTTAATAGGGAATGATCCCCAGATTGTAGGGGATTCCAAAGCTCAACAGGACTACCTTATTTCGCGATATCTTACTTACTTTATCGAGAGCGATCCAAAGTTGCATAAAATAATGAATGCGTTTCCCGAAGAGTTTCATTTGCTTTTGAAGAGTGACCCCATAGCCAGCCGTCCTATTGAGCCTCCTCCGCATCTCGTTAATATTACAGCATCTTCTTCAATTTCTGCTCGGAATTCTACGTTTGCACCTTCCCGTGTGGGGAGCCTTATGGCTCTGTTAGACCACGTTAAAAATCCGAAAAATATCCATTCAGGGGAAAATCTGTCTCCTTTTGAAGAGGAAAGTGTAGTCATACGAAGTTGGATTACCTATCTACGAATAGATTATAAGAAGACGGCAGGAAGTGAGGCATTAAGTAAGTGTCAGGAAGCCTGTACTATGGATTTAGTAAGAAAGGATGTCTCTTCTTACTTTGCGATGAAAGAACCTAACTGGAGGACGCTTTCAAAATTAGAACAGGAAGTGGCAATTTCTAAGTTTCTTGTGGACTTAGTATATGTTCAGTCCTCAGAAGGAGGACCCATTGTATCTCAACAAGGTGAATTGCAAAATAAAACCATTGCGGAAGCACGGCAATTTGTACGGGACTCTATAAAGCAGCAATGGAAAGGGGTGGATTTCTCAGACATCGAAAAAGCTGCTTTTCAAGACGCTTATTTCGATATATATGCGCCCTTTCTAAAATTTCCAAATCACGATCAAATTGAAAATGTTACTTATGGCAGCAACGACCATGTGAATGCAGCTATTGGTATGGTGTTGGCAAAGAAATATGGCGTGGAGATTGCTAATTATACCGACTGTTTATGTGTCACTAAACAGGTAGATCGCTTGGTAGACGAGATGCCATCTGGAGAGGAGAAGGACAAGTTAGAGACACATTTCAACGTGGTGCGTGCCATTATAGATGGAACCATCCGTGGGAAAGGTCCGGAAATTGAAGAAGCATTAAGTGGTAATGATACAGAAGCTAAGACAAAATTTATAACGGAGCTAATGGCAAATGATACCAGTCTTCCTCCACATGTGCAAAAATTGATAAAAATTGAAGAGGAATTATTGAAAGTTAAATCGGAGTTTAAAAAATTTCTTACGTTTGAAGAATATCTCGTTAAAAAGCTGGAGAGCAAAGGCATCCATGCGAATGGTATTATTCCATGTGGTCGCAAACCCGTAAGTATAAATTTTGAAAAATTTGCTGATGAACAGGAAGAGACTTTGCATCAAGGATATATTCCAAATATTATATTCAAATTCTTCAATAAGAACACTGATCCTAGTAAAAGCCAGCAGTTTTACTGTAGGCTTTCAAGCGGAGATTATACTCAAGATTATACTCAATTTGATGCCTATAATGAATATGCACAAAGTATAGATGATAGTCTAAAAGATATGATACAAAATGAAAAAAAAGACCTATTGCTCTCTATTCAATTGTTATTAGGTAACGAAAAATGGGTGCCAAAAACAGTCTACATGCCAAAAGCCGAAATAAGAGAGCAGGCTGGTGATCACCGCCTTCCTCATTTATGGCCTAATAAAAAAATTATTGAGGTCTCTAATGGAAAGGAAAGCAAACTCATACTGGCTTCTGATTCCAGGAATGGAATGAACCTTAAACTCGAAGTCTTGAATGCAACAAATGCAAATCACTACATTTCAAATAATCCTGCAATCTTTTTTGACGAGACAGCTCGAAATGTTACACGAACTCTGCCGGGAATGACAAGTTTCTTCCAAATGGGACGGATAAATTTTGATACCACTGGGCGTCAAGAACGTATACGCTGTTCTGCTAATTCTATCACTGGAACGCCAGATACTGTGAGCCAGTATCTATTTGAAAATAGCAAGCTTGCTAGCGACGTACGTGAGGAAGCGGAAAGAATCAGGAAAGTATTTCATCAGACGCCACTATGGCGTTATTTTGTTAGTAATTTTGTTCCGTTTGGTGCCTGTTTCATGCTTGCTTTCGATAACCTAGGGATTTCACACCGCTTCGATACGAGTGTGCAGGCAAATGTTGCAAATACTTTCGGATGTATAGTCGATGGGGCCTTTGCTTTTTTCCCTATTAAAAACTTTGTATCAGCTTCTCTTAAGGCCACAGGAAAAGCAGTGGTAACCGTAACAAAAGGGGGCTATAAAGCATTAAAGAATGGGGGGGCAATGCTATACAATGGGCGGGCGGCAATGCTATCCGGCTTGAAAAATCGAAAATTTGGACTAGAGCCACTGGCACAAGTGAAAAAAATGGTACAAACTGAAAGGATAGTGAGTAAGGAGTTTGTTAAATTTTATTCACGAACTAGCGTGGCAGGAGTGTCTTCCTCAGTAAAACAAGGATGGGTTACGAGAGTACTGAATTTTCCGAATAAAGAATGGACTATGAGAACACTTGATGTATTTATACCTAGATTACCCGGGACGGTAGGGTATACCAGCATGGATTCAGCTGCATGGACTTCCATCTTATCGCGATTTTGTCACGGCCAAGTCCAATATGGACTTGAACAGAGGGAAACCAAACCACAAAGGATCAATGTGTCATCTCCCTAAGTGGCCTGCCCCTCAGGCCCTATGATAAGGAAGTAGAAATTATGGTGACGGATGGCTACTGCGTGAATAGGTAATCAAGCAATTATCTGTTTCTCATGACCAGGCGTCCTATTTGGATAAGAAACGATCGCTCGATGGCGTGGATCACACGTTATGTGAGTACCATTGTAGAAACCCGTACGCCTCGGTGGTGGTGGGTGGCTTTCGCTTTTACCAGCCTGTTGGCGGTTGGAGGAATTTTTGGGTTTAGTTATCTGGTGTCTACTGGAGTGGGGGTTTGGGGCGATAATATTCCGGTCGCATGGGGATGGGGAATTACGAACTTTGTTTTTTGGATTGGGATTGCCCATGCGGGCACTCTGATTTCAGCGATTCTTCTTCTCTGTCGTCAACCCTGGAGAACCTCCATTAACCGAGCTGCGGAAGCGATGACCCTTTTTGCTGTGGTGTGTGCGGGGATTTATCCGGTGTTGCATCTGGGCCGGGCTTGGATGGTCTGGTATATGGTCCCCATTCCTAATTCCTTTGGGCTTTGGCCAAATTTTCGAAGTCCTTTGATGTGGGATGCTTTTGCTGTGGGCACCTATCTTACCGTATCCGTGCTGTTTTGGTATACGGGGCTGATTCCTGATTTGGCTACTTTGCGTGACCGTGCTCGGCATGGATTGCGGCGATATTTGTTTGGATTTTTTGCTTTGGGATGGTGTGGATCGGGTACGCAATGGGCATGCTATCGCAAGGCTTATATTCTCCTTGCGGGGATCTGTACGGCCTTAGTCATTTCAGTACATTCCATCGTAGCATGCGATTTTGCTGCCACCATTTTGGGCGGGTGGCATTCGACGATTTTTCCGCCTTACTTTGTAGTGGGTGCGATTTTTGGAGGCTGTGCGATGGTGCTCACTTTGCTCATTCCCCTCCGAGCGCTGTATCCGCCTTTGCACGATTTAATTACTCAACATCATCTTCAGAGTCTGTCGCGCATCGTGCTTTTTACGGGGAGTCTTTTAGGTTTTGTTTATACACTCGAGTTCTTCTTAGCGTGGCTGAGCGGAAATGCTCACGAACAATTCCTTATTGGACAACGCACTTGGGCGGGGCCTATCCGAACGGCATTTTGGGCTATGATCATTTGCAATATCCTTGTTCCACAGCTATTTTGGTGGAGAAAGGTTTGCTCTCTGCCGTGGCTGGTTTGGGTGATCGCTCAATTTCCTAATGTGGGAATGTGGTTGGAACGATTTGTGATCATTCCGGGCAGCTTGGTACGTGATCGGCTTCCTTCTTCTTGGGGTCATTTTCAGCCCACCTGGGTGGATATTCTCTGCTTTTCCGGAACGATAGGGCTTTTCCTTTCCCTCTTTCTATTATTTGTTCGCTGGATTCCACTGATCTGCATGCATGAGCTCAAAACTCAGATAGCTGCCAGAACGCAATTGAGAACTGAGAACTGAGAACCGAGAAACAAACTACGAGTCCCACAACCGGCGTCCTCACCCGTTTTTATGCGGTGGAGCAGTTGGTGGCTGCCGTTCAAGCTTTGAAAACCAGCAAATGGAATGACTGGGAGACTTTTTCCCCTCATCCCATAGAAGGAACTGAAGTCCGGGCAAATGTGGACCTCGTTAGCCGAATGGCTCTCGGATTTGGTTTATTGGGTTTGGTTGCTTCTGTGGCCATGCAAGTAATTCCTACTTCCCTCCTATATCCCCTATCAGTGGGAGGCAAACCCACGTTTTCTCTGCCCACCCTCCTTCCTATAGCTTTTGAGAGCACGGTCCTGTTTGCAGTAATAGGAGCAGTGATCGCATTACTATTTACGGCGCGGCTTCCCCGTTGGTATCGCCCTATTTTTGAAGTGGAAGAATTTCGTAAAGCTTCGCGAGATGCATATTTTGTGGCTGTTTATTGTGAAGAAGTCGAAGAAGCCGCTCGGTTTCTTACTGCACTTGGTGGAGAACACGTGGTGACATTTCCCAGGGAAGAGTAGTGAAGAAACCAACAGCGAAGAAACTAACAGCGAAGCTGCCGTGGGGATTTTTATTTGGACTTGCCCTCTTTGTGCTTCTTTTGGTGTTTTTTGCGGGGTGGCGTGGACATATTTTCCATCGCCCTCCTCTTGAAATTTTTTCCGACATGGTGCGCCAGCCTCGAATCAACCCCCAAGCCCCTTCCGAATTTTTTGCGGACGGTCGAGGAGCCCGCCCTCCTGTAAAAGGCACTATTCCCTTGGGATATTCAATGCCTCAATATTCACCCGTGGAGAACAAGACCGGCACTGTGGAAGGCCCTTATGCAGACCTTGATTTTGGAATAGGGCGCTCCTACAAGGACACGGGGAAATTTGGAACGCAGTGGGGAACCGGTATTCCGCTGGAAGTCAGCGCATCTTTGATGCAACGCGGACGAGAGCGGTTTTCCATACATTGTGCTGTTTGTCATGGCCTTACTGGAGGAGGAGATGGTATTGCCACAAAGTACGGCCTCGTTGGTGTAGCCAACTTGCAGCTGGCGAGAATTCGTTCGCTCCCTGATGGAGAAATTTTTGATGTGATCACGCATGGTAAAAATCTGATGATGCCGCTGGGGGCTAAAATTCCTGTACCCGATCGCTGGGCGATTATTGTCTACTTACGGGCCTTACAGCGTTCGCAACAAACCGAGGTAGGAGATCTGCCTCCCTCCGAACATGCAAAATTGGAAGCCCAGCCATGAAACGTTCTGAACCCCTCGAGTTTTTTTTGAATTACCGTCTTGTGGGATGGGGACCCGTAATCGCTATTTTATCTGCAATCGGAGGTTGGCCCCTCTGTGTGGCCTTTGCTCTGTTATGGCCCAAGGAATTCGGATTTGCCTATTTCACAGTCCTTTCATTCTTTGGTACCCTGGCTCTGGGGGCCCTTTTTTGGGTCTTACTTCATTATGCTGTGGACGCCGCATGGAGCGTCTTCATACGCCGTATCTGGGAACACCTGGCATGTCTTTTAATGCCCCTCGTGGTATTCAGCGTGCCGCTGATTTTTTTTCGTTTCCACCTCTGGGAGCACTGGGAAAATTCCATGACAATTTCCCCTGGGCTCCAGTGGCTTGTGCCGGTGGGGTTTTTGCTTTTGCTTGCGGGTTCAGCAAGTTGGCTGAGGCGCATTTCTGTAAGGGAGGATGGGGGTCATCCTCGGTGGGTGGTTTTTGCCAGTATTCCCTGTTATGCTTTCGGTTTTACCCTCATCTCCATTTTTGCTTGGATGCCTTTACAGGGAGAGTGGATTTCTGCAATTTGGCCTCTCTATTTCTTTGCCGGGGCGGCTCTTTCCAGTCTTGCAGTCTCAATCTTGATTGTTGTTTGGGTTCTGCCCGGATTTCATCAGAGGATAAAGCCGGATCATTTTCATCTGCTCGGGAAATTGCTATTTGCCTTTACTCTGTTTTGGGGCTATGTAGCATTTAGCCAATATTTGATTGTATGGTATGGAAATTTGCCGGAAGAGACGGCCTTTTTTCGATTACGCCAACAGGGGTGGGCTCAAGTCGCCGGGTGGCTCCTCATAGTCGGACATTTTTTAATTCCTTTTTTCCTGTTATTACCCAGAGCCTCGAAGGCGCGACCCAAATTTTTGGCTGCCGTTTCCGCCTGGCTCGTACTCATGCAATTTGTGGATCTCTGCTGGATGATACTCCCTCCTTCGCATAATCAGGTGTTACTTGGAGCACTCGCTCTTCTGATCAGCCTTGCAGCTGTGGGAGGAACGCTTATTCTCTGTTTCTTAGCCTGGTTGGGTAATAGTCCGCTTTGGCCTGTGGCTGATCACCGCTTGGCAGAATGCCTTTCCCTTACTGATGAATGAAAACGTGCTCCGAATCATATAAATCCTCCCTTGTCTGTGCTGGCATTTTTGCCTTAGCGAGTTGGTTTCTATTTTTCATTACCGGTCCCACTCCGGACGTGGCAGCTGTCCGGCGACTGGAGAAACTCAAAGCGCTTGAAAAGCAGGACTCTCATCGGCTGGAGTCCTATGGCTGGATAGACCGCGCCAAAGGCTGGGTTCGGATTCCCATTGAACGCGCCATGGAGTTGGAGAAGCAGAGGCTTCGTACTGTTTCACCACATTCGGTAACATCCGTACCGTTCGCCCCTGTTTCACTTGTTGAGACTCCTCCATGATAAATAAAAGCCGGGGTCCCCTGGTTTTTTTTAAAAGCGGTCTTATTTGGCTTTTCTTCAGTTGTTTCCTCCAACAGGTGCGTGCTTTGGAACTGATTTTTCCGCGTTTTTGCGCGGACTTTCTGAGCTTTGGGCGGGTGGATGCCGCTGCCGAAGCTTGTTTTTTATATGGATGGGGATCCTGTATTGCTTTTGCGGTGGGATTTAGCCTTTGCGCATCCATTGCCGTTCGGCCTATGCTGGCTTTTTTTTGGAACTTATCCGTTGCGATCGGAGTGAGTCTGATTTTGGGAGGGAAAGTGATTTTGGCACCCAACCTTCCTCCCGAGCTCACCTTCTTCCTTCTTCTTCTTTCTCTGTTTCTTTGCCTACCGGTACTGACCGCCTGTTTGCAATCCGATATCATCGCTTTTCGCTGGCTGTTGGCTTCTTTTTTTCTTTTACCCTGGCTCCTTTTTACGGCGAGCGTCCTTCTGAGAGAAGGACGATTGACAGGTGCTGCGCGGTTACCAGTCGAAGCTTGGTTTCATGAAGGATTTCTATGGCTTTGGTTGGGAGGCAGCGCCTTGGCATTTGCTTATTATCTGCTTTCCAAAGTTCTCAGTACACCGATTGTAGAACAAAGGCTGATTCCCATTGGATTTTGGATGTATTTTTCCGTCGGCGTCTGGGCGTCACTCCGCACCATTGCGGGGGGAGCTGTTCCTGCCTGGATCAGTGCTGCGGGAACCTCCGCGAATCTTCTTCTTTGGGTTCCGGTCCTAGGAATTTGGAGAAATCTCTGCGGGTGGAGATTTTCAATTTCTTTGGAATCCAGTCCAGCGCTGCGGTTTGCAATTTTCGGTTCTTACGCTTTTGTCCTTTGTTCTATCCAGGCAATTGTCCTTTATTCGAAGTCCGGTGCAGCGTTTTTCCAATTCACAGACTTTGCGACCTCGCAGGCGATTTTAACTCGCTATGGGTTTTTAACCTCCATTTTTTGTGGTGTGATCTATTACTTTGCTCCCCGGATATTATTACGAGGATGGCCCCGGCCGCGGGCCATTTTTTGGCACTTTCAATTGCAACGGATAGGGCTTGTCCTCATCATTGTTTCCTTGGCTATTGGAGGCACTGTCCAGGGAGCGCTATTAAATAATCCGGCTCTTCCGTTTTCAGCTTCGATATCTGCGGCTCTTCCATGGCGCTATCTTGCCAGCGTGGGTTGGAGTGTGTTCCTTGTGGCTCAGATCATCTTTATGCTGCATTTTGCACGACTCTGTGGGAGGTCGGAAAAGGAGAGTGGATGAAAAGGATCGCTCTGATTTTGTTTCTCAGCATAGGTTTTTCGTGGGTCGCTATCTGCATTCCTTCCATCTTCGCATTGGGAAGACTTCCGCCGCTTTCTTCTCCGAGTGGCTCCTTGCCTCTTCCTCTTTCCGGAATGGCCTTAACTGGTATGCGGGTTTACGGGAGCATGGGCTGCGTGGCGTGTCACACCCAACAAATTCGCCAGCTTTCCGTGACTTCAGCAGATGTGGCACGACTTTGGGGGCACCGGGGGTCTTTACTGCGGGATACTCTCTCATATCCCGTATATTTTCCGGGTTCCCTGCGCATAGGACCCGACCTATCGAGCTATGCCCTGCGCCAACAAAGCCCGGCTGCGGTTCACCGTCTTCTATATGCTTCAAGGGGAGGAGGAATGCCTCCTTACCCCTTTTTGTATAAAATACAGAAAATCCAGGGAGCGCCCTCTGCCCGTGCGTTGGATCTTTCCAGTCGTTTTCGTGTGCCCGAGGGATACGAAGTGATTCCTACCTATGCAGCAGAGTGTCTCGCGGCCTATTTACTGTCTCTGAAGCCCACAGGATTGCCAACTTCCCCAGGCATACATAAAATGGGGAACAGAGACCCTTGAATGCTTCCGAACAGCCTCCGAATTCCGATGGCAACGTACCGTTCTGGTTTTCTGGCGGCCTACTGGTGCTTATTTGTTGGTCCGGAATGGCTTTTTTTACGAATATCGCCGGATTTCGCACGGATATTTCCGATGCTTCTTCCAGGATGGACCCGTTTGCTGCGACCGCAGATCCATTGCTTTTAGGGCGCCAAATTTTCGAAACCAACTGTCTCATCTGTCACCAATCTTCCGGATTGGGAATTCCCTCACAATATCCTCCCTTAGCCGAGAGCGAATGGGTCTTAGGGCGAGGCTGGCACACAGATAAGCATCTGATAGCAATACTCTTATATGGGCTTCAGGGTCCTGTGATTGTGAGGGGACTCGTTTACAACGGGAATATGCCAGCATGGAATCAACTCTCCGACACAGAAATCGCAGGTGTTCTCTCTTACATCCGTTCCGATTGGGGGAATCGAGCTTCCCCTCTGACCTCAGAGGAAGTTTCTTCCATTCGAAAGAATCTCCCATTGCGTGTGGAACCATGGACCTGGAGTGAGCTACAAAAAGTTTCGCTTCCCAAATAAAATTCTCTTCGTACGGCAACTGAGTTGAGCCTTGGTTTTTTTTGAATTGGCGATTGACACCTACCCATACACCTCTACTATTTTCCATTCACTCTGTATTTTGTAAATGAGTACGTATTCTGCCAAAGCTGAAGAAGTCGAGCGCACCTGGTGGGTGATCGACGCCCGGAACCGGCATCTGGGTCATATTGCCGTACAAGCGGCGAAGTTGCTGCGTGGTAAGCACAAATCTATTTTTACTCCTCACGTAGATACTGGTGACTTTGTCGTCGTCATTAATGCCGACAAAGTGCAAGTGGGTGGAAAAAAGACGACCGCCAAAACCTATATGAGCTTTTCGGGCTATGTGGGTGGCCATAAATCAGAATCTTTTCGTGATCGGCGGCAACGTCGCCCGGAACTTATTATTGAACACGCTGTTCGCGGAATGTTACCCCATAACCGATTGGGACGTAGTGTGTATCGTAAGTTAAAAGTATACCGTGGTAGCGACCATCCGCACGCTGCGCAAAATCCACAATCAATCTAGAATTTTTCGTCTTCATGTCCGCCATTGCTACAGATAACGTTCAAGATACGACCGCCACAGGACGCCGCAAGACTTCCGTTGCGAGAATCTGGCTCAAGCCGGGTGCCGGAGTCATTAAAATAAACAATAAAGACTTCACCGATTACTTTCCGAGTCTTTCCATGCAGAATGACATTCTGCGGCCCTTGGAACTTGCGAATGCCATGCATTCCTTTGACCTTACCGTCAAAACAAACGGCGGGGGTATCGTTGGCCAGGCTGGTGCCCTGCGTCTGGCAATTTCCCGTGTGCTTCTACTCGTAAATGAATCACATCGTGCTATCCTAAAAAAGGAAGGTATGTTGACCCGGGACCCCCGCATGAAAGAACGCAAAAAACCTGGTCAGCCTGGTGCACGTAAGCGCTTCCAGTTCTCCAAACGTTAATTTGCTTCTTTGTTTCGTGCGGTGAGTAGTTCGCTATACTCACTAATGTTCAGCTAGTCGGATCTTCTCTTTGGAAAAAGTGAGTATCAGGCAGCAGGCGATAAGAGAAAACGCAGCCCCCCCCCCAAAAAGGAGTGCGGCCATAGTGAGAGGGAGCATCCCACTTTACTAATGTCATTGCGATCAGAGGTCCTCCGAAGCGTCCCAAACTGCCTGCTGACTGCATGAGGCCGATGACTCGTCCTTGCATGTGAGAGCTCGAACACCGCGAAGCCAAGCCATTGAGGGTGGGGACTACAAATCCATTGCCCAAGGCAATTAAAAAGAGCACCGCGGCCAAGGAGATTGCCCCTCCGCAGAAGGGAAGCAAGAGGAAGCCGAACACCAAAAGGAGCGCCCCTATTGCGGAGAGTGATTTTTCTATCGGCTTTTGAAGGAGCCTCCGCAGGAGGCCCCCCTGTACTAAAATCCCCAATATGCCTACATAAGCAAGGAGATAGCCAGTTTGGTTGACTCCATAGCCCAGACGCTTTTCGTTAAATAATGCGAAAAGAGTGGTCATCATAGAGAATCCTGTAATTGACGCCAAATAGGCACCCAGGATAGCGCTGATAAAAATGCCTTGTCCGCCAGCAAATACCTCCGATAAAGGGGCCTTTTGGCTGGCCTGAATGCGATTCTCTTTTGCCAAAGTTTCCGGCAGACAAATGGCAATAAAAATGGCGTTACAGAAAGCAAGTACGGCCGCAAAGTAGAAAGGCGCTGAAGCGGAAATATGCACACTGAGCATTCCGCCTAGGGCCGGGCCCAACACAAAACCCAAGCCAAAAGCTGCTCCCAATAGCCCCATAGACTTTGAGCGCTGATCTGCCGGGGTAATGTCAGCAATGCAAGCCTGCGCAGTGGAGATATTTCCGCCACTCGCTCCGGCAATGATTCGTGCCAAAAAAAGCATCCAAAGTGCGGTTGCCGCACCCATAATCCAAAAACCCACGGCCGTACAGATTACACTTAACAAAAGGACGGGCTTACGCCCCACACGATCGGAAATTTTTCCGATTATGGGAGCCATAATGAATTGCACTAAGGAAAATATCCCTACCAGCCAACCTAACTGAAATGGTGTGGCATGAAATAGCCCTCCTTCCGCATATAAAGGAAGCACTGGTATGATGATACCAAACCCAATCAGATCGATCAGGATGGTGAACAAAACAATTCCCAACGTAAAACGAGATGAATTTTTCAAGACCCTCAAATTATTCGTTGAAAATGAGGTTCACTGCAAGAGGCAATGGTTGCCCTCGCGGTTTTTTAAAGCACCGCCCACCCCATATTTCCTCCTCTTCCCGGCTTCTGCATAAATTGTTTTAAAATGCCGTAAAAATACATAAATATATTGTGAATAATGAGTTGTGTAATACTAGCTAAAGTGGGTAAATCATACGTGTTGATGCAAGTCCTTCAGAAAATGAAAATGTATTGCCGCTTCTCTAAGCGAGGAGGACTACTCTAAGTATATATTATTTTCCAATGCCTTAGTAATAGTATTTTATAACTAAACGAATCACTCGTTTTTCCAAAAAAATATGCAAGAGATCTCGCATGCCTCATATAAATCATACTCATTCGTGCATGGAAACCAGATGGAGGGTATTCGTAAAAAACGAGACATCGCTGCCGGCAAGAGGCCTATTATTGGTACAATAGACAGCTGGCAGCAGAAAATAGTGGCGAGCGGTGCACGTATGAAGGTGTTATTGAGCATATCTGACATAGTGAAAAAGCAAAAACACATATTACTTTTGCAACAATCAATGTGCGCCACACAATTGCAATTGCAACAGGTACTAACAGGAGATAGCCAACCAGGGTTTGTGAATACCATAGGAGGTCCATGGATACCCCGTGTGAAGCATCAGATAAAGCATGAGGAAGCTAAAATAACCGAGCTTATAAGTGATGTAAATGAGCATGATGTTCATATCATTTCATCAAGGAGACTTTTGGAGGGTGTAGACGAACCGATGCCAGAAGGCATGGACACAAGATTAAAAACTATAAAGCATATCAGGCTTAGTCAGAAAAAAATTCAGGACTTTCAGAAGGTGGTGAGGTGTTTACAGAATGGAATTACAAAGATAAACAACCCGCAACAAACAAATCAGGAGATAGATAGTTTAATAACGTGGATACAAGATACAAATAACGAACTTTCCAGAGTGATTCACTCACAGAAGGTGTTGTCACCTGATGAAGAACATGAGATAAGGAACGAACATCACAGTACTGTATTGAAAATCAATGACGAAAAAAACAGGGCAAGCGAGCGATTTTTTCTCTAGAATCTGTATAAGTTCTGGTACTTTTGGCAATTTTGGTCGTAGGAATTTCAATCATTCCTGATGCGGATGCTTATTCATACAGGAGCCGATTATGCGTCCATCAGCTATAGCGAAGCCCGTATAAAATGAGTTCGAATTGACCGTTATTTTTGCTCCCCGCTTTGTTACAAAACAGAGTCCGTATCAAGTGAGGCAAACCCTGGCAGTTTGCCCTGGCTGTTCCCACATTCACTGAAATTTAGTTTTGGAGATGGCGTAAGCAAGAGATCATATCCGTAGAAATTGCCTTTTTCTTGCAACAAAGCCTCCAGCTAAGGGCGACAAAGCTGTATCATTTTATGGGTGCTTCGCAATCAGTGGTTGGCGAATGAGAGAAATTCAAAATTTTTATACTACTGTTTATTATACAATGAATTATGAATTTTTCCAAAAATAAAATAGAACGGAAAATTCGGGAGAGAGAGAATAGCTCCATTTTTTTTCTTGGCGATTGAGCTTCTTAGAGAAGAGGGTAGTGTGGGATCGCTTCTGCGTTGGAATCTGTTACATAAACTAAATGAAAACAAAGAGGTTTCACTGTTTGGGGCAGAGGATCCGCCTCGGAGGAGCTTGGCGATCCTAGCCCAAATCCAAGTTATCCAAGTTTGAAAAATTGAATGAATATCCACGAGTACCAAGCAAAGCAGTTATTTGAAGAGTTTCAGGTGGCCACTCCGAAAGGAGCTTCCGCTTCCAGTCGAGAGGAGGTGCAAACGGTGGCGAACCGTTTGGAAACCCACCATCTGGTAGTAAAAGCCCAGATTCATGCAGGTGGACGAGGGAAGGGCACTTTTACCAATGGGTTCCAAGGAGGGGTTCATCTGTGTGATTCTCCCGAAAAGGCGGCCGGGCTGGCGTCCAAAATGCTCGGAAATACTTTAGTCACTCATCAGACAGGGGCTGCCGGGCGGGTGGTTCGTAAAGTTCTTGTGGCGGAAAGTGTTGTGATTGCTAAGGAGTATTATTTCGCCATAGTTTTAGATCGGGCCATTGGCGCACCACTTGTCATTGCGAGTACGGAGGGCGGGGTGGATATTGAAATGGTGGCGGAAAAATTTCCGGAAAAAATCATTAAGGAGGCGATTCATCCGCTTTTGGGCTTACAGCCATATCAAGCGCGAAATATCGCTCAACGTCTCGGTTTTGAGTCTTCCAAAATTGGCGAGGCGGCCACTTTATTTCTCAATATTTTCAAGCTGTTTTTAGAGTCGGATTGTTCCCTTGTGGAAGTCAATCCTCTGGTTCTTACGCAAGACGGCAAAGTGCTTGCTCTGGATGCGAAGTTTAATTTTGACGATAATGCACTCTTTCGACATCCGAAAATCGCCGCTTTGCGAGATACGACAGAAGAAGATCCTCGCGAGGTCACCGCTTCTCAATTCAATCTGAATTATGTGGGTTTGGATGGCAATATTGCTTGCCTGGTGAATGGTGCTGGTCTCGCGATGGCGACCATGGACATCATTCAATATCACGGGGGAGAGCCTGCTAACTTTTTGGATGTGGGCGGTGGTGCGAACGAACAACAAGTGACAGAAGCCTTCAAAATTCTTGTCAGCGATAAAAATGTAAAGGCCATCCTGGTGAATATTTTTGGAGGTATCATGCGATGCGATATTATTGCGCAGGGGATTATCAATGCTGTGCGGGTTCTTAGTTTGCCCGTTCCTCTCGTGGTCCGTTTGGAAGGAACCAATGTGGAACTTGGGAAAAAGCTGCTCCAAGAATCAAATCTCCCTATTATCGCAGCTGAGGATCTGACCGATGCCGCTAAAAAAGTGGTGGCAGCGGCACAAGCGTAATTACACTCAACTCTTTTAAAAAAAGTTATGGCAATTTTGGTCGATAAAAATACTCGCTTGCTAGTGCAAGGAATTACCGGGAAATCCGGAGGCTTTCATGCTCGGGGCTGCATGGAATATGGAACTAACGTGGTTGCCGGAGTCACTCCTGGTCGTGGAGGAGAAGTGTTTGATTCCAAGGTGCCCGTTTTTGACACTGTGGAGGAAGCTCGGAAGCGTAGTGGATGTAATGCCACGATGATTTTTGTTCCGGCACCATTTGCGGCAGACGCCATATTGGAAGCGGCTTCCGCGGGTGTGGAACTCATTGTCTGTATTACCGAGGGGATTCCGGTCATGGATATGATGAGGGTGAAAGAAGGATTGCGTGGCAAAAACACCCGCCTCATTGGTCCGAATTGTCCTGGGATTATCACTCCCGGACAATGTAAAATTGGAATCATGCCGGGATATATTCATCAACCAGGTTCGATTGGTGTGATTTCGCGTTCCGGTACTCTCACTTATGAAGCGGTTTGGCAATTGACCGCGCGAGGATATGGGCAAACGACCTGTATTGGTATTGGAGGCGATCCTATCAATGGAACTTCTCACCTCGATGCTCTCCAGCTGTTGAATGACGATCCGGAAACGGAAGGGATCATTCTGATTGGAGAAATTGGAGGCACCGCCGAAGAGGAAGCTGCGTCATGGGCGAAACAGCATTGTAAAAAACCGCTTGCCGCTTTTATTGCGGGGGCTACCGCACCGCCCGGACGTCGGATGGGTCATGCCGGGGCGATTGTTTCCGGAGGAACAGGTACCGCTCAAGGAAAAATCGAAGCCTTAAAGAAGGCGGGTATCCACGTAGCGGAATCACCTGCCGATATTGCCGAAGTGCTGATCAAAGCATTGAAAAAATAGTTTGGAATGGTTCGTGGAATCTATATGGCGAAGCCCGTATAAAATGAGTTCGAATTTACCGTTATTTTTGCTCCCGGCTTTGTTAGAAAACAGAGTCCGTATCTTCAGATATGGCTTCTGTTTTACGCCTCGATGGAATCAAAAATCCCAGGAAAATTCCTGCTCATTTTATACGGACTTCGCTATAGCCTAAAAAGCTGCGAATTGCCCCAAGAACTGAATGGATAACCACCCCATGCTTTCCTTAAAGAAAACCGGTTCTTGGGCAGGAGTTGATAGTTTGCTTTCCACCCGCTATCCATTATTCACTTCTACGAACTGCGAATCACCCCCCATATCATACCAACCATGCCAATTACCGCCAAAGGACTTGAAGGAATCGTCGCAAATACCACCGCAATCAGTGACATACTTGGAGAACAAGGAATTCTTATTTATGCGGGCTACGATATTAATGAGCTTGCAAACCAAGTCAGCTATGAGGAGGTGGTTTATCTTCTCTGGCACGGAAAATTGCCTAATAGGGCCGAGCTGAATCAACTCAAGGCGGATTTAGTTCGTTACAGACATCTTCCTCAAGAAATTGTCGATTTCGTGAGCCATGCTCCGAAGGACGCCAATCCCATGGACGTGTTACGCACGGCCGTATCCATGTTGGGTTTGTATGACACGGTGGAAGGAACCGATGCGGAAGCGAATCAGCAACGCGCTATTCATATCACAGCGAATGTGGGAGTCATCGCAGCTTATTTCCATCGTGCGCGCCAGGGGAAGAGTCTGCCTCCCATCCGATCTGACTTGGATGAGGCCGCTCATTTTCTTTATTTGCTCAATGGCGAAGAACCCACGCCCGAGGCGGTGAAGACTCTGAATCTCGCTTATGTTTTGCATGCTGATCATGGCATGAATGCTTCCACGTTTTCCGCACGTGTGACCATAGCTACGCTGAGCGATATTTATTCCGCTGTTACCTCTGCCATTGGCACTCTCAAAGGTCCCTTGCATGGCGGTGCCAATGAAGCCGTGATTCACATGCTTTTGGAAATTGGTAGCCTGGAGAATGTAGACGCTTGGGTGACGAAGCATCTAGCCGAAAAGAAAAAAATCATGGGGATCGGACATCGTGTTTATCGGACCCTGGATCCTCGTGCGCCTCATTTGCAACGTATGGCCATCAAACTTTGTGATGAACTCGGTGAATCCAAATGGATTCAAATGTCCGAGCGTATTGCTGCAATCATGAAGGAGCAGAAAGGTTTGAACGCCAATGTGGATTTTTATTCGGCCACGGTTTATTATTCCCTGGGCCTGCCAACCGATATGTTTACTCCCATTTTTGCTATCGCACGTACGTCCGGGTGGACTGCTCACATTTTGGAACAACTTTCTGATAATCGCCTCTACCGACCGCTCAGTGAATACACGGGCCCTGCTGTGGGCAAAAAAGTATTACCCATTGATCAACGGTGACGAATGAGAGCATATTGCAATGCTCCCACATCAACGATGTCCTTCCATGAACCCGTCCACGCTGTCCGACGAAGATTTTTACGCTCTCATCGAAGTTCGGCACTGGGATCCCTTCAGATTTCTTGGATTGCATCGGTTTGGAGAAGGCTGTGTGGTACGGGTATTTCGGCCGGATATCAGCGAGGTGATCTTATTAAATCCACAAGATCTTTCGCGAAAAATTTCTATTCCTAAAATTCATCCGGAGGGATTCTTCGAACGATTCCTCCCGAATATTCAGCAGCCTTTTCCTTATATTTTGGAACTCGTCAGTCCTCTGGGCAAACGATGGCGCGAATATGATGCGTATTCCTTTGGTCCCGTTCTTGGTGAGATGGATGTTTATCTCTTTCATGAAGGGACGCATCTGGAGATTTATAAAAAATTAGGGGCGCATCTTCTGGAACGAGAAGGAGTTCGCGGAACTCACTTTGCAGTGTGGGCGCCTCATGCCCAACGGGTCAGTGTAGTAGGAGATTTTAATCAATGGGATGGCCGTGTGCATGCCATGCGGAAATTAGTCCCCTCTGGCGTGTGGGAGATCTTTGTGCCGGAGGTTTCCGAAAGCACGCACTATAAAATCGAGGTGCGTAGTGTCCGAGGGAATGTCTTGTTAAAAACAGATCCTTTTGCGTTTTTTGCTCAGCATGGCACGCAGACCGCATGCATCGTATATGATCTCAACCGCTTTGAATGGAAAGATGAGGCCTGGATGAAAGCTCGCAAGGAGCGCGATGCTTACCAAGTTCCCATGAGCATCTACGAAGTGCACCTGGGTTCTTGGCGACGTATTCTCGAAGAAAATAATCGGCCGTGTAGCTATTTGGAATTGAGCGAGCGACTCATTCCGTATGTTAAGGAAATGGGTTTCACGCACATCGAAATCATGCCCATTATGGAGCATCCTTTCGATGGCTCTTGGGGTTATCAGATTGTCAACTACTACGCACCCACCAGCCGCTTTGGAACACCGGATGAGTTTCGACATTTTGTCAATCAATGTCACCTTTCGGGAATTGGAGTGATTCTCGACTGGGTGCCGGGTCACTTTCCGAAGGATGCTCATGGTCTCGCCCGTTACGATGGTAACTCCCTCTATGAATATGAAGATCCTCGGATGGGTGAGCACATGGAGTGGGGAACTCTTATTTTTAACTACAGCCGAAATGAAGTTCAAAATTTTCTCATTGGGAATGCGCTATTCTGGTTGAGCGAATACCATGTGGATGGTCTGCGAGTGGATGCGGTAGCTTCCATGCTTTATCTGGATTACTCACGCAAGTCAGGTGAATGGATTCCGAATCACTTGGGAGGGCGAGAAAATTTGGATGCGATACAGCTGCTCAAACGCTGTAATGAACTTTGTTATGCGCATCATCCAGGTGTACTGATGATTGCTGAAGAATCCACCGCATGGCCCGGCGTATCTCATCCCACTTATCTCGGAGGCTTAGGATTCGGCTTCAAATGGAATATGGGATGGATGAATGATTCACTGCGATACATGGCCCGCGATCCCATTCATCGGAAATTTCATCAAAGGGACATTACATTTTCCTTAATTTACGCATTTAGTGAACATTTCATTCTGGTGTTGAGTCACGACGAAGTGGTCCATGGAAAGGGATCCTTACTGACTAAAATGCCTGGGGATATTTGGCAAAAGTTTGCCAATCTTCGTATGTTCTTAGCTTGGATGTGGGCTCATCCCGGAAAAAAGCTCCTTTTTCAAGGAGGTGAGTTTGGCCAGTGGAATGAATGGACACATGCCCAAAGTCTGGATTGGCACCTCCTCTCCTCTCCGATGCATCACGGCCTCGTCCGCTTGGTCCGGGATTTGAATTGGCTTTACGTTCATGAACCGAGCTTATACGAATTTGATGATTCTTCCGAAGGATTTGAATGGATCGATTCCCATGATTCCCGACACAGTGTGTGGTCTTTTCTCCGGAAATCTCGTGGAGGCATGCCTCTTGTATTCATTATCAATGCGACTCCCATTCCTCGCAGTGGATATCGGATAGGCATCCATCAACCTGGGTTTTATAAGGAAATCCTTAATACCGATGCGGATATCTATGGGGGAGGAAACTTGGGTAATGAAAAAGGTTGCCATGCCGAAGCGATCTGTTGGCAAGGCAAGGAATATTCTATTCTCGTAGAACTTCCTCCGCTCTCTGTAATCGCCTTTAAAGCAGTGCTTTCCTCTTGATAGCGAAAAGGAAATGACATCACTTTTAGCAATAAAGTGAGGTGCTGTGCAGGAGGAAAAGCGGTATGTCGATTGACCCATCCTGATGCAAGGAGGAATGGTTAGGGATGAAAGAAGTATTCCTCCAAAACAAAGGATTTACGCTGATTGAGCTTCTCGTAGTAATTTCCATTATTGCTCTCTTAGCTGCCCTGGCATTGCCGGCTCTCTCAAACATGCAAACTCAGGGGCAGATGACTCAAACTATGAGCAATGGAAGGCAGCTACAGATGGCAACGCAGGCAATGACTTTTGATAATTTTGTTGCCGGAGGTCCTTACAATTGGACGGCTTCCAATTCGGTGGCATTGCCCGGTGGAGTCCATGCTTTTAAAGAGCTGCTTATTTCCGGTAATTATTTGACTGCAAAGGATATTACCCGGCTCTTTAAAGCCCCTGGAACTTCGGTTGCCTGGAAAGTCTATGCAGTCTGTGATGCGGATCCTGAGGATTCCATTCTGTTTGCCACGGCTAATTTTAGTGCTCCAGGCTCTCCACCCCTGAATGTTCCTCCCTATGGGAAAAAAGGTGTGATCCTGATTCATAAGGGAGGGAATGCCCTCATTCTAAAAGGGGATCAATTGACTCACCCTGCATTTTCCAACAATATAGGGGTGATCGGCACGAATGCCGGAGGTGGGGGCGTTTTGCAAGAATAGTTTTATTTTTGTCCTCTCACCCTGTTGAGAGGATCTCGGTGGCATGATTTATGGAAGTGGGGTGATACAAAAAAGAGCCATCTTGTGGTTTAAAATGGTTTTTTTGCTCCCGGAGCTTCTCAAAGTGCGTAACGTCAGTGGTGGAAGCAGAAATTTCACTGCTGTGGATGCTTCTTGAAGAATCTGATTGAAAATTCTTCAATAGAACTTTTGATGAATATTTCCATAGAGCACACTGATCCTATCAATGCGCAAATTTTAGCGGTTTCAGAAGATCAGATCGCTGGTTTTTTCAGAGAGCCATTTCAGGAAATTTCCCGTCGCAGCGGGATCGAACTCTCAATCGTGCTACAAAGAATTCGAGCGATGCTGGAAGCGGGAACTATTCGGCGTGTGCGGCAAACGTTGCTGGCTACCAATTTAGCTGAAGGGGCTCTTGTGGCTTGGAAGGTGCCGCCAGACAAGCTGGATGCAGCTTTCGATTTCATGTTTCGCGAAGATCCCTTTTCAGGACACGTGGTGATCCGTTCTACCGATGCCAAGATTCCGGGAGAGGCTTATCGACTTTGGACGACTTTAAAAGTCCCGGTCGGTTCTGCCTTGGCAGACCACTGTACCATTCTTTTGCGCAAAACAGGTGCTGAAGACTATCGAATCATGAAGGCCAAGGGGATTTTTACCTTAGGGGTCGGCCATGTTCGCCGCAAGACCACTCAACCTGGAGATAAAGCCCCGCATCCTGCGAAGATGCTGACAGTGGCCTCCGTCCCTCTGACTCCATTGGAATGGAAAGTTCTCCTCAGTCTAAAACGGGAATTTACTCCTGAAGAGATTAGAGAATCTGTTTGGGAGGACAGAGCGCGAGAGGAGGATCTTGAACCGAAGCAATTTTTTGAGGTCGCCGAATCCTTGGTACGACATAAGATCATTGGACGTTTTTCCACTTTTCTTGAACATGTGAAACCCTCACTGCAGGGGCAACGGGTGACTCGTTTTAATGCTCTCTTTCACTGGGCGGTTCCTTTCGGCCGCGAGATTGAGGCTGGGGGAGAGGTGGGACGACATGAAGTTCTCACCCACTGTTATTGGCGTGAGGCAGGTCCTGAATTTAATAATGTCAACATCATGGCTGTGGCCCACGGTACTGATAAAGAATGGGTGCTTGCCCATAAAGCAGCTATCGACAGGCATTTGGAGGCCGCAGGTATTCCTATTTCTTATACCAATGTGTTTTGGGGGGGGCGTAGCGAAATTAAGCCTTCTGAAATTTCACCTGTGGCCCATGTGAAATGGATGGCTCAGTTCGTAGAGCGCACAGCCCGAAATGAGTTTGTAGTGGGTGGTTCGTAGTTTCTCCAGCTTTTTGTAAGCTGTGGGGGCTAAAAACCTGCTCATTTTATAGGTCTTCCGTTATAAAACGCTTTGCTAATTCGCGTCGATTGATTTTTCCGCGGCAGTTTGTGGGGAGACTTCTGACAAAATGGAAATAGCGGGGGATCTTCCAGGGAGAAAGGTTTTCTCCGCAGTGTCGTTGTAACCTTTCGATCGAGAGGTTTTCTTCTGTCACTACTACGGCGTGGATTTGGTGTCCCCGTCCTCCGGCTTCCACTCCAAAGACCACCGCATCATTCACAGCAGGATAGCGCAATAAATCAGCTTCAATTTCGGCAGGATGTACCTTTTTTGCTCCCACGTTGATCCAGTCGTTAGTTCGGCCGATGAGGCGAAATCCGTGAGTGCATTTTTCAAGTAGATCGGCAGGTAAAAAGTAACCCTGCGAAAGGGAGGTTTCTTCTGGCTCATGAGGATGGTAACCTAGGCCGACCGCTTTGCTATGGACCTTGATGTGTGGATTGGCCCACTGAACAGAGACTCCCTGCAATGGCTCGCCAACTGTACCTTCCGGCGGGAAGGGATCTTCCGTGCTATCGTAGCAAATTCCTCCGCACTCGCTGGAGCCGTAAAATGAATGAATTTTCAAGCGATGCTGTTCATAAAATGCTTTTGCTGTGGTGGCGCGCAAAGGGGCTCCTGCGCTAATGCATAATCTTAATGGTAAGTGAGTTACGTTTGATAGAAGCTGGAAAAGAGAGGGAATGGCTGGCAGAACAGTTGCGTGGGTGGAGTGAATTCCAGCGGCTATAGCGTGTGGCAGACGATCTTGAGCCACTACGAATGGGACTCCTTGCCAGAGGAGGGGGGTGACTAAGCTACTAAAGCCGTAAGAGTGAGAGAAAGGGATGATCCCATATTGGAGATCCTGGCTATCGATTCTCATCGTTTGGCAAATTTGATCGCAGTCAGCTAGAAGCTGATTTTTTGTGAAGCGAATGGCGCGGGAACCTCCATTGCCTGTTCCGGAAGAAATTTTAAGGAAATCTGGTTGAGGGTCTTTCCACTCCAAAGGATGATGAGAGAGATTCCTCCAATCGATTTGCTCTTCACTTGTGGCAATGATCCGAACGGCAGCTCCGCAGAGAGCTTCCACCTGATGCTTTGTTTTTTCCATGGCCGAAGCATCTAGGGGCAATAAGATATGCTGAGACCGAAAGGCAGCCAGTACGAGGGCAGGCCAGGAAGGATGATTTTCCAGATCCAATGCCACCACACTTTTTTTCGGAATTTGCTGCAACCACGATTGCAAAAAACGTGCTTCAGTTTCCACCTCCGCAAAAGTACGTAAAACCCTTCCATTGGGAGCCCAGATGGCCGGTTGAGTGGTCTTGCGACTTCGGATCTCCTCCCATCGCGCTTCAATTGTATCAGGAATGGTTTGACAGCTCATTCTGATTGCATATTCTCATTAACCCGACTGAAACAAAACAGGGAATTTCATGGCAAACTCCGAAGTCATTCTTACTGAAAATATTGGGTCCCTTGGGGCCGAAGCGGATATTATATCGGTTCGCCGCGGTTATGCGCGTAACTTTTTGATTCCGCGTGGAAAAGCATTGGAGGTGACTCCCTCTTCTTTGCGGCGGATCAACCATCTCAAAGCCAAACGTGCTGAAAGAGAAGCAGGTGAATTAACGGCTGCTGAAGAATTAGGAAGTAAAATCAGCAAGCTCAAGCTCTCCTTTGAACTCGAAACAGGAGGAAGCGGCAAAGCGTTTGGATCCGTTACTGTTAAGGATATCACCGATAGAGTATTGAGTGAGTTGCCCTCGATTGCACTTCCGAAACATGCGATTTCCTTGGAAAAACCCATTAAAGAGACTGGCAACCACGAAGTGGCTGTAAGGCTCCATTCGGATGTTGTGGTGCAGCTCATCGTCTCTGTGAAGTCTATAAAGGACAACGAAGAACAGCCAGCTTCTACGGAAGCGGCTTCCTCGAAAAAATTGCGTAAAAAGTCTTCGGAATCCTAGTGGGAGTGGTGAATATCCTCCGGTTTAAAGGATAAGAGGGGAGACCGCACAGCCTAAAAAGCTGCAAATTGCCCCCAAGAATTCAATGAGATAAAAAATGCTCTTCTTAAAGAAGGCCCAGGTCCCGGGCAGAAAATGAAAGCTGATTTCCAGGCTGCTACTCAGCGCCCGGAGAAAGTCGTTCCTTCCGGCGACGTATTGTCTTCTAAAAAGCCTTCGATTCCTCCCCTTTCTTCACCGAAGAGTGGAAGTTATTTACCGGATATTCACAGAAGTCTTCCTCAGAGCTTCGACGCGGAAAAAGGAATTCTCTGTTCGATTCTACTTTCTCCGGATCAAGCACTTGGGCTCTGTATTGAACGTATTGATGATAAGCATTTTCATCATCCGGCCCACGTAATTCTCTATCAAAGTATGATAGAACTTCACAAGGCGTCTCGCCCTGTGGAGATTGTCAGTCTCCTTCAATATCTCCGGGATCACCAGCTGGTGGATCAGGTGGGTGGAGAGGTTGCAATTTACGATATCCTGACTTTTGTTCCCACTGCGGCGAACGCAGAATATTATTTGGACATTGTTCGGGAAAAGTATCTGTTGCGGCAGGTAATCATGACCTGCACGGAGATGGCTGCCCGTTGTTATGAGGAGCAGGGAGAAGTTCGACTTTTACTGGATGAGGTGGAAAGTCGGGTGCTCTCCATCGGCGAAGAACGCTATCGAGGCAAGCTTCCTAAGATGAAGGAGCTGGTCATGACTGCTATCGAAAATATCGATAAGCTTTATAAGAATCGTGGAGGGATTACTGGTTTGCCTACCGGCTTTAAAAAGCTCGATCAGATGACCAGTGGCTTGCATGGAGGAGAAATGTTTGTCATTGCTGCTCGTCCCTCCATGGGGAAAACCGCGCTTGCCATGAACATCGCGGAGCATGTTGCGCTGGAGGCCGGTAAGCCCGTCGGTATTTTTAGCCTGGAAATGAGTAGCCAGCAACTCGTACAGCGGCTCCTCTGCTCCAGCGCTCGTCTGGACTTACAAAAACTTCGGGATGGTTTTATTCCTAATAGCGCTTTCCCCAACCTTTTTGCTGCGGCGGACAAACTCGCAAAATGTAAGATGATCATCGACGATACGGCTGCTTTGAGCATTCTGGAGCTGCGTTCCAAAACTCGTCGCATGAGGGATGCCGAAGGTATTGAGCTCCTGGTGATTGATTATTTGCAGCTCCTCCGCTCGCCATCACGTCGCGGGCAAGATAATCGGCAGATCGAAATTTCGGAAATTTCCTATGGGATCAAGGCACTCGCTAAGGAGCTGAATATCCCCATCATTGTTCTTGCTCAGTTAAATCGTCAACCCGAAGCCCGAGAAGGAGGGCGACCTCGCCTTTCTGATCTTCGTGAGTCGGGAGCTATCGAACAGGATGCGGATGTGGTGGCTCTCCTCGTACGACCGGAAATTTATGATAAGGGAGATCGCGAAGATACTGAAGATTTGCGAGGGAAAGCGGAGTTAATCATTGCCAAGCAGCGGAATGGTCCCGTAGGGGAGGTGGAGCTCACATTCCTCAAGCAATTTACGCGTTTCGAGGAGGCTGCGCCTGAAAGAGAAGAAGCAAGTTAGTGGGAAGGTGATGTGACGCAAAAAAGAAAAACCTTGTAGGTTAAAATGGTCTTTTTGCTCCCAGAGCTCCTCAAAGTGCGTCACGTTAGTGAGAAGTATAGGTGCTTTGCTATAGTGACCCCAAGTACTGTTCATGTTAAATTTTAACTCTTCTGTTCATTGTGACCACTCATCATAGAGTATACTATTACAATTCTATGAGTAATACTATTACACCTCAAAATTCAACGGCATCGACCCATACCGTCTATTTGACTCCTCAACAGGCTAGGGCTGCTCAAGGGACAGATCAGGCTAGGGGGAAAGTGGCAGATGGGGATAGGGTTTTTGTAGAGGGAGATTTTGTAGCGAGAGATCTAAGATGTCAAAATTTAACTCGTATGCAATGCCGTGCGAATGAAGCGAGTTTACGAGAAAAAATTGAAAAACTTTTTGCAACTCTTGCTGAAAGACTTTCACCCGAACAACGTGAACGAGAAAAATTTGAAAAACTTTTTGCAACTTTTGCTGAAAGACTTTCACCCGAACAACGTGACAGTCTTTCAAAAAAAGATTTTTCTGGAGAAAGACTTTCATCAGAACAACGTTGAAAAAATAAAAATCAACTTGCAGGAATGAGAAATGATGCTCGTGCTGTTTAAAGAAAACAACGCAGGGTAGCGTTCCTGATTACCGGAGCATTTTGCATTTATGTTGCCTTATAGATAGAATTTTCAAAAACTATCTACTATCTATAGGGTAGCAATTTCGCTTTTTCTAATGGATCCTTGTGAGTCCGACCGCTTTACTAAGAACTGAGGATCGGCAACTATTCTTCCCCCTATATTAGGCTATATTAGGCCGCGGCTAAAGCTAAGTTTTCAGTCATAGCTGTGATCATTTTATAGGTGCTTTGCTATCACCAATCGTGTCAATTTGAGAAGCGAGGTTAAAATCCGCTTGAGTGAGTCCTCCTCGGCTGTGAGTGCTGAGAGTAAAAGTAACCCGGTTCCAGCAGATGGTGATATTGGGATGATGAGCGGATTTTTCCGCTAGCGTGGCAACGCGGTTGACAAAATTCATCGCTTCTTTGAAGTCAGCAAATTCGAAGGTACGGTGGATTTCTTGTTCCTGACGATCCCAATGGGGAATGGTGGCAAGAAGGCCAATGATTTGTGATTCTTCGAGGCGGAGTGGGGAGGTATTCACGATCTTCAAAATCTACAAATTCCTCTTTTCCGGAGCAAGCCTTACGATATAGTAGGTTTCCAGACAGTACAGCTCTCACTAAGATTTCCATGGGAAGATTATATAATAACATTCTTGAAACAGTTGGCCGAACTCCTTTGGTGAAATTAAACCGCATCACGGCGGGGATTCCGGCGACGATTGCCATTAAGTGTGAATATTTCAATCCGCTTGGGAGTGTGAAGGATCGGATTGGTGTGGCAATGATTGAAGATGCTGAGCGGCGGGGCCTCATTAATTCCAGTACGCTGATCGTGGAGCCTACAAGTGGCAACACGGGCATCGCATTGGCGTTTGTTGCCGCGGCGAAGGGCTATCGCCTCACTTTGACCATGCCAGAGACGATGAGTCTCGAACGGCGTACGCTTCTTGCTATGTTGGGAGCCAAACTGATTTTGACGCCTGGTGCCGAAGGCATGAAAGGAGCTATCGCTCGTGCAGAGCAAATCGTCCGGGAAACGTCCAATGCTTGGATGCCTCAGCAATTTAGTAATCCTGCTAATCCGGAAATTCATCGGACAACCACCGCAGAGGAAATTTGGGGGGATACCGAGGGAAAAGTGGATATCATTGTGGATGCTGTTGGTACTGGCGGCTCGATCACGGGGATTGCCGAAGTTCTCAAAAATCGCAAACCTGCTTTGCAGGCGGTTGTGGTCGAACCGAAAGATTCTGCGGTAATCAGTCAGACAATAGCGGGCGAACCCCTCAAGCCGGGACCTCATAAAATTCAAGGAGCCGGCGCTGGATTTGTTCCTAATAACCTGCATCTTAACATCGTGGATGAAGTGATGACGGTCAGTAATGAGGATTCCCTAGTGATGGCACGCCGACTTGCCAAGGAAGAAGGCATTCTGGCTGGTATTAGCTCAGGAGCGAATGTTCATGTTGCGCTCGAAATCGCCAAACGACCGGAAAATGCCGGGAAACTGATTGTCACTTTTGCTTGCTCCACCGGTGAGCGCTATTTGAGTACTGCTCTTGCAGAAGAAGCACGTGCCGAAGTGGGAGCTTAAAATATTTTATTCGAAAATGCTCTGAGTGTTTTTACCGGATTTTGAATGAGTGCCTCCTCCTCTCCCCTCACTACCGGATTAAATGCTTGGGAAATGGAGCTTTTTTGGGGGAAACATAAGCGGCGGATTCGCATAGGTGCTATCGTGTTGGGAATAGTGATCCTTGGAACGCTTATTTTTTTCATGAGGGATTATCGCATCCGACAGGCGTCCGAGACTTTGCTTGCTCGTGCTTCCACCGCCGAGCAACTTCAGAAGTTAATCTTAAAATATCCCTCTTCAAATGCGGCTGCAAGTGCGCTGCTTCTTTTGGCCGCTGAGAAACGGAATGCTGGAAACTTGGGAGAAGCGGATGCCCTTTATCAGAAATTTCTGAAGAGATTTCCCCAACATTCCCTGGCTCCCGGAGCTGCCTTGGGAATCGTTGAAAATATCCTGGCTGCCGGTCGTCGAGATGAAGGAATCTCCGCTCTTCAAACCCTTGCCGCAAAGTATCCCACATCGTACGTCGCGCCTTTTGCTCTCTTTACACAGGCTGATCTTCTGGCATTTCTACCTGGACAAGCGCCTGAAGCCAAAAAGCAACTCCGAGATCTCAATCGGCAATTTCCCGATTCCGTTTCAGCACGCTATTCCATCAATTTGTTGGTTTTGTTAGGTGCTCAGGAAGGCTCCCCAAAAGAGAAAAAACCGATCAAATAGACTAAATCGGACTTTCTCCCGAAGGTATGCGACGCTTGAATCTGTGTGGTTTGAGTTGAGGAAATTTTTCAAAGGGAGCTGGAGGAGCCTCCTGCGGTTCGTCGCAATGGATATGCAAATTTCCTGTATAGCGACCGAACTTAAAAACTTCCATTGCTCGTGCTCGGACTAGTCCATCCAAAAATCCCTTCCTATGGATACGAATGATGCCTCGACATAAAATGGAAGCTGCTAGTTGACCATATACGACGAGTTCTTCCGTATAGATAGGAAAGTGAAAGTAAAGGTCTGCTCCCGCTTCTATTACAACCCGCTTAGCACGTAACTTCGCCCTACAGCGCCCTTCTCCAAAAAAGCGCACAGTCTGTTCACATAGCAAAATGCCGGAAAATTTTCCCTTAATTACTGCGGAGTTACAAATGGAAAACCCCCCTTCCAAACAGACTTCTGGCAAAATAGTCAGCTCACCGCGGGTGTCGACTTCCTGAGAAGTCGACTGAGCGATCAGCACATCGGTTAAGTGAATCGATGTGCTGCATTGGATACAGAGAGTAGTCTGTGCATGTACTGATACCCGTTGATGTAGTCCGCAACGATGGCAAATGAGCGCCTGAGTTATGATCGCTTTTTTGCTATCCTGTTTTTTGCGAATAGGAGTGCTCTTAGTAGGCTCTACCGAATAGTGTTGGCCACATGCTCGACAAAAAGTCGATATCAAATGGCTTGATTCTACCTGAGTATGCCCGCAATGAGGACATCGGAATTCTGATTGACTGGCATTTATCCCCAACATGTGAGAGGGGGATAAAGGTCAATTTTCTGGCAACCACACCTTGGGGCGCACCGTAACATGCGCTCAAAATTAGGATATTACTGCTGTGTTAATGGCTTTGCGAACTGGCTCTGAGGAAGAGTGTGAGGAGCTGGGAGCGGGAGTATTTCGAGAGTTTTCGTTGCTCTTTGTAGGCTTACTGGCATTGACTTCCGATTTTCCGACGAAGCTGGCTCCTTCTTCAATGACGATACGGGTGGCTTTGAGATCCCCTTCGAGTTGTGCGGGAGATTTCAATTCGCATTTCTCGGAGACAGTGACGTTTCCCATGACTTTTCCATAAATGACCAGCGATTTTACCTTTACTTCTCCATCTACCATCGCTGCTTTTCCTAGAGTGAGAATTCCATTGGAAACAATTTCTCCCTTAATTTTTCCATCAAAAATTAATTCGCCTTCGAATCGAAGTGTCCCTTCGATTTCGACATCATTGGTAAGAACATTCTTTGAGTGATTAGTGGGCTCTGACGGCATAGTGGAGATAAGATTATTGAGATTCATAACGGAATATCCTTAGTCCTAACGGACCTGTATATCATGTCAAATTCAACTTGTTAAAGTTGTGAGTTTTTCAGCGGGATAACTCCAAATTTCGCTCAGTGTAGGGTGATAATGAGGAATCATTGCCAACTGAGAAACTGTCGCTCGAAAATACAGAGCTACCGCGACTTCATGGATCAAGTCTGACGCATGTGGGCCCACAACAGCACCTCCCAAAATCTCTTTGGAATCTGGTGCGGCTAGCAGTTTTACGAATCCTTCGGTCTCTCCCATCACTATCGATTTGCCATGATCATCAAAGCCGTGCCGAGCTGCAATAAAGGGAACTCCTTGTTTGTGTGCTTCTTTTTCCGATAAACCCACAAAAGCAGCTTCCGGTTCAGTAAAAACAACGTACAAAAGGATCCGCGAGTCAATTTTCTCCAATGCAGTCGATCCCGACAAGAGGCGACTCACATTGCGCGCGGAGATTTCTCCTTGTTGAATGGCGATGTGGACAATTTCATGGGGACCAGAGACATCTCCGGCTGCGAAAATGTGAGGAACAGATGTTTGCTGGGTGGGGGTGATATCGATTCTTCCATTCTTAAGTTTTACGCCAGCTGAGTCGAGTTCCAGTCCGGCTACTGCGGCATTCCTTCCCAAAGCATTGAAAATCTCCTCCGCATTTTCCCGGATCACTTTTCCATCTTTCTTAAAACATACTGTTTTGGAGCCATCCGCTTCGACGCATATCTCTAAAATTTCGGTATCTACATACGAGCGAATACCGCGCTTTTCCCCGGCTTTTTGAATTACTTCAGCTGCGTCGGAATCAATTCCTGTCAAAAATTGCTTTCCACGTTGAATAATCACTACCTTGGTTCCCAGTGCTTCCAGGTAATGCGCAAGTTCCAATGCCACGGGCCCCGCTCCAAGTACTATCATGGAAGTCGGAGGCTGTTCCAGATTCAACAAATCGTCACTCGTCAGGCTATTTGATTCGGCCAGACCCGGAATAGGCGGATGCCGAATCACTGATCCCGTAGCTATCAAAAAAGTAGGTGCCGTAATCTCTGTGGTGGAACCATCCATGAGATGCACGGAAATAGTGTGGGCATCTCTAAAAGAGGCCTTGCCTCGTAAAAAAGTGAATTTCCCGGCTTCTAATTGATTGCGCCGATCGCTTGCAAATTCTGCAACAAGGCGTTTTTTTCGGGCGATCAGATCACGTCCTGACCAAGCAATTCCTTCCGCTCGAAGACCAAATTCCTGTGCACGGCGCAAGGTTCGATAGCGTTGAGCCGATTCAATCAGGGTTTTACTCGGCATACAGCCTCGGAGAATGCAGAGGCCGGCGATTTCCTCTCCCCCTTCAATGACTGCTGTGCGTAAACCAAGATCCGTCGCTGTTCTGGCTGCGGCATATCCTGCGCTTCCGCCGCCTAGTATGACAAAATCATAGTTCATCGCTCGTACGACATGGTGGTTTTCCTGCGAGAATAGTTTTGAGGGAAAGAAATGCAAGCTATGCCAGAAATCCGGTTTTTTCACCCTAGGTTCGGCAAATGCCGCTTGGCTCGAAAAAAAACGGCAACCCGCGGCAGGGCAAGAGCTCTTGCCGTGTCCTCCTTGGTCGCTCAGTCAGTCGTGTATAGCGAAGGCAGTATAAAATTCATGCTCATTTTATAGAGCTTCTCCCATAGGTATTTGTTCCCATGAAAAACAGACAAATATCTTTTAATAAAATCAAAAGAAACCAATTAAAAATATCAAAATACTGTCTCTTGATATTGGAAAAACCTCGCTTGAGACAAATTCTACGCGGGTATTTATGGTTCTCAATATGGGATCGGATGGAATCGGAAATCCATTATTAAGATCCGGCCTGGACGCGAAATGTGTTAAATACAGTTTGGGGGGAAATACGTAAATCTAAAATTGGATATTATTTCGTAATAGGGTTAATTATAATGGTGATACGACAAGGCTGGGACAAAGAAAAAATCACCCATCCACTTTTCTGAGTATTTTGTAATTCAAGCAGAAAAATGGGAATTTAGATTTTTTCTATCGGCATCCTCCGGATGAGTCAAGCAGACCTTCGACTTGTCTCATTCGTAAAATGGGCCTCATCGCTTTGATATAAGAAGTGGAGACGCCCTGTTTTTCTTGTCTTGATAATTCATTGTTATAAACACCTCAAAAACATAATTAAATGAAAAGATTTTGGAGTTCCCTCGGCGTCTCTCAGAAAAAAATTTTCTCCGGAGGGTTTACTAAGTTACGTATAGGAATCTTTCCCTCTCTTTTATGCCCGATTACCCTAGCAATCATTTTAATATTTTGTGAACACGTTCATGCCAGCTGGAGCAAGGACGAAACGGATCGGTGGCCTCTGCCAAATGGAGGTCCGGAAAAAATTATTCGAACCGGACAAAAGGAATCGCTTGCTTCCGTTTATTTTAATACCCTTAATATCCAAAAAAAAGAGCTTTGGATCAAAGGTGGAAGTTTGTCGAGTGATGCGGTCAATCTCGGGACTCAACATGCCGATGGCATGGTCCGTATGGACGGTGGAAGTTGGAAAATTACAGAAAGCTTAATCGTCGGAGATCATAGAAACGGAACCTTAAGAGTCCATGGTGGCATCTTGGAAACTCCATTAATGTTTATTGGGCGAGAACGGGGAGCCAGGGGACATGTCTTATTAAGCGGTGGCGTCGTTTCTACCAATAATGTTTTAAAAGTTGAGGGAGAGGCAATGCTGATATTCGATGGAGGGACTCTCCGGGCTCAACGGAATGATGTACGCTTTATCGATAATTTTCCTTCAGGGCAAGTCGTGTTGGAAAAAAAGGGGGGAACTATCGATACGCGAGGATATGAGATTAGGATCTCTGCCAGTAGTGGCAATCTGAGTGGAACAGGAGGGTTAAATGTCATCAATTCTCAGCCACAAACGCGGGGTCGTCTCCTGCTGGACGGTGATAATAACATTTATTCCGGACCGACCGTAATCGGATCACACACGACCCTGGTGCCTGTAAAGGAAGAGGCACTCAGCCCCGTTTCTGACCTGCATCTTAGAGGGGATGCTATATTAGACCTCAATGGACATCATCAGGAAATTCCGCAGCTTTCGGGTAGTCCTGGTTCTGTAGTGCACAATCAAGGAGAAAAATCTGCAACTTTGACTATCCGGACAGTTTCCCCTGCCCGTTCTCCTATTTTTGAAGGAAATATTGAAAATGGGTTAGGCAAACTCACTTTAATCAAAGACGGGCCTGGCAGTCAAATACTTGCAGGATCCAATGCGCCTTCAGAAGGCACCATAATTCGGCAGGGATTCTTGCAGATAGGGAATGGAGGTTCCACAGGGTCTCTATCTGGTCTGGTGAATAATCACGGGCACCTCGTATTTAATCGAGCGGGTACGGTAGTATTTTCCGATCTGATTCAGGGTGACGGGACATTTTCTCAAGAAGGAAATGGACTTCTTCTTTTGACTGGAAAGAACCTGTCCGAAGGTTTGACAATCGTCAAATCAGGAACCCTCCAGATTGGCAATGGACAGGCGGACGCGGGTGTGAGTGGTGATATCAAAAACGACGGAATATTGATATTCGATCTCGTACAAAATCCGGTGGTAAATGGGGTGATCTCCGGAACTGGTTCCGTGATTCAACTGGGTAAAAATCCTCTGATCCTAAATAATTATAATACTTATTTAGGAAATACTGAAATAAGGAGGGGTGCTCTCACTCAAGCAAAGAAAAATGCCTTTAGTCCTCATTCTAACCTTTGGATGCACCACGGTGCTGTATTGGACCTTGGAGGTTTTGATGGAACAATTGGAAGTCTTTTGGGAGCGGAAAAGAGCATCGGATCTCGAATCGTGAATAACGGAAATTCTCCGGCGACTCTCACAATAGGTGCTCATAATGCTCATGGAGTATATTCCGGTATCATTCAGGATGGAACGGCTGTATTAGCTCTTAAAAAAACGGGCATGGGAGTCCAAATATTTACCGGTAATCACACGTACACAGGTACTACCGATATCCAAGCGGGAGAACTGGTGGTAAATGCTCGCTTGGCGAGTTCAGGGGTATTTATCCGACATGGGGCCATCTTGAGCGGCATAGGCAAAACAGCAGGAAATGTAAATAACTCCGGACTTCTGAGTCCCGGAAAATCGATTGGAACTTTTGAAGTCGGAGGTGACTATATTCAAAATAGCGACGGAAAACTGCTCATCCAAATTGCAGGCGGCGGTTTCCATGACAAACTGAAAGTGAGAGGCAGTGCTATACTGGGCGGGACCTTACAGATAGAAAGAGCGGATGGATTTGTTCTCTCAAAAAATTCTGAATTCACGGTGCTGGAAGCTCAGGAAGGGATAAAAAATAAATTTGACAAAGAATTATTGGATCAATTTCCAGGAGTATTGAAATTAGAAATTTTCTATGAATCGAATAAAGTTAAAGTCGTAATGATACAGGGTAAATTTATTGGGAAAACCGCTTTGCAGAATTCTGTCGGACAAGCCTTGAATGAAGCGATCGATACGGAAAAGGCACAGGGTGAATTAAGGGATGCCATAGGAGTTCTGAACTTTATCCCCGTCGAACATTTGGGACCGTATCTGGCAGCATTGTCTCCTACTCTGGCAAGCACTATCAAAGAGGTTCTCTTCAATGCCACGAATATGCAGTATGGGCAGCTGAGAGACCAGTTGGGAGCCGGAGGCATAGATGGAATTTCGCTCAATGGTTTAAGCCAAGAGCCCATGATGCAACAAGCAAATGAACACGAGGTACGATTATATAAAAAAAGCGGACTGGTTTCCGTACCTATCATGGTAGAAAAAACTTCCCCATGGGGTATATTTGCGAATGCTTCCGGAATTTTTTCTAAAATAACCACTGCGACAGACCTCCCTAATCAACGGGCCCTTACTGGTAATTTTAGCGTGGGAAGTAACTATCGCGTAAGTCAAGAATTCAATGCCGGCGTCTATGCAGGCTATCAAGGGATCAAATCATGGGGTGCTCAGGGAACCTGGTTGAAGAGTAATGGCATTAAATTCGGACTCTATAGTATTGGGCAATGCAAAGGCTTTTATGGCAATGCAATGCTCGGCGGCGGATTTAATAGTCTGGCAATGAATCGAACAGTTGAACTTGGGCGGCAATATTGGCGGATGAGCAGTTATCCTCATGTATGGGAACTGAATTCTATGTTGGGAGGGGGATATGAATTGCCTTTGGGAGCATGGAGGGTGGGGGTGAATACCTCCCTTCAATATACTTATCTGGGGATTTCATCTTTTACTGAAAGAGGGGCGGGTAATCTCAATATCAAGTTGAGGAGACAAACTCCCGGTTCATTAGTCAACACATTGGGAGGCAGCATTTCTTATCACTGGGAACCCGCTCCTCGTTGTATCATTATCCCAAAGTTAGGCCTTTCCTGGCAACACGAGTTTCTCAATTATGGAGAAAATATTTCCGCAGCCTTTGATAATGGTGTGGGTCCAAGATTTCAACTAAGGAGTACTACGGGATCTCGAAATAATGCTTTTGGATCGGCAGGATTCATGGCCCAGTTAGGAACTCGTTTGGGAGGTTATTGTTATTATAATCCACAATTCGGCGGAGGCGATATTGTCTCTCATGGAATTCTAATAGGATTAAATTATCACTTCTGAAAAACAGGTCTTATCTCGAATTAAAAAATAATTTATAATTTATTTGTGCCATAAAATATCAAAATTAATTTTCTGCGGGAAAGTACGTAGATCATAAATTTGAGATCAGTGAGTGATGTGGTTAATTATACGTGTGTACTATGGGATGCATCTGAAATCGGAAAAGTACTATTACGTTATTTTATAACCAATAAAAACCAGCATGGTTGCCGCATGGCTGTGAGATGGAATATCAAAGGTGAAGAAGCATTCCATAAAATATTTCAAACAATAATGAATTTACGATTTTTTACTTCCTATTTACTAATTTCTATCGTGTTTGCCTTGGATTTTTTTAACCCTACGCGAGCGAATAATCAGTTTTTTGATGTCACCGACCGATGGAATCCGACGCTCTCGGATACGGATTTAGCTAGGCAATTCAATGTATCAAAAGCTACTATAGTTCCGAAAGGACGCTCCATCATACTATCTGTTCCGGAGTTCTATAGTGCGGAAAAAGGAAATATGATGTGGGTTAAGGGGAATCTTGCGAGTACAACGTTGATCTTAGGCAGTCAGAGTGCTGATACGGTTCGTATGAGTGAGGGAGGAAGCTGGATAGTAAAGGATGATCCATGTGATCGAAAAGGAGGCCAGCTGATCGTCGGGCAGAGGGCTGGACAAGAAGGCTATTTAAGAATTGCCGGAGGAACAGTGGACGTGGGTTCTTTGAATATCGGTTGGGGAACTGTGGCACTCACTGGAGGAACGTTATCTACAGAAAAAATATTGGGAGAAATTGGGCATAAACAATTGATCCTCAATGGTGGTACTATTAAGGCGAAAGCAAATTATGAGAAAGACTTTATTTGCAATTTTTTACCGGGTGAATTCGTGCTTGGGCCTGAAGGAGGAACTATCGATACAAATGGCTATCGTGTGCGAATTGCAGGAGCACCATTATCGGGGTACGGTGGACTGACTATAGCTAATTTATATACCGTGACGTGTGGTTGTGGCGGGCAAACTCATGGAGTTCTAATTTTTAGTGATGCTAATACCTATCTGGGAACAACCATAGTCCGGGAAAAGGCAACTTTACTTCAGGGGAAGAAAAATACTTTTAGCTCGAATTCGAACGTATTCGTCGAAGAAGGAGCAATTTTAGACCTTGGTGGATTCGATGGGACTATTGGGGGGCTTTTAGGGCAGGTGGGATCCATAGTCACTAATAACCGATCGGATGCTGCTATCAAGGATGGTAATGATGCGGCAACTTTCACGATAGGAAACAACAATGGGCATGGATATTTTTGGGGAGACATACGGAATGGGAAGAATGCGGTCTTATCTCTCCGGAAAGTAGGCAGTGGAACCCAAGTCCTGACTGAAAATAATACTTATACGGGGCGTACGTATATTGAATCAGGGCAACTAGTCGTTAATGCTCATTTAGCCAGTTCGCAGGTATCCGTTCATCATAATTCTATTTTAAGTGGCATCGGGACTATCGCGGGAAATGTAGACAATTCCGGAATAATGAGTCCTGGTAATTCAATCGGAACTTTTAGAATCAGAGGCAATTATATCCAAACTGATCAGGGAATTCTATTTATCGAAATTGCGGATAGGGATTCTTATGATAAGTTAATGGTACGAGGCACAGCCACATTGGGAGGGAGGTTGCGGATTGGAATCCTGAATGGATTTGTTCCTCGAGGAGGTTCGGAATTTACGGTGGTGGAGGCAGAGCATGGAATCATAGGGGAATTATTGTTAGAAGGAGATAATTTTCCAGGAGCGTTAAAGTTGGAAGTTTTTTATGAAGGTGATGTGGTGGGTGATGGGAAGCGCAAATATGTAAAAATTAAAATGGTACAGGGAAAATTTACAGGAAAAACCCCTATGCAAAATTCCATAGGTAAGGCAATAAATAAGGCGATAGATGACGAGAAAGCATATGGTCAATTAGGAGAGGCCATATGGGTGCTACAATTTATCCCCAGGGATCAGGTGGGCCCCTATTTGGAATTATTAGCGCCCATGATGGCAATGAATATTAAGGATGTTCTTTTAAATGCAACCAATATACAGTATGGGCAACTTAACGAACGATTAGCCGCTGTAAGAGAGGGCGCCGGTGGAGTGTCTCTTAATGGACTGAGTCAGGAGCCAATGGCACAGCAAGCAAGTGCGCATGAGGCGAATCTGTATCACAAGAATATACAAAGTCCAAGCGGTTTGAATATTGAGGAAACTTCCCCTTGGAGTCTTTTTGCAAATGCTTCGGGAATTTTCTCTAAGATTACCAGTGCGATGGATTTGCCCAAACAGCGTGCAATTACCGGATATTTTAGTGCGGGCGGAGATCGTCGCATCGGCGAGAACATAAGTGTTGGGGCTTATATGGGCTATCAAGGAATCAAATCATGGTACTCGAATGGATCTCGTTTGAGAAGTAACGGTGTGAAATCGGGGATTTATAGCACGGGGCAGTGGAAAGGATTTTATGCGAATGCATTGCTTGGAAGCGGATTTAATAGCTTAGAGATGAATCGGATAATTCACTTGGGTCATAAAAAGTGGAAGCTGACCAGTTATCCTAACGTATGGGAACTGAATTCCATGTTGGGAGGTGGGTATGAAGTGCCTCTGGGGCCATGGAGGTTGGGAATAAATAATTCACTCCAATATACTTATATGGGAATTTCATCTTTTACTGAAAGTGGGGCGGGAAATCTCAATGTAAAGGTGGGAAAACAAAATCCTTATTCATTAGTAAATACATTGGGTGCTAGTATTTCTTATCATTGGGAACCTACTGCCCGTTGTAAGTTAATTCCAAAGATCGGTCTTTCTTGGCAGCATGAGTTTCTAAATTATGGGGAAAATGTCTCGGCAGCCTTTGGCAATGGGGTGGGCCCTGGATTTCAATTAAGGAGTACTACGGGGGCCAGGAATAATGCATTTGGATCCGCAGGATTCATGGCGCAGTTAGGATCTCGTTTGTCGGGGTATTGCTACTATAATCCGCAATTTGGAGGCGGAGACATTGTCTCTCACGGACTGCTCGTCGGATTAAATTATAATTTTTAAAACAATCTATTCTATTTATGGAAATCAAACAAAATATTAATACAAAATATTCGCAAAATTTAGATTACGGAATAAGGAATGCGGAGATGCCACCTGCGGAAGATTACCTGGGTAAGGAAGAAGTCTCTTTTTCTGGGAATTTCAAAAATAAAATCTTAAATCAAAAACTCCTGTCTTCCAAAAATCCTGTTGCGATAGTGGAAATTCCGGATCCTTTCATTTTTATAAATTTTTTTTCTTCTGATTCCAAACACTCTGTGAGAAAGGGAAAAAATGCCGTACCGAATAGCTTATCGTCTCAGCAGATCCAAGACATTATCACCTTATCCAAGAATGGGATGCATCCTTTTAGGATGGCGGATACCCCCCAAAAGATCGTTCATGAACGCAATGAATTAGCGGGATCTATTTATAAGGTGCTTACATCCAATTTGCGGAATCCGCCTTCTTTTGATCAGATGCGTCCTGAGCTTGTGCCATTAATTTTGGATTTTGAAGGGCAAATAGAAGGGGCCGCACAGAAGAGTGTCAGTGAACATTGGCGGTTGGTAAATCAATATTTACCTCATTATGTCAAATTAAAAACCGATGAGGAACGATATCAGGCATGGAACGGCCTCGATCCGAAAATTCGAAACGATATTCGTGAGAAATCTGAAAAAGAGTTGAATGTGATTCGGCAGAAATTTGTAAAATCTCTTTCTGATAAGCTGATGCCTCAACTATGGGTTCGACAGGGCGCAGGGGCAACAGGTCAGGGCCCCTCCTATCAAACACGAGTCGAACGAGGGAATGGAAACATTCAAGAATTAGCTCATTCAGTGGTTCCACCGCAACCGCCTCATTTGCAAAGGCAGCAGGAAATGATTCGACTGAGTCCTGGGGGAGTAAATAATATTTCGAATGAGAATCTCAGTGAAGTCGTTGATCCGGAAATAGAATCTTTGATTATCCCGGGTAAGTGGGAAATTAAAAAAATCGACGACCAATATGACTTGATACTGAAAGCTTATATTCCAAATTATGATCAGATGTCTCCCATGCAAAAGGATGATAATAAGGTTAAAATTTTGCACACAAGAATCAATGAGGGGCGCAATATCGAAAAAGAAAAACTGACTCAAAGCCTATGTAAGAAAGTTTATGGGATACTGGATAAGAGTCCGTGGAAGTGGGATGTGATGGTACTGAAATATTCTGATGCACCTATCATAAAACCTTACTCAGTGGAGATTTTAAAAAAATCTGTAAATCAATTTGTCTCTGAATCATTAGCAAAAACAGAAGCGAAGCAAATCCAAGATAGTAAAAAAAAATCTCTGACGGAGCGGCCGCTTTCAGATTTACCATCAATGCCTCCTCCTTCCAAGGGAGGTATTTCTTCTGAAACCAAACGCCTCGACGGCTTGCTGCGATCTCCGAGTTCCTTTGAGCAGATGCGTCCGGAGATCCGTGCTTTGATAGAAAATTATCAAGACAGAATCAAGGTTGCGGAGAGTGATAGTCTCGAAAAATACTGGGACCTGATAAAAAAATATCTTCCTCAATATGATCAGTTGACACCTCAAGAACGTAATACTCCAAAAAATTTGGAAATCCAAAATAATGCCAATGAAGAGTCTCAATACGAAGTAAAGAGACTGCGTCGGGAATTAAAAGATGGCATTCACCGGATTTTCGAGCTTCCGAAATCGCAATGGGCTGATATTACGTTGAGTTATTCGGATGAATTAGGAACAAAACCCTATAAATACGAAGAACACAACGATACCATATCTCAATTTATTAGAAAAGCCTTTGAGGTATTAGAAAATGTGGAAATGCAAAATGTTCCAAAAGAAATGAGAAATACTATAAATTGGCTCAAAAATTCTGATTTTTTAAGAAAAAACGAAAAGTTTACTCACTCCTTGGAAAATTCCAAATTAATTCTACAGAATCTTCAATTGTTGTCTGTATTTATAATTAAATACGAAAATAATATTAAGTTTATAAGTAAAATTCCTCATTTGAAAGAAAATATAAAATTCCTATCCGAAGACTTATATTTAATCAAAAATTTAAATGCTGCCTGTAATGGATTGATTACTGTTATTGAGTGGGAGGAAGCGGATTCATCCCGGCGTGCTCAGTTGTTGGAAATGCCAACCGAGCATCGAGTAGGGCTTAAATTTTTTCGCTCGCTGATATCGTATAGAGTCATGGAGCCGCGTGAAATCAAGGTTTCTCATCTTTCATATAATTCCAGCGCTGATTATGCAGGAAAATTTATCAATATTGATAGTCGACATCTTCGAAGTTCCGGCTGGGAAGCTAGTGCGGTTATTCACGAATTAGCGCATTGTGTGGAAGCTCCGTCTGCTAGTATTTTAAAAAGCAGCGTCGAATTTCGTGCAAGGCGCACCCGAGAGGATTGGGAGAAGAAAGGGGGAACCGCTTATTCTGATAAACGCTACACGGATGGCGAAGGCAGAGATACTTCCTCAGAAGTTTTGTCAGTAGGGGTGACTCGGATTTTTGATGATCCTGTGGAATTTTTTGAGAAGGATCCGGAATATTGTGCTTATGTCATCAATACATTGCGCGGCATGGGCCGTATGGATTTTTGATTCTCGGATGCATGAAAAGGGGTTGGGGAGGGGGACTTATGCCCAACTTGGCTATTTTATTCCCGTAGCCAGAATGCTTGTGCGTGGTCTGCATAACTGACGTTATGCACTTTGAGGAGCTCTGGGAGCAAAAAAACCATTTTAGCCCACAAGGTTTTTTTTGCGTCACATCAGTTCATAAGAAGAATGGGAGGTAAAAAAAGGTTGCTCGAACCCGCTTTATTTGAAAAGACTTTGGGGTACTTTTTTAAGCAAGGCGATTTCTTCGCAACATGTATCTCTTCTTGATTTGAAAATGCTTTAATTTTCTTCTTTTGGTTCATGACAGATTCTCAAAACAACCCGAATCACCCGGGGGAATACGGGTGGCAGCAGATCGACAAACTAGAGGGACTGGAGGCTGTTCGCAAACGGCCTGGCATGTATATTGGCGATCCTGACGAACGCGGCCTCCATCATTGTGTCTTTGAGGTTCTCGACAATTCCATTGACGAACACTTGGCCGGATTCTGTACCCGGATTGAAGTCACCATCCACAGTGATGGATCTCTGTCCATTCGTGATAATGGACGTGGAATCCCCGTGGAAGTGCATCCGAAATGGAAGATGCCCACGGTAGAACTTGTTTTAACCAACCTCCATGCGGGAGGTAAGTTTGGTCAAGGGGCTTATAAATACAGTGGCGGTCTCCACGGCGTAGGTGCCAAGTGCGTGAATGCACTCTCCGAGTGGTTTAAGGTGGATGTCTTGCGGGATGGCAAAATCTACCACATGGCGTTTGCGCGCGGTAAAACGACGCAAAAATTGACGGTACTCGGGGATCTTAAGAATAAAAAGCAAACCGGTACGGTTATTTCATTTCTTCCTGATGCGGAAATCTTTACTATTACCACGGAATTTAAATATGAACGGTTGGTGACGCGTTTACGCGAACTCGCCTTTCTCAATCCCGGTATCGAAATCGTTCTTTCTGACGAACGGGAGAACGAAAATCACAAGCCCCAAGCCGAAACTTTTCTTTATAAAAGCGGAATTGGGGAGTTTGTGCGTCAACTGGGCGAAAATAAACAGCTCATTCACCCCAAACCCATTTTTATTTTACGTCAACGGGACGATGTTTTTGTCGATGTAGTCCTTCAATACAATGATTCCTATTCGGATCAGATCCTTTGCTTTGCAAATTCAATCCCCAATCCGGATGGCGGCACACATTTAACCGGGTTCCGTACTGCGCTGACACGCGGTGTCAATCAGTACGCGAAAGCAAACGGTCTTTTGAAAGAAAAGGACCCTTCGCTCAGCGGAGATGATGTACGCGAGGGCTTGATCTGTGTGTTGAGTGTAAAACTGCCCAACCCTCGGTTTGAATCACAAACTAAGGTGAAGCTCGTCAACACCGAGGTGGACGGAATCGTGAACTCCGCTGTCTATGAGGGGTTAATGAATTATTTCGAGGAAAACCCGGCGGTAGCGAAGCGGGTGGTCGACAAGTGCCTCACAGCTGCCCGGGCACGAGAGGCTGCAAGGCGGGCGCGAGAAACAGTTCGGAAGAGTGCTCTCACCGGAGGAGGACTTCCTGGAAAACTGGCCGACTGTTCGGAGAGAGATCCCTCTTTAACTGAATTATATATTGTCGAAGGTGATTCCGCTGGCGGCTCAGCGAAGCAAGGGCGCGACCGTCGTTATCAAGCGATTCTTCCTATCCGGGGTAAATTGATCAATGTGGAGAAAGCACGTTTGGACAGGGTACTTCAAAATACCGAAATCCAGACCATGATTACCGCTATTGGGACGGGTATTGGGGGTGGGGAAGGCGAAGGGTCCTTTCATTTCGAAAAGTTACGCTATGGTCGGATTATTATTATGACCGATGCGGATGTCGATGGTTCCCACATTCGGACACTTCTATTAACATTTTTTTATCGTCAAATGCAGCAGCTAGTGCGGCGCGGCTGTATTTATATCGCGCAGCCACCTCTCTACCAGATCAAGCGTAAAAAACGGGAGGAATACGTGGATGATGATCTTCAACTGAATCGCATCTTGATTTCGCTCGGTGCCGAAGAGGTTCGCCTGGTGAATTTGGCGGATGGCAAGGAATTTACCCAGACCCAATTGAAGGAAATCTTAGAACTTTTGGAACGTCTGGAAAAGTATCACTCCTCGGTGCGTAAGCTCGGCGGAGATTTTGAAGCTTATTTGGCGGCAAAGCATCCTACAAGCGGTGTCCTACCGATCTACTTAGTAAAAATCCGTGATGGCAATAATGAGGAAGTTCAGTATTTCCATAACGAAGAGGAATTGCGCGATTTTGCAAAACTGAATCGCGATTTGAATCTTTTTGACGATGACACCGAAGTCTCTCCGGAAGGGGAAGCAGGCCCACCTGTTCCTTCTCGTCGTCGTCGAGGTCGCCTCGTGGAAATTCACGACTCTTCCGCCGTAGAAAAGCTGATTCGTGAGCTGGATAAACGGGGTCTTCATATCGATCATTATGCAGCCCGCGAAAAGCCCATTTTTGCATTGGTGGAAGGAGATAAGCAGCTTAGGCACGAGATCTTCGCCATCCATAGAATTCTGGAATTGGTGATGGAAATCGGACGGCGTGGCGTTCAGATCAAACGATTCAAAGGACTGGGAGAAATGAATGCGAAAGAGCTTTTTGAGACGACAATGAATCCCGAAAAGCGTCGGCTCCTCAAAGTTCGCTTGGATGAAACCAATGCTGTGGAAGCGGACAAAATGTTTAGCATTCTGATGGGAGATGTGGTGGAGCCACGTCGTAACTTCATCGAAGACAATGCTCTGAATGTAAGAAACTTGGATGTTTAAAAAGTGCTCTGGAATTACGGATGTATACGCAGAACGAGAAAGTTTATTTAATTGATGTAGCGGAAGAGATGTCGAGGTCCTTCCTCGATTATTCAATGTCTGTCATCATTTCCCGGGCGTTGCCTGACGCTCGCGATGGTTTAAAACCTGCACAAAGACGCATTCTTTATGCCATGCAAGATTTGCGCTTGATACCGGGGAAGCAGCATATCAAGTGTGCTAAAATTTGCGGTGATACCAGCGGTAACTACCATCCGCATGGTGAAGCTGTCATTTACCCTACTCTCGTACATATGGCCCAACACTGGGCTATGCGCGAAAGATTGGTGGATGGACAGGGGAACTTCGGATCAGTTGAAGGCGATCCCCCCGCCGCCATGCGTTATACGGAAGCTCGTCTCACCCATTTGGGCGCGGCTCTCATGGACGACATGGATCGGGATACAGTGGATTTTGTTCCTAATTATGATGAGCGTTTGACAGAGCCAACGGTATTTCCCGCCGCTTTTCCCAATCTTCTTGTCAATGGCGGTACGGGCATCGCTGTGGGCATGGCAACGAATATTCCCCCGCACAATCTCGGAGAAGCGATTGATGCCATTTGCGCGACGATCGAGGATCCGGCCATCACTTTGGATGGGCTATTAGCTTATATTAAGGGACCCGATTTTCCCACAGGGTGTCAAATTTGCGGTATTGCCGGTATTCGGCAGTACTTTGAGACGGGGCGTGGTTCTGTCAAAGTACGTGGAAAGGCGGGTGTCGAGGATCTTAAAGGAGGGCGAGAGCAAATTGTCATCACCGAGATTCCATATAACGTGAACCGCGCCACCTTGGTGGAGCGTATTGCCCAGCTTGTTAATGACAAAATCATTACTGAAATTAGCGCGGTACGAGATGAATCAGACGAGAATACTCGTGTTGTTGTTGAGTTAAAACGCGATGCGATTCCAAAGATCGTCATCAACAATCTTTATAAATATACTCAATTAGAAACTTCGTTTGCCGTATCCATGTTGGCGATTGACCATGGAAGGCCCAAGCTATTGTCGCTTAAGGAGGCTATCCAAAGTTATATCGAACATCGGCGTGAAGTCATTTTGCGACGTACGCGATTTCTTCTCCGTCAGGCGGAAGAGCGTGCGGAGAAGCTTGAAGGCTATCTCATTGCTCTTGAGCATTTGGACGATTTTATTCGCATTATTCGCGAATCCGCTACCAGGGACGAGGCAAAGGGGCGTCTCATGGCTTATGAGTTTACTCGCAAGCAAGTGGAGGCCATCGGGATTCTGCTTCGAAATGAAGCTCGTCTGGTAAAAGAACGTTATCTTTTTAGCGAACCTCAGGCAGATGCCATTTTAGAGCTGCGTCTTTATCAATTAACTGGTCTCGAGCAAAAGAAAGTCAGCGGTGAATATAGTGAACTTTTAAAGACTATACAAGATTTGCTGGACGTTCTTGCACGCGAAACTCGGGTGTTAAGTATTATTAAATCCGAATTGTATGTGTTGCGTGAAAAATATGCCAATCCACGCCTGACGGCAATTGTTCCTGATGAAGGCGAAATCAATATCGAGGATCTCATTGCTAACGAAGGCTGCATTATTACGGTGACTCATGGCGGGTTTATTAAACGCACCGCTGTCAGTGCTTATCGCGCTCAGCGTCGCGGAGGAAAGGGTGTCATTGGTATGACGACCCGCGAAAATGTGGGCGAAAGTCAGGAAGATGATTTCGTCGAACATCTATTTACTGCGAGCACTCATGATTCCTTGATGTTTTTTACGAAAACAGGCCGCTGCTATGTGGAAAAGGTGTATGAAATCCCAGAACTGGGCCGTACTTCCAAAGGACGCTCTATTGCGAATCTCCTCAATCTTCAACCGGGAGAAAGCATCGCCGCGACACTACGCGTTCAATCCAAAGTCACAGGTTCCGGCGCTGGCGCAAAGGATAATACCTGGGACTCCGCGCAGCATATTTTATTTGCTACAAAAAGTGGTATCGTGAAAAAGTCCAACCTCGGTGATTTTGCAAATGTGCGAAAGGGAGGCATTATCGCTATCAAGATTGAACAGGGAGACAAACTGATTGATGCGGTTCTGACTTCCGGAAGTAATGAGGTGCTTCTCGTGACTCGCAAAGGAATGAGTATCCGATTTAGTGAGGATGAACTGCGTGATCAGGGACGAGATACTGTGGGAGTCTGGGGAATTCGTCCGGAAACAGGAGATACCGTAGTCGGAATTGCCCTCGTTCGCGCGGATGCCATGCTTCTTGTAGCTGGAGAAAATGGTATTGGTAAACGTACGTCTTTTGAGGACTATCGCCTCCAGGCTCGTGGCGGGAAAGGTATCATTACCATGAAGACTGGTGACAAGACCGGCTATGTAGTGGGAGCTCTTTCCGTGAGCGATAAGGATGAGATTATGCTCATCACTACGGGCGGCCAAATGGTACGAACTCGGGTGGCTGAAATTCGTGAGACTGGACGCAATACCATGGGAGTGAAGCTGATTAATCTTCCCGGTAAGAAGAAACTTCAAGGAATTGCGCCGGTTGTCAGCCAAATCGAAGAGGATTCTGTGGTAAGCGAATAAAATGCCTTCTTCTGCGCCCCCCCTCTTTAGGGCATAAAACTTCCTAAGAACCTGTCCAAAAAGACTATTGCGGGGGCATTTCCAGAAGTTTTTCTGCGCTTAGGGAGGTTCGGCTCATATCCGTTGTGATTGTGTACGCAATTCCGGATAGCAGCAAGTCCGAGCATCGCTTTTAAGCAGTCCAAAAGAAAAAATCGAAGGCGCTGGTCATGGTGAAAGCGTGGTTGTGTGTGTAATTTCGCGAAAACCATTTCACTTATGAGCTTCAATACGTTGGAACAGTTGCAGTGCCTGGAAGACAAAGGATTTACACCTCCTCAAGCCGAAGGTATAGTTGGGCAGGTTATGGAATCCATTCAAAACAGTAATTTGGTCACCAATGACGTTTTGAAAGTCGAGCTAGCTGAGTTGAAGACTGAACTAAAAACTGATACAGCCCAGGCGGAAACAAGAGCCACGGAACAGGGAACCCAGGCGGAAACAAGGCTCACCGAAAAAATCACCCAGGTGGAAACAAGGCTCACCGAAAAAATAGCCGAGGGGGAAATAGAGCTCACCGAAAAAATAGCCCAGGTGGAAATAGGGCTCACCGAAAAAATAGCCCAGGTGGAAATAGGGCTCACCGAAAAAATAGCCCAGGTGGAAATAGGGCTCACCGAAAAAATAGCTCAGGTGGAAATAGGGCTCACCGAAAAAATAGCTCAGGTGGAAATAGGGCTCACCGAAAAAATAGCTCAGGTGGAAACAAGGCTCACCGAAAAAATAGCCGAGGGGGAAATAGAGCTCACCGAAAAAATAGCCCAGGTGGAAATAGGGCTCACCGAAAAAATAGCCCAGGTGGAAATAGGGCTCACCGAAAAAATAGCTCAGGTGGAAACAAGGCTCACCGAAAAAATAGCCGAGCTGGAAACAAAAATAATGGGGGTCATAGGACATTTCAAGACCGATATGATCAAATGGATGCTAGGTTTTCAGACTGGTACAGCCGGGTTAATATTAGGACTCATTTATTTCTTACATTCCAAATAATTGACGGATACGGTCTGTAGTCTCCTTCATATACCGGTTTTGCTCTCTTTCACAGAAGTGGGTGGTGGATAAAGGAGATGGTATCAGAACACTTTTTACAGCCGCCTGTTCCCTTTATTTTAGCGACGAAGTAATGCCTCTGTGTGACACACAGGAGCATGAGTTAATATGTGAGGTGACGCAAAAAAGGGAAACCTTGTAGGCTAAAATGGTTTTTTTGCTCCCAGAGCTTGCAATGGATGTAGATTCCATCGGCGGTATCGAGTTCGTTCATGCGGGAAGCGAGGTCGCCGAGAGAAATCCCTCAAAGTGCGTAACGTCAGTTAATATTTAGGAACGGAAGGATCGATTCTTTCGGACCAGGCAAGAATACCCCCTTCCACATTGAATAATTTACTGAAACCAGCGTCTTGTAGTTGACGCACCGCGGTTGCACTTCTTCCACCCATTTTGCAATGGATGTAGATTTCATCGGCGGTATCGAGTTCGTTCATGCGGGAAGCGAGGTCGCCGAGAGGAATCAGTCGGGCGCCAGGAATGCGCGCGATGTCGTATTCGTAAGGTTCGCGCACGTCCAAAAGGGTTACAGGTGTACCAGAATCAAGCTTCCTCTTGAGTGCTTCCACGCTCACTTCTCGTAAGGGGGGGGCTGCTTCTTCGGCTGCCTTTGCTTGAGGAATTCCGCAAAACTGGTCGTAGTCAATGAGTTCAGTAATGGATGGATGCTCTCCGCAGACGGGACAGGAAGGATCTTTGCGAACTTTAAATTCGCGGAATTTCATTTTTAGGGCATCAAAATGCATGAGTCTGCCAATAAGGGGCTCTCCTATTCCCATGAGGAGTTTGACGCATTCAATGGCTTGAAGGATGCCGATTAGGCCGGGGAGGACTCCCAGAACTCCGCCTTCTGCACAGCTAGGAACCATGCCGGGAGGGGGCGGTTCCGGAAAGAGGCAGCGGTAGCAGGGGCCGCCAAGGTGGGGGGCGAAGACGGTGCTTTGTCCTTCAAATCTAAAAATGGAACCATAGACATTGGGTTTTTTTAGAAAAACGCAGACATCATTTGAAAGATAGCGGGTGGGGAAATTATCGGTGCCATCGATTACCAAATCGTAGTCTTTTACAATTTCCAGGGCATTGCTGCTGTGGAAGAGGGTGTCGTGGAGGACCACTTGCACATTGGGATTGATGTCTTTGATTCGATCCCGTGCGCTATTGATTTTCTTTCGACCGACGTCTTTTGTTCCGTGCAGAATTTGGCGTTGGAGATTCGAATAGTCCACCACATCAAAATCTACTAAACCGAGGCAACCGACTCCGGCTGCGGCGAGATACAAGGCAATGGGAGAGCCGAGTCCCCCCGTTCCAATGCAAAGAACACGAGCGACTTTGAGTTTTTTTTGTCCTTCCAGAGTGACTTCGGGCATGATGAGGTGCCGGGAGTAGCGTGCAATTTCATCATTACTGAGTTCTACGGAGTCACACCGTTTTGGGTCGAGAATGCTGCTCATGGTGAATCAAAAATTTTCAATCAAGTAGCGATCCTTTTCAAGACGGTTTGCAGAGATTTTTTCCATTTTTTCCGCAAGAAACATGAGTTTTTATAAATCGCTTGTTATTAACAAGTTATTTGAAATGAATTTCACTATATAGCTGAAACGGAAAGAGAGGTTTCTACGGGAGATTCCATTGGCTTCAAGAATTCTAAGATATTAATGGGAGGGATGTTCAACAAACAAAATTCGTGATGACGCAGATGGAACTGACGAGCATACTCTTTGAGTTCCAGGGAGATCTGATAGGTGATGAAAGAAGCTCCCGGTGCCATCCCTTTTCCAATATTCTCTAGCATGCGCAACTTGGTATGAGCCTCGATTACGAAGAAGGGGATTCCTGACACCACATAATCACAGCTCGGGTTGCCAAGGCGTTCCAGTTCTTCTGCTATGCACATGGCGTCCGTATTCAAAATGGTGATACGCGGATCGTGTCGAAATTGTTTGTGGAGGTGTCGACAAAAATCTTTATCCAGCTCAAAAAGAACCAGACGGGAATTGGGACACATCTTTTTTGCAATGCGTCGAGTGTGGCAACCTTCTCCAGGTCCAAGTTCAACGATGATCCGGGGTTTGGAAAAGTCCATTCTCTTCGCAACCTGGCGAGTTAAGAAGGGAGAACTAGGGCAACAGTAGGCAACCTGAAAAGGTTTTGCTAAAAAGCGTCGAAAAAGTAACCAGCTCAAGGTAGGTAGATGTTAGGTATACAAGGGAGTGATGATGCGGCATTATCGGACCCACTGGAGTCCTCCGGAGGCCGTTGCGTTGGTTTTTTCTTCACAAACGCCGTCCCCTCCCAATTTAGAAATACACCCTAGGCTTTCCGGAGTGCGTCGGTCAAGAAAAGCGCGTCATCGCTCGAAATTTTCTCATAAGGCAGTGGATTTGATTTTCTCTCCTTTGTACTCAAGAAGAGGAAGTCATCGGTTCATGTGGATGCGCCACCATCCCCCGGCTCGCCCGAAGCGGGACAGCCTCAAGCCTCTTTGGAACAATCGAAATGGACGAGATCCACGTCGGGTAGATCCCCTGTATCTGTAAATGTTAAAGAACCTCCGCATGTGACAAATAAGGCCAAGAGTGATTTGTTTGGGGGTATAATATTGATGTTTGCGGCAGCTGCTAGCACAGGGAGTGATATAAATAATTTGTCATCATACATAAAGAAATGCCTTTCGATACTATTTGGAATAAGTGGTGGGCTGGGGATACTCCTTTCTTGGAAAATAGTATGGGATGAGCTCTATGCAATAAAACATCTGCGTGAGGAGATGAATAGAATAAAAGAATATTTTAATATAAATGGAAATAACTCATATTTCAACATTGAAGACCATCCAGCAGTAGAGCACATCCTATGTGAGTTCCGACAAACAGTTGGTGAAGCGATAGTATATACAATGGCGGCAGGAGGTCTTTTGGTAGATAGTACTGTTTCCGGGTTGTTGATATGGAGCAATAGTGCAGATTCCGAAAAGGCCGACTACGATGCAGCTGCCGCATCAGAAGCTTCTGTAATTTTGACTTTTCCGGTTATGATCATGGAATTGCTGAAAGGGTTCAAAGAAGGGTATGACAATTACCGTGTGCCTTCTTCCGCTCCGTTTAAATTAGATAACTATGATTTTACTGAATCAGAGAAAGATCTCATTCAAAAATCTTTGCAATCTACACTTAAAGAGAATGTTTCCTGGATAAGAAAAATTCCATTCATTGACTTACTATTTAGTAGTGTAGGTGTTGGCACTGGTTTTGGTACAGCAATTTCTGCAGGTCTCACGCTATATGATGGTGAGTCAGAACAAGTGGAAACAGCTTGAACAATGCTTGGTGCCAGAGTATCCTGACCTCATTGGCATTAATTTGGCAACGATGGTATACGTGGAAAAATATAATCATACGAATCAACAAATACAAGCCTTTGAAGAACAAGAAATGGCAAAACAGGCTGAAGTTTTACAAAGACCTGAACAGATAAATAAACTGGTTTCTGATTTTTTAAAGAAGTATGAAAATGAGATGTCCGATAATTTTTATAACTATTTATTAGCAAGAAAATTTGAGAATTCTCATTTTCTTGGGGAGTTTAAGAAATTGCTATTAGAGGGTCGAGATAAAGCTAATTCCGAGCGGATTGAAGCATATTTCGAATTGTATAAAAAATACTCTGAGCCCTATCAAGAGTTGAGAAAACAGCTGACACCAAAAATAGTGGAATTAAATTCATTGAATGCGAAGTGGGAGAATCAGGCAGGATTTTTGAAGATTGCAAATGGTCGCTTTAACCAGATAAAGAAGGAAATAAAAAACAAGGAAAAGGACATGCAGCCGCTGTACAAAGACCTAAAACTCAATGGGGAAAAATGTATGGAATATATAGATCAGTTGAGGAATTTTGTACGGCAGCCTAAACAAAATACGCCCGCATTAGCCCCAGGGGCCTCTTTGGGGAGGCTTGAGGAGGTAAGCGTCACTATTCCGGAATCAACATTAGCTCGGAGCGTTTCTTCGGAAGATACTTTGGAGTCACAGTGGATCCGTCTGTGAGCTTAATGCAACCTATTGTAAGTATCCCCTGAATACGGGAAATACTTTAAATAGCCAAATGTTCTCCGCGGATGAGATCTGCCCATTGCTCGCGCTCTCGAACTAAAAATGAATGCGATCCCTCTACGAGTACTTCTGCTACTAATGGACGCGAATTATAACGGGAAGACATTACAAAACCATAGGCGCCTGCGCTCATAAGGGCGATATAGTCACCCGGTTGTAGTTCGGGAAGCGCCACGTCCTGCAGGAAAAAATCCCCACTTTCGCAAACGGGTCCTACCAAATCGGCGAGATCGCCAGGAGTGACAGAGGAAGGTTTTAGGGGAATGACTTGGTGAAAAGATTCATAAAGGGCGGGCCGAATCAGGTCATTCATGCCGGCATCTACGATGACGAAGCGTTTTGCAGGTGTTTGTTTGACCTGAACCACTTGAGCAATCAGGACACCGGCATTGCCGACGAGGCTACGTCCTGGCTCGAAAAGGATTTTTAAGCCAAGAGAGGAGAGGTGAGGAAGAAGTTCCGCGGCGTATTTTTCTAAAGTAAGAGGAGAAGAAGTGTTTTTTTGCCACCAGTCGGGAGAACCGCTTTCCAGGGCTTCCTTATAGAGGATGCCTACACCTCCACCGACGCTAAAGAACTCAATTTGATATAGTTCTCGGAGTCGGGTGACGAGAGGGATTAACTTACAAATAGCTTCAACGAAGGGCTGAGCATCCAGAATTTGAGAGCCGATATGGGTTTGGACGCCTCGGATTTGAAGATGAGGAAGGAGGGCTGCCCGGGCATAAACTTCTTCAGCTCGGTCCAAGCCGATGCCGAATTTGTTGTGGCTCTTTCCGGTGGAGATGTAGCGGTGGGTGCGTGCATCGACGTCCGGATTGATGCGTATTGCAATAGGTGCCTTTTTTCCCAGCATGCCGGCGATCTCATTGATCGTTTCCAGTTCCGCTTCGCATTCCACATTAAAGCAATAGACCCCTTCGCGAAGAGCATACTCGATTTCGTGGCGGGTCTTGCCCACGCCCGCAAAGGTACAGCGATCGGCTCGCCCTCCCGCCTGGAGAACTCGATAAAGTTCGCCACCGGAAACAATGTCAAAACCCGAGCCGAGTTGGGCCAATAAACTTAAAATAGCCAAATTGGAATTTGCTTTGGCGGCATAACAAATCAGGTGATTCAGAGGTGCTAGGGCGGTATCCAAACGGCAAAAATTGTCTCGGATACTCGATGCAGAGTAAACATAGAGGGGCGTTCCATACTGGGCTGCCAGTGCGGACAGTCCCTGTTGTTCGCAATAAAGGGCTTCTTCGCGGAGATGAAAGTGGTGCATGGTGAGTGAGTGGTTCGTAAAGTAGCAGTGGATGGGTTCTATAGCGAAGCCACGGCTGACAAACTACCCCAACTTCTATGTACCACGAACTTTTTCTACCGATCACATTCTCCCATAACGAAATCGATGCTGCCCAAGATGCTGACTACATCGCTAATCATATGGCCTGGAAGAAGTTTTGAAAGGATGCTCAGATTGGAGAAGGAAGGGGCGCGAATTTTGAGACGATAAGGAACTCCGCCTCCTCGGCTGCAAATATAGAACCCGAGTTCGCCTTTGGGGTTTTCAGCGCCAAAATAAATTTCTCCCGACGGGGCATCCACCCCTTCCGTGGAGAGAATAAAGTGATGAATCAGTTCTTCCATTTCCGTCAGAACAGCCGTCTTGGGAGGAAGGGTGTTTTTCGGGTCGGTGTAATTGATTGCTCCTGAAGGGAAATTGGCTATTAGCTGTTCTAAGATTCGGCGGCTCTGCCGCATTTCTTCCATGCGAACGAGATAGCGGTCAAAACAGTCTCCGACGGTTCCCACGGGAATTTCGAAATCGTACTGTTCATAGTCGAGATAGGGGTGTCGTTTCCGAAGATCATGTTCTATACCGGTTCCACGAAGATTAGGGCCGGAGAGACCATAAGCGATGGCATCTTCTTTGGAAATGACGCCAATATCCTTTGTGCGATCTATAAAAATGCGATTTCTGGTTAAAAGTTGGTCGATTTCCTGCAAGGCCGGACAAAAGGAGTCTATGAAGTTTTTTACTTTTGCAGGAAATCCTTCGGGGAGATCTCTTGTTTGCCCTCCGATGCGCGTGAAACTAGTGGTGAATCGCGCACCGGTTAATAATTCGATCAAATTGTATATTTTTTCTCGTTCGGTGAAGGTGAAGAGAAAAACGGTTGTAGCGCCAATGTCCATTGCATATGCACCGATCCCTAGTAAATGGGAGGAAATCCGGGCTAATTCGCAGCACAGAACCCGAATCGCCCTCCCTCGGGGAGGAATCTCCCAACCCATGAGTTTTTCCACCGCAAGAGCATAAGCAACATTATTTGACAGAGGGGCGAGATAATCCAACCGGTCTGTATATGGAACAAATTGGTTATATTGCATGTTTTCGGCGATTTTTTCATCTCCTCGATGCAAATATCCGATCTCGGGTGTGGCTTGAGTAATGATTTCGCCATCCAGCTCTAATATAATTCTCAGAACTCCATGAGTCGAAGGGTGGGAGGGACCCATGTTGAGAGTCAAGCGTTCACCCAGAGGTTCCGTAGTATGAAGCGAATTGGTATTGCTGAGAGGGCGAACGAGTGCGTCCGGCTGTTCAAACGTTTGCATAAATATGAAAAACGAAAGAGTATATAAAAATTTCTGCTATTTTAACCACTTCATTATTAATCTATTAATGGGGATGTATATTTTCTATATGAAATTTCCCCCTACTTCTGCATAGATTAGATAGGTATGACTGAAATAAGTGAGGTAGGGACTAAATCAGATTTGCCAGTCGTAGTGATTATTGGGGGTGGATTTGGAGGACTGGCGGCGGCGCGTGCTCTCAAAGACGCGCCGGTACGGATCGTCTTGATTGATCGGAGTAACCACCATCTTTTTCAACCTCTCTTATACCAGGTAGCGACTTCGGGCTTGGCGGCAGCTGACATTGCCAAACCGATCCGCTCTATTTTGTGCGAACAAGCAAATGTGGAAGTCTTTCTCGATGAGGTGATGAAGATTGATACCACCAGCAAGCTGATTGTGACCGCTGACTTGACCTTTCGATATGATTACTTAGTTTTGGCTTGTGGAGCTCGTCATTCATATTTTGGAAAAGACGAATGGGAGCAATATGCCCCCGGCCTCAAGACATTGCGGGATGCGATCGATCTTCGGCATCGTATTCTGAGCGCATTTGAAGTTGCCGAAAAAGCTTCTGATCCTGAAGAGCGCAAGCAGGCAACGACGTTCGTGGTTGTAGGTGGCGGGCCAACCGGCGTCGAAATGGCTGGGGCTATTTCGGAACTCGCTCGGTTCACGCTGAAAAAAGACTTTCGCTATATCAATCCTGCGGATGCAAGTGTGATCTTGGTCGAGGCAGCACCTCGAATTCTACCGGTTTTTGATTCTAGTCTCTCCGCAAAGGCACTGCAACAACTGAAGGATCTTCATGTGGATGTTCGTCTGAACACAAAGGTGACCAATATCACGGAAGACTATGTGGAACTAGATGGAGTCCCTGTGCCGACGCGTACGGTAATTTGGGCAGCTGGAAATGTGGCATCGCCTTTGGGCAAACAGCTCGGAGTGGAAACAGATCGTCAGGGGCGGGTGGTGGTGAATTCGGATATGAGCATCCCCGGCCATCCCGAGGTATTTGTGGTGGGAGATATGGCATTTGCCAAACGTACCAGTGGTGCTCCCGTACCGGGGGTTTCGCCCGCAGCAATGCAAGGGGGACGCCATGTGGGAAGTAACATCTCTCGCTTACTCAAAGGAGAAGCTACCAAGCCTTTTGAATATTTGGATAAGGGGAGTATGGCTACAATTGGACGTCACGCTGCTGTGGCTGATCTGCATATCTTCAAGTTTGGCGGATTCCTTGCCTGGATGGCCTGGGCGTTCATCCACCTTTATTTCCTTGTTGGGTTCAAGAATCGTGTCCGCGTGTTTCTCAATTGGGCATTTTCTTATTTTACCTATTCCAAGGGATCGCGTCTCATTCAAGTTCAGCCAAAACAGGGTGCGGTATTACACAATCCTCCTGCGGAGCCTATGCCGCTGGAGAAGAGTTCTTAGTTGGCAATTCGCTATTCCCTAAAACCCCCCACCGCGAACTATAGCGAAGCCAGTATCACTTTCAGGATGCGAGCGTGCCCCATAGACGAAGTCGCGATACACCGCCATCGGGAATGATGTTGAAGCGCACATGCGTGATGAGTCCAAGCGCGGCCACTTCACTTTCGAAATAGTGTTGCTGGTCCATCTGTAGCTTCTGCTCGTCGAGCAATATCGGCCAGAACATGGACTGTGTCACTAGTGAGCTATCCGTACCGCCTGTGACATATGCACCTTGAATGGAGCACCGATCGGGAAAGTTGCCTTTGAAATGTGCGGTATCGACTTCGATTCTCTTGATCATGCCTGGGTGTGCAAGCGCGATAATGGCCCAGTCATTGCCTGGCTTGCGACGGCGACGGGTCTCCCAGCCATCGCCCATGTCCACTCCGCGACCTGGCATCAGAATCGTCGATGCGGCGCCAAAATGCTGGTTGTTTGCCGCTACTAAATATGCCCCATTTTGCATCGCCGCCAGATCCAACTGTTCGGTGCGACTTGCCCCGGTCCAGTCAATTTGTGGCTGGCCATATACGCGTAAACGGGCAATACCGCCATCGGGATAAATGTTGATGCGCACGTGCGTATATGGGGTTGGATCGCTGACTGTGACGTAATGATGACTGTTGCCTTGTAGTAAGGTGGACGGCACGATTTCGGTCCACGCTTGGGGGGACGTGTCGTCCCCGAGGGACATTGCTTCGATGGATGCGGCCGGTGGAAAATTTCCGGTGAAATGACTCGTATCGATGTCGAGCCCCTTGATGATGCCCAATTGTGACAGTTTCACGACACACCAGTCGTAGCCATTCACACGTTTGCGACGCGTTTCCCAGCCGTCCATCCACTTTCCGTATTTGTCATACTTACCTGGGATAAAAACGGGTGGTTCCGGATTCAGCATACGGTCCTTCGGTGCAAAAAAATCATCGCTGGCTTCAAGCGCCTGGGCGCCCAGACGCGGATCCGCAAGATTTGTATAGCGACGTGTAAATTCGGGTGTGCTAGGGTCGAGAATCGGGAGTGTCATAGTACGGTCTGTCTGTCAGTGCCCACAAAACCTTCGTTTTTAAGTTCCACAATGGGCGGGATGGAATTGCTGCACGCATTTACCGTTTTCAAGACTGGTGGCGTAGGGGATGATGGTTGCGCCAGTGGTGTGCAATGTCAACGCGGCGTGTCACCCATACGCGATCGTGCTGTTCTATGTGATCGAGAAAGCGTTGGAGTGCGCGAAAACGGCCTGGACGACCGAGCAATCGGCAATGCATTCCGATCGACATCATCTTTGGGGTTTCGTCGCCTTCCTCGTATAGGACATCGAAGGCATCGCGCAGATACGCAAAAAAATGATCAGCCGTATTAAAACCCTGTGGAGTGGCAAATCGCATGTCATTGGTGTCAAGTGAATAAGGAATGATTAACTGCGACATTGTAGAGCCGTCCGTTACCTCGACATCCATCCAAAATGGCAAATCGTCCCCATAATAATCTGAATCGTACAGCAAGCCACCGTATTCGGCGACTAGACGATGCGTATTTGAGCTGTCACGACCCGTGTACCAGCCTAGTGGACGCACGCCTGCTACCCGCTCGATTGCTTCCATGCCGAGACGCATGTGTTCCTTCTCTATCTCTGGTGGAATGTTTTGATAATGGATCCAGCGATACCCATGGCACGCAATCTCATGCCCGAGTTCGACGAATGCCTGCGCGACTTCCGGATTGCGTTCGATTGCCATGCCAGCGCCGAATACCGTCAATGGCAACTTTCGCTTTTCGAATTCACGGAGGATACGCCAGACGCCCGCGCGCGAACCATATTCGTAGATAGACTCCATGCTCATGTGGCGCGACGTATATGCCGTAGCGCCAATTATTTCTGACAAAAATTTCTCTGAGGTTGTATCGCCGTGTAAGATGCAATTCTCAGCGCCTTCTTCGTAGTTGAGTACGAATTGTACTGCGACGCGTGCGCGACTGGGCCAGTTGGCTGGTACTACCTGGCGGCCGTAGCCGATCAGATTGCGTGGATAGTTTGAAGTCATACGTTCAGAGGTGAAGTGGGGGTCGGGCTGAAACTGGCAAATACACCGTCGTACTGTTTCGACAGTGGGCGCGCATAGTCCCCTCGCTTTGCGGTAGCGAGTCGTAATGCAACAAGGGCTTCCACCCATTTTACAGCCGCTGTGACTCCGTCGATGACCGGTGCACCCAATGCGTTTCCGATTTCCTCGCACAGTTCGGCCATCCCCGCGCAACCCAACACGATCGCATCCGAGGCATCTTCATCGAGCGCGCGGCGACATTCATCGAGAATGATCTGTCGTGCAGCCGAACCCGGTCGATCCAGTTCGAGCACGGCGACATCCGTAGCGCGTACGTTGCGGCAGAAACGTTTCATGCCGTAGCGTTCAGCAAGATGCCAAGCCATGTTGCAGGTTCGCTCCAGGGTGGTCACTACTGAAAAACCTGGTGCCAGTACGCTAGCCACATGCATTGCGGCTTCCGCGATGCCGATCACCGGGCCGCGTGCCAATTCACGCGCGGCATACAGCCCAGGATCACCAAAACATGCGATCACATAGCCATCGCAACCTTCACGTTCGCCTGCCGCAACTTCGGCTAATAGGCCGGGTGTGGCGAGGGCTTCGTCATAATAACCTTCGATCGATGGTGGCCCCATTGTTGGGCTGACTGCAATCACCTCGGTTCCTGAAGCAACGACGTTGCGTGCGCAATGGCTCATCGCGTCCGTCATCCGTTGCGTTGTATTAGGGTTGATTAGCTTGATACGCATGTGAGCTCCTTATCGCACTTTGATTTGCGCATGAGTACGCGATAAATGATGGCACCGACTAGCGCACCGATGAACCACGAGAAATTTGCCATACCGTTTAGTGATGGGACCATCACGCATGCAATAGCAATCGCGGCGGCCGGTAGCAACGCGGCGATTGCCGTGCAGTTGACGCCCTTGCGATACCAGTATGTGCCCGTTTTGGACATTGTGTAGAGATCGGCGGTGATAATTTTCTGATGCTTTACGAGATAGAAGTCGACGATGAGCACACCATACAGCGGCCCAATAAAACTGCCGAGCACGTCGAGCGTGTAGTGGATCACGGCAGGGTTGTTGAATAGGTTCCAAGGGGTGATGAAAATCGACGCGATAGTCGCGAGCATCCCTCCCATACGCCAGCTAATGAAACGCGGCGCGACGTTGGAGAAATCAAACGCGGGTGATACGAAGTTCGCGACGATGTTGATGCCGATCGTCGCAATCGTAAATGTAAGTGCGCCAAGAGTGACAGCCAGCGGATAGTCAATGAGGCTGACTGTTTCGACCGGATCCATGATCAATTTGCCGAATACCGGTAACGTGGCGGCTGTCGTGATGACTGTCACTATTGAGAAGGCGAGAAAGTTGACCGGCAAGCCCCAGAAATTGCCACGCTTTACGCTGCGAAAGGTTCTGCCATAGCGCGAAAAATCGCCGAAATTGAGCATTGGCCCGGAGAAGTAGGACACTACCAGTGAAATCGCGGTGATCATTACCGGTATGACTGCCAGGCCGTGATACTTCACTCCATCAAGGTTAAGGCCAATGTTGCGCCAACCTGCACGCCATACCATGTAACCCGTAAGAATGAACATCACGATATAGACGGCTGGACCGGCGAAATCGATGAACTTCTTGATCATTTCCATGCCGCGCCAAAACACCACTGCTTGTAACACCCACAACAGCATGAATCCGGCCCACCCGAGTGTGGATAGTCCCATGAAGCCGTGAGTATGTACGTCCGCATATGGCATGAGTTGCGGAAAAAACTTCAAAGCAACGATCACCAGTGCGCTCGAAGCCAGATACGTCTGGATGCCATACCATGCGACCGCAATCAATCCACGGATCACCGCGGGTATATTGGCTCCAAGTACACCAAATGTTGCGCGGCACACGACCGGGTATGGCACGCCGTTCTGTTGGCTTGGCTTTGCCATCAGGTTGCATAACACGTTGACAATTATAATCCCGATCAGCAGCGAGATCAAAACCTGCCAACTCGTAAGCCCGAGGGCGAAGAGACTTCCTGCAAATACATAGCCACCGACGCTGTGTATGTCTGACATCCAAAACGCAAAAATATTATACGCGCTCCACGTTTGACAGTGCAATGGTGCGAGATCCTCGTTGTAAAGACGCTCGCTGTAGCCGGCAGGCATCGGTGCGCTCTCAACCCTAGGATTTTTTTCCTTGTGAACAGGTGATAAAGAATCTGCGGAGGAAGTGATGGCGTTACCTGGTGCTGCACTAAATTCTAGCATGTTTGTCATTTAAACAAGCATTTTTTATACCAAGTTCCAAGGCATTGAATGCGTGCTTTATATAATGCGCAACATATTAGTAATTAGCATATTATAAATAATTTTTTAAATCTCCGCATTGTCATTGTCAGTAAAATTAAAGCGAAGTGTTTTGTGCATATCTATCGCGCTTGTGTTCATGCCAATAAGAGGAGAATTCTTTCCAAAAGTCTCACGAAATAAACGATTTATATTTATACCTAAAGAAAATACATCAGCATTCTCTTCGTGTGCCTTTTCACTTAACGTTTCACAAATTGAATGAATAAAATGTGAACCAGTTTTTCCCTCTGGGCCTGAACTGTAATAAATTGGCGTGGTTGAATGCAGAAAAATCGCGTCCTCACAATTTGGTATCTCATTCAAAAAGGCTGATTGATTTTTATACTCACTCGTGCTAATCGCCATCCAAGCGCTTTTAGTATGGTCGTCTTTTATATTACAAAGGTTGGCTGGCTCTCTGCATGCTTGTATGATAAATGCCTTTGGCTTTTCTTTAAGAGCCGGACATTGAAGAATAGGTTTTAAAAAATTCAATGCACGTACACCCTGCCCATCACTGCCATAAAAATATCCATCTTTAAAATAGGTGGAGATATAAATAACGCAGCCGTCACAGTCACCTGGATTTTTATTTAAGTCCTGCGCAAAATTTGTTGCGGCTGTTTGCATCTCCGAAGCGGACAAATTTTCTGCCCAATTTAGTGGCCAATTAAACATAGCTGTCAATTCTTGCATATGCTTTAAATCCGTCTCGCTTCCGCTTCTGTCAGGAAAATTGAATTCGTTATCGAAATTCTTGTTACTTATCAAGAGCGTCTTCGTGTTTTCTGGTCTTAGAGAGTAATAGGAACATGCCCGCATTACTTCTGATAGTGGCTCCAGTAGTGGCAGCTCGGGGGGTATGGACAAAGGCTCCAACTCTTTGGGCCTTCCCAATATTTCTAGTTCATTTTCATAACCTGCCTGAGAAAATAATGGTAGAGATGATGAAAAATTTGTCTCTTTAGGAGAACTTTCAATCGCCCAAGATGCGCTAGAGGAAGATGAATGAACACGCGGTATTGCTTTCGTTATTGTGTGTAATTTGAGGTTTTTTGATGTGCTTAATGAGGATGTGTTTTCATTAACATGGGATGATGGAGTGGGTGACGGTGACCTGCTGTTAGGAGTTGAAGTATGATACATACGGCGTGATTATTGATTATAAAACGCCATTCATTGTGAGATGAATTATTGTGTATTTTTTACTTAATTATTGATGTTGCGTGCCGTCCAAAATCGTTAGAGTTTCCTTTTAATGAGCTAGCAAGGGTTTGCGACTTACTGCATAGCTCCAAGGTCGAAGAGGACTGATTTTTTCAAGAGGACTGATTTTTTCGGAAGGTGTAGGAATGAATCGATGGGAAGAAACGTTATGGGAATGAGTAGGTTCCTTCCAAGAGGCTGTTTCCAGAATATCTAGGTCTATGGCTGCCATCCACAAGCTCAGAAAGGTAGCATTTTTCGGATGCGTTTTTTCTTGCCAAGCAATTTTTTTTTCCGATGAGCCACCGCAATCTTTTTCTTGCCAAGTACAGGAAATTGCCAGGATGCCTCCCGTTCGCAATACACGTCGCAATTCTGCCAATGCAGTCATGGGATGTTCAAGTGTTTCAAATAAGTCGTGCGAATAGATAATATCAAATGTAGCGTCTGCAAAAGGTAATCGATAGATGTCTGCGGTATGAAAGTTTGCATTGATGATTTCGCGGCCAAAAGAGAGTTGTTCGGCGCGTCTTACGTCCTTCGGATCGATACCCGTGGCATGGCCAGGGAAAATGGTATCGGCTAATTCCAGGGTGATAGCTCCCGTTCCGCACCCGCAATCTAATAGGTGTTGGCCTCGTTCCAAATAGGGAAGTAAAAATGTTCTGTAGAATTCCGATGGTTCGTGGGAATCTATGGAATCATAGGGCTCCGACGTGGATATTTTTTTTGTTCTGCGTGTTGAATTCATATTTTTTCCGTGATTGAGGCTCTAACCGAGCGCGGAAAAAATAAATCCCACGACCGGCTTGGCCGTGGGTTTGAGTGGAATCTGCTTACGCACCCAAAAATGCCACGGCGTCTCCGAGGACGGAGACTTTGGCAAGAATGGATACTGTGACAAAAAGATTCACTTACATAAAAGCTACGAGAAACCGGAAGCCAACGCAAGCATTTTCCTGTTTCCTATGCATTGCGCTATATTATTAAGTGATGTGACGCAAAAAAGGGAGACCTTGTAGGCTAAAATGGTTTTTTTGCTCCCAGAGTTCCTAAAAGTGCGTAACGTCAGTTATTAAGGGAGGTGGTTTGGCGAGAGTAGTTTTTGTTCGTTCCTGGGAGTGGAAATATTCCCGAAGTTGGGTGGCTAATTTTCCTCCGATTCCGGGAATAGCGGCGATTTCCTCTACCTTCGCTTTTTTTAACCGGGCGACTGAGCCGAATTTTTCCAGGAGAGCTTTTTTACGTATTTCGCTCACACCTGGAATTTCATCTAAAATACTCTCTGTCATTCTCCGTTTGAGTAAAAGGCTGTGATAGTTATTTGCAAAGCGATGGGCTTCGTCGCGGATACGCTGCAGTAGTCGCAAGGCTCCGGAATGTTCAGGTAAGCGGAGAGGCGTGGGGAAATTAGGTTGATAGATTTCCTCAAACTCCTTAGCGAGGCCTATGATAGGAATTTCATAGAGTCCGAGATTTTGTAATTCTGCGCAGGCCATATTCAGCTGGCCGCGCCCCCCGTCCACTATGATGAGGTCTGGCAGAAGGAGCCGGTTCGATGTGGAGCGTTTGATGGCTGCGGTAGGAGTTTCTTGGCTGAATTCGGGGGGGATGATTTCTGTGGCTTCTCGTAAAGTTCGCGAATATCTCCGTCGGACGACCTCTGCCATGCTTGCGAAGTCATTTTGATGGGGGACTCCTCGGATGCGATAGCGACGGTAGCTAGTACGGTCTGCGATTCCTTCTCTGAATCGGACCATGGAGGCCACGATATGTGTCGAAGTGATATTGGAAATGTCGAAGCACTCCATAATGCGTGGAAGGCGATCGAGTTTCAGAGCTTCTTGCAGGGCGACGAGATCCTCCTGGGGGCGCAGGGTGGTCGGCAGCGATTTGCGAGTGAAACGGGTCATGGGACGCGAGGTGGTTTCCAAATCCTGCAGGAGATTTCGAAGTTGGGCTGCTTTTTCGAAGTTCAAGTTTTCAGCTGCCTGTTGCATCTCTTCGCGTACGGTCTGAATCATTTCCTTGCTTTGTCCCTCAAGAAATTCGCATGCGGCACGGACTTTTTCCAAGTAGGCTGTCTGTTCGATTTTGAGGATGCAGGGGGCTGAGCAATTTTTGATGATATGGTCGAGACAGTGTTTAAAATCCCGTTCGGCAGGGATTTTAGGAGTGCAGGAACGAATTCCGAATTTTTTTCGGACTGCGTTGAGGGTCGCTCTGAGTGCTCCGCTGTGGGCGAATGGTCCAAAATAACGTGCGCCGTCCTCTTTGCGTAGCCGAGTCAATTGGAAGCGAGGGAAGGGTTCTTGGAGGTTGACCCGAACCAAAAGGAAGCGTTTGTCATCACGAAAGCTGACATTGTATTTGGGACGAAATTCTTTGATCAGGCGGCCTTCATATAAAACAGCTTCCGCATCGCTTCGTACTATGTGCCATTCCAGGTCCCAGATACTGTCGATGAGGGCGCGGGTTTTTGGATCGGCAGTGACCTTGCGAGAGGGAAGAAAGTAATAGGAGAGTCGCTGTTTCAGGTCGCGGGCTTTTCCGACGTAAATAATTCGTTTCAAACGGTCCCGCATTAAATAGACACCTGGTTTGTGGGGAATATTCCGTATTTTTTCCGTCACATTGGGGCGCTGTTGAGTCATCGGGTACTTTTATAGAATAGCACAGATGGGAAATTTGTAGATTTTCTGTAGCTTGCTTCCGTAATGGACGAGCGATAGCATTGGAATTTTGAATGAAACATCAGAGAGAATTTGGAGGTCGGAATATCAGATGCTGTTCTGGGAGGAGTTTGTTGGGAAGGATCAGTGGGGCGATAGCCGTTACAGGGCTTTGTATTTTAGGTTCCTCTACTAGTGCGTGGGCCCAGGCTGGACCTACTTTTCGAATACAGAGCCTGAGCCTATGGGAAGCATTGCGTGCCGGGGGGTTCGTTATGGTTCCTCTGGCCCTTCTTTCTATGCTGACCTTCAGTCTGATTCTTGTTTACCTTTTTACGCTGAGGAAAAGGAATATGGTGCGTGAGCGGTTCATGCACACCGCGGAGGCGCTGATTCGTAAAGGTGACTATTTTGGTCTCTTAGCGATTACGAACCGACATCATGAAGCGGCGGCAAGGGTCTTGCAGCGTGTTCTGGAATTTATGACCCAAAATCCTGGGGCCAATTATGCTGAGGCGCGCGAAATTGCGGAAACGGAAGGAAGTCGGCAGGTGTCCAACTTGAACCAACAAGTGGTTTTTCTTGCAGATATTGGAACGCTTGCGCCTATGTTGGGTCTATTGGGTACTATTTTTGGTATGATCAAATCGTTTGGGGCGGTAGCAGGCAATGAGGCTTCCGCACGTGCCGCGTTTCTTGCCCAAGGAATTGCCGAAGCCTTAATAGCCACGGCTACGGGCTTGATCATTGGGATTGTGGCTATGGCTGCCTACTCCTTTTTCCGTGGGAGGGTACAAGTGCTGACTTCCGAGCTGGAAGGGGCATCGGCACAACTCCTTGCCTCATTGGCGGCGCGGCGTTCATCCGGCGCATCGCCAATGCCTATGTAGCATGACCAGTAGATTATATAAAGTTTGGCAGATACGGCTGTCGGAGGCACTAAGGAAGTTCCGATGAAAATGGCTGAAAAACCGCCTGGTTCCACACGGTGGATAGTCGTTTTTCTGGCGTTTTCCCTATCTCCTGGGTTGGCTGACCAGGAAATACGGCGTGCTTTTCCAGATGGCAATATTCGACCGAGAGAACCTGAAGTTCGCCTGGCAGAGAGAGCCTCCCCTTCTCCGGCAGATCATTCGGCGGAGACCATTCGGTTTGGACCTGTGGAAGAGGACCCCACCGCTGCGGCGAAGACTCAATTGGACGCAGCGAATAGCCTGTATGTGAAGAAGATGTATGATCTGGCAATTCCGGAATACAAAAATTTTTTGGACACATATCCACAGGCGGATGGACGCAATGCCGCATTATTTCGTTTGGCGGAAAGTCACCGCTTCCTGGGACACAAGGACCTGGCCAGTGAGGGATATCATCGTTTGATTCAGGAATTTTCTTCCGGAGAATTCACTGGTGCTGCTGCGTATCGACTAGGTGAGATTTTTTTGTCTGACCAGAACTATTCCAGTGCTCTGGGTCAGTTTCAGCTTGCGAGCAAGAATCTCCAAGAAGGAGGGGTCCGTCTTGCCGCCCTCTTTTACCAAGCTCGCTGTTTGGAAGCTCTGAATTACAAAGGTAAAGCCGTTGCTCTTTATCAACAAGTAGCATCGATCGGAAAAAATAATCCATTTTATCATTATGCGCTCATGGCTATTGCCCAAGCGGATGCCGATGCAGGCCATAAGGAAAGTGCCTTAAATAAGTTCGATCAAGTCGTTAAAACCGCCCATGATCCGGCTATTCGAGCGGAAGCTAACGTGCGGGGAGCGGCCCTTGCTGCCAGTTTGAATCAAACCGAATCGGCTCTTAGCCGATTCCATGATGCCATTGCTACCGGGCCTGCCGAATGGAAATCCACAGCTTGGTTAGGTCTTTTACAGTTATATTACCAGAAAGAGGAATACAGCCGCATTGTCACTCATCGTGAGCAAGCGCTTGCTGCTTTATCTAAAAATATTCTGGGAGACGGTTTGCTTCTCATCGCGAATTCTTACCGTCAACTCGGTGATTTTAAAGAAGCATTGCAAACATATGAGCGTGTGATTCAAGGATTTCCACAATCTAAAGCAGCGAATGAAGCTCAATTTCAAAGGCTGGTATGTCTTTATTCCCTGGAAGATCCCAGACTTTTGGACGCGATTGATGCCTATGGAACACAGATCAACGATCCCCAGCATCGTAGTCAAGTGTTGCTACTGAAAGCAGAGACGCTCTTTCGTAGTCGGCGATATTCGGATGCAGTCGTACTTTTTCGTAATGCTCAACAATCCGAGCTTTCCGCTCACCTTAAACAAGATGCACTCTATAAATTGGGATGGTGTTATGCTTACTCAGGGCAACCTAAAGAAGCCGTCCTCACCTATTCGCAATTCATCGAAAAATATCCTACCCATTCTTTGATTGCGAGTGCTTGGCTTCAGCGCGGTCTGGCTCGGCAACAAATTAATGAAACCGCTGCTGCGCTCAATGACTACGATAGCCTCATTGCCCACTTTCCTCAAGCTCGTGAACGTGAAGTCGCTCTGCTTCAAAGGGCTCTCCTGCTAGGTGCCAGGGACGATCGGGCGGGAATGGTTCAGGCCTTTCAACAACTTCTTTCTGACTATCCGAAAAGTGTGGCTGTGGCTCAGGCTCACTTTTGGATTGGCTGGGCCGCCTATGAAAATAAAGACTATAAAAGTGCCATCGACTATTTAAACAAGGCTAGGGGTCTGGATCGGGTTCACTATCAGGAGCGCGCATCCTTACGCATTCTTTTAGCCTATTATTATCTTAAAAACGTGGAAGCTGCTTCTAGGGAAGCGCTTATTATTAAGACTAAAAATATTCCTTCCGAAATTCTCCGTTGGTTAGGAATCGAGTCATTTCAGAGAGGCCAATATTCCGACGCCGAACACTATCTGAGCCTTCTTCAAAAAAATGCCGATGCAGCGGCTTTCACCTCCGAAGTCTATCTGGCTCTTGCTCAATCTCAGTTAAAACTTCGAAAATATTTGGCTGCCCTTTCCACCATAGAAAGCTATCTGGCTACGGCGCGAGATCCTGTTGCTCGAGGACAGGGGCTTTTTGTTAAGGCGCAGGTCCTGAAAGAAGAAGGAAAAATCGAGGAGGCTCTTAAGCTGATCGCTGAGGCGCAATTGCTTCAACCGGAAGGAATTGCAAATGCTCGCGCGCGGCTATTGGAAGCGGATCTCCGGATGATTCAGCAGGATTACTCGAAGGCTGGTCGCGATTACATGGCAGTGGCTCTTCTCTACGACGATCCTCAACTGGCTCCTCAAGCCCTGAAAAGTGCCATTCAAGCTTATAGACAAGCTCACAGTTCGGTTGACGAGGAGAGAGCGCTTAACCAGCTAAAAAAACGCTTTCCAAGTGAGTCCATTCCATAAAATAAATGATCTTATTGGAATTATGACTGGTTTTCAGCGGTTTCCTATTTCGTTCGCACGATCCGTCCTGGTTGCTCGGATTTTCCTAGTGGTTTTTTTTCTTCTGTTTTCTTGTCCTTCCCATGCACAACAAGATCAGTTTGAAAAAAAAGAATGGGCGGAGTCTCATATTACCCTGTTGGCGCCTCGAGATTGGCAGGTGCTTTTGGAAAAAAGCGATGATGCCCCTATTTGCCATATTTCTCCCGAGCCAATCGATGCTACCACAGCGAGCTATCAAGTCGGCCTTGCGATTAATATCCTCCGTTCCGTCCCTTCCACCATGGGACAAAAGCCCAGTGAATATGCGCAAAGTTTAATTGAGCAAATCCGAGAGCGAAGTGATCAGGAAATTACCGTGCAGAGTACCCAATCCACCCTATTCAAAATTTATCGTGTGGAGTATTCGCTGGTTACCGACGATGAATCCATGAATATCATCAACATTTTAGAGGCCAACGATTCTACGGGCACTTTGTATATGATGATCTGGCAAGCGCCGGAATCCAAAGCGCAGTCATTTTCCGAGATGCGGGAAAAGGTTTTGAATTCCATTCATTTGGACCCCGCATTTTAGTGTTTAAAAATAGAAAGCAACGAAAATAGAGAGCAACACAGTTGCTTCTCAAGCGGTCTGAAAATATTTGTTTTTCGTATGAAGAGCTTGCTTCGTTTTCTGGTTTTCGTGGTGTTCGTGTCACTTTTTGTCGCCGGAATCTATCTCTGGCGTAGCATACGGCCTGTCTCCTCATCGATTCTTATTGCAGAGTCCTCGCCTTCAGCATCCTCTGCCGTTCCGTCAAGTAAATTTCCGGTTCTGTTCGAGGCCGATCATGAATTTGCCGATCTCGTCAACCGGGTGATGCCTTCGGTCGTAAGCATTACCGCGATTCAGCAAGTTCCCGCAGACATCGATTCTATTCACTTCTTTGGAAACACACCCGAATTTCCTCCTCAACTAGGTTCGGGAGTGATCGTTTCTCCGGAGGGACATATTGTGACGAATTTGCATGTGATTGGCAGAGCCTCTCTCGTTCAAGTACACCTCAGTGATGGAAGAACTTTTGCAGCCCAGGTGCTGGGGGCTGATGAACTCACGGATCTTGCGATTTTGAAGATAAACAGCGCGAATCTCATTCCTTTGGAACTGGGGAATTCAGACGACGTGAGAGTAGGGCAAATGGTGATTGCAGTAGGCAATCCTTATGGCCTGCAAGAAACCGTAACCCGCGGCATTATTAGCGCCAAGGGCCGTCGAGGTTTTAGCGAAACGGTGAATGAATTTTTTCAGACCGATGCAGCCATCAATCCGGGAAACTCTGGTGGTCCGCTCATTGATCTGACGGGAAAAATCATAGCCATTAATAACTCGATTCTCTCCGATAAGGGAGGATGGCAGGGCATAAGTTTTGCTATTCCCTCCAACACCGTAAAGCGTGTCTTTAACGATATTCGAAAGCATGGACATGTGGTTCATAGCTGGTTCGGTGTGATTACCTTCCCACTTACCCAACCCTTGGCCGAACGGCTTGGAATTTCGAATCAACGAGGAGTCTTTGTTTATGGAATTCTTCGAAACTCACCCGCCCAACGTGTGGGCATCCGTCCCGGAGATGTCATCATCGGATTTAATGGAAAGAATATTTACGACGGCATTGATTTGAGGAACCGTGTCGCCGAGACGGGAGTCGGACAAAAAATTTCCGTTCGATTTTTACGAAATCATTCCGAGAAACAAGTGGAAGTAACCATCGAAAAACGTCCGGGAGCTTAGAGCCTATCCAAAAAGACTATTGTGGCGGCGCGATCAGAGATTTCAGCGTAGAACAAGGCCCGAAGGAAGGAGTGTATTGGAGATAGATACACACTGACTGAGAACACCGTCCTACGCTAAAAGAATGATCGCCCAAAGGGTTGCCAGAAGTTTTCCAGCTGAGGAGTGTTGGCAAAACCGGCCAATATCACAACGGATATTAGCCGATTTTGCCGCCTCCCTAAGCAGAAAAACTTCTGGCAACGCCCCCGCAATAGTCTTTTTGGACAGGCTCTTAGTGAACAAAGCGTATTTTCCAATCTTTTGGAATTTTTGGAAAAGATGATTTTTATAAATATTTTCAGTATATTATACGCCACGCTGTTAAGTATATAGTACCAAAAATAATCCTATTGAGATTTCTTTGAGCCGCTTTCATGTTTAAGACTTATCGTTTTAATAAGTGATGTGACGCAAAAAAGGAAATCTTGTAGGCCAAAATGGTTTTTGCTTCCAGGGCTCCTCAAAGTGCGTAACTTCATTTAATAACTAAACTTAGTAATTATTTTATGAGCTTTTCAAGTAACTCCGTCTCCCTCAACAACCATTTTTCTTTCATCAACGTTTCATCATATGATAGCAAAAATGAGGCATTCAATGAAACTCCCCCTCAAGATACAAAGCTACCCCCCACCCCAGCGACACTGGAGAAACAAAGGAAACTTGCGCAAAAATATGTAAGTCAATCAGGAGAGAGTACAGAAAAAATCGCTAATGACAAAACACCCGGTGACAAACCATCTGGCTTAAAGACGCAAGACCCGGGGGATCCATATGTCTGGGACGATGATGCGAGCTGGGACATCTCAGAATTCGAAAATACCATAGGCCAAAATTGGGAGGACTTTATGAAGGGTCTTCCTAGCTATGATTGCTGGAGCAAGGAGTATATGCTCGAGCAGACTCTGCGCGAGGAGCTGAAAAATGAAATCAGTCGTATACGTAAAGCAACAGGCAAAGATCTGACGCCTGAGGGTGTAAAGGCTCTGATGCAAGAACTACACGATGCACTCGTCTCAAAGGCTGATCCTTCTCCTTGTAGTGAGCCAGCTCGTTGGTTATCTGATGAGGATCGGCAAAACATAGTAGATCATTTTATTGATCAGGATGTGAAGAACCATCCCGAATATTTGACTGCCCCTTCCGTTCCAGGTAAGTATGATGAAGCGGATTCGTTCCTCAAGGGGCTTCCCTTACCTCCTGGTAAATCAAAGAAAGAAATGGAGGAGGAGATTCAGAAATTTTTGTCTGGTCAGGATGGATCGAGCCTAGCAGATATGGTGAGCAAGTTAGCATCGTCACCGCCTTATGATCTTCGTGGTTCTGGTAATGGAATGCTCACGCCTGCTGGAAAGGCCGCCATGATGAAATATTTAAATGAAATGGCAGCTAAAATCAGTCAACAAGGGGGGAATTGGGAGACATTGTTAAGTCAAGACCCCTGGGCCTTAGCACAACAATTTGTGAATGATGTTGTGAGCAAACATCCCGGATACGTACAATAAGATTTTGATGGCATAGGGCATTCTTTATTTCAGCAGACAGAGCTGAACCCTTAATGAACATGCCTTTTGGTTCTTTTATCCCAGCTTCGGGCGAAGAATATAACGCAAGGTATTTTTTAATACACTCAGGACTTACGCAAAAATAGGGGAAAACGAGCGAACTTTTCTCTGGAATTTCTGTAAGTCCTGTTAAAAATACCTGGGTGTTTTAAGAAAAAGCGGGTGAAGGGAATCGAACCCTCGCTTGAGGCTTGGGAAGCCCCCGTTCTACCATTGAACTACACCCGCAGTGGAATTTATCCCTGGAAAGAAACCCGATATTTGAATAGCTGAAGACCGTAGTAACGGCAAACGCAAATTTTTTCATAAGAGATTCAGTCTGCGTTTGGTATAGTGGAATTCCTTTAAAAATGAAAAATTGGTCATCGAGAACTACTTCTTGCAAGTGCCTCAGTAAAAATCGAAAATTCCCTTCGTGCGTTCTAAAAAATCTCCCCCTTCTTTGCGTGTCAAGAAGCCGATTCACAGCGCTCGCGGCTTAAAAAAAATCGCGGATTGCCCTCAAGAACCGAATGAAGTCCAGCAAGCTTCTTTGAAGAAGCCTCAAGGTCTGGGCAGCACAAATTTTTCAAGTAGACTCCTTCGTCTACTTGCCAAAGAGCCCTTGGATGAAACGCAGATTTTACATCAACTGCGGCTCAATGAAGGAGAGCGCCAAAAGCTTAAGGATTTGTTAGAACAATTGGAGCAGGAGGGTACGATTGCCCGTATTCGTAAGAAACAATATGTTCTTCCGGATGTGGCGGATCTTTTTACAGGTGCCATTCAGTTCCATATCAATGGGTCGGCTCATGTTTTAAGTGAGGTTCCCGGAGTGGGGGATTTATTTATCTCTGCGGAGAATACTTTTACCGCGATGCATGGGGATCGTGTCGTGGCTCGTGTGGCAACGGAGCAGCCGGATCTTGGCAGGAATCGTGGACGAAGAGCTCTCCAGAAGGAGGGCCGTGTCATCCGTATTTTAAAAAGGGTCAACCGCACCATTGTAGGCACCCTTCAGAAATCAAAAAAATTCCACTATGTGGTAGCTGATGATCCTCGCTTTATTCACAATCTGTATGTGAGGCCCTCTTTAAAGGCGAAAGAAGGTGATAAGGTGGTGGCCCGACTGGATGTTTGGACTTCCCGTCACGTAAATCCGGAGGGGACTATTATTGAAGTGCTGGGTCGAGTGGGAGCTCCGGGCGTCGATATGCTGTCCATCATGAGGAAGCATCATTTACCGGAGGATTTTCCTGCGGACGTTCTTCTTCAGGCGGATCAAATTAGCACCACTATTCCGCCGAATGAAATTCATCGGCGTACGGACCTTCGAGACCATTTGATTATTACCATCGATCCGGATGATGCTCGGGATTTTGATGATGCCATCGAGGTACAACGAACTGCCAATGGTTGGAGCGTCGGGGTCCACATTGCCGATGTTTCACACTATGTGAAATCCAAATCTCCATTGGATCGAGAGGCATTTTTGCGTGGGAATAGCGTTTATTTGCCGGGGCGGGTGATTCCCATGCTGCCAAAAACATTGAGCGATGGAATTTGTAGTTTAAAACCGCATGAAGAACGCCTGGTCTTTTCTGTTTTCGCCGAAATTTCCCGCAAAGGAAAGATCCTCTCGACTAGGTTCTGCAAAAGTGTGATTCGCAGTGCGGCGCGGCTCACATATAAAGAAGCCTTTGCCATTCTTCAAAGACCTCCTCAAACGGAAATTGAACATCGTGTTCATATTGCTTGGGAAGTGGCTTCTCTTCTTCGTCGTCAACGATTTGCCCAGGGGGCCTTGGATCTTGATTTTCCGGAAGTAAAGGTTTGGGTGGATCAGCTGGGGCATCCAGTGCGATTTGAGCGTATCGAAAATGATATCTCTCATCAACTCATCGAGGAGCTGATGCTGTTAGCCAATGAGCTCACGGCGCGTGAACTTAAATTTCACAAGCTGCCCACTATTTATAGGATTCATGAAAAACCAGATTCAGACCGATTGTTAGAATATCGGGAACAAGTGCTGATTCATGGGCTGCGGGTGGGAGATCTCTCGAATCGCGACGAGCTTCAGCGCTTACTCACATCGTTACGGGGTTCTCCCTATGAACCGATGTTGAAAGTGGGGCTTCTCAAAAGTCTGAAACGCGCCCGGTATTTCCCCGACCCATTGGGTCATTTTGGATTAGCTAAAGCAGACTACCTCCATTTTACCAGTCCAATTCGACGTTATGCGGATCTTATCGCCCATCGATCGCTCGAGTGCCGCTTGGGGTGGGTTCGTGGTGGGCCTTCTCAACTTTTAAAGGTTGCCGAACATATTTCGATGACCGAGCGAAGTGCTGCAGATGCTGAAAAGGAAGCTATTAAACTGAAAAAGTTGGAATATTTTCATGATATTCTCCACCAGAAACATCCCTCTTCCTTTCGAGCCATTGTTCTTGAGGTCCGCAACTATGGCCTCCTTGTCGAACTTCCCGAGCTTCTTGTGACGGGACTCATTCATCTCTCCATTCTGGGAGATGATTTTTTTATTTATGATTCCGCTCGCGGGCAGCTCGTCGGCTCGCATTCAAAAGCGATTCATAAAGCTGGGGATACATTGGAAGTCACTGTTGCGCGGGTAGATTTTTTTAAGCAACAAGTTGACTTCAAACCTCTTTGAAATATAAATTTGCAAACTTGATCAAATTTTCCTAAATTTCAAATCTCCATTCGGAGAAAGAAATGGTCGGAAGACACAAAACCGGGAAGTGTAACAGATAGTTAAATGGATAACATTATTGAATCGAGGGAACTGCAGGTGGAAAGAAAGCATTTTTTCATCGAATTCCGTGAAAATGAACGGGGCCGTTTCCTAAAAATTACCGAAGAAGCTCACGGAAGAAGAAATTCAGTGATCATTCCAAGTACTGGTCTTATGGAGTTTGAACAACTTCTGGGCCAAGTTCTTGCGAGTTGCCCCACAACGGCGGCCACTAAGGATTAGCTGATTTTTCTTTTAGTCCCGCATGGAAGTTCGTCTGTCGTCTGAATGAGACATGCTCTAAAATGAGTTCCTAGTGGGCGGTTCGGAGAAATGGGGAGTTCCTAGTTTCCGATAATTGATGGTAGACCGCGACTAGTTCACATGAATTTGATTTCTGTTGTTGCGCTTCGTTGACACACGAAAGACGACCTGCAATTTGTTAACTTCTGCTCATCCCGCAAATTTTTATTTTATCATGTCGAAAAAAACCGCCAAGAAGCATCCCAAAGTCACTAAAAAGACGACTAAAAAAATGGGGAAAAAGTCGTTAGTAAAATCTTCCGAAAAAAAGATTGCACCATCCCGCCTTTCTAAAAAGGTCCCCCCTGCCAAAGCGAAAAAGGGAAAGTATGTTTACTACTTTGGAGACGGTGAGGCGGATGGCGATGGAGCATTGCGCGCTCTATTAGGAGGGAAGGGAGCAAATCTTGCGGAGATGACTCGGATCGGACTGCCTGTTCCGCCTGGATTCACCATCTCGACAGAAGTTTGTACCTATTACTATGAGCATAAACACTCTTATCCCAAAGAGTTGGAGAGCCAGGTAAAGGCTGCGTTGACAAAGATAGAAAAATCCGTCGGGAAAAAATTTGGTGGCCAGGACAATCCTCTCCTGCTGTCCGTTCGCTCGGGTGCTCGGGATTCCATGCCAGGGATGATGGATACTATCCTCAATCTGGGAATGAATGATGCGACAGTCGAGGTCGTTGCTGCTAAGAGTGGAAATCCTTGTTTTGCGTGGGACTCCTATCGTCGATTTCTTCAGATGTACGGAGATGTGGTCATGGGAGTACAGCGTCGTCCTGGCGAGCACCATGAACCCTTCGAAGAAGTGATTGATGCGGTCAAGCACGAAGCTGGGGTGGAGAAAGATAATGATCTTTCCCTAGAGGACCTAAAAAAATTGGTAGCCCGTTTCAAGAGCCTCATTAAAGCTCGGACCGGGAAGAATTTTCCTCAAAATCCGATGGAGCAACTTTGGGGAGCGGTAGGAGCTGTGTTTGGATCGTGGCATAACGACCGTGCCACCGTATACCGCCGTAAATATCACATTCCTCATGAATGGGGAACTGCCGTCAACGTGCAAACCATGGTATTTGGAAACATGGGCGAGACTAGCGCGACCGGCGTCGCCTTTACACGAGATCCGGCGAGTGGTGAAGAAGTTTTCTATGGTGAATATCTCATCAATGCACAAGGAGAAGATGTAGTGGCGGGCGTTCGTACGCCCCATCCCGTCGTCCAATTGGGAGATGAGATGCCTGAAGCCTATCAGCAACTGTTGCTGGTTCGGCGCATCCTTGAAAAGCACTTCCGTGACATGCAGGACTTGGAGTTTACGATTGAAGACAATCGTCTTTACATTCTTCAAACCCGCAATGGCAAAAGAACCGGATTGGCAGCAGTGAAGATAGCTGTGGACATGGTAAAAGAGCGCCTCATTTCCAAGGAGGAAGCGGTTCAACGTATTCCCGCGGATTCACTGAGCCATGTTTTAGCCCCGATTTTTGATGAGGCTTCCAAGAAGAGTGCCAAAAAGATTGCTACCGGTCTTCCGGCTGGTCCGGGAGCTGCAAGTGGACGCATTGTATTCCAAGCGGAAGATGCCGTTACCTTTGCTCAAAAGGGAGAAAAGGTACTTTTGGTCAGAGTGGAAACTTCTCCCGAGGACCTCAGAGGCATGATTGCTGCGGAAGGGATTCTTACGGCTCGCGGGGGAGTCTCGTCACATGCCGCTTTGGTGGCTCGTCAAATGGGCAAAGTCTGTGTCTGCGGAGCTTCCGGCCTGCGCATCGATTACCATGCTAAGACCGTCACTGCTGCTGACACTGTTTTGTCAGAAGGAGATTTCCTTTCCATCGATGGTACTGTGGGAGAGGTTTTTTCCGGAGAGGTGAAAACCGCACCTTCCGAGGTGGCACAGGTGCTTGTAAACAAGACCTTGGAACCTTCCCAATCCAAAATATATCAGGATTTTGCCATGCTGATGAGCTGGGCGACAAAATTTAGCAAAATGGATATCCGGACAAATGCTGATACGCCTGATCAGGTCTCTAATGCCATGGCATTCGGTGCACAAGGCGTGGGTCTGTGCCGTACCGAACATATGTTTTTCGAAGGTGATCGGATCGATGCCATGAGAGAAATGATTTTGGCGTCCACTTTAGAAGAACGCCGTGCGGCTCTGGAAAAACTATTGCCTTATCAGCGCGAGGATTTTGTAGGAATCTTCCGTACATTGAAGGGACTGCCTGCGACCATCCGTCTGTTAGATCCGCCACTCCACGAATTCCTTCCGCATAATTCCGCGCAACAAAGTGATTTGGCAACTAAACTGGGATTATCAGTGGAAGTCATTACCAAACGCGTCCACGAGCTGCATGAATTTAATCCGATGTTAGGATTCCGTGGCTGCCGTTTGGGAGTGGTTTATTCCGAAATTTCAGAAATGCAGGCGCGTGCCATTTTTGAAGCGGCCGCGATTGTGCAAAAAGAAGGTACCAAGGTTCGTCCGGAAATTATGATCCCGCTGATCGCTTTCCCGAAAGAACTCAAGCTACAAATTGAGCTAGTGCACCGTGTGGCTCGCGAAGTATCCAAGAATTCCAAACAAAAATTCAAATACTTGGTGGGAACGATGATCGAGATTCCCAGGGCAGCGCTTGTTGCCGGGGAAATCGCAATGGATGCTGAGTTTTTTAGCTTCGGTACCAACGATCTGACGCAGACCACTCTCGGGATGAGCCGCGATGATTCCGGTTCTTTCTTACCTGCTTATCTGGAAAACGATATTCTTATCGCAAATCCCTTTGCCAGTATTGATCAGGAAGGTGTGGGGCAGCTGATGGAAATCGCCATAGAAGGTGCCCATAAAACGCGCAAAGACATTAAGCTAGGTATTTGTGGTGAACATGGTGGGGATCCTAAGAGTGTGAAGTATTGCCATGGTTTGGGTCTCTCCTATGTGAGTTGCAGCCCATTCCGTGTTCCTATTGCTTGGCTTGCCGCAGCCCAAGCTGCTTTGGAAGCTGATAAAAAGTAAGTGGGCTGGGATTTTTGACTCGCTCAGCTCCTGATTCGCCCTTCGGGAGATTTGTCCGGCAGACAAACCGGACAAGTCTCCCTCCAATACGGTCATCGCCGGATTCGGCGTTCTTCAGGAGCATCTACAGGGAGGAGCTCTTTTTTGCTCCCAGAGCTTCTCAAATTGCGTCACGTCAGTTACTCCTGAGATTCTCCAACTGGGTAGCTTAAAATAATTGCTATTTTATAAATGTTTCTCTTCGGTTTCTGTGGGATGTGTAGCAGCGTGATGCAGGTGCTGTTGGATATGTTTGACCTGTGTGGGGTCGGCAAGTTTTTGACCGTCTCGGCCTGTTACGTAAAACGAGTCCATGGCTACGTCCATTTCAGTAGTGATGCGCGAGAATGCAATGAAAATGCCTTCTTCCCCGAATGCTTGGAGAAGGTCGTAGAGGAGCCCCAGGCGGTCTGCAGTCTGAATATCAATCAGAGTGTAGAAAGGGTGCGAAGAATTATTTACAGTGATACGTATGGGCATGTCGGCTTCTTGCGAGATCCGATAGGAACGCAGTCGCATCCCTTTTTTAATTAGAGGACGGAAGTCGAAGTCTTCATAGAGGAGGGACTCCTGAAGGCGGGTTTGAACTCTTTGGATTTCTCGGAGTTCGGAAACCGGCTGAAAATTAGTGCCGCAGACACGAAAGATATCCAAGACGAGATTGTCTGCGCGGGTAAAGACGTCGGCACTAAGAATATTGATTTGTGCGGAGAGGAAAGCACCGGCAATTCGCTCTAACAATCGGGGACGGTCCCATCCGCACACCCAGACTTCGCTATGACCATGTTCAGGGCGGGCGATCCACTTGAAGGAGGGGGAGACTGCGGAGGATTCTTCCGCTGTTTGAAGATGTTCGAAAAACTTACGGAATAGCCGAATATGGGAGACAATCTGGGGAGATTCAAAAATCCGAAAATATCGTTCCGGCATGAAAGCAAAGTGACCTTCTATTTCTTTGGCGTAGTCCCGCGCCATCTTTTCAGCCACATTGAGGTGAAGCTCTTCACGTCCCTTTTGCATGGCTTCAAATGCTTCGGGTCCCGCTTCGAGATATCTGAGCGTGGCGCGATAGAGTTGCCAGACAAGGGTCTCTTTCCAATCGGACCAACTTTGGTCGCTCGTCCCCATTCCATCGGCTAATGTCAAAAGCATCAAGGCATCAAGAATGGCCGGAGAGCGGATGATCTTGGCAAATTCCTGAATGGTGGCAGTGTCATCGAGATTACGAGTTTGCGCTGTATGCGAGAGAGTATAATGCGCATTCACCAAAGTGATGAGCATTCGTCTGCGTTCCGAAGAGAGTTGGAATCTTTTTGCTACGCGATGGGCCAATTCCGCGCTAACTTCTTCGTGGTGCCGAGCATTGGCGGCTTTGCCAGAATCGTGTAAAAGGATAGCAAGGTAGAGGATGGAGGGATCTTCTATTTTTTGGAAAAGGGCCTGATAACCGGTCAACTTGTCCATATCCGAAAAGAGAACGCGATCTAATTTCTCGATGCAGACTAAAGTATGTTCATCGGCGGTGTAGCGATGATAAAACTCGTGTTGTACCAAGCAAGTGAGTGCGCCAAATTCCGGAATAAAGCTACCGAGCACGCCTAAGTCATGCATGAGACGCAAAATGCGACCTACTTCTCCTTTGCGAGAAAGGATGGCGAGGAAAACTTCCCTGGATGCCTTCGCATATTGAAAAGTATAATCTATTAAGGAGAGTTGGCGGCGAATTAAGTCCTTGAGTTCTTCACTAAATTCCAATTGTCGCAGTTGTGCATGTTGAAAGGCATACATGATTCGAAACGGATCTTCGTTGAAGATTTCTCGGGATTCCGGATACAGAACGCCTTCGCGAGCAATGAGTCTGTCAAAACGAAGGGGATTTCTTCGAGCAAAGAGAGAAAGAAGCCCACGTTCTTGAGTAGGAGAGGTGAGTTTCATACGAGCTAATGCTGTTTGAGTAATCAAATGAATGCTCTTTGCATGTTGATAATAGTCGCGCATGAAAGCTTCGCAGCGGCGAAGCATATTCTTTTGTGGATAATGGAAACTCGTGGCAATCTGGCCCTGAAGTTGAAGAGTCAGGCCATCGTGAGATCTGCCATTTAAGTAATGGAGCTCAGTTCGAACGCGCAGAAGAAAATCATAGCCTTTTTCGAGACTTCGGCGTTCTGATTCGCGCAAAATACGTTGACTGACTAGCTTGGCGGTGCTGGAGATACGCTCCTTGAAATAACTACTCCAAAGTAAGTTATGATAGTCGCGCAAACCTCCGCACCCCGATTTTACATTAGGTTCTTGCATGAAGACGCTGGCACCAAATTTGCTGCGGAGCTCAGCTTGCATAGGTATCCGCCAGGCCAGGTACTCGGCTTCCCGAGCGGTCACACACTGTTTTTCAAACCGAATTTTAAATTCATTAAACACTTTGCGATCACCGCTTAAAAAACGGCATTCGAGCATGGAGGTTTTGATAAGCAGATCCGCATTGGCTTGTTGGATGGCTTGGGAGATAGAGCGCACGGAATGCCCCACTTTAAAACCAAGATCCCAGAGTGTGACGAGGGTCCGACGGATGACTTCTTCCCAATGAGGAGAGGGATTCTTCTGCCGATGGATAAACATAATATCCACGTCGCTAAAGGGATTCATTTCGCGGCGACCATATCCGCCAAAGGCAGCGACTACTAAGTCCTCTATTTGCGCTTTGCATCCGCTATGGATGCAAACAGTTTCAAAAAGCTCGCGAAAAAGAATGTCCACAATATCGGAACGCTTGCGTGCAATTTCTTTACCACTGGCTTCATGATTGTGTTGAAGGCGTAGCTGGTGATCCGCTACTTTACGAAACTCTTTAAAAGCATCTAAAAAGTCGGTCCCTTTGCTCTTTACTTCCATGGTAAGTTCCCGAGCCATATCTGCGAGGGGGATTTCCTTAAAGTTTTTTAACGTCATACGTGAGCAACCGGGTGCCTCCTATTATAGCAAAGCTAATATCTCGCCAAGATGGCATCTGAAGCTTGGCAGATGCATTCCCCAAAAGCGCAATTCAGGAGGAATGTTTGGGCACATGAACAATAATTTCCACGCGTCTGTTGATTTGTTGTTGCTCAATGGAGCCTGAAGCAGGAGCGAGCAAACGACTCTTGCCATAGCCTTTGGTTTCAATGCGTGTCGAGGCAATTTGCATGGTGTGGACTAACCAGGTTTTTACTGCTTCCGCCCGTCGTAGGCTGAGATCCATATTGTACTCATCGGGTCCAAAACTATCGGTGTGGCCCTCAATCAAAAAAGTGGCCTGAGGATTTCGTTGAATGAGTGTGCCTAACTTTCGGAGGCTTCCTACCGCTTGAGTGCGCAATTCCGCGTGATCGTAGTCAAAAAGAAGATCGGTAGGCATTAAAATAGGAGCCGTGTCGGATTTCAAAGGTCCTGTTTGAGAGAGCAAAGCATCCAAATCCGAAAACCCTTTGGGAACAGACCCTGGTCGACGGCCGGCTGCCGCAGTCTGCGCTCCTTGACCCGACTCGTCGGGCTGGAGGAGATCGACAAATGATTGCGAGGTCGATTGAGAGTGATTTTTAAGAAGTTCCGCCTGGAAAGAATCCATCTTATGGTGATTGATTCCTTCCGATAGGGTATGTTGAGTGGCTGGATTCAAGGAACTGCCCACGACTCCTAGCTTTTCTTGAAGAAGCGCTGGGTTGATTTTTGGTGGAGAAACTGAGCTTTCTGAGGGTAATGTCCCCATATTGGGATTGGGCTTGGTTTCTGTGATGGGAAGAGCTAGTGGCTGTTCCAAGGGAGATCTTTTTTTAAGGTTTTCCGTAGGAGTGGGATGTGATTCCGGAGGCTGAATAAGTCGGAAAGGATGGGTCTGCTGCTGTGGGGGTGGAATGGAGGTCGGGCTGGTCCAGATGATCTCATGCGTCCACCACAAAAAGGCAATGTGAGCCACCAGGGAAACAGCCATGGCTAATGGCAACCAGCGGAATGATACCGAAGTGTTGGAGGGGCGGGTGTTTGCGATGCCTCGGGATTCCATTATTTCGCTATATCTCACGTGAAAAATTAAAACTATCTTTTCAAGAGGGGAATTCAATGTTTCATGCTTTGTTTCCCATTCGAAAGAATGCTCAAGAAACCATGAAGCACTTTTGGAAACATATTGTAGGGCTTGCCAAACGGTTGGTGAGCTTACACGACCCGCCTCATGCCATCGCGGGCGGAGTCGCCATTGGGATGTTTTTTGGTTTCTCCCCTTTATTTGGACTCAAGACTGTCCTTGCCCTGGTAGTGGCATGGGCGGTCCGTTGTAGCCCCGTTTCAGCTGTCATTGCCGTGACACTGCATGACATCATGCTCCCATTTTATCCTATTTTTTTAACAGTGGAATACGATGTGGGATTTTACATGATCCATCACAGTTTTCCTCCGCGATTCAGTATGTATCATATGAAGTTGGCGGATATTTTCCAGTGGACCACCTTCTTTACCATTGGCTGGCCTCTCCTATTGGGCTCTCTCATCTTTGCTGTTCCCACTTCGATTTTTTCTTATTTTTTGACTCTCGAATGCGTCAAAAGATACCGTCAGCGGAGGGACGCCAAACATCGAGAGATTGACCCGCCTCACACTTAAGGATAAAAGCTGCGAATATTGTCCTCAAGAACTGAATGGATCAAGAAATGCTCTCCCTAGAGAAAGCACAGTTCCTAGGCAGAGCTGCCAAGATGGAGAAACTTCTTCTTACGGAAGCCCGTTCCCGGGCAGCTTCTAAGAAATTATTTTATGGAAAATGAAATTAAGAAACTGAGAGTCGGCCTTCCCTCGGGCAGTTTGCTGGAAGCCACGCTTCAGCTTTTTGCCAAAGCAGGGTTTACTATTTCCGGGTCCTCACGTTCTTATCGCCCTGCCGTTAACGATCCGGAACTGGAAATCCGTGTATTGCGAGCACAGGAAATCAGCCGTTATGTGGAACAGGGGTATTTGGACTGTGGCATCACGGGCCGGGATTGGGTGGCTGAAAATAATTCTCAGGTGGTTGAAGTGGAATCGCTTCCTTATAGTAAAGTGAGTTCAAATCCAACCCGTTGGGTTTTGGTGGTTCCCGAAGACTCTCCTGTTCGTTCCATCCGTGATTTGGAAGGAAAACGAGTAGCTACCGAAGCGGTACAGCTTACCAAACGCTTCTTTGAACAACATGGAGTTACAGCTCATATCGAATTTTCGTGGGGAGCTACCGAAGTAAAGGTTCCCGATTTGGTAGATGCCATTGTAGAGATTACGGAGACAGGCTCCTCCTTGCGTGCGAACAATCTGCGGATTGTGGACACTTTGATGGAGTCTTACCCAGTTTTGGTGGCTAATAAGCAGGAGTGGCAAGACGAATGGAAGTGTAGAAAGCTGCAATGTCTCTCCTTGTTACTTAAGGGCGCACTGAACGCCCGCGATCTGGTGGGAGTAAAAATGAATCTTCCAGCCGTAAATTTAAAAAATTTGCTTGAGGCCTTGCCCTCGCTAAGAAATCCTACGGTTTCGCCTCTGGCTCAGACTGACTGGGTTGCAGTGGAGACCGTCATTGAAGAAAGGGTGGTCCGAGAAATCCTTCCTCAGTTAAAGGTACTTGGAGCAGAAGGTATTATTGAATATCCACTAAATAAAGTCGTATATTAAAATTAAATTTGCCATCAGTAAAATGATGGCGAGTCGGGTCAGAAAAATTTTCCTGAAAAGATCACATGGGTTCGCTTAAGAAGAAAAGAAAGAGTAAAATTGCCAAGCACAAGCGTCGCAAACGTATGAAGCAAAATCGTCATAAGAAGCGCTTGCGTTATAAGTCGTAAGCACTTTGGCTGTTGGCATAGGCTATTAGAGTCACGGGAGGACTGTTTCCAACGGGAACTATTTTCAAAGCCCCATGACGGAAGGAACTTCGCATTGTTAAATTAATGGCGGGGTTCGGACTCTGTCGTGGGTGTCGAAGAAGCCTGGTTCAGTGGCAGACGAAATTCCGTATGTCGGATTCTGCCGCCTGACTGGGCGATATATCCTCCAACTGCTGTACAGGCAATGGCAGCCAGAACGGTCGCAATAGCCAATGGAAGCGATGTGCGTGGCCAACGCATAGGTACAATGAGCGCGATAGCGGCAAGACCCGCCATCGCGTAGAAAGTCCATACAGTTCGCTCGGCACGGTCCAAGTGCTGATCCAACTCATCCGAACCGGCATCATCGGAAATTTTTCGGATGGAGGGATAGGCTGCGGAGCCGGTTTCATAAACCGGCCAGGCCGAAGCACCAGCCACCAAAATAATAATGAGCGTGGGAATGAGTGCAACGCGTTGGCGGAGCACTATCGCAATGAGGAGCGCTAGCGCTCCTATCGCCGTGCCGATGATTGGCAAGTGGTTGATGAGGACGTGTAGGTAGGCGGGTTGTTGAAGTTCAGAAAACATATTCAAAAGATGATACCACAGTTAAAAATGGCTGTCATTTTGGACTGTATGGCGAGCAGCAGAGAGATAGCGATAGGGTGTGTGCATCCTTCAGATCCTTTTCTTCTAGTGCCAGAGGACGTCCGCCTGGCCATGCATCTTGCTATAACAATTATGGCAAACCATCTTTATAAGAGACGATTTGCCATAGTTTTTGTCGCTAATCGATTGAGTGTGCCTATATCATAGACTACACAGGATGGAATTTACTTAATGTGTTGTGCCATAAGACATTAATTTTACGGCATTCTTATATTTTTGGAGTCCTGCATCGCGGTCTTTGTCGAACTTCTTCTTGCAGATATTGCAGCAGAATTTCATTTCCTGGTTTTTGTAAACCTCGCATGTGACTTTGCCCATAGTACCGAGCTTGTTACCCGAGAAAGTACAGTAGTCGAGAGCATAGGGGCGGACCTGAGTCTCGGCGTGCGATGTGCTGATAAAAGCGAGCAGGCTGATGGAGAGAATGGCAAATAGTATTTTCATGAAGTGATGATGGATTTAATTTGTAGTTCTTGTGAGTACTAAAACTAGTACTTACAGAGCCAACGAAGTTTCCTGGCCGATCCCTCAGATTTTGTTGTTTTTTAGTGATCGCGACCGCCAGGAAACCGGGCAGTTTTTGGGTTAGCAAATGCGTAGGATCTTTTCCAAGTATTTACGTGCCCGATAAACACGTGTCTCGACCGTTTTGGGGGTGGTTCCTAGGCGGTTGGCAGTTTCGATATGGGAAAGTCCTTCCAGTGCCGTCAAGATAAGAGCGGTTTTGAGATCCGGTGGTAGGCGGTCGATTGCGTTCTCGACGATACGCATGTACTCGTTGTCCTGGGTAATTTTGTCGGGAGTTGGGCCAGTGGCAGGCAATTCCACTGGTTTGTCACCTTCTTCTGCGTGGATGGAAAAGGTACGGCCTCTGTTTCGATAAGCACGGCTACCTACATGGTCGCGGCAGAGATTTTTTGCAATGGTATAGAGCCAGGTAGTGAAACGTGCCTTAGGGGTGAAGGAACGAATATTGAAATAAACCCGAATAAAAGACTCTTGCGTCAATTCCACGGCATCCTCTTCATTGCGGACATATCGAAAGATGAAGCGAAATAGTGAGGCCTTGTGGCGGGACATCAGATTATCAAGGGCGCTATCATCGCCATTCCGGAGTGCCCGGACGAATGGCAAGTCATCATCATCTCTATCCACTTATTGCTCCAAGAACTGAATGGGAGGAAGAAATGCCATCTTAAGAAGGTCCGGTTCCCGGGTAGATGTAACTGTCTTGTTGCAGAGCCTCGGCGGTCAGTTTGAGTAGCATATCCGCCTGCTTGGGAGTGAGAATAGTTTTCATCTCGAAAACATGTTGTATGGTTACCATTTGCAGTTCTCCTTGGGCGGTGTGGATTTTTCTAATTGCGGTATTCACGCGGGCAGAAGCTGCCTTGTCTTCAAGGATCACATTTGCAAGCTCTGTATTAGCTTGCCGAATGGTCTGAGTGAGCTGTGCCCGTCGTTCTGCGTAACGCCGCTCAATGGCGTGGAGCGATTTATCTTGTTCTGGCGTAATGTGTAGCTGTTTGTGGATACTCATGTGATTGCCCACAGGATGAGGCGGGCACACAACTGGCACGATCCACTGTGTGAACAGGCACATTCCCATTGCGATAAGCGCTACGGTTACGAGAAGCAGAGCAAACTGAAGCGGCTTCTTCATCGTGAGTGAGTGAGCAATGTTGAGGGCAGAGTCGGAGCTTCGGCGGAAAAAACTCCGAGGTTGAGCTGAGCATGCGCTGTATTTTGCGACATGTTGACTTCCATTGTGCCGAAGCTGATCGATATGCATAGCACCACTACTGATGCCGCTATCGCCCAGGTTGGCCGTAAGCAGATGGTGATGAAGGCAGCCCAAATCGACTCGCGGGCATCATTCATTTTTCGAGACTGAATCGCACGCCAGACGTTCTGTTCAAATTTTCCAGAAAGCTCAGGCATATACTGCGCAGCCGATTGGTTCAGTGCATCTTGTAAATTAGATGAGCCCATAACCATTGATAACGAAATTCCCCCACATATCCCTCAAAATAAATGCGAAGTGCCCGGGAACTGGGTGTCTTAAGAAGTGATGTGACGCAAAAAAGGGAAACCTTGTAGGCTAAAATGGTTTTTTTGCTCCCAGAACTCCTCATAAAGGTTCTATAAACTATAGTTGTGGATTTTTGAGGGATGGCCGTGCTTCTTCCGTTCAAGGGAGTATGAAAAGAAAATTTTTTCCTGCTGTATATTGTGGTTTTGTGGGGCTTGAGTACAAGGGCATTTCTACCCTCGACCTAGCGTCTCCTCTGTCGGTTTCCTGCCTTTGGCACCGTCACAAATTGCAAAGATCAGTGTTACTGAGTGATGTGACGCAAAAAAGGGAAACCTTGTAGGCTAAAATGGTTTTTTTCTCCCAGAGCTCCTCAAAGTGCGTCACGTCAGTTATTTAGCATAGCGAACACATTCATCCCTATCTTTAAAAGACTCTGATTCCCAGTTTTCCTTGAAGTCGTATGAAACGTTCCATTTTGGCCGTCACTTACATCCTGATTTCCGGAACAATGGTGTTTCCTTTTGCTAGAGCGAAGGAGTCTGTTCAAGGAAAACTGACATTGGTGGATTTCACTCGGGAGGCGTTGGCTAACAACCCCTCCATTACGTCTGCCTGGCGAAAATGGAACGGTATGCATGCGCGTATTGTGCAGGCGAAAGCTTGGGATGACCCTCGCGTGGGTGCGGATTTTACTGCGAAACGCTTCGTGGAAATGGCTCCGAATTCGATGGCTGATCAAATGTTCACAGTGGAACAGGTTATCCCCATTTCCGGGAAAAATCTGAGTCGTGGGCGGGTGGCTGCTGCGGATGCGCTGGTGGCGTTTGAGAACTTTCGCCGCCAGCAGTTGGACGTTGTGAACAAGTTGAAAGCCGCTTATTTCCAGTTTCTCAATTCTCAGAATCAGCTTGCAATCAATGGGCGAAATTTGACGTCGTTGCAGCAAATCGCCACAGGGATCCGCGCAAAATACCAGACTGGCATGGAAACAGTCCCGGAGATATTAGCTGCGGAAATTGAAGTGGCTAAGCTCGAGCAGGAGCGGGACGATTTCGAACGTATCCGGACGGAAGCACAGACCCAACTGAACGTGCTGATGAACCGTCCGGTAACCTCACCAATCGGCGACTTGAACGCAGAGAACCCTATTGCCCTGCAATTTTCGGAAAAAGACCTCACAAGCCTTCTCCTGAATTTTCGTCCCGAGGTACGAATCGCACGGGCTGGGATCGATGTGGAAAAGGCTCGATTGCAACTAGCGAGGCGCGAATGGATTCCCGATCCCGCAATCAATATCAATGAGCAACGCTACAACGGTGCGGCCCAAACTGTGAGTCAATTAGGCGCTGGCGTCTCGTTTAGCATTCCTTGGGTGAATCCTGGTAAATATTCCTCAGCAGTTCACGAGGCGGAAGAAAATTTGGGTGCCGCGAATGCTGAGTTAGAGGTGGTAAAGTCCGAATCTTTGGGATTACTGCACGATCAGCTCGAGCGGATCAAAACGACGCGCCACCATTATGAGCTTTATAGCGGAAAAATTCTTCCGCTGGCCCAGCAGGCTTTCGATACGATTCAACTCAATTACGAAACCGGAAAATCGAGCTTTGCAGACTGGATTGCCACACAGCGTTCTCTGCGTGACGTCCAGGCTGCGACTAATAATATGCTCACGGATTATGAGACGGCTGTCACGGAGCTCGAAGCTATTGTCGGGGTGGAGCTTCCCGCACATCCGTCGAAGAACCTACGGCAAAAAAACCGCGAATTACCCTCAGGAACCGACTGGATAAAGACTGGATAAAGAAATGTTTTCCTTAAAGAAAGCCCGGTTTCCGGGCAAGAACCTCTCAGTCTCATCAACCCATATGAATATGAAGCGATATTTTCTCCTCTTATGGATGGTCACCTTTGTTGTGACTGGATGCAAGGGAACATCATCCAAGATACGCAGCAACGTGGATCATTACACCTGCGCAATGCACCCGTCGGTAAGATCCAAAGACCCAGGCAAGTGCCCGATCTGCGGAATGGAACTCGTGCCCGTTCTGAAAAAAAATGCACAGGCTTCGGCAGCCTCCGCCTCACTCAGCGAGCTTAAGCCAAACGAATTTACTGTGCCAATTGGGCGTCGCCAGCAAATTGGCGTGACTTACGCGACGGTAAAATTGCGTTCACTGAGCCGAACGATTCGCGCCGTCGGGTTCATTGTGCCGGATCAAAAACGAAATTGGTCTTTCGTCTCCCGAGTGGAGGGTTATGTGCAGCAGCTTTTTGTTGCCTCGCCCGGAGAGATAGTCGAAAAAGATGCCCCTCTGCTTTCTATTTACAGTCCTGATTTGCTGACAACCGAACGGGAGTTGATGATACTGCTGAGATCGCGTCGCAATGCAACGACAGATCGCTTGATCCAAGCCGCACGGTTTCGGCTCCATCAGTGGAACGTAACGGACCCGCAAATCGCAGAATTAGAAAAAAGCATGCAACCTAGTGAAGTCCTGATACTACACTCTCCATTTCGTGGAATCGTCGCGAAGGTGGCTGTTCCGCAAGGTACCAGTGTGAAGGTGGGTGATGCGTTGGTAGATGTAGTGGATCTCTCGGAAGTCTGGGTTTGGGCGGATTTTTATGAGACGGAAATCGGGTTACTCCGGCAGGGTCAGAAGGTTGGAGTGACATCCGTTTCGTATCCTGGACGGACCTTCGATGGCACAGTTGCGGTGGTGGATCCATTTGTGGATCCTCTCAAACGTACTGCTCGCGTGCGCATAGACGTGGAGAACGCCGAATTCCTGCTTCGCCCGGGCATGTATGTGAACGCTACGTTGCAGTTTGAGCCGGTTGTTGCTCTCGCTATTCCGGTGGAGGCGGTGATGCCAACAGGCCTGCGGAATGTGGTCTTTGTGGACAAAGGCGAAGGGCGGTTGGAATCGCGGTTGATCACTCTCGGCGGAGAATTTGGCAATTTCTATGCGGTTCGGAAAGGGTTAGCCGCCGGAGAGCGCATCGTAACCAGCGCGAATTTCCTTATCGATGCGGAATCGAAGATGCAAGGAGCGTTAAAGGACTTTGACGATAATCACAGCGAATCCTCGTCTACCGGAGATGAGGCAAATCCCTCACTTGCTCTCCCTTCCCCGTATGAGGCCTTAATTAAGAGCTACCTGGCTCTGCACGCTTTGCTTGCGGCAGACCGCTTCGAGGGCGTGAACCAGCTGGGTGATGAACTTCGGCGGGAGGTTGCGGAAATTGCTGTCGGCGATGAGGACATGAAACATAATAGCCTGAAAAATAAGACCCTGGAGCAGGTTTTAAACCACTTCAAACCGGCCGATCTCGAACAGGCGCGAGTCGGATTTGGTCATGTCAGCAAGGCGCTGCTTGAGGTATTGAAAGAGATCCCCAGCCCTCGTGTGCTCTACGTCATGCGCTGCCCAATGTGGAACAGTTCTCCGAGCGAATGGGTTCAGGTGAGCAAAAAAGTTGAGAATCCCTTTCTGGGTCAGGCCATGGCGACCTGTGGAGAAACCATCCGTATCTTGGGCAAATGAGCGACGCATTCCCAAAAGAGTCTTTCATCGAGCGTCTGATCGAGGCAAGCGCCCGCAATAAGTTTCTCGTTTTTATCGGTGCAATCTTTGCCATTGCGCTGGGGATTTATGGGCTGATTCATACTCCACTCGATGCCATTCCGGATCTGAGCGATGTCCAGGTCATCGTTTATACGAATTGGGAAGGCCGTTCGCCCGACCTTGTGGAAGACCAGGTGACCTATCCGATTTCCTCACAATTCATTGCTGCGCCAAAGGTTAAGTTCGTTCGTGGCGAATCCATGTTCGGCAAGTCATTCGTCTATGTCATCTTTCAGGATGGCACCGACATCTATTGGGCCCGCTCGCGCGTACTGGAATATCTCAACTCCATTCGTGGTTCATTGCCCGAAGGAGTGAACCCTGTCATTGGGCCCGATGCTACCGGTGTGGGCTGGGTTTATGAATATGCACTTGTGGATGAGAGTGGGAAGCACAGCCTTGCCGAGTTGCGGTCGATTCAAGATTGGAATCTTCGGTATGTCCTCGGCTCGGTCAAAGGGGTTTCGGAGATCGCGCCCGTAGGGGGGTTTGTCAAGCAGTACCAGGTGGATCTCGATCCGAATGCGCTCGCTGCCTACAATATTCCGCTGAGTGAAGTCATTAGCGCCATCAAGAGCAGCAATGCAGATGTCGGGGGGAAGACATTTGAGATCGCTGCTACGGAGTATTTTGTCCGGGGACGAGGCTATATCAAAAATACCGGAGACATTGAGAATATTGTTTTAAAGGTCGAAAATGGCACCCCCATTTACATCAAGAACGTCGGCAGGGTACATCTTGGTCCCGACCTTCGCCGCGGTGTGGCGGAGCTGAACGGGAAAGGCGAGACGGTGGGGGGCATTGTCGTGATGCGCTATGGCGAAAACGCACTTACAGTCATCAACGGCATTAAAAAGAAGATACGAGAAATCCAATCCTCGCTACCAGAAGGCGTGAAGATCGTTCCAGTTTATGATCGCAGCACGCTGATTATGCGAGCCATCGCGACCCTGCGCGACAAGCTCATCGAGGAAAGCATCGTCGTGGCGCTGGTATGTGTGATCTTCCTTTGGCATGTACGTTCGGCTCTCGTAGCCATCCTCACATTGCCGATTGCAATCATGCTCTCGTTTCTTCCCATGTGGAAGATGGGACTCACGAGCAACATCATGTCACTCGGTGGTATCGCCATCGCCATCGGGGCAATGGTGGATGCCGCCATTATTATGGTAGAAAATGCACATTCTGCGCTGGAGCGTTTTCGTCATGACCATGGGCGTGAACCGGATCCTGGAGAGCATACCCGCGTTATTATCAAAGCTGCGAAAACCGTGGGCAGACCTCTGTTCTTTTCCCTACTCGTGATCACCGTGAGCTTCGTGCCCGTGTTTTCGCTTACGGCACAGGAAGGCCGTCTATTCAGGCCGCTGGCCTATACGAAGACATTTTCGATGTTTTTTGCCTCGTTACTAGCAGTGACACTCGTGCCAGTGCTGATGACGATCCTGATTCGCGGCAAGATTACCCCGGAGTTGAAAAATCCGGTGAATCGATTTTTGATCTGGGCATATCAACCATTGGTCAATTTCGTACTACGTTGGCGGGGGCTTACTCTGTCCTGTGCAGTGGCCATCCTCGCGATCACGGTATTTCCATTTCAAAAACTGGGCTCGGAATTCATGCCTCCACTCAACGAAGGTACCATTCTCTACATGCCAACTGCCGTACCGGGCATGTCCATCACCGAAGTCACAAGAATTCTTCAAATTCAGGATCTGGAAATTCGTAAGATCCCTGAAGTACAAAGTGTTTTTGGCAAAGCCGGTCAGGCGGATACCTCCACTGATCCCGCACCGCTCTCGATGTTCGAGACCATGATCACGCTCAAGCCACCCGAGCAATGGCGCCCCGGTATGACGTGGGACAAGCTCATCGCAGAGATGAATGCCAAAATCAAGATTCCAGGTATGGCAAATATCTTCTGGATGCCGATCCAAACCCGGACGGAGATGCTGAGCACTGGTTTCCGTAGCAAACTCGGCATCAAAGTCTTCGGCTCCGACTTGGGTGAGATCGAAAAAGTCGGCACGCAAATCGAGAAGACGCTCAGCAATTTCCCCAATACTCGCAGTGTCTTTGCCGAACGCACGACGGGTGGTTATTTTCTGGATTTTACAGTGAACCGCGAAGCCGCCGCACGATATGGCCTGCGAGTCAACGATGTAAATGACATCGTTGAAACCGCTATCGGCGGTAAGACCATCACCACTACGGTAGAAAAGCGCGAACGCTATCCTGTAAATGTGCGTTACGCTCGTGACTTTCGGCAGGATCTCAATGCGCTCAAACGCGTACTCGTTCCCACGCCCACTGGCGCACAAGTCCCCATCTCCTTGCTAGCTGATATCCAATTCCATACGGGCCCACCAAGCATTCGTGATGAAAATGGACAACTTGTTGGTTTTGTTTTCGTGGATGTCACCACCAGCGATATCGACGGTTACGTGCGCAAGGCATCTGAGCGAATTGCAAGCACGGTCAAAATGCCCCCCGGCACCTATGTGCAGTGGGCGGGACAATTTGAATACCTCAAGGCCGCTGAACGCACTCTAGAGGTAGTCATTCCCTTCACGCTCCTCATCATCTTCATGCTGATTTACATGAATACGAAATCGGTTTTGAAGACGGTCATCGTGATGCTTGCCGTGCCGTTCTCACTGGTCGGTGCATTTTGGACCCTCTACTTGCTCGGATACAATATGAGCGTAGCCGTATGGATCGGTCTCATTGCGCTTGCCGGCCTCGATGCGGAAACCGGCGTGGTGATGTTGCTCTACCTGGAACAGGCGTGGGAAAAATTTTGTCGTGAAGGGCGGATGAACTCCTTGAGTGATCTTTGCGATGCTGTGCGCGAAGGAGCGGTACAGCGTATTCGCCCAAAGATCATGACGGTCTGCTCCATTCTTTTCGGTCTGCTGCCTATCATGTGGTCCCCTGCAACGCAAGCCGGCTCGGATGTCATGAAGCGCATCGCCGCTCCGATGATTGGCGGCATCGTGACTTCCGCAATTTTAGAATTGCTGATTTATCCGGTAATTTATGTCATTTGGCGACGACGTAAATTGCCTCGCGATCTCACGGAATCCCATCAACCGAAACTTGCAGCGAATCCGTCTGCTGCCTAAATTTGGGCGGTGGCGATATATTTCGCCATTTCCGTTTCCGGTACCAGGCTGCCTCCTGTTGCCCAAACCAGGTGAATAGCGTGCTCCTCCAATCCGTAGCGTTTGAGCCAGTCTGCATGGGCGGTCACACGCCACGGTCCTGGCATGCCAGCTAGTGCGGAGGGTTCCAGCTGAATCTTCTCTTCACGGTTCAGGAGTCCCAGGAGATCGTACATCTCCTGATCACTCAGAGTGTAAAAGCCATCCAGCAAGCGTTCCATGGTGCGTCCGACGAAACCAGAGGCACGCCCCACTGCCAGGCCGTCCGCTGCGGTCAGGTTATCGATCCCCAGATCCTGTACGGAAATCTGATCATGGAGTCCCGTATAAACACCTAGCAACATACATGGAGAATGTGTGGGTTCGGCAAATATACAGTGGACGTGGTCGCCAAAAGCCATTTTCAGGCCGAAAGCTACTCCACCTGGTCCGCCGCCCACACCGCAGGGCAGATAAACAAATAGCGGATGTTTTTCATCCACTGGGATCCCCATGGTCTCAAATTGTTTTTTTACGCGGCCACCAGCCACAGAATAACCAAGAAACAGCGTTTTTGAATTTTCATCATCGATAAAGAAACAACGAGGATTGGAGGCGGCCTCTTCGCGCCCTTGCTTCACCGCAACACCATAATCAAGAGAGTGCTCCACTACCTTGACTCCCAACTCGCGTAGTTTGCGCTTTTTCCATCCCCGAGCGTCCGCTGACATGTGGACGCTCACATGAAACCCCAACTTGGCACCCATAATACCAATAGACATCCCTAGGTTGCCGGTGGAACCTACCGCGATACTATATTGACCAAAGAATCTCCGAAATTCATCTGAGAATAGCTTGCCGTAATCATCCGTTTGAATCAGTAACCCTGCCTCCAGCGCCAGTTTTTCCGCATGTGTCAACACTTCATAAATGCCGCCGCGTGCTTTGATCGAACCGGAAATAGGCAGATGGCTGTCTTTTTTAAGTAACAAATCACCTTTTATATCGAGAGCATAACGCTGATTCAAAGCCTTCCGCATTTGGGGTATGGCGGTAATTTCTGATTCGATCAGCCCGTTCTGTGTTTCAGGGAAGGCCTTCCTTAAGTAAGGAGCGAAGCGCTGTAGTCGTTGTTCCGCATCTTCCACATCATTTTTGCATAACCCAGTATCAGGCAACCCCACCTCTAACGTGGTGGTATTGGGGTTCAACCAGGTCACTGGCTCCAGATTGATCAGATCTTGTAGTAGAAGGTACTTGGAAATGAGTTTCTGAATGTCCGAATTTTTCATGCCATCTCTCCGGAGTGTTCATAGCTCCCACGGTTTAAAAAGTTCCTGGGAAGGCAGGATTTCAATCTTCGAACTGGACGGATGCGGGAGTGGGGATGAGGCCGTTTTCATAGGCATCGGAAAATAGCTTATGAATAGCTTGGCGTCCTTTTTCTCCATAATCGAGGGTGTAGTCATTGACGTACATTCCAATGAATTGATCCGCGAGGGAGGCATCCATACCTCGAGCATGATGTAGACTGTGCTTTACAGCTGGGTCGCGATATTGAAGTCCGTATCGAATGCTTTCCTTAATAATTGCGGAGAGATCCTTGCGGACTGTAGTCGGAATATCTTTTCGAATGACGTTTCCTCCTAACGGGAGAGGGAGTTGGGTGCGGGCCTTCCACCATGCACCGAGATCCAAGACCTTTTCAAAACCCTCGTTCCGGTAGGTCAATTGGCCTTCGTGGATGATCAGTCCCACATCCGCTTTTCCATGTTGTACTGTTGAGAAAATTTTATCAAAGGGCATGACGAGGTGATTAAAATCCCCCAGGAAAATCCGAGCAGCCAAATATGCGGTCGTCATGCGGCCTGGGATAGCAATACGCCGGCTGAGGAGCCACTCGCGACAAGCTTGCCAGTCGGAGATATCAGGAAGAGAAGTGCCAGCGCGCACAACAAACATTGGACCATAGCCGTCACCCATACTCGCGCCGCTGGAAAGCAGGGCATACTTGTCCAGGATAAAGACACACGCATGAATCGATACCGCCGAAATATGGAGTTCCCCCTGAACGGCGCGTTCATTAAGCATCTGAATATCTTGGAGGATATGTTGAAAACGATAGCCACGCAGGTCGATTTTTTCTTCGGCCATCGCATAAAACATAAAGGCATCATCGGGGTCGGGGGAATGGCCTAGTGTGAACGGGGCGGATTTCCAGTCAATCATGGTAGAAAAAGATAAATTTTTATGAAGAAGATGTAAATGGGTATTGGCCTGCCCCCACTGAAAATGGACACTTGAAAAAAGAAAAAGAAGTTCTGCTGGAGCAAAAAAGCAGAACATGAAAAGTCGATTTAACGAGATAGTTGAGGCCTTGATAGATATGTACAAAAGGCATACATTAGGCGCATGCGTTCTCATTTTAAAGGAATTCCGCTATAGCACCGCAAGGGAGGTGTTTCGGTATAGGAGAGTTGCTTGACTAATAACTGGACTCATACTGGACTAATTTATCTTGAAAGGATTCAAGAGTCGAATCTGGAAGCGTTCAAAATCCCGAACGTTTCTCGTGGCAAGAGTCAAGCGATGTACGAGGGCGGTGGCAGCAATCATGGTATCCTCATAGACGGAGTCTGGTTGACGGTGCATCAATTTCGCCCATAATCGGAGGGTGCTGCTATCCATTGGCAGTACATTGTAAAAAGTGGTCACTTGATCCGTCCATGACTCGATTTCTGCTGCTTTTTTAGGATCTTGTTCTCGGGTCATCTCAATGCCAGCTTGTATCTCACCTAAAGTAACTGCACTTAAATAAAGATCGGCATCAGGTACTGTTTGAATCCATGCAACTACAGCTCTATGAGGACGCGGTTTACGAAGCTCGGAGACAATATTGGTATCGAGAAGGTACATGTGGTTTAAAAAGGACGAACAGGGCGTCGGCGTGCTCGTTTGCGCGAAGGAAGCATCCAATCAGTTCGACCTGTCTCAGAAAGCAATAGTGCCTTGAGGGAAGGCCGTGCGGCACCGCATAGCCGCTTCCATTCAGCAATAGGAACGAGAACGGCAGTTTCCGTACCGCGCCGGGTTACTAATTGAGGGCCTTGGTCAAGACATGCATCCAAAAGTTCACTGAAACGAGCTTTTGCGTCCTGTACAGGCCAAGTGGGGAGGCGGATCTCTTTATAACTAGTCATGTAACTAGTTTAATTGTCAAAATGAGATGCGCAAGGTGATTTTATCGAAGAGTGAGCGGATAGTCGGAATCCTAGATGCAGGACTAATCGAAGAATAAGGCACTAAAAAATCCGGACGATATATCCTAAAAGATGGCTCATTAAGGTTCGTTCTCTATTGGGGGGAGCCTGGTTGTCAGCAAGTTTGTGTTTTATTGCGCTACTGTGTTTTTGGTTTGCAACCGCTCTGCGAGCCACATTTTTATGATACTTTGGCGTGTGACTCCAATTCGTTCAGCAGCTCGATCAAGTTCATCAATCGGCGGAGGGATGCGAACCCGCACACCCTTGTCGGATAAGGAGTTTTAAGTCCCTGATTTTACTCTGTTAAAAACGTGCTGTTGTCCGTCGTTGTCCGTTAGCAATTCAAAAAATGTAGCTCAAACTACATTCCCTAGAGTAAACCGCAAGGGAGTATATTTCGGGAGGATTGGTTGATTGACTAAAAAATGATATGCAATTTATGAAGGAAACTCGCTATTGACAATGGTTGGTTATTGTAGTAACGTTTCTACATCCAGTATGGCAACTACGTTATCCAGCCGAGAGTTTAATCAAAACACCAGCGAAGCAAAGCGCGCCGCACACGAAGGACCGGTTTTTATTACCGATCGAGGCCATCCAGCACATGTTTTGCTGAGCATTGAGGAATATATGCGAATTACCGGCCAACACGAGAAAATTGCAGATTTACTGGCAATGTGTGATGAAGTTGAATTTGATATGCCGATTTCAAAAGAACTAGCACGATCCGCGGATTTTCATTGATGTATATTGTCGATACCAATGTGGTTGCCGAGCTACGAAAAGTTCGTCTGGGACGAGCTGATAAAAACGTAGCTAGTTGGGTAGATTCCGTATCTACGATTGAATTGTTTCTCTCTGTTATTACAATTCAAGAGTTGGAAATTGGCGTTCTCTTGGCTGAACGAAGAGATCCCAAGCAGGGGATGATTTTAAGAAAATGGTTCAATCATCAAGTATTACCAGTATTCGCTGGGCGTATTTTACCTGTTGACTTGGTAGTTGCACAATGCAGTGCAAAACTCCATGTTCCGAATCCTCGCCCTATCCGAGATGGTTTAATAGCAGCCACGGCGCTGGTACATGGTATGACAGTAGTTACTCGGAATATAGCCGATTTTGAACCTACTGGAGCCTGTGTAATCAATCCATGGCGTTTTGTGCCCATGCGCGAAACTTGAAAACCACTTGATAAATCAAGGTTAGCTCTCTGTTGGAGGAAGGGGAGGAGGCTCCGATAAAAGTTCAGGAGCCTTTTTCTTCTTTCTCCAGACATGGCTCCAAAAGTAAGAAATAATCCTACATAATGCCTTGCCCCAGTGACAAAAAGTGATACCTGCCGACAGGATAACACTAGAAATGAATAAGTTTGTGCAGAGGGTGTTCTTGTAGAGAGTTCCTACAAACAAAGCTAAAACCATTATTAATACACAACCAGAGATTAGATCTTTATTCCATTGGCTGGATTTTTTTATCTGTTGTAGAGGTTGACTAATTTTTATTGCAGGAGAGGTAAGATCATTATGAGGCAGAGGGGGAGGCTTGGCTGAGCGATCTCGTACCTTCTGTGCCTTTTTCCAGAAGTAGAAGATAATTCCCAATATGAGGAGGATAGAAAGGAAAGCACAAAATCTACTGCCGCCAAGTGCGCCTGCGAAAATAGCAAAAACAGCGGGAATAATGATGAACAGGATGCCAACGAGGCGCAGATCGCCCTTTTTATCTGAAAGACGAAAGGCGTTGTTTTCTTTAGGTTTTTGTGTCGGTTGCAAATGGGTACTCTCTTTGGCAGCATATCTTGTAATCTCCTCTTCTGTTTCAAAATAAAGATTGGGGTGCAGATCATATTTTTTAATGTCCCAGCTAATTCGTTTTTTTTCATATTTGGGGTCCTCTTCTATCTGATCAAGGATTTCAGAAGCCCTTTCCTTTGTGCGCGGAACCTTCCGTCCCATATATTCTAGTTTTGCAATCTGCTTCGGCGTGGGTTTATCAATGTGAGCAGTAATCAAATCCGAGGCCTCTTCCCTTGTGCTCGGAGTCTCCAGTCCCATATGTTTAAGCATGGCAATCTGCTTCGGCGTCGGTTGGTCGAAATAAGCATCAAGTAATTCTGAGGCTCCTCGCTTTGTTGCGGGTACTGGGAGGCCTAGCTCTTTTAACAATTCTTTCTGCCGTTCAGTAACAGGATCATTTCGCCAATCATTCATGGGAGATAAAACGTAATAAATTGGCGTTGAAGGAGAAAAGAGAAATTTTTGGCGTCTATAGGTTTTTCTGCGCGCTGTAAAGTGAAAGCATTGGTTGTGGCCGTTGAGCATCGTAAGGATGTCTATAGATAAGATATCTGCTACAAGAGACTTAGCTAAGTATTCTAAGAAAACATTTGTGTTTATTGGCGCAAACTTGGAAATCATGCGGCTTTCAATAGCCGTGAACGACAGCGAGGATGAAAAGAGCCAGAATCAGAAAAGAAAAGAAGATCTATTTTTCCGTGTCATTTTCTACGCATTTTTGGCCGTTGTCTTTGTCGCGCTCTGTGCGGTAGCTCTCTTTTTTATTTTTGGGCCTGAGCGTCCAATACCGCTCTTAGTTTTTCCGTGAACTGAGAAATCTGTAAATCCAAGGCAGCGCTGGCAAAAAATGAGATCATTTCGGCAAGTCAACAGGAATTGCTCGAAAATAGATTTCCCCCGGAAAAATTCTATGTGCGAAAGTAGTTAAACAGACGCAAGAGCCTCACGAATTCGTGCCGCTTCTTCTGGAGTAAATTTGGTTTTCCTTCGTAGCTTGCTAGCCAGCGTGTGCTGATTGATTTTAGCAATCCGTGCTAGTTTAGATAGCTTTAGAAGTGGGGCAACGCGCCTAATTTCCTCCGCGGCTAGATCGGGCTCAGGGATTGGATCTCCATGTCTTTTAGCTGACTCCATCCAGGCCCCCATAGCCTCTTGAATATTACGCGCAGCCTTTACATAGCTGTCACCGTGTGAGATGCATCCCTCTAAAGCAGGGACTTCTGCTACAAAAGCCTCGTCCTCGTTGCTCCAATAAATTTTCACTAGATATTTCATATTAGCTAATAAGTTTCCGTATTAATTTTACGTACACAGGTTTTATCTCTTTTCCGTGGTGAGGAATTACCATCTTTCTTCCATCTTTATGCCGAAAGACTTGATGGCTGCCCTTCCCGCCATCTCTCTCGAACCCACTCTCTTCAAGAACGTACACCGCTTCATCAAAGGTTACATTTTTATCTGATATTCCTCGCAGAATTTTAGCGAAGAGCTTCTCTCTCTTGCTCATGTTTTACGAGTTAAAAATGCACGATTTTTTGTGCGCTGTCAATAGAAAATGCACTAAGAATCGTGCTGAATCGACAAAATGTGAACTGATACCGAACTTTTTTATTCACGTTATAGGAAATTATTTTGAGGCTTTTTATTGATCTTGTCGCATGTAACCCACAGTGTACCACCTAGTTGCCTTTGATCCTTTGGTGTAGAGAAACCCGATTCCTAAAAACAGTATAATGCATTGATAATAAATCTGTTGAGAGGAATACAATCGAGCCATTTGTCGCTTTTCGAATGGATAAATTTTTATTTTGAGGTAAGTTTTTTCTTGCCCAGGTTCACTGAACCTTCTACAAAACCACTTGAGATTCGATGAATCAGCATTCACCAGATAAGGAACCCCTATCCCTCCAGATACCTCGGACTTTGAAAGTGCGGCTGTATCGCATGGCGCTAAAAAAACGAATGAATCTATCTGAGCTTGTCATCAAAATTCTTCTGGCGGAAACCGCAGACATACCTATCTCATCAGGTGATTATGAAGCCATTGCATCAGCCACTAAAAAAGCAGAGAAAACCGGGAAACGACTTGCAACTATCCTTAATGATTCCAAGAGACTTGAAAGTTAAACTTGTTCGAGCGGCGCAAGGAAATTTTTGCAGCACAAATCAGCAATGTATTTTTTTACTAACAAGGTTCACTGAACCTGGTTGCGAACCGCTCCCGCCTCTCAGAAAGAAGCAATCCAAATCAACACCTAAACAGAACATCAAAAATTGTTAATTAGTCGTCCCTGAAAAAGGAAATAAGACTTTAGGAATAAAAAGAAAAATGAGTAGGTGAAAAGAGGCTGAAGAGAGAAGAGAGGAAACGGAAACAAAAAAAGGCAAACTCCCGCATCCATTTACGGAAGTTCCAGGCAGCAGCGGCGAGAGTGAGGTTCATCTGATCGCCTTGGAAGCCTTTGAGGAAGCAGCGTAGGAGGCGGAAGTGGTGTTTAAGATGGCTAATAACAGGCTCAATAGCAGCTCTTCTACGAAAACGTTTTCTCATTTTGGAACTTTTTGAAGAGGTGAACTTCCCCCGAAATTGAGGAGAGCCCGAGGCAGTGATAAAGAAAGCACTGCAACATGCCAAAACCACCAAAAAACTACGATCAACAATTCAAAAAAAATGCAGTCAGTCTGCT
>JAHFTB010000049.1 GCA_023269545.1 Verrucomicrobiota bacterium | reverse complement strand
AAAATGCATTCCCCACGCGGATCCATCGCCCAAAAGTTGCTGAAAACGAGAGAGATCCTGCGGAGTGGAAATCACGAGAACTTCCCGAATACCCGCGAGCATGAGTGTGCTCAGCGGATAGTAAATCATGGGCTTGTCATAAACAGGAAGCATCTGCTTGCTCGATGCCAACGTAATCGGATGCAAGCGCGTTCCGGAGCCTCCTGCCAATAGAAGGCCCTTGCGCGGTGTCTGTGGGGACATTTCCTTATCATAACCCAGGCTCCCGTAAAATTCCAGAGACAATTATACCAAACCATTTTATTTGCAATTTGTTATGGAAACATTCTCAACCTCTGGGGAGTGTCGAATTCATTTGATATGGGTTTCTCTATCTGTAGGACTCGCTATCGATAATGGGTCCTAATCGGAAAGCAGCAACGACCGATTTCTGCGAAGATAACCGAAACCGGAATAAATCGTGAGCAGCGTAGTAATCGTAATGAAGAAGTTTCCGCCATAAACCCAGGCTCTTTGCCACCACCACCCGGGTTTGGGGATCCACTCGGGAACAGCGAGAAGAATCAAAAAGAAAATGATAGTGGCCATTTGCCAGGCTGTTTTGTGTTTGCCTAGTTTCTCCGCGGGAAGAATCTGTCCTTTGCCGCCCGCTAACAATCGCAAGCCTGTGATCAAAAATTCTCGTCCAATGATAATAATTACTACCCACGGGGGAATCGCCCAATAGGCCACTAATAAAATAAATGCGGAAGTATTGAGAATTTTATCTGCCACGGGATCCATCAATCTTCCGAAGTCCGTAATCAAATTCCATCGGCGTGCAAGTGCCCCATCCAGATAATCAGTCAGAATTGCCAGAATAAATATTCCCAAGGCACATGTCTGATGCCAAGCAAAGGAGCATTCCATGGCCACGACAAACAATCCTGTAAGCAGTAGCCGAGCAAGAGTAAGACGATTAGGAAATGTCATGGATCGTTTCGTCTGAGAGAGTTAATGTATATGGGAGAGTTGGGAATTTTTCACAGCCCTCTCGTGATATTTCATAAATGTACGATTCTGACATCTCCTCATTGCCAGAATCCGTGTTTCAGAGCTAAGCTGTGGTTTCACATTTCGTAAAATAAAGAGCATATGAATCATAATGATATCGGCTTGATTGGTCTGGCCGTCATGGGAGAAAATCTTGTTCTAAACCTCGAAAGCAAGGGTTTTTCTGTCGCCGTATTTAATCGTACTCAAGAGGTTACTGAATGCTTTGTTGGGGGCCGTGCCAAGGGGAAAGAACATATCGTACCTACTTATTCTCTCGAAGATTTTGTCAAATCACTCGCTAAGCCCAGAAAAATCATGATCATGGTGAAAGCTGGCGCTCCCGTAGACACAGTAATCAATCAGTTAATTCCTCTACTGGAACCTGGTGACATTGTGATCGACGGCGGAAATTCGTTGTGGACGGATACCCAACGGCGCGAAAAGGCTTTGCGTGAAAAATCGCTTCACTTCGTAGGTTGTGGAGTTTCCGGAGGCGAGGAAGGCGCCCTTAAGGGCCCGTCTATCATGCCAGGAGGTTCCCAAGAATCCTGGGCAGCTGTCGGCCCCATTTTCCGTAAAATTGCTGCGATAGTCGAAGGAGAGCCTTGCTGCCGTCATATGGGCCCCGACGGGGCCGGGCACTATGTAAAAATGGTGCACAATGGCATTGAATATGGCGACATGCAGCTCATCTGCGAGGCATATGCCATTTTAAAAAATGTCCTGGGTCTTTCCGCTTCCGAACTGCATCATATTTTCTCCGAATGGAATCTCGGGGAACTGAATAGCTATTTGATCGAAATTACCGCATGCATCTTCAAAAAATTGGATGCGGAAACCGGAAAGCCCATCGTAGATGTCATTCTCGACAAGGCTGGCCAAAAAGGAACGGGTAAGTGGACGGTGGGAAGCGCGACGGATCAGGGCATTGTTCTCAGTACCATCTATGCCGCAGTAGAAGCTCGCATCCTTTCTTCTCAGAAGAACCAGCGCGTTGCCGCATCTCAGCTACTTCCTGGTCCTTCGAAAAAATCTTTTGAAGGAGACCGTCAGGCACTCATTCATGCCGTTCGCGATGCCCTATATGCCTCCAAAATTGTGAGCTATGCACAGGGAATGGATCTGCTCGGAGCCACTAGCGAATTCTATCATTGGAACCTTAATTTTGTGGATATTGCTACCATCTGGCGCGGTGGATGCATCATTCGGGCTCAATTTTTAAATCGCATCGCGGAAGCCTATAAAACCCATCCCGGCCTGCAAAATCTGATGCTCGATCCTTTCTTTCGGGATATTCTGGCAAAAAGCCAAAATAGTTGGCGCCTTGCCGTAAGTACCGCAGTCCAACAGGGCATCGCAGCTCCTGCATTCAGTGCCTCTTTAGCTTATTATGATAGCTATCGAAGTGAAAATCTTCCCGCTAATCTACTGCAAGCCCAGCGAGATTTCTTTGGCGCCCACACCTATGAACGCGTGGACAAGCCGGGAACTTTTCACACTCAATGGCTTCATTAGTTCGGGGTTTTTTACTTTTTCAGGACTTCCGTAAAAACGGGGAAAAGGAGCGAGCTTTTCTCCGGAATCTGCGTAAGTCCTGTGAGTAACTGCCGTTACGTACTTTGAGGAGCCCTGGAAGCAAAAAAACCATTTTAGCCAACCTGGGAACTCAGCATGGACAGTTCATATACAAAAGCTGACTTGTCAATGGAACATCTTCTTTTTAAACATCATACGATATGGTGTAAAAAAATAGTCAAAGGGTGGGGACACTTTGCGCTTTGGGAAAGCCAAACTGCAATGATAGATTGAAAGGATTGCAACACAAAAAATGCCGCAAGTTTTTGATCCATGGCTCTTGACGGGTGCTCGGCTATGTTTTTTGGCCAGTTTTTGCCATACGCTTTTTGCATTGGGAGCGCGACGCTTTCGGCCGAGCCGTTTTAATCTGGTCAGCATTGGCTGTGGCTTTTTTCTCCTCACGGGGTGGTTATGGGTTCGAGGAGAAACCTTGAAGACGTGTCCCATTACTAATTTTCATGATGCACTCGTTTTTCTCAGTTGGGCGATGGTACTGATTTATTTAATTATAGGGCCGACGTACCGGTTGTCCCTCATGGGAGCCTTCACCTCCCCCCTGGTACTGGCAATGCTCATGGCCGCGCTTCTGTTTTCTTCCGAATCCTCCTCACCTCATAGAGGGGAGCAGAATGCCTATGTGGAATTTCATGCGGCGCTCAGTTTGATTGCCTATGGGGCCTTTGGTCTCGCCTGCGTGTCTGGCATTATGTATTTGGTGCAGGAACGCCATCTTAAGATTCGCAGGGCATCCCCGCTATTTTATAATCTTCCTCCCATTAATCACTTATCCACAACGAATGTTCGTCTTTTGTGGTTGGGATTTTGGATGTTGACCATTGCTTTCATCTCCGGATTCCTTTCCCATAAACCAATAGCCGACCTCAAATTTTGGGTTTCTCTCTGGCTTTGGCTGGCGTATGGTGTGGTTTTGATCGCTGATTTTGTACGCCCTCTGGCCGCACGTCGAATGGCCTCTATTTCGATTATATTATTTTTCATAGCCATAGTGAGTCTGCCGGGAATTTATTACCTTTCCACCGCTCTTCGATGAATATTCTCTGCACGGGAATTAACTATAAGACTGCACCGGTTCATGTGAGGGAACGCTTTGCCGTTTCCTCAGAGGAAATCGAAACACTGCTCTCTCGCATTCGACAGATTGAAGGATTAAACGAAGCCGTAGTTCTCTCCACCTGCAATCGAGTGGAATTCTATGTGGCCACAATTTGCCCTCAGCTCAGCGTGGAAGAAATGCAGGACATTTTGAGGCACCGTGCGGGATGCTCCGCTCCTTTATATCATCATACGACTCCAAACAGCGTGCGACATCTCTTCCGCGTTGCCAGTGGCTTGGATTCCATGTTGTTAGGCGAAACAGAAGTTTTACGGCAGGTGAAGCAGGCTTATGCCGAGGCATTTGGCTTAGGATCCACTTCGCGACACCTGAATAAGCTTTTTCAAAACGCCTTCCGTGTTGCAAAAACCGTGCGATCCGAGACTCTGATTACACGTGGTCCCACTTCTATCGGCGCGGCAACGGTGGGACTTGCCGAAAAGATTTTCGGGAATCTTTCGTCCTGCAAAGTAATGATCTTGGGAGCCGGGGAAACCAGTGAACGTACGGCACGGAGTCTTCTCTCCCGTGGCGTCTCCAATATCATCGTTTCTAATCGCACTTATGAACGAGCAGCAGGCCTTGCCGAGAAGATCGGGGGAATCGCGCTGCGCTTTGATCATTGGCAGGATGCTTTTTCAGATGTGGACATCCTTATCAGTTCGACAGGCGCCCCTCACACACTTCTCACCAAGGAAAAACTCACTCCCCTCATGAAAAAACGCAGGCAGCGTCCCCTGTTTCTCATCGATTTGGCTGTGCCACGGGATATTGAGTCTTCGGTCAATGAGCTGGAAGGCGTGTTCCTCTATGATATTGATTCTCTACAAGACATTGCACAACAATCGTTGGAAATCCGACACCGAGAATTGAAATATTGCGAAGTCCTTATCGAACAACATGTACGGGATTTTGTTGGCTGGCTCCGCCGCGCTGGTGTCACCGATCACCCTAGCCATTCTGTCAGCAGAGGTTTGCCTGTGTGAAGGTCCTTAAAATCGGCACACGAGGAAGCGATTTGGCGCTGGCTCAAACCATCATCCTGCGGGATGCCCTTTCCGCACCTGATCTCCTCCTCGAAACCCATATCATTCAGACTCAAGGTGATCTTCGGTTGGATGCCCCATTAGGATCTTCATCTCCGCTTGATAAAGGAGCTTTTACCAAGGAGTTGGAAATTTCCCTCTTACGAGGGGAAATCCACGTCGCTGTGCATAGTCTCAAGGATCTTCCTACGGAAAATCCACCCGGCCTTACGGTGGCCGCCATTCTCCCTCGCGGCCCCACTCACGATGTCCTCATTTCGAAATGGCCAGGCGGACTCGAGGCTCTGCCTAAAAATGCACATGTGGCGACAGGGAGCGCCCGACGAAAGGCCCAGATTCTCCAAGATCGCCCCGATCTCACCGTCGAAGGTATTCGCGGAAATGTCCCCACACGAATTCGGAAATTAGCCGAGACGGAGAGCTTGGCTGCGCTGGTATTAGCACAAGCAGGATGGGAAAGGCTGCAACTCTCAGAGAAACTTTGCAATCCACTCAACCTGCATACGCAAATATTGGAACATTTTTTACCCGCACCCGGCCAAGGCGCTATTGCGGTACAAGCACGGGAGTCAGATAGCCCCACATGCCGCCTCTTAGCATCTGTTCACGACCCGGTTACTGCCGAATGCGTCACTGCCGAACGCTTGCTTTTGGCAAAACTAGGCGGCGGATGTCACTTGGCACTTGGCGCCCGAGCCGAAAAAGTCTCCGAAGGAATTCACCTTCAAGCCATTTGGTTTGAAGATGCCCGGCAGCATTTCGCAGAGGCATTAGCAGCTGACACGGAGGAAGTGGCGGAATTGGTATTTGCCGCATTTTTAAGATAATAGAGGCCATATCCGAAGATGCAGGCTCCTTTTTGTAACAAAGCTGGGAGAGAAAATAACGGCGCAGTCGTTCTCATTTTAAAGGAATTCCGCTGTAAAAGAAGATTTGCTGTCACTTCCTTTGCAATGTCATCCTATTCCCCATGGGAAAAAAATCAGGATTTTGTCACATCGTAGGAGCCGGGCCGGGCGATCCCGGACTTTTGACTTTGCGCGGCAAGGAGTGTCTTTCCACTGCACAGGTAGTCCTCTACGACTCCCTCTGTTCTCCTGAGCTCCTTCGCTTTGCACCTGAATCCGCGGAATTTATCTATGCTGGGAAGCGAGCCGGACACCATACCCTGTCCCAAGCCGAGATCAACCGGTTGTTGATTGAAAAATCGCAAAGTGGACTGCGTGTCGTTCGTCTCAAAGGAGGGGATCCATTTCTTTTCGGTCGCGGAGGAGAAGAAGCAGAAGCTCTCGTCGATGCCGAAATTCCGTATGACATTGTTCCTGGTGTTTCTTCCATTACTGCCGGCCCGGCTTACGCCGGGATTCCTGTGACGCACCGCAATCACAATGCTTGTTTTACAGTATTTACCGGTCACGAGGATCCGGAAAAACCGGAGTCAAAACTGGATTATGGAGCCATAGCACGCGCCAGCGGAACTAAAGTCATGCTCATGGGCGTGGAACGAATCGGCATCATTGCCCAGACACTCATCGCCCACGGGATGTCAAAGGACACGCCGGTAGCTCTCATCCGCTGGGCCACTACAGGGCGGCAGCAGACCTTGGAAGGGACGCTCAATCATATTGCCGATCGCGTCCGAGAAGCCAATTTTTCCGCACCAGCGGTTGCTGTTTTTGGAGAAGTGGTGACGCTCCGAAACAAATTAAATTGGTTTGAATCGCGTCCCCTTTTTGGCAAACGGATTGCTGTAACGCGCAGTCGCCGCCAGGCTGGCATCCTGCTTCACGCCCTTCGGGAATTGGGTGCGGATGCTTTTGAGTTGCCTACGATTCGCATCGAACCTCCACGCGATAAAAAAGCCTTCCGGCAGCTGGTTTCAGAAGCCCATGGATATGACTGGCTGGTATTTACAAGTCCAAATGGAGTGGATGCTTTTTTTCGAGTATTTTTTGAAATTTATCAAGATGCACGAGAAATTGGAGGGGTTCGCATCGCTGCAATCGGCCCTGCAACGGCGGATCGCATTCGATCCTACCGCCTACAAGTGGATCTCCTCCCAGACAAATATGTAGCGGAGGCGGTCGTTACAGCTTTTCAAAAAGAAACCGACGTAGAGAACCTGCGCATTCTCCTTGCTCGCGCCGAAGGGGGGAGAGAGGTCTTAGTGGAGGAACTCACTCACCTTGGAGCTATTGTCGACGAAGCAGTGGCCTATCGTACGGTGCCGGAGAATGAAGACCTCGCCGGCGGAGTCCAACGTTTCCGACAGGAAGGAGCGGACCTCATCACTTTCACTAGCTCCTCGACCGCAGAAAACTTTTCCGCACTTCAGCTTCCGCTTCCTGAGAGACTCCAAACCGCTAGCATTGGCCCTATCACTTCAGAAACACTGAGACAACTGGGATTTCGTGTGGATATCGAAGCAACCGAACACACGATTCCCGGCCTGGTAAAGGCAATTCATTCCCATTTCAGTCCTCCTTAAAAAAACTCGCCTCGATACCTGGAGTCTGTCCGGAAAACTGCTAAAATAATATTAGCAGGATAAAAATTAAAGATAGTAAATGGTCAATGAAGACTAAGGGAGGTTTTTTAGGAAATGATCGAAAAATGGGATCAATTAGCCTGAAAAACTTCAAATTTGTGCATGTCGCTACATATCGTAATTCCAAAGAACGGGGAATGGTGAGGGCTATGTGCATCTCTCAGTAATACCCAATCGACGGGAAAGTGGATATTTAGTAGCGCCGCCCATGCATGTTGTACTCAATGTCCTCACTGGATGGCTGCGGTGGCATGCAAGGAACAAATGCATTACTACTCGGTGCGCTTCTTGGTGGCATGATGGCTTTCGATATGGGAGGTCCCATGAACAAAGCTGCTTCCACTTTTGCCCTTGGTCTTCTCGCAAGCAAAATTTACACTCCGCAAGCAGCAGTGATTTGTCATCCATTTTAAACAAACCAGTGGAGATCAGCACAACATGTTTCTGACACTTGCCCCATTCCATGCGAGCATCACTGGAACAAATGATTATCAGTCCGATCCGGACCTTTTAAAGAAACAGGAAAAAAGTGCTCTTCTGAGGCCATTGGATCAAAATCTAATTGTAAAGGTTAATGTGGAGAGGCATAGAACGCTTCCTAGCACTTTCTCCACCCCCGAACATTGGGCGACGCCGATGGGACTTCATAACGCATTGAAATTCCCGTATAACGCTTCTATCAAAAAAGGCGATACCAATGCCCTTTGCTTAATGTCTGGCCGCGTCACCAAGGAAATGGTCCGAGTTCATACCGATGAATACGTACACAATCGAGAACGCTCGCAGGCTAATCCCAGCGTGCAAAGTGAAGATCCGGACCAAGCAATCGCTTACATGATGGGAATGTCTTACTATGAAAGAGTGAGCCGTTTTAGGGGGCAGTTAGAAAATCTTACTCAAACAAGTGTCATTTCAAATTTTGCCCATGGGTTTGCAAAAATTGGTGCACAACGCAATCGAGACGGACCCCTAATCAATAATGGAGAAATTAATTTAGTTGCCTCCCAAGTCGATATGTTTTTTCGCACCACAGCCGTTGCTGGTAATGGGAGGCTTCGAGCTGATCAAACCCTTCCTTTGATTATTCCTATGACGGATTTTCTTGCCCTTTCGCTAACAGATGTATCCGCGCAAGAACACGCAATTATCAATGAATTTTTTCAGCAAAAGGAAGCCGCTTCGACCGTAAGCTTGCTACACAAAAGCATAGAGACGCAAGGAGAAATCATTACATTAACTCAAGGAGATTATCAGAAAAAAGGAGATACGAGATATACCATTAATGGAGTTACCAAAAGCCTCAAGGAGTGGATTGGGCTTGGTTTTTGGAACATGATTATCAGCGAGCGTGCTTGGGGAGATTTCCATTTAATCTACCTCACCAAAGGTCCACAAACATTAGCTGGCGGCGATTACACCGGTGTAGGCGCGTTTACGATAAATCCCGGTGGCATTGGTGCCCCAATAACTTCCAATCTGAACGGCGGCTACGGGCAATCATTGGGAAGTCATACCTTCCGGCCTCAAAATTATAAAAACTTGATCGTAAAGCACAATTCCAGCGGCTCACCATACGTCACAACAACAGCCCCAACACCACATAATCCAGGGCTGCCTCATTAAAAATAGATTGAAAAATAAAGAGATGGGGGTTGCAAATTGACGCAAATGATTCGACATGAATCGGGATGAAAAAAGAAGAGAATGGGTTTATTGACTTTTTAAAAGGAATACCAGATCACCGAATAGACAGAAGAAAGCTGCATAAAGCAGAAGAAATTTTGTTGATAGTATTTTG
>JAHFTB010000048.1 GCA_023269545.1 Verrucomicrobiota bacterium | reverse complement strand
GCTCAGTTTTATTCCTTCGCGACCAGATTATGAGACGTGGCTACGAATTGCTTCAGCAGTTTGGAGCGTGCTTCCTATGGCAGAAGGATGCCGATTGTTAGCGAAGTGGAGTCCGGAGGAAAAGGAGGGAGAATATGCCATTAAGCATAAACATCGTCTGGAGCAAATAGGAATTGGGACACTTTGCTATATTGCATCGCAACATGGATTTGATGCCAAAGCTGCATGGAAGAAGAAACGTTGGGCAGGCAGGATTCGTTTTGCGGAAGGCATTTACCATCCGACAGAAGGGGAAGATCCGGAAACTGATCCCGCCCCCGAAAAAGTTATTTCTGAACAGGAAATTTCTCGCGAACGGATTATAGATGCTCTGAAAAACGAGCAAATAGGTGACGCAAAGCTGTGGACGGATATCCGGAGGGGGCTCTGGATATGGAACGCTGAGAGCAAGAAATGGATGATCCATGAAGCAGGAATCTGGAAAAAAGACGAAAAAAATCCCGCTATCTGGAATATTTCGAATACTCTCTGCCGTATTTATGATGGGCTCAGAAAAAGCATTCAAAAAGAAATTGCTGAAAAACCTGCACCGGATGAGAAAAAAGACCCACGGATTCAGGAATTAAAAGAGATCCATGCGCGGTACAAATCTCTGAGAAAGAATGATTATCTTCAAGGCGTTGAAAAATTAGCCGCAAAGAAACTTCAACTCTCAGCTACAGCCTTCGATGTTAAGCCGGATCTATTGGTGGTGGAAAACGGTACCCTCGATCTTGCCGAAGGGGTCTTTCGTGAGCATCGTTCCAGCGATTACGCCACTCATAAATCCTCTATCGTCTATGATCCTTCAGCTCAGTGCCCTGCATGGACTGCGTTTCTTAACTATTTCATGGATGATAATGAGGAACTCATCGCTTACCTTCGGAGAGCAGTGGGATATTGCCTGACTAGTCGTGCTCACGAAGATGTTTTGTTCTTTTGTTATGGCGAGGGAGCAAATGGGAAATCGACATTTTTTCCGGTCTGGAGTTTTTGTTCGGAGACCTCATGACAACGATCCCAATTGCAGTCCTGTTGGGAGATAAACCTGATAGCAACCATGATTGCTATAAAGCCACCATGGAGGGTCTTCGGCTAGTTAAAACCGACGAAATCCCCGAAGACAAGCGACTTGCAGAGCACCATGTGAAATCCTTGGTAGGAGGTGATGAAGTGGTGGCAAAGCGACTTTATGAGAATCCATATAAATTTAAGCCGACGCATAAACTCTGGCTGGTAGGAAATCATAAGCCTCAAATTCGTGGAACCGATCATGGCATCTGGAGACGCATTCATTTGATTCCTTGGACAGTGACTATCCCTGAGGAAAAAAAGCGGCCACGTCATGAAGTATTGGCAGAATTTGAAAAAGAAAAATCCGGCATACTCAATTGGGCAATTGGCGGCTTGGCAGAACTACACCTACGCGGCGGACTTAAAGCGCCGAAAACAGTGCTAAACGCTACAGAGGAATACCGAACAGAGTCTGATCAATTGGCTCAATTTTTACAGCAGTGTGCTGTGCAAAATGAATCAGCAAAGACGAAGCTTAAAAGCATTCTATCTGTTTACAAAAAATGGTGCGAGGAAAATGGAGAACTCCCACGGTATAAATCATCGCAGAAAATTTGTCACTATTTGCGGCAAGTGGGATACGAAACGAAAAAACTTGGGCACGCTAAAAAATCGCATGTTTTTGGTATGGAATTAATAAATGAGGAAGAGCCCTCTGAGCTTTCGGCATTTGGAGTATAGCACCTAAATTTGGGGAATTTAATCCCAATTTTCTGATATCATACCAGCTTTCTGAATCGACTAAGAAGGTCCCCCAAGCTCGTCCGCAGGCACGTCCGCAAAAACAAAGCTCGTCCGCAGTTAGGGGAGAAAAAGACCGCATTGCGTGCTATTTTTTATGGCTTGACCGGAAAAAGTGCGGCCGTGCGGATCTGAAATTCCTATAAACTGCAAAAGGTAGGAAAAAGATGAAAAAATCCTATTTTATATAGAAAATAAAGTTTTCCAGAAACCCTCGTCCGCACGGCCGCATCCCCTCAAAAAGATGAACCCAAAAACAAAGAAACTTGCTATCAGGCAGCTTTGCAGAATTAATCCTTGGCATCATTCTGCGGAGTATAAATGGGGGGACCTTGTGCAGGCATAAAAATTCATGGAAAGGGCAGCGGTGCTGAAATTCTTCTCACTCGTGTAGTTTATAGCCGGACGGCAGCGATGAGCGCGAAACGCGGATGGAAGCCGTGGTGGCGGAGAAGCGACGGAGATTGCGGTACACTCGCTAAGATTCAATACATGCGGGCTTTTATATTATCGTCCGCACATTTTTATCAAAAAATATAAAAGGCCTGTATAAGGCATTTTAGAGCGTTTATGAGACATTTGCTTTTCAAGGTCCATAAGACATCCTCCAAGTGCAGGCCATGTGGAACTCTTTTTAACGCACTTGATTGTCTTTTCGAAAAAAAGCGATCATTAACAGACAGACAACAAAGGTCGACCTTGCTGCCTTGCAAGACTTGGCAGCCGAGAAGGAGCCATTACGCGATAAGTTTAGCCACTCTGGCACGTGAATCGATGCGCTCCCACAATATCAGCAGAAGCCACTCTCTCTCAACGATTCCTGTTGCTTGCGATCAAATTGCTGAATCGCTGTCAAAATTCTCCACTCCACGATTGGCCAATCCTTCACTGACAGTATTCTGACCTTCCTCTTTCGTGATGAGTTCTAAAACACGGCTCAAAACAATACCCTGATCCGTTGAGGCATATTGATCTGTGGTGATGGGCCGTCCCCACGTCAGCAGTGCCTTCCTGTCCGCAAGGTAAAGAAGTAGCATGAGTTTTCTGTAATCCATCTTCCCTCCTGCCAACTTCAGAAAATGTGCAGCCGCTTGCGTGGCTTTTTGCTTATATCTTCATGGGATTTGTAATTGGCGCTGGATAACCTCACGACAACCTTCGTCATATTCTGGGTGGAGCAATTAGTTCCCGAAGCGGATATCATCTTCCTCCCAATGATTTGTCACAATTTTTCACGGCGCACTGAAATTTTCGGGTTAGTAGACACCGTTCCCTTCCGTTCAACCCAGAGATAAAGAAAGCTTGCTGGATTCACTTACCATATCAAGCCACTCCGCAGTTCTCGGAGAAGCCCCATTAATTTTAATCCCTGCTTCATTCCATTCCATCATTTTATCTCGCCATTTTTGTGGATAATCCGGGGCTGAACATCTAATGCCTGTCCAACCATCCACTATAATCGAATCCTTTGGCCAGGTAGAAAAGTCTGTGGGATAAAAACCTGAGGAATCCTTCCTTGGGGGGTTAATGACGTTGAACGCATGATTTCCCGGACTTCCTAATTGGAGAATATCATGAGAAATACCCGGAGGAAGCTTTCCGTCGAGAGATTCATAAACTAAAAAAGCATAAAAATTACATGGGCCGGTAGCTTGATCACCGAAGCTTCGAATTATAGCAGCGTATTGTTGTGGTTGAGGTACCTCACCGCGCTTGCGGCACTGCTTATCAAATGCAAGCAACTTCGTCAAAACCCTTTGATAGCTCGCTTGTCTCTGTTGCTGCAGCAGGGTAGGCTCATTCCTACGAAATAGATTTACCGCCCCAAGTGGTAAGTTATCGCTTGAATAAGCCAAAGCAGTTTGCCCCTTCGAAGAAATTTCCTGCTGTATGGGATTTCCCATTAGTGTGGGAGGACGTATTTGTCCTTCGTGCTGCCGATCTAAGCGACTTTCGTCGCCACGCATACAGGATAATTTATTTCCACCGCGTTTAACCCTACCAGATAAACAAAGTTGAACAGCGTTTATTTCTGAGCGATCAATCAGTTCGATAGCTTTTTTCTTACCATCTGCCCGGCTGTGAAGTTTGTATAACTTTCCGTTATGCTCTATTGCCTCAAACCTTCGATTTCCTACCGTTACTGTCATAGAGTTATGGACAGGAACCTTCTTGTTCTGAATCCATACGATTGGTACACTGCTTCCACGATTTAATACATTCTGCCTAGTTGAAGGAGCCAAATTCTTCTGCTTCCAAGCGGCCTTACGTGCCGCTATTATACCTCCCCCTGCTCCTACGCCAATACTTACAATTTCAATCCCGCCTATAATGCCTCGGAGAAAGACCTCATCTGGTTCCATCCGCCTTCCTTCTCCAATATCCCATGCCAACTGAGCAAATTCCGGAAGTCGGGCCTTCAATTCTTCCAAGTTATATTGGTTACTAGTTTTCAATTCTTTAATCTGCTCAGTGAGCGTATAATTCACATGACGCTCAAGAGCATTTATATTCCAGTGGAGAGGTTCCAAACTTTTATTCACTATTTGCTCGGGCGTACCACGAAATGGCTGAAGAATCAGTTCGGCCTCAGTGGGCGGAGGGAGCGTAGTTTCTGTTCCATTTTGGAAACGGATAGGTTCATCATTGACAAAGTTTTTCCAATTCTTCGAAACGTAATTTTGTAATTGGTCCAAATTGCCAGCCGGAATATCCGCTGCTGCTGCCCAGGTTCCATCCGGATATCTCATAAGTCCAATATAGGAAGTGCCAGTACTCCAGTGGTTTTCGTATTCAACGATGAGCCCGTTCAGTTTGTACCAAGGCATCGATAGCTCATAAAGTGCTACAGGTTTTCCAGGCACCAATTCTCTGAAAAGCCTCTCTTGTTGTTTAGGAAACTCCATTTTGAGTCGACTGAGCTTTTCGGAAGCTTGTTTGAGAACTTCTTTCCCGAGGTCTTCCTGGGTAAGCCATACTTTTTGGCCTTCCTGAGGACCAGTACGAGCTAAAAGTTCAACGCCAGTGTTCCCGCTTTCACGGTCATATCCTATCATCTGGGCCTGGACTGCTGTCCCATTAATGGCGGCCCGCGCGTAATATGGTGCCGATTGGCCACTGACCCCTACATTACGCCCTTGCGTCTGATAAAATTGGACTGTTTCGGTAGGCTCATAACCAATTGCCCTAGCACGTTCGGCTGCCACATTTTCAACACTGACAGAATTATTTGCATAGAGTTGATCTACATTCTCTGTGCTTTCTTTTAAGATCTTTTCTCTATTGGTTAGCAGGTTATTACGAGCCTGAATTTTATCACTCGCCACTCGTATCGCATCATTGCGAATCCCTTGACTTTGACTTTCTCTCAAAAGTCTTAGAAGAACGAGATTGTCCTTTGTTTCTGGATTCCTCGTATCAGGTATATCAATACTTCTTGTAGCATTAACAAAGGCTTCGCCAGTTAGGTAATCTCCTCCAGTAAATTTTAAGTTTCTTTCGCCTTCAAATGCACTTGCATAAGATAATTGGTCCTCTGCCACCTCAAGGCCGTGAGCATAAAGTTCGCCACTGGTTGCCTACAACCCCTCGTCTTGATCTTGCAGATGACCCATCTCAGTGACGAGGTGCTCTAAACTACCAAGCTTTATATCTCCAATTTCTTCGACATCATTCCTTAAAAAGAGTGGTGAAACTCCACTTAATATGCTATCTGTAAGACTGCTATGCAAAGCATCATAAGTTGCCCTAAAATGCGCCACATTAAATTGCCCTAGCATAACATGAGGATAGCTTTGACATTGCGCTGAGACCTCTTGTTTTATCTCCGAAAAGGAAAGAGTCCCATTTGCTGCTTTTTCCACTATCTTTGCAATAAATTCGGGCTGGAAGAATACCGATTCGACAAATGGCCCCACCAGGTTGTCTAGTTCTGCATTTGAAAGCGTAAAAGGATCCTTTCCAGTTAACTTTGCATGACTCATTCCCGCTGCATAACGAAATAAGTCAGTCATACTGAGCTGCGATTCGCTTGCAAATTGCTTTAATTTATTTAGCGCAGTTGATGAAATCTGGCCATCCTCCATCCCTCTTTCTCCTACACACCTTTCAAGCTGTTTAAGCATGAGAATTTGCTTTTCCTCAGGAGTAGTTGCATTTACTGGAGAAGCTGTAGTATTCCCTCCGCTAAATATTGTTGGATCGTTCAACCTAGCGAATTGTATAATAGATGAATTCCGATCTAGAATTTGCTGATTCAATTGGCTAAAAGAAAGACTCGGTTGAGGAATTCTTACGTTGGTCTCTACTACGCTACTGCGCGGCTGCGATACGGTTGGTGAAGAAACTGCTCCTTCTTGCTGCAAAGCAGAGTCCCAACCAAACAGGAAAGCAGCGCCTCCCTCAAGTGTGTCTACGGGAGCAGCTACAAAAACTCCTGCATCCCGTTTGGAACGAGTATGGGTGTCATTAGTTTTTAATTCTTTTCCATGCTGAATCTCAACTAATTGCGCGTTATTTGAACCTTTCCCATTCCTGCTCAGCACTGAGTGAGAGGTGTTACTTGTTTTGTTTGCGCCAGGTTGCCTATCTGAAACACGCAATCCGGGTTGTAGATTCCGCAAATTTGGTTCTGAGGAATTCTCTGCCGAATTGTTCTTGTTATGTATTGTCGTAAGGGAATTTTTTTCCTCTCGGGAGGATGTCTGTCCATTTTTCCCTCGCACACGGCTTTGTTGTAACCCTCCATGAGAGTTTTTTGCTTCCGTTGAATTTGAGAAAGCTTTTTGTTGGGAAAGTTGCAAACGTGGTACACTGTTTTTCTTTCCACGGAATTGATGCCCGTAATCTCTCCACTTATCTGAAGAATATCCTGAAAACGATTCTGGCTTTTTAACAGGTCCGGCATCGCGCCTGCCATGTGATTTTGCAAGGCTAGCATTGTTCCCCTGAAACCCTACATCCGTCTTATTGTTGCCATTACTGCCTGTACCATTCGTACGATTTTGGTTATTTCCACCTGTGCGATGATTGTTTTTTTGCGAGGAAGTCATGCAAACCGCTATTCCGCCTCCCATCAAGAGCGCCCCCACCACCACTCCTCCAACGCGGCATAGCCTATTTATGCTTTTCTGGCTCTCGGCGTGGTCTGTTCGATGAGCACATGGACTAGCAGGAATAGTATTTTTAGGCATTAAGCTTATTTAAAAACGAAGTTATGCTTACTATAATTATTTATTTTAAGCATAAATCACTACTGCATATAGGTATTCTTTACGCTTTCTTGCTGAAATTCCTCCCTTACGATGAGGATTAGCCCATTATATTGATGCTCATTAAGTAATCCGCTGGGAGAATCGGCGTTTTTAGGTTTATCAGACCAATCGATGGGCATTTTGATGTGCTCGCACACTCATGGTTTTAAATCGAAGCGCAAAGTCACACCGCACCAATCCAGGGTAGAATGTACGGATGTATTGGAATCAATGCCGCATATTTTCAGTCCTCTGTTTTACTCTGTAAAAATTCGATTGGTGCCCGGTGGTGCCCTGTAGAAACAAATCTCCCCTCCTCAAACTCGCTTTAGAGATGCGGTTTTTGCGAGCCAAAGGAGATGCAAAACGCAGCCCAAAGCATCAAGAGGCTGAGATTGCCAGGGCCGCATACAAGTGATGGCGGAGTCAGGATATGCGGCATTGGCTCCAATACATCCGTATATTCTACCCTGGATTGGTGCGGTGTTGTTTTGCTCTTCGATTCAAAACCATGAGTGTGCGAGCACATCAAAATGCCCCTCGATTAGTCAGATAAGATCAAAGCCATCAATGCTTTGCAAATTTTTACGGTTTTCAGAAAAGATGGATATTTTCTACTGGGATGGTTCTGAGAAGAATGGAAATAGAGGTCGTAACTAGTACACCTATTTAGAGGGTAAATTATACACCTATTTTTTTCTTAAAACATTCAGCTAATAATTTAGCAAATAGGGTATGCAAAATGGTTCTCCTCCTCCTCCTTCTTCTACAACATTTCGTGTTCCAAATGCTATTCCCTCCCATCCCGGGAATCCGGTCCCCGGAAGATCCGAATTTAGGAATTCACGTATGGTGGCTCCAGGAATGATAGTACACCGAATTCCGGGCGAGCTCAATAACAATCCCTCTACAAGTACTGCAAAGCAAAATTGGCAGAGCCCTTCCCAGCCCTCTACTAGCTCTTCAACAAATCCGTACTATAATAATAGTGCCCACTCTCTCTCTGTAGACAATATTGAAGATAGCTTCAGGGATATACCAACCCCAAAAGGGAATCCTCTAGCTGAGGCACTTACAGTTCAGTCAGTAACGCATGAATGGTACAAGAATAATAATAATAATAGAACTGCATTTATAACTAAGATAGTTAATAGCATTAAGACTGACTCTACTAGCAAAGATATCGAAAAGGACATAACTAGCAAAGATATCAGAAATTTTATAGCCCAAGAGGTCGTAGAAGGCGTAAATCTTAAATCTAGTTATTTAACACGCTTTCAAATAGGAGCTCTTGCCCGCAGTGTAAAGAATACAGCGAAACAGAATATAACTTCAGCAACACGTACATGGTTCAACAGAGATGATATTAAAGCTGACTTGAAAAATAAGGCAGCTGAATTTGGGACTACTTGTAATGCCAAAAATATCAAAGATTTGATAAAAGCGGAGGGTTATGAGCCTGCTGATTGTTCAGATCTAGAAATAAAAAATTTGGCCACCAGTGTAAGGGATACAGCGAAACGGAAGACAGGTTCAAAAACACGTACATGGTTCAACAAACCTGGTACTATAACTGCCTTGAGAAAAGAGGCAGCTGAATTTGGGACTGCTTGTAATTCCGGAAATATCAGAGATTTGATAACAAAGAATGGTTATGAGCCTGCTGATTGTTCAGATCTAGAAATAGGACATCTTGCCAGCAGTGTAAGGGATGCAGCGAAACGGAATAATGGTTCAGACACATATAAATGGTTCAACAAACCTGGTACTAAAACTACCTTGAAAAATGAGGCAGTTTGTGATTTTGGGACTGCTTGTTTTTCCAGAAATATCAGAGCTTTGATAACAAAGAAGGGTTATGAGCCTGCTGATTGTTCAGATGTAGAAATAGCAAATCTTGCCGCCAGTGTAAGGAATAAAGCTGCAGCCAAACCAGAAAATAATCCCAATGCTATCCATGCGGAAGCAAATCCGACTGAAGATGAAGTAAGAGATCTAACGGGTTTTTATGCAGAAAATTCTGTTGAACAATATGCAAGCTCGAGGATAGATCAGGCTGGAGCAAGCACAATGGGTGGAGAGGCAAACACCGAAAGCCGTGAGGATCCATT
>JAHFTB010000029.1 GCA_023269545.1 Verrucomicrobiota bacterium | reverse complement strand
GAGCTCGTCGAAGTGAGAGGGCTGGATCAGCAACGAATACAGAGATTTATAAAATTTCCCAATGACTTTCTCACAGATCTGAGGGGTGTGAAAGCCGATGGGGCGCCCTCTGCTCAAGGGCACAATCTTATCGAAGCCTTTGCTCGGCAAATACAGCTGGGAGGAGAGACCAATACTTCCACAGCTCGAGAAGCAGAGCTTGCCGAATGGGTGAAAATAGGAGGAACCGAAAAATCACAGCCAGTTCTTTTTAACATAGCAAACGCCTATAGCGTGTCCCTCAAATCCGGGACAGAAGATAGCATTGTAGTGAAAAGTTGGAGCTATCCCTCTCCCATAGGAGGAATGGGCATTCTGCTCTGGTCACCAAAGCAGAAAACGGCTCAGTTTATTAAGTTCAATCCGGGTCATTTTAATCCGGCCATCGTTTCCTCGGGACAGCAAAACAGCAGAGTGGACATGGGGATTAATCCCATTCCGCGCTTTCATGCCCTAGCGGATCATCAAGCAGTGATGCCATTTGAGAATTCCGATGGATCAGTGACTCTTGTAACCGAGGATGGACAACGATTCTCTATCGTAGACTCCTTTGGAGCCGAGATGCAGGGAACCTATCAAATCGAAGAGGATGATGCCCCTGTATCACAAAGCTCTCGCCTCACAACAGCTGCTTCCACGCCGGCAACCATACGGTATGAACGGCCTGCTCTTGCTGCATGACCATGCAATCACCAAGTCATGTGACGCAAAAAAGGGAAACCTTGTGGGCTAAAATGGTTTTTTTGCTCCCAGAGCTCCTCAAAGTGCGTCACGTCAGTTACCAATTATAAAAACGTCGATTCGGATTTTCTAAAATAGTAACCGGCTTTAACCAGAGATCCGCACTCTTTATGAGAGTGCGGAGCAGAAGTAAACATGCCACGGCATCATAGAGTGCGTCATGCCATTTGAGACCTGTGCAAAAGTGATTCACTTCTTCTTCCAGGCCAAAGGTAGTGATGAGGGCCCCTAGGCTGTAGTTACTTAAGCCGGGACGCAATACTCGGGCTAATTTTAGTGTATCTACCCAGGGGCCAAAACCATGAAAAGGAAAAGTCCGCAAATAACGTCTTTCGGAACCGGCACTATGTGCCACAACACAACGGTTCTGTAAATGTCCCCGTACTATCGGCCAAAGAGACAGGAGAGAAGGTGCGTCTACCAGTTGTTCGGTTCCGATTCCATGAATCGCATATGCAGAATGAGTCCCCCCTGAGCCCCCTTGTAAGTAACTACGGAAGAAAGTTTCCGGCATTAAGAGCCCCCCCTTCATACTGGCGATTCCGATTTGGATGGGAGAGTCAGTACCGCCGGGCTCGGTGCCAGCTGCTTCGAAGTCAATGGCTGCAAATTCAGTCTCGACAATGAGCAGGCTCATTGACCGAGGAGAATGCGTTCGGTTGTTTCCCAGTCCATACAAGCGTCGGTAATAGAAACCCCATAACGGAGTTGAGAAAGATTCTGGGGAAGAGGTTGGTTACCAAAATGAAGATTACTTTCTAGCATGGCCCCCATAATATCTGTTCTGCCAGCGACTCGTTGTTGTAAGATATTATTCCAGACGAGGGGCTGTCTATGGGGATTCTTGCCAGAATTGCTATGGCTACAATCTACCATAATTGCGGGAGAAAGACCGGCTTCGCGTAGCGCTTTGGCGGCAGCGGCAGTGTGATGAGGCTCATAATTAGAACCCTCGCGTCCCCCGCGAAGCACGATATGGTGGTTCGGATTGCCTGTGGTTTTTACAATACTGGTACAACCGTCTTGGTCGATTCCAAGAAAGCTATGAGGCACACGGGCGGAACGGAGGGCATCAATCGCTGTTTGAATGCTGCCATCCGTACCGTTTTTAAAGCCGACCGGCATGGAAAGACCGCTGGCTAATTCACGATGTGTTTGGGATTCTGTGGTCCTTGCACCGATGGCGGCCCAAGAAATTAAATCACTAATGTACTGCGGAATAATCGGATCAAGAAATTCGGTTCCGGTCGGCAATCCCAATTCCAAAATATTAATGAGCAGTTTGCGTGCGAGGGCAATACCTTGTGCCAGATTGCAGGAATCATTCAGGTAAGGATCATTAATAAATCCTTTCCATCCGATGGTAGTGCGTGGTTTCTCAAAATAGACACGCATTACGATATAAAAGCGATCTTCCACCTTTTGTTTTAACTCAGCCAGTTGTTGGGCGTATTCCAGAGCGGCAGCTGTGTCATGAATCGAACACGGGCCGACTACTACGACCATGCGGGGGTCTTCTCCTCGAAGGATACGACGCTCTGTTTCCCGACTTTCTAAAACTAACTGTAATGCTGCGGCACTAGTCGGAAGCTCTTTTTTGATTTGGGCTGGCGTAATTAAACGCGTCAAGCCAGTCACTCGCAAGTTGTCCACTTGCGAGGACTCCGAAGACGAATTACCGGATGGTTTTTGAAATTTCAAAAAATAGGAAGCTGAATTAAAATAACTCTTTGTTGACTATGATCGTCGCCGTCGCCATTTTTGGAGTTGGGAGACGTATTATCGTCCACTGTATGCCAGCAGTGCAATCAGGAAAGTAAAGATACTCCCGCCGCGGTAGGTCGCCAGGGATCTGTTCAATTTGGAAAAAATAGCCCGAATAATTTGCAATCAATTGGCATCCACTTGCTTATACAAATAGTCTGATATTGAATGCGATGCCACATTGGAAAATGGATGACACCTGCGTGGTTCCTTGTAAGAGATTTTCGTTCAACTCATTCATTCGATTGCAGGGGTATATTCTCAAAATGAGTGAAGAAATATAAAGAGGACTGACGCACAAACAGAGGAAAACGAGCGAGCTTTTCTCCGGAATCTGCGTAAATCCTGCATGCATTGGGAAATGTCGGCGTACAGAGAGCGCCGAAGTAAAAGGAAGCAACGAAGTTGCCTTGTTGCTTTGAAATTTGGAGGATAGTAATCTCTCATTGTGGATCATCCAGTTACTCCTCCTCCCTTGCCCAAGGGATTTCAAAAAGGACTTGAAGGACTCATGCTCCTTGCCGGGCGCGCTCGCTCTACCATTCGGCGCTGGGGACGCCGTCTTTTGCGAAAACCTCGAACTGTGGTGGAAGCTCCCAATCTTTTGCCGACCTTAATTAAGGTATTAGCTGCTTTTGCCCGTGTGGATGGAGATTTATTGGAGGAGGAAATCGACTCCAGTTTGGGATTCTTGCGCTATGATTATCCGGATGCCGTTTATTCAGTTCTTCATAAGCTATTTATAGAGGCCCTTCACGAACAGCAGGATCTGAATGCGATGGCGCAAAAATTAGCCAATGAACTGAGCGATGAAAGAAAAATCCTGTTAGGGGTACAACTCTACGATCTCATTGCAAAAGCCGGTCTCAAACAAGATCAAGTAATTTCTTATTACTCGTTTATGTCCCAATTAGGGATGGCGACTCAAGCAATTGATATTGTCTACCAACTCAATGCAAACGATCCGGGAGAGCAGTATACGATTTTGGCCAGCTCTCCCTTGGAATATGTCAGTTATGGCCATCCCCGTGTTTCCGATGTGGCTCTCCATGGATTTCAGGAGAATGAAAGGCTGCTCGCCTATCGATTTCGCGATCTCATTATTCTGAAAAATCTGAGTGAACACACGCTCATCGTTCAAAGTCGCGTCCTTAAGCCCCGGGATTTTTGCCGCTTGTACGCTGGGCAGCGCATCTTAATTGATGACCAGGTTCTCACTCACCAGGACATGGTGTATTACTTTAATGCGAAAAAAGGGGTTTCCGTTGCGCTCATCTATGTGGCCATCAGCTTCGACGATGAAGTCCGACTGGAAAAAAGCCGGTCGCGAGACAGCTGCTTAGAAGTCACTTTTGGTCTCAAAGTAGGTATTGTTGCCTTAAAAAATGTGGATGCTGTGCTCAATGGACTCCAGTTAAGGGTAGGGGTTCGAGTGGAAGCCACCTTGGAAGACAAAATCATTTTTCATAATGACAGCGAATTGGAGTTGATCGACTTGCGACGTCGAGCTCGTTCTTATGGTGGACGGTTTCAACTGAAAGCCTCCAAATCCGAATACTTGGTTTCCAACAATCCCGGCTTGCTGGAAGAAGATGATATTTTACTTGCACCCGGCGCGGGCGGAGATGTCCTCCTCCGTATTTATTGTGATTACGACAGTAAGGTCGGCCGAGTGGAAGTGCTTTTGGCGGACCGTCCCATATTAGTTCATGGAGTTCCTGTGCGTAACTCAGCGCCCTTAGCGGATGGCGATACGATTAGAATCGATGCCGGGCAGCTCCTACGATGTAATTTTTCCGAACGCATTATTGAAGAAGAGCGTAATATTATTCGTACTATGGAAGTGCGGGATGTGGTATATAGATTTCGGAATAAGGAAATTGCACTGGATGGGATTTCATTCACCGTGAGCCGCGGAGAAATGGTCTGTGTGATGGGAGCCAGCGGCTCAGGAAAAAGTACTCTCCTCCGTGCTTTGTCGGGACGCATTGCTCCCGAACAGGGAGAAATTCTTCTCAATGGAAGATCTCTTTATACTAACTACGACATTCTAAGAGGCTACGTAGCTTACGTTCCGCAGTATGACGCATTTGATGAGCACCTTACTATTGAGGAAAATCTGACTTATGCCGCTGCCATCCGCGCGCCCCATCTGACACGCAAGGAAAGATTGCGCCGCATCGAAGGAAAGCTCATCGAATTAGGCCTCAACGAACGGCGGGGTCATGTAGTGGGCAGTCCCCTTACCAAGGGTTTAAGTGGCGGAGAGCGCAAACGCTTAAACATTGGTTTGGATATGATTAGCACCGCAGACATCTATCTTTTCGATGAACCGACCTCCGGCCTTTCTTCGAAGGATAGCGAGCATGTGATGGAGATCATCCGCAGCATGTCTCATAATAAAATCGTGGTGGTCACCATCCACCAGCCGAATTCCAAAATTTTCCATATGTTTCAAAAAGCGGCTCTCTTGGACAAGGGGGGCAAGCTGGTGTTCTTCGGTACTCCGCAAGAGTGTTTGAAATATTATGCGGAAGCCGCACACGAACAGCATTTTGGGACTGAACTCGGAGGCTGCAAAGCCTGTGGGACCACTCGGCCGGAATTTATTTTTGATGTCTTAGAAACTCCTCTGCGCGACTTGAGCGGTGATATTATCTTTGAAGAAAATAATCGAGGTCAGCTCGTGCCAGCCCGACGGTTTTCTCCGGACTACTGGCGCGACAAATATGAAGCCTACCGTCTTGTGAAAGATGTTCAGCAGCCGACGACTCTGCCTTCTCGCGAACTATCCGGCGGGGCTCCGCCGCCGTTTCCCGAACGGAGTCAGCGAAGAGATCTTTGGCGCTTGCGAGAAGAATGGTCGCAATTCATCGTCCTCCTCAAACGAGCTTTCATCAGCAAACTGCGTACCCGGGCAAACCTCTTTACCACTATCGTAGAAGCCCCTCTGCTTGCATTGCTCATCGGAATTGTCCTGCGCTATTCGGAATCCGATACCTACGACTTTGCCTCCGCTTTTCATATCCCGACATATCTCTTCCTTTCACTCGTAGTGGCCATGTTTCTGGGCCTCACGAATAGCGTGGATGATATCATTTCCGATCGACCCGTACTGATGCGGGAAAGAAATTTGGATGTTCGGATTTCGTATTACGTATTGGCTAAGGCTCTTACGCTGACACTCTTTGCGATCCTTCAGTGCGCTCTCTTTACTTTCATCGGAAATGGACTGTTAGCCGTCCGAGGCATGTTTTGGATCACATTCATCGCCATGGTACTGACGTGTATCAGCGGCTTTACAATCGGTCTGGTCATTTCCGCACTAGTGCCCGAAGGAAAAACCGCGGTCCTCATCATCCCCGCTGTTCTGATTCCCCAAATCATTCTTGCCGGAGCATTAATCAAATATGAGGAAATGAACCGCAATATGGATTTTGTCCACGTGGTCGAACAGTGGTTTCGAAAACATCCCAGCGGATCATTTGAAGCACAAAGCGACATACGCGTTCCCCTCATTTGCGAATTCATGCCCATGCGATGGTCTTATGAAGGACTGGTCTATGCGGATGGAAAGTTGAATCCGCTGACCCGTCGTCAAGAATGCATTCAACGAATGATTACGAACGTTGCCGCCGTGAAACATCCCACCCCTGAACAAGAAGATCGATTAGCGGATCTTAAGGACTTGTTGGCCATCACTTCCGGACTGGAAGCCAGCTCTTCTCGGGGCGTCGATCACAAACTGAAGCTCGTGGATCAGGTGATCGATGGCGCGCCGCTCAATTCTCAGGCAATCGTAGGCAATGACCATGGAATCACCGCCGAACAACTTTATGTAAACCAAAAGGTTGTGGATCTGCTTTCCAAGGCTGAAATGGAACAGGCGGATTATCGATATGCGGAACATCCCAATGTGTTTTTTGCTCCAGTCAAAATTTTCCTGGGTTTTCGAATCGGCGTTATCTGGTTTAATAGCGCCGTCCTCATCCTCTCCTCCCTTTTGAGTCTGGTGCTCTTACATCTGATCTTAAACTATCAAATACGAAAACAAGCCGGATGAAATCAGAACCTCTGGAAGACTCCTTTACAGATATATTGAACAAAGCCCAGCGAGGTTTGAAAGTTTCCTCGAATGCCCTCCCCATCTTGCCAGCCCGCCCGGATGCTCTATTAAAAGAGCCCTCGGCAAAAAAAGACCGCGAATGGAGTGAAGAAATGTTCTCCTTAAGAAAGCCCGGTTCCCGGGCAGGAACCCTCCACGAATCGGACTTGCGGACACTTGCCGTCGCCTTACATCTTGAGCCAGACCGCTTATTAGCTATTAGCCGTGGAGATTACCAACCTCAAGCAGGTCTGCTGCCAAAGGAGTTTGTTCGCTTTCAAACAGACTTCGATGGAATGAGTGTGAATTCCTATCTTGTTTGGGATAGCACCACACGCCAGGCCATGGCGTTCGACACGGGAGCCGATGCTTCCGAGCTGTTGGATGATTTAACCACAAATCATCTGCGCTTGGAGCTACTTCTCCTCACCCATTCTCACGGTGACCATATTTTTGATTTGGATCGGATTGTAGAAAAAACCGGCGCCACACCCTGGATCGCCGAAAATCTTTCCGGAGCACACGTTTTTACTCCCGGAAAAACTTTTTCCCTCGGAGGCTTGAAAGTGGAAACACGATTGACAAACGGACATTCATCCGCCGGCATCACCTACGTCATCCATGGACTTTCTCGTTGTGTAGCTGTTGTCGGAGATGCCCTATTCGCCGGCTCCATCGGAGGAGCTCACATTTCCTATCCGGATGCCTTGCATACCTGTACTTCGGAAATTCTTTCTCTTCCCGACGATACTCTATTATGCCCCGGCCATGGGCCATTGACCACTGTGGGACAAGAAAAATCTTCTAATCCGTTTTTCCCATAATGGCCTAATATCTGATTATCTTAAGGAGCTGATATAAGAGCCTATACAATGAATTGCTGCTTTACACATGCATGCGCTATTTTTTGGAATTCCGAATAATCGATACCTAAATTAGTGAGTAATTTGCTTTGTTTACCATGCACCACTCGAAGCAACTCGTTCCTAATAAGCGGATGAGAAATTCCCCTTTCCTTTAATTGCTCCCACATTTGGCCAAATAGTTCCTTGCGTCTTAAACCGAGAGATGATGTGTTGCGCCGACATTTGCAAAAGACGAGGAGTGTACTTCCACACACACAGTTGCGATAGAGAGCAACCACCTGGGTGCAGCCCAAACAAGAGGAAATTTTGTATTCCATCAGCCCCGAACCTGTAGAAACTTGCTGGGTATTCTTAAGGAATTCTTTCAGGTGCTTAAAAAGATTCCCACAACATACGCATTGTTTTGGGAACGCATTTTTCCTCAAAATATGCAGCCCCTTATAGGATCCTTGGCTCGATTTGACACTGTCAGAAAGGAAAAGAGAGCCCATATCTTAGGAGATCGGAATTTTAACATATATTAGTTTTTGAATCATATCACTGTTCATTTTCAGTGATGGTGGAATAGGAGGTAGCACTTTCGATTCCAATAAGAGTCATTGCCCGGCAAGTGGGCCTTTTGAGCCTTCTTCAAGAAAGCAAATCTTTATCCATTCAGTTCTTGAGAGCGATTCACGGCTTTTTTAGGCTGTGGATCCTACCAATTTGCTCCTTACCTATGCAAGACGTTGAAAGAAATATCGAATTTGAATTTGTCAGAGCCACAGAAAATGCTGCCTTAAACTCCATTCATTGGATGGGAAAGGGCGATAAAGAAGCTGCCGATGCGGCGGCCTGTGATGCTATTTATGGGGTCTTTGATTTAGTGGATATCCGAGGAGAAGTGGTTATAGGAGAGGGAATTAAGGACAATGCACCGGGGATTTTTTTAGGAGAAAAGTTGGGAATTGGCACTTCCGATGCACCTCGTTTTGATATTGCCTTGGACCCGATTGATGGCACTAGCAATATCGCTAAGGGCCTTCCCAATTCCATATCCGTCATGGCAGCTTCCTATCTTCCCACCGAGGAAGGACATGCCATGGTCAACATTCCCAGTTTTTATGTGGAAAAAATCGCCTACGGCCCCCAGATTGCTTACGCCGTACGCCGAGAACAAGTTGAGCCCATCGGCCTGGATACCCCGGTCGAAAAGATTTTGACCATTGTCGCAAAAATCCTCCGCAAACGGATCCATGATTTGGTAGTTGTGACATTGGATCGGCCTCGAAATCAAAAATATGTGGAAGCAGTGCGCCGTCTGGGAGCTTCCCTGCGTCTGATTTCCGACGGCGATATCGCCGCTGCAGTGGCCCCTTCTTTGCCGGATAGCGGAGTCGATCTTTATATCGGCATCGGCGGTGCTCCCGAAGGAATTTTAACCGCAAGCGCTCTCAAGGCACTCGATGGGGACATCCTGGTCCGCATGTGGCCGCGCGATGACGCGGAAAGAGCTCAACTATCCGCAGAGGGAAACGATTTACAGCGTATTTACATGCGGGATGATTTGGTCGCTGGAGGAAGGTCGCTTTTTTGCGCCACTGGCATTAGTGATAGCGCCTTACTCCCAGGCGTGAAACTACTGGGCTCCACTGCAATTACTCATTCGATCTTAATGCGATCCCGGAGTAAAACCGTTCGTTACATTCGAGCCGTTCATAATCTGAACCAAAAAACCATTCATGTTCGCGGTTCTGATCGGGAAAAGCCGCTATAATTCCTCACTGCAATCAGACGAAGCCCTTCCAGGGTCAATTTGGGATTGATGACGTCAAAAAGTGGCAAACGACTGCCGACAAGTTTCGCATCACCTCCCGTTGCAATAATTTTTGGCTTACAATCCTGTGGAAAAATTTCCTGACATAGTTGCGTGAGAATTTCGCGAACCAGTCCGCGATAGCCTATTACAGCGCCTGAGCGCATGGCTTCCTCATTCGATTTCCCCAAAACAGAACGTGGTTCCCGCAAAACTACATAGGGAAGTAAAGCGGTCTTCTTATGAAGATACTCAGTAAATGCAGCCATGCCCGGAGCAATGACCCCACCAATATAATTCCCTTGTACGGAAAGTACGTCGAAAGTCACCGCCGTTCCAAAATCCACTACAATGGCAGGTGCACCATAAAGCTGAACGCAAGCAACCGAATTGGCCAACCGGTCCCCACCAATCCGAGCAGGATCAGGATAATCCACCCCAATTCCCAAATCGATATGAGGCTCTACCCAGATCAGAGGAGAACGCAGTGCCCGAGAAACAGCGGAATTTCGGGAAGGAACCACAGAGGCTACGACTGCACAATGATAAGACCAATCGGAAACCATCCTGCGAAGCTGCGCGGCAGTGAGCTTGGCCGTAGGAATACGATGGATCTTTCCCACCTTTTCTCGAGAACTTAACGCAATCTTTGTAAAAGTATTGCTGATGTCTATGAGCAACGACTTGCCTTTTATAGTTCCTAGTGTGTGCTTGGTAGAACCCACGGCTGAAAAAAGCCGCGAATTGCCCCCAGGAACTGAATGGGGTGACGCAATGTTCTCCTTAAGAAAACCCAGTTCCTGAGCAGTTCTTGGAAGTTGATTGTGAGTAGCTTGTGGCAATTGAGAGTTTCGGAATGAATATAGCGAAGCCAGTATAAATATACCGCTTCCGCTATAGCTTCCCATCTTTATTTGCAGTGGATGCTTTGTACGAGACATCATTGGCCAATATCCACTTCTACGAACCAAGAACTCCCTATAGGGCTGGTGTTTTCCCCCGGATTGCGCCACATTCTCGCCATGAAATTTCGGAGTAGTAGCGGATCTCAAATGCCTCTCTATTTTCAGGTCACAGCCATCGTGGATATCCTGATGGTACTGTTGGTCTTTTTTCTCTATAATTACGTAGTAGGACAGGGCGAAGGGCAGCTGAAAATCAGCGTTCCCTCCGCTCAACATGCGGATACCACGCCCGTTTCCGCACCCGTCTTCATTAACATACAAAAAGACGGAAATATCGTCATCAATGGTCGCTCCTTAACAGGAGCCGAACTGGGGGACTTATTAACAAATCTCATTCAAAACAATCCTCAGCAGAATGTCCTCCTTCGTGCGGACAAGGACGTGCCCTATGCGCGAATCCTCCGTGTACTCGACATCTGCCAAGGCTCAAAAGTCGAAGGGGTAGGATTTTCTGCTATCCAAGCCCCCGCACCTTCCCCGTCTCCCTCCCCTGAATAGTAGGGCATACCCCTTCCGTAAAATCGCATCAAAAACACCGCTCACCACATAATTCTCTGTGAATCAGCTGGATATATTTTTTGCTTCCATCCGGAGCATTTAAGAGAAAATTCAGTTTGACGGAAACTGCCGGGGGAAATCTACCCATGGATGGAAGTAATTTTCCGATCTACACAACGGGTTGTTTCTACGTCTTATTTTCATCAGAAATCATTTCAAAGTTGAGGGATATTGCTTTGGGAATTCAATTTTCCCCTCTTGGAGAAGATTTTTAAAATGAGTCCGAACTATGAAAACTGGCAACATCGCAATCCCCCGGAGCGAAAGGGCACTTTTTTCTATTCCTCCATTGCCTGCAACCAGTTGCCTCCGCTTTTCAAAATTCCAACCTTTTGGTCCAAACTGCTAATTCCCAATAAAAATAATAGTCATGATATGGGCTCTGTCAATTGGTCCAAAAGTAGAATCATAAAATGTATTCAACAGGTTGCAAATTCGGGAAATGATATTAAATTAATTAAATAGATTTTTAAGTTATGAGCACAATGCCATCAGGAGCTTTGCAAGCAAAGGGTTTTACTAATAAGCAAATAGGCGATAGAACATTTAATAAGAATGCACCATCATCGCCCGTGATGCACCGCCAGTATTTATCCCCAAACAAAAATAAAAAAATGATTGACAGGAGCTGGACCAGTACATCAGCGAATTCGGGGCAAAGGCGAAAATATAAGGATATTAACTAATTAACTGCTAATTTCCTGTGTACATGGAGAATTTTTATCCCAGCCAGCTTCTTTCGAGAGAGGAAAGGCAGTTCCTTAAAGGGACTGGCTGGTACGGATGGCACTAGCATCTCTCATAGTCTCATTTATAAAAAATTCTTCGAAACACCTTTTGTTGTAAGCAAATCATCATTGTTTTAAACTTGTTTGCAACTCCTCGGTGAGGAGGGAAATGATTCGTTTGCAGATTGTAGTCAATCTCAGGTCAACCCAATACCCATGAGATGAAGATAGGAATCTGAGCCCCGCCGGCAGACATTATCATCTTAGCTGCTATAAGAAGCAGTGTCAGGGATGGTTTTCGCTATATCTGCCCAGGAATTGGGCTTTCTTAAGGAGAACATTGAGTCACTCCCATCAATTCCTGGGGGCAATGCTCGGCTTTTTTCAGTCGTGGGCTCTGAATATTGGCCATCTTGTTGAAACAAAGCCCTGAAGAACACCGTAATGAGCGACTTGGCGGAAGCCACGCGCACCAAGTCTAACTCATTTTATACGGGCTCGCTATAGCTGGCGTCTCTTATTTTCCCGCCAACTACGCCTTGGCTGAAATAAATTTCCCCTCCCCATACTCCATGGACGAGGCATGTGGATGATTCTGACCACAAATTATGTGCTACTTTTGCGTGCTACCCCCGGGAGGTCATGTCCTGCAAACACTCATTATGTTGTTTCCGGTTCAGACCGATAGGAAGAGGCGTATTCATTTTAATAAAACTGCGGAAATCTACGCAGATAAAAAGTTGAAATTTAAAAAATTCAGTGCCTGATACTAAACAGTTCTGAAGAAATCTCCAGTTTTATAGAAACTGTTAATTAGGAATAAATACGATTCCGTCTTGGTATCAAATTACGAATTCAACGGGTTTCTTTTACCTCATTTTCTTTCCGGAAAAATTCTCTTTTCCAGTCGATATTCTCTCAACGCAGGAATTCAACGCTTCCCAACATTATCCCAATAAGACTCTGAAAGAATTTTATGCAACCAGCAACAGGCTCGTCCCAAGTCGGCACTTTGTCTCCATCTCCTTCTACAAAAAGCAGTGAGTCCGACTCCGGGGCAATCAGTTATGAAGGTACAAACTCACCATCTCCTAGGATCCTAAACAATAGCCAGTTGAACACTACCACGATTAGCAATCTGGTCGAGAGTCTAGCAAGCAAAAATGGTAAGGGAGAGATAGCATTCCATACTCAATCGCCAATTTTTCAGAAAATTTTCTCATCACAGACATGCCAAAGGAAACAAAAAAGTCCGACTGCTTCCACAGAATCAGTCGAACGTTGCACTTCACTCGCCAAGACGAAGCTGCCGACAAATCAGGACCTAAATACAGTGCTAAGGAGAAAAAGCGAAGGAGATTTACCGCAGCAATCCCTTAATAACAATTACTATCATCTTCAGCCAATCAAAAAATCAGAACCAGTGCTGGAGAGGCCAATGGACGGCAATCCGGATTCTAATAAAGATTCCATCTCCCTGCAGAACGATGTGCCGACACATCCTCCCGCTGTGCAGAACGCAACCAAAAAGCTTAATTGGTTTCAACGCCTTACTACCTTAATTAAGAAAATTTTACATATGATGAACAAAAGTCCGGAAAATAAAAATGAAACAGAGAAAATAACAAACATTGAAAAACATTTACAAAATCTAACTACTAGTTCCGAAGAACAATATAAGAAAATAACAGAAGGAAGGCTAAAATGGATCTGGAATCGAGTGAAGTTACTATTTAAAAAACAGCCTAACACACAAGCTGTGGCCAACGATTGAGGAAAGTAAGTTTGTGAGATTTTAACGAAAATAACTATAATTTTTCAGGCTGGGTACCCAGTCCAAAAATAGTTTATACTTTTAAATATCTGCGCTTTGCAAAGCCCCGTAGGCAGAAAACGCTATAATTATATTTTATATGCTTTCATCTTTTATTCAAGGGTCTGTTTTTTTCAGATTTGGGAATTCAGGTGACTCATATAATAATAGTTTTGATATTCCCAAACCTAATCCTCAACGGGGCTCGGTAGAATTTACACCTGTTAATAACAGTTTTAATAACAATGTATTAAATATCAATAGCGGAAAAAATACTTTACCCCCATCGCGAAAAGATCCGCATTCGACATTTAATTGGAATCAAAGTTCGCAGGGATTATCCTCTAATGCTTCTCAGTTGAATACAGTAAATTTAGAGGTACGATATTATTTATTGCCACAAATTATTGGGCGTTCTGCGGCAACTAGCCATGATGAAAACTCACCAAATAACGATAGCGGATATGAAATTCCTAACTCGCAGAAATATTTGAAAGTCAATCCACCTCAAGCCCATCCATCCATTACTAAAAAACCAGAGAAAAATAATAATGAAGATACTTCGAAAGTCCAACTTCCCTTTCCGCCGAAAAAGCGAGGTTTCAAAGCATTCTTAGAAAAGGCAAGACGTTATGTGTACAAAACTTTGATTGGTCCGGACTATTCTGTGCGACTTGATGACTTTGAGTCTCGTTGCGCAAAAGAGATAAAAGAGGAAGGAAAGCGGGAGCGGCCTATCAAAGGAATTACTCATACAAAGAATACTATTTCGTCCGTAGAAAAGGATGTAATTATAATTAAGGATGGGGTTCAAGATAATAATGGAAAAGCAATTCCAATCATTGAAAGAAAAAAGGCAAAACCAGGAACGCTAGTTCTCCGAGGCGGAATACTAGTGAGGCAAGAAATGGGTGTGGATGGCAAAATTACAGAATTTTCATACTTGGCATCCGAAGAGAAGAATGGAGTGCAAGTATATGAAGATTTTTTTGCCAATAAAAAGGAATTGCCAGCCTCCGGAAGTAGTAAAAAAGGAGAGCAGTAGAGAAATTAGCTCTCGAATTGTCGATTTGCAATCGAATGAAATCATTGGATGGCACTAATCAATATCATGTGATGCGAATGATTGATTATGACAAATCAAATTAATTAAACTGACGGTTTAAATATTGATTCCGCGACCGCTCGGAACAATTTGGGAATCAGCCAAAAGGGGCATTTTCAAGTAATGCCAGCGAGAGCGGAAAAAATTTCCGTATAAATTTTGGAATTATAGCAAATCAATTGAAATAAAAGTGTTATGAAAGTTATTAATTTTATAAGTGGGGAGCATTCTTTTGCGAGACCTGTTTCCAATTTAAATTCAGAGGCATATTTATTAGATCCGAAACTTAATTTATTGGAACAGAGGCTGAAAAGATTATTTCCAAAATTATGGATCCGAGGGAATGGAATTTTGACTTCTAAATATCAAAGTAAATACGAATTATTAGAGCAAAAGTCCGAAAAATTTCGGCACTGGAAAGTGGAGTTAAGAATCAAATATTCGGCAATAAAAACTTATGAAGCTTGTCTCCAGCAATTCGAGCGTTTAATGAAATATAAGAATATCCGTGTTCTGGAAGAAGGGATCCAATCTATTTCAATAAAGCGACCGGAGTTAATAGAATTTTTAGCATCCAAAATAGATCGAGACCTTGAAGATATGTCGGAACAGGCTCCCAGTATGGAGATGTTTTTGCCTGGTTACGGAGAGTCGTTGGTGGAGAAGCAAGCATGGTCCGTACAATCAGTATTAGACTTCTTTTATTTTCGGGAAATGCTCGAACGTTTGAAGGAAAGGTATCCCTGGCTAGAACAAGATGTGAAACAGGCGGTCGAGATCAAAAAACAATTGGAGGCTGTTGTCTCCAAAGAGGAAAAATGTGAGCAACAGTTAAAAACCTGTAAAAGTCAACTTGAGAAATATCAATCTCGCATTCTCGATTCTATCAGAAATACGATATCTCCCAATGAGGAGGGTCCCATGGCTGGTGAAAATACGTCAGGAGTTCATGGTTTGTAGTTCATGATTTTGCGAACCACGAATCCTGAATTACGAACTTCCAATGAGGACTCCGGTTAAGAAAACGAGAAGGCCGCCAATGACTATCTGCAAGAGAGCCGAGGGCCAGGGAGTATCCATATATCGGTGTCGAATCCAAGAGATGATGCCAAGCTCTACGAGAACGACTGCGATGGCGAGGGTCGTTGCAGTTTTTATATCGGGGATGAGATAGGGGAGTGCATGCCCCAGGCCTCCGAGGGCGGTCATTAACCCGCAAATGCCGCCCCGTGTCCAGGGGCGACCACGGCCAGTTAAGCTGCCATCATCGGAGAGGGCTTCGGCAAAGCCCATGCTAATTCCTGCTCCCAGGCTTGCCGCCACACCGACAAGAAATGTCTGCCAACTATGGCGGGTGGCCAAAGCTGCTGCAAAGAGTGGAGCCAGGGTGGAGACTGAACCGTCCATTAAACCAGCAAGCCCCGGCTGCACTACTTGCAAAATGAAAAGACGTTTCCGGCCTTTTGCATCGAAATCTTCCATAGGCGAAGCGCTGAGCTCTTCGGCGGTGCGTTCATGGTGTCGTTCCTCTTCTGCCAGATCACCAAGAAGCTGGCGAATGCCAGCGTCGCGGGTGCGCTGTGCAGCTTGCTCATAAAAGCGGCGGGTTTCAATTTCCATGGTTTCAGCTTCCCGCGAAGCGGCATCGGGTCCGAAAGAACGAGCCAACCAAATGGATTTGCGAGAAACAAAGCCTTTGACGTCTTGTCTGCGGATCAGGGGCATGCTGGAACCGTAACGTTCTTGATACAGTTCTAGCAGGCGATGGCGGTGACCGTCCTCTTCCTTCCGCAGTTTTTCATATCCTTCCGCCTGCTTCGGATGAGAGGAACGGAGAGCGTCCGCAAAACTTTCGTAGATGCGGGCGTCTTCTTCTTCCAAGGAAATGGCAAGGGCCAGGATTTCGCGTGCGTCCAGACTGTCGAATGTTCTCATTTCGGAGGCATTTCGCTACAGTTTGCAGAACTCACGGCTTTAAAAAAGCTGCGAATTGCCTGGAGGAAGTTTCTTGTCCGGTATCGACACGGAAGTCAAAAAATTCACAGACAACACATGTTCATTTTATTGAGGATCCTGATATAGATCGCGGGAAGAAGTGGCTATTTGCATGAGTTGAGGTATCGGCCACTCTTAAGAAAGAGAAAGAACGAAAAAAAGTGTCACAAGATATAGTCTACTTTGATTTGGAAACGCAGAAAACCGCTAACGATGTGGGAGGATGGGATCGTAAGGCGCTCATGAAAATGTCTTTAGGGGTAGTTTTTAGTGTGCTGGAAAAAAAATACGATATTTATCCTGAAAACCGCGTGGAGGAACTGATTGAGCGCCTGCGGCGAGCGGATAAAGTGATCGGTTATAACATATTAAGATTTGATTACGAAGTGCTTATGGGGTATACCGTCCTCGATCTTCCTCACCATCTCCCCACTCTTGATTTGATGGTGGATGTGGAGCAGGTAGTCGGGCACCGTTTGGCATTAGACGCATTGGCTCATGCAACATTAGGAGTGGGAAAAATTGCGGATGGACTGGATGCAATTCGTTGGTGGAGAGAAGGAAAAGTCTTGGAGATTGCTGAGTACTGTTGTTTCGACGTAAAGGTCACCCGCCTCATACATGAATATGTTTTGGAATATGGAGAGCTTTTTTATATGGACCGCTTTTCTCGCAAACAGAAAATTCCCCTCAATTGGAGCTATAGCGAAGCCCGTATCCAATGAGTTTGAAGTGACAAAACAGAGTCGGTATCTTCAGATAAGGCTCCTGTCTTACGCCTCGCTGAAATCAAAATTCCCAGGGAATTTCATGCTCATTTTATAGGGGCTTCGCTATAAGAAGGGAGAGCACCCCGCAAAATTTGCGTCCCATATGATTCGGCGTCTATATTCCATCTTTTTGGCGCATATGCATTCCCATTCAAATTATTCTTTTAAACTATGATCTTACCCGCGAAATCCTGGAAGACAGCCTGGTTTTTATATTGGCTGGATCTCGAAGAACCTATGCCCTCCAGGGGAGATTTTATTCTTCCTACTCTTCTTATCATTGGAAACGAAAAGGGGACCCCTTTGGCTCCTCCGGAAATCATGGAAGAAATCGATCAAACAAAAGCTGAAGAAGTACTGGCCAAGTTAATTGAAAAGTTCGGTATTCCGGATCGTGTGGTGATAGATGTTTACGAAGAGTGGGACGAAGAATCCTGGAAAGCATTTTCTGAGGATTATCGAGTGGAAATTCTTTTCCAGCGATTGCCTATTCGCATGCCGGGAGTACTTTCCGCATTGGCAAAATCCGTTGCGGCACGCTTTGATTTGGATGCGGAAAAATCTGCGCCGCAAGATGTGTCGCGAGGACTGGTAAATACCGCCCTCAGAGCCCGCTCGGCATCCAAAAAGCTAGCTCTGCTCAAAAAAGCCATTGAGTGGGATCCCGATTGTTCGCGCGCAAGGGTGGAATTAGGAGATTCGGAATTTCAATTAGGAAATTGGAAAGTATCTCTCATTCATTATGGAGAAGTCATCGAGCGGGAATCCATGCGATGGCAGGAAGAGAAGAAGGTCCAATGGTGGGTAAATCCGGCGACGCGACCCTATTTGCGAGCAATTTTCGGAAAATCAATGACGTTATGGCATCAAGGAGAATATGCCCATGCTGCCGAAGGACTTACTCAACTACTTCAATTAAATGCCATCGATAACCAAGGCGCCCGTTTTCTGATTCCCTTACTTTGGATGCTCGCTGAAGATTACCCAAAAGCTTATAGCTTTTATGCATTTTATACTCGCAAGTATAAAAACGATTATGCGGAACCAGCATTTCTATTTGTCTGGGGACTCGTTTTACATCAGCAAGGCAATGAACAAGAGGCAGGTGAAAAGTACCTCGAAGGAATCCTTAAAAATCTTTATATTGCCCCTCTTCTTTTGGAATTACCGGAACCGAATTCTCAAATTTGGCATCCTCACAATCGAAGCGAACCTTCCTATGCAAGAGAGTTTCTCGATTATTATGCGTCCCTATGGGACCGTGATGCAGGAGCACTGAGGCTTTTACGTGAAACATGGATGACCCATGCGGAACGAATTGCCCAAATTGTAGCGCTCAGAAATACGATGGCAGAATTTCAAGATCAACGATTTGATCCGGAATACAAAAAAACCTGGCGCGAATATCTTAATGAAGATGAACGTCTTACGGATGGCTCATGGGATGCTTAGCAGTCTCATAGCAGAAGACTATCCGCTATGCAAAGGGCCTTCCTTCGGCAACAGACGGACTAATATGGTATTCAGAAGGATGCTGAAGAGTGCTCCGGCCAGAATGACGTTATAGAGCTTATCAGAGATTAATTGCGCCTTGGTCGCCAGTTCGGCTAAAACAAACGAAAACTCTCCGATTTGCGAAAGAAAAAGAGCGGATTTTGCGGACGTGCGTAAAGGGACTCCGAAGAGCTTGATCACTCCCAGCCAGATCACAAATTTGCCTGCCACAATAAAGATCAGCACCGTGAGAAGAAGACCCGATTCATGCCACCAGATTTGTGGTTTAATCAGCGCACCGACACTCACAAATGCAATGGCCACACAAAGATCACGCGTTCCTTGTAGTTGAAAAACCGCCGCTCGGCCTACTTGGGAACTACTGATCAGAAGACCGGCAACAAAAGCCCCCAAAGCCAGCGAAAGACCGAAAAATCCTGTCACCGTAGCGGCGCCAATGCAGAGCGTCATAGTGACTACCAAAAGGAGTTCGGCATCACATTTGGTAGCTATCCACTCCAGAAATCTTGGAACGACTAAAAATGAGAGCAGAACAATGGGGACAAGAATCAGAAATGCTTTTCCTAAGGACAGAGTCAAATTAACGGCGCACTGGGGGCTCCAATTTCCCAGCACAGGAATCACAACAGAAAGGACCACTACGATCAAATCCTCCACTAATGAGAGACCGATGGTGATACGACCATGATGAGCAGACAGTTCCTGGCGGTCCATTAACAATCTGGCCAGTACCATCGTGCTGGCTACGGAAAGAATGGCTCCTAATACCGCACCGGAAAGCACGGGAAGTCCCCACCAACTGCCGATCCCAATCCCCATAACCATAAAAAATACAACTGCTAGAGGCGCTCCTAAAAGTGCTATTTTACTGACGCTAGCCAGCTCTCGAGGGGAAAATTCCGCGCCGATACTAAACATCAGAAGCAAGATGCCAATTTCCGCCATTTCATCGAACCGATGAACGTCCGTAATGCTGGGTCCCCATGTGAAGGGACTGATTAAAAGACCACCGAAAATATAACCGGCAACTGCCGGAAGGCCGCAAAGCCTTGCAATTCCGGAACCTATTGCAGCTGCTAGGATGACTAGCGCCAGATCGATAATAAAATACATGTGGATAAATTTTTAGGGAGGATTTTCTTGCGGCTATTCCGTAATTCGCGACGATAAGAGCTACAGATATGAATGATCCTCGTTATGACCAGTTAGCTGAAGTTCTTGTTGGGCATTCCACACAACTCAAAGCCGATGAACGGGTATTGATTGATGCCGTGGACGTCCCCGACGAAATCGTGATTGCGATTATTCGAGCGGTGAGATCCAAAAAGGGGATTCCTTATGTACAATTGCATCATTCAAAAATTAATCGGGAATTAGCTTTGAGCGCTAGTGACGCCCAATTGGAAGTTTCTCGTACTCTCGATTTGGCACGCATCAAGAAAATGCAGGCATATATTGCCCTACGTGGCGGGCATAACATGATGGAAATGGCTGATGTTCCGGAAGCTAATATGACTCTCATTGCGGGGAAGCTACGCCCTGTCATGGATCATCGAATTAATAAAACCAAGTGGGTGGTACTCCGTTGGCCGACTCCTTCTCTTGCCCAACAGGCACAAATGAGCAGTGAAGCTTTCGAGGATTTCTTTTTCCGTGTTTGCACACTGGATTACTCCAGAATGTTGCCTGGGATGAAGGCATTGAAAGCTTTGATGGATAAAACGGATCAGGTGCGAATCGTCGGCCCGGATACGGATCTCCGTTTTAGCATCAAGGGGATCGGTGCTGTGGCGTGTGGAGGAGATCGGAATATTCCTGATGGAGAGGTATTTTCGTGTCCTGTAAAACACAGTGTGGAAGGACATGTGTATTTTAATGCTCCCACCATTTATCAAGGCAGTCCTTTTGACAATGTTCGATTAGAACTTCATGAGGGCAAAGTAGTCAATGCTACGTCGACCAATACAAAAAAGATGAACGAGATTTTGGATTCTGATCCGGGGGCCCGTTTTATTGGAGAATTTGCTATCGGTTTTAACCCGCATATTCTGCATCCCATCCGCGATATTCTTTTTGATGAAAAAATCGCGGGATCTTTCCATTTTACCCCTGGCCAAGCTTATTCCATCGGCGGGAATGGAAACAAAAGCCGCATCCACTGGGATCTCGTCTGCATCCAGCGACCTGAATACGGAGGAGGCGAAATCTGGTTTGACGGCAAGCTGATTCGTAAAGACGGGCAGTTTCTCCCACCTGCTTTGCAGACGCTGAATCCGGAACAACTTTTGGCATCCGCCCCTTCAAAGAAAAATTCATCTGGCCAACCCCGCAAAAGATGAGTTTTTAGTTCGTGGTTGCTAGCGGTTGGAGGTGATGCCGGTTTCGCTATGTCCACTACGAACGGACTCGTGCTAGTTTTTAGTTTGAACCAGATAATATACTGTTCCGAGCATTAAGCCCGACCAGGCAACTACTGCTGTGATCATGCGCCATGTGAGGGTGTAGAGTTCTTTATGGAGCAGAGAAATGATTCGAAATTCAAGTTTTTCTATGCAGTCATGAAATTCCTTTTTGGAAACCATTTGTTCCATGCGGGTGTCGATAGCTTCAAAACGCTGGTCAATAACTTCAAAACGCTGGTCGATGACTTTAAAGCGTATATCCATGTACTCTAGGATTCTGTCGATATGCCTGGTGATTTTATCGTCCTGTTGATCTGCTAATTCAATTAATGTTTCGCTCATAATTCTGGCTGGATGCTCGTCGAATCCTTTTCTTAATTCTTCGTAAACTCGTTTATGGGAGAATGTATCATGAGCCTTTTGAAAGTAAAAGGACCCATGAGAAGTGGAACAAAATTTTTCGTTCATGTTCTGCTATATACTGAGAAATTTCCCTCCTGTCCCTTAGCAGAACCTGAAATAAATAGAGCGAACAGTATGCTGCATTCCTGTCTTACAACCACGAGCCACGGCGCACCAAGGATCTGACCATGGTGGGAAAATTGATGGACGGTTGCCAGCCGGTTGCGAGTCTCAGCTTTGTAGCATCGCCTTTTAGGGGGAAGTGTGGTTTGGCGAGTAAACAGGGATTTACTTCCACATATTTTTTCCAATCCAGACCGACTTCTTCAAAGACGATTTCTACAAATTCTCGCACAGTGTGGATTTCTCCCGTGGCGACAATAAAATCATCCGAGTGTTTGAGTCTGATGCAACGTCGCATCGCCTCTACATAATCCGGTGCATAGCCCCAATCGATAGAGGCGTCCAGGTTGCCGAGGGTCAGCTTGTCCTGATTCCCCCGTTTAATTGACAGGGCGCCGCGGACGATTTTTTGCGAGACGAATTGAGATTTTCTATGATGCGATTCGTGGTTGTATAGGATCGCGTTGGTAGCAAATAGGGAGTGGTTTTGGCGGTAATATCGACAGGCCTCCATTCCTGCCGCTTTGCTAATGGCGTAGACATTTCGGGGTCGCAAAGGGGTATTTTCGTTTTGTGGGGAGCGGACGGGTTCTCCAAATACGTGTGAGGAGGCGGTATAAAGAAGGCGGCATTCCGGCAGACATTGTTTGATGCCTTCAAGAAAAGAGATGAGTCCGTGAAGGTGGACTTCGAAGCTCCTATCAAAAAGTTCGCCTTCTTCGATTTTCACTTTGTCTTCCGAAGAATGGTGGAATGCCGCCAGGTAATAGAGCTCTGCAGGTTTTAGTTTCGAAAGAAATGCGGCGACTTCAGTGCGATTGGTAATGTCCAATGCATTTCTTCCCACGCCGATGACGTTCTGTCCTTCCGCCTGCAGCTGCTCCGTCAGCAATTTGCCGTCTTGGCCATGGCAGCCAATAATGGCACATTGCTTCATTTATTTACGATTTCAATGGAGGGGAGCGGAAAGATCATCAATCCTCCGCGCTCAAGATAATCTTTTTCCTTGGAAACAAGGCTATTCCGAAAATGCCAAGGCATTGCGAGTAAGAAATCGGGCTTAAGCTGATGAGCTTCTTCTTCGGAAATGATGGGAATACGGGTGCCTGGAGTATAGGCTCCGAACTTGTCTGCATTGACTTCCGCGATGGCGGGAATCTCTTTTTCTGTCAATCCGCAGAATTGCAAAATCACATTTCCTTTAGTGGAAGCGCCATAACCGATGACAGAACGGTTTTCCATGCGGATTTCGTCTAAAGTAGTGAGCAAATGTTCTCGATGAGCAAAGACTCTTGTTTTAAATTTGTCGTAAGGTTCCAGCGTATCCAGCCCCGCTGCCTTTTCATTTGCGAGAATTTGATTCAGGGTATTCTTGTGAGTTTGATAAGGGGCATTGGAATGGCAAGCAGTGACGGCAAAGCTCCCGCCATTGACCGTATTAAATTCCACATTGAGTATCCGAAGCCCGCAGCGTTCAGCCATCCATTGGATTTGATGAAGGCTGTAATATTCCAGATGCTCGTGGCAGATAGTGTCGTAGGAATTATTCTCGAGCATCGAAAGCAAATAACTTTGCTCGAAGTGCCAGATCCCCTCCGGAGCCAGTGTTTCTCGAATATCTTGGGTGAAGGAGAGGGGATCTTCCAAATCATAATACATTGCAATCGATGTAATGATTTTTGCCTTTTGATTACCGAAATAGTGGCGAAAGTTTTTCGCAGAATAAAAATCCGGAATGGCATGAATGTCCGACGGATAATAACGGATGAATTTCGCAATGGTCGGATCCATCCCGATACGCTCGACAGTGTCCGGATAAAATGAAAGAAGCGTTCCATCATTGCTACCCACATCCAGGACGGTATCGTTCCGAGCCAGCGAAACCTGTTGAGAAAGTTTTTCTACCTTAAGCTTAAGATGGTGGACCATAGAAGAATTAAGAGACGATCGATAACCATAATTGACCCCATACATGGTATCGGCATCTACAGAATGACGGAGCTGTACTAAACCACATGCATCCTTTCCATGGCATTTAACTAATTCTAAGGGTGCACGGTGAATGCGCTCATCAGCCTTTTTTGGGAAAACTCCTGTCAAACATTGGTTGCCCAGGGATAATACCTCAATAAGAGTTTTATTTTTGCAGATTCGACATCGATCGATGGCGTGGAAATGTAGGGATGGTAACATAATATATTGCGCTCAAAATAATAATTAAGCTAGGCAATATACTGCAATGGAGGAACAAGTGCAAAAATCAGTTGATAGTTCGTGATTTTTCTGTGGTGATAATATTTCGTGCACCCAAAATATTCGGAACCAAAAGGACAAATTCTAAAAACTATGAACTCACACCACAGGTACAAAAAACGTGACGATCCCCATATACATTGTCGATACGCCCCACAGCAGGCCAGAATTTAAATTCGCGCAACCAAGGAGCCGGATAAGCGGCAAGTTGACGTGAATAGGGATGTTTCCATTCATCGGAAGAGACTGCGGAAGCCGTGTGCGGGGCGTTTTTAAGAGGATTATCTTTGCGGTCGAGTTGGCCAGATTCGATCGCAATTAATTCTTCATGAATTGCAATCAGAGCATCACAAAAACGATCTAATTCGGCCTTGGACTCACTTTCGGTGGGTTCAATCATGAGAGTCCCGGGCACCGGCCAGCTCATGGTGGGAGCATGAAATCCAAAATCAATCAGACGTTTGGCGATATCTTCTACCTCGATTCCAGCCCGTTCTTTCCATTCGCGTACGTCGATAATGCACTCGTGAGCTACGCGACCGTGGATTCCTTTATAGAGAATGGGGAAATAGGGAGCTAAGCGGGTGGCGATATAGTTAGCGTTCAGGATGGCGATGCCTGTGGCATCGCGAAGTCCTTGCGCACCCATCATGGCAATGTACATCCAGGAAATGATGAGAATACTCGCACTGCCCCAAGGAGCTTGGGAGATTTCTCCGATTGCTTGAGTCCCTCCTGTCGGAATAAGTGAGTGACCAGGCAAAAAAGGAGCCAGATGTGCGGCGACGCAGATAGGCCCTACGCCGGGGCCTCCGCCACCGTGTGGAATGCAAAAAGTTTTGTGTAAGTTTAAATGGCAGACATCCGCTCCCACGTCTCCCGGACGGCACAGACCTACCTGGGCGTTCATATTCGCGCCATCCATATACACCTGTCCGCCAGCGTGATGTACGATGGAGCAGATTTCGTGAATGCCAGTTTCGAATACCCCATGCGTCGAGGGATATGTCACCATGAGAGCGGCGAGGCATTCCCGATATTCAATAGCCTTTTTGCGCAAATCTTCGATGTCCACATTTCCCGCAGTGTCGCAAGCGATGGGGACGACTCGCATGCCAGCCATGGCGGCACTGGCAGGATTCGTGCCGTGGGCCGAGACTGGAATCAGGCAGACATCACGCCGCTGATCGCCACGCGAATGGTGATAGGCGCGAATTACGAGTAGTCCGGCATACTCTCCTTGTGATCCCGCATTGGGTTGGAGTGAGGTAGCCGCGAATCCGGTGATTTCCGCAAGCCAGGTTTCGAGTTCTCTAAAAATAATCTGATAGCCCCGGGTTTGATCTGTGGGGGCAAAGGGATGTAGAGCAGAAAATTCCGACCAGGTGACGGGTAGCATTTCCGAAGTCGCATTTAACTTCATCGTGCAAGATCCCAAGGGGATCATCGATGTGGTGAGCGAAAGGTCCTTTGCTTCCAGACGACGAAGGTAGCGGAGCATTTCAGTCTCCGTATGATGGGAGTTAAAGACAGGATGCTGGAGGTAAGGAGTCGTGCGGAGCTGGCTGGCAGGAAGATGGCTCTTTGGGGCGCGGGGAAAAATGCGTTTGGTACGATCAATTTTAGCACCAAAGGTTCTCAGGAGAGGAGCCAAATCGTGTGTGGTTTCATCCAGAGCAATGGCAATCGTCGTTTTATCAAAAGCGCATAAATTAATGCCTTCAGCAAGGGCCGAAGAGAGAATTTGATCGGTAGCAGACACCCGAATAAGAAGGGTATCAAAAAAAGTTTCTGAGAGTACCTGATAGCCTAATTGAATCAGCTCGTCCGCTAGCGACACAGCGGTGAGGTGAATCCGGTGAGCAATATCCCGTAATCCTTTCGGACCATGCCAAACGGCGTAGAAAGAGGCGATGGCAGCCAAAAGCACCTGAGCGGTGCAAATATTACTGGTCGCTTTCTCGCGCCGAATGTGTTGCTCGCGAGTTTGTAAAGTGAGACGCAGAGCCTGATTCCCATGAGCATCACGCGACACCCCCACCAGCCGCCCAGGTAATCGACGTTTATGAATATCGAGAGTGGCAAGGAAAGCGGCATGAGGTCCCCCATAACCGAGGGGGACTCCGAAACGTTGAGTGCTTCCCACTACGATATCCGCCCCCACCTCCCCCGGAGGTTGCAAGAGAGTGAGAGCAAGAAGATCCACGGCAACCACCGCCTGAGCCCCTGCCTCGTGGATTGCAGTAATGAGAGGGGCCAATTCCGGCAATTTTCCGCCCGTAGTCGGGTACTGAAGCAACACTCCAAACGCCATGGGGAGATTTTGGGGAGTCGGATGTTCCACAACGATCCGAATGCCAAGCGGCTGCGCGCGGGTGCGAAGCAGTGCCAGTGTTTGAGGATGACAATCCGGTGAAGCTAAGAACGTATCCTTATCAGCAGTATGGCACATTGCCATGGCTTCAGCTGCAGCCGTAGATTCATCGAGGAGAGATGCGTTACAGATTTCCATCCCCGTCAGATCGCAGATCATGGTTTGGAAATTTAAGAGGGCTTCCAGACGGCCTTGGGCGATTTCCGCTTGATAAGGGGTATACGCCGTATACCAGCCGGGATTTTCCAGAACATTTCTGCGGATGACCGGTGGCGTATAGGTATTGGCATAGCCAAATCCGAGAAAAGAGGGGAGGACCGTGTTTTGCTCAGCGCGCTTTCTGAGACTGTGGAGGGCTTCCTCTTCGGACAGTGGGGCGGGCAGGTTCAACGCACGATTCAACCGGATGTCAGCGGGAAGTGTCTGCCGGATCAGGTCCTCGAGAGTTTGCATCCCAAGGAAACGCAACATTTCCGATTGTTCCTCTGGTCCGGGGCCGATATGGCGGGTCGCAAAGCCCCGGAGGCGAGTTTCTTCCTCGGAAAATTGTTCGTCCGCCTCGAGATTCCCAGGCCGTGCCGCAAAACGCAGAGCACCCGTCCCTTTTGCAAATGGTTTGTTGTGTTTCTCTTCTGTCACAAAACTCTGCTGTCCCTCTGTCATTGGCTGAGCTGATCGCGATACTCCGAAGCAGAGAGAAGTTTTTCTAAATCGGCAGGGGCTGTGAGACGGATTTTATAAATCCACCCTGCTCCATAGGGATCGGTGTTGAGAAGGCCAGGATCGGATTCCAAAGCGGGATTAGCTTCCACTACTTCTCCGGAAACCGGAGAATAGATGTCACTTGCAGCTTTTACGGATTCTACGATGGCAGCAGGCTGTTTGGCTGAAAGTTGGGTGCCCGGCTTGGGGGCTTCGGCAAAAACGATAGAGGTCAGCTCCTCCTGTGCATGATCTGAAATTCCTACTGTCCCAATATCATTTTGGATGAGGATCCATTCATGGCTTTCCGCATACTTGCGATCTTCTGGTATGTTCATTGGGACTTTTTATAGAAGGGTTTGGAGCTGACGATAGCAGGATAAGTTCGTTGGCGGACTTCTATCTCCAGTGGGCTGCCAGGCTTGGAATATTCCAAAGGCAGGTAACCCATGGCAATGCCATAACCGAGCGAGGGAGAAAGAGCGCCGCTAGTGGTTTCGCTGATTCGTATGCCATTCGCAAGAATGGCATAATGCGAACGGATCGGAGGAGATTTTTCGGTAACTTTAATGGCGCAAAGCTTGGATTTCGGACCGGCTTCTTTTTGGGCAATGAGTGCGGCTTTTCCCACAAAATCCTCTTTCGTGATATCCACGAAAAAGCCCAGATTTGCTTCCCAGGGGGTTCGGTCGCGAGAAAGATCCGCTCCATTGAGTGGATAGCACATCTCAAGACGGAGGGTGTCCCGTGCGCCGAGTCCGCAGGGTTGAGCGCCAGCGGTAACAAGAGCATCCCAAAGGGTGTCTGCAAGTTCCGTAGGGAAAAAAACTTCAAACCCTTCTTCCCCCGTGTAACCGGTCCCGGCAACAAAAATTTCCGTGCCTCCGTAGGGAAGGAGAAGAATGCGGTTTCGCGGGGGGGGCAGTGTGCCAAAAACGGAAGTGAATACTGAGGGGGCTTGGGGACCCTGTACGGCGAGTCCGCCAAATGACTCGCTTTCGTTGCGAAGAAGGGCGGAAGGGGCCATGAGGCCCGTGATCCAATCAGCGTCTTCGGAAACTCTGGAGGCATTGACCACTAATAAAAATTCTTCCGTGCTCGTGCGATAAATAATGAGATCATCGATAATTCCCCCAGTTTCATTCAATAAAAGGGTGTACTGCCCTTCCCCTTCCGCAAGGGCCGAAAGCCGATTCGTTAAAAGACGATCGAGTTGCTGGAGCGCTTGAGGCCCGCTGACAAACAGCTGGCCCATGTGGGAAATATCAAACACGCCTGCTTTTTGGCGTACGGCAAGGTGTTCTTCGCGAATTCCCTGGTATTGAACGGGCATTTGCCATCCCGCGAATTCGATGAGCCGTCCGCCGGCGGCGATGTGACGGTTATGAAGAGGGGATTGTCTCGGAGGAGGAGAAGTTTCGTCGGTCACGTATGAGAATTTTCGTTGTCGAATTTGAGATAGGTATAGGAGGAAAAGCTCCGCTCATATTGATTCAAGAGCCGCATACCCTCGCTAGGTTTCAATTTGTCATTTTTGATTGCGGCGTCAATCTGGGTCTTCATGCGTCGTGTCAATTCATTAATATCCCATTGAGTTAACGAGAGTACCTGGCCAATGGTGCTGCCGGGGAGTGTCTCTTCAATATAATATCCGGATTCTTCGTCCTCGTCCATAAAGACATGGATTTCATTCACCCGCCCAAAGAGATTGTGCAAATCTCCCATGATGTCTTGATAGGCTCCCACAAGAAAAAACCCGAGAAAATAGGGCTCTCCAGGACGGAAACGATGCATGGGTAAGGTCTCTTTGACATCGTTCAGATCAATAAACTTGCTCACTTTCCCGTCGGAATCACAGGTGATATCCACCAAAGTCCCATTTCGGTCGGGAAGCTCATTGAGTCTGTGAATCGGAAGTACGGGAAAGAGTTGTCCGAGCGCCCAATGGTCAAGAAGCGATTGGAAGACAGAGAAATTACAGATAAACTGGTCTCCTAAGGTGGTTTCCATTTCTTTTACTTCTTCCGGAATGTAGCGCATTCCGCGGAAATTTTCGACAATGGATGCCGCAATTTCCCAGTAAACCATTTCGATCTTTGCTTTCGGACGCAGCTCGAGAAGTCCCAGATCAAACATAGCCTGTGCTTGGTCACGGATCTGTTGAGCATCGTGAAGGTTTTCCAACCGATTTTTGCGGGAAAGATTGTCGCGAATGTCCAAAATCTCTTCCACGAGCTTGGGATCCTCAGGAGTGGCATGGACGGCAGTCTCCGATTTTTTTTCGATGGAACCAAAGGCTTCCACAAGGAGCACGGAGTGATGAGCCACCGTGGCTCGTCCGCTTTCGCTGACGATAATCGGATGCGGGACCTCTTCGGAATCACACACCTCGATAATATTATACACAATATCGCGGACGTACTCATTTAATGTATAATTGGTTGAGCTATCAAAAGTGGTCTTAGATCCATCATAGTCCACGCCCAAACCACCGCCGACATCCAGATAAACAAGCTCAAATCCCATTTTTTGAAGTTTGGCATAAAAACGAGCGCCTTCGCGTACAGCTTGTTTGATGGTGCCAATATCGGGCACCTGCGAGCCCACGTGAAAATGTACCAATTTTAATACTTGAGGCTTTCCCGCTCGCTTTAAGATGTCACAAGCCGTGATGACATCCGAAGTGGAAAGACCGAACTTCGCATTCGCCCCACCACTGGTTGCCCATTTGCCCGCTCCCTTGGATTGAAGGCGTACGCGCACTCCAATATGCGGTTCCACTCCCATTTTTTCCGAGAGATGAAGCACTTGATACAATTCCTCCAGCTTCTCGATAACTAAAATAACCTGCTTGCCTAATTTCCTTCCAAGCAAGGCAGTACGAATAAATTCACTGTCCTTATACCCATTGCATATGATGAGACTTTCAGGGTCCCCATGAATGGCGAGAGCCGCCATAAGCTCCGATTTGCTGCCCGCTTCCACGCCCAGATGAAAAGGAGCCCCCGCATCTAAAATTTCTTCCACGACTTCCCGAAGTTGGTTTACTTTGATGGGGAAGACGCCACGATAAGAATTTCGATAGCCGGATTCCTCAATGGCCGAGGCGAAAGACCGATTAATGGTTTCCACCCGGTCGCGTAAAAGATCTTGAAATCGAATGACTAATGGGAAATTGAGCCCGCGGTTGCGAGCTTCTTCAACAAGTTCATACAAATCAATCTGGCGATCGAGACTTCGCGTGGGAAGCGCTGCGATATTGCCGCGAGAATTGACTGTAAAATATCCGTCACTCCAACGGTCCACGTTGTAGAGGGCGATTGCGGCATGAGCGTCAAACTTACACATTCGAACAAATTTTGAAATGCTCCATTACGAAAGCTTGCCCAGCTTTGCAATCAGAGTGTGAAAATATTTTTGAACCCAGAAGGATTTCTCTCCCTCCCTCCCACGTCAATCCATTTTACTGACCGGTCGTAAAAAATTCTCTTAATAAATATTTGCCACCACCCGTTTTTACCCATTCCCCTCACACTTGGATTCAAAATCGGAGCCATCTCATTTTGGTAATTTAGAGCTTCCGCTTGGATTTTCTGATTTTTAGTCAGCATAGAGACTCATCTTAATTTGTATGAGTATTAGATACTAAATTTTTATAATAAATCTCCAAGTCATATGAATTATAGAATATTTTATATGAATGGGAACACAAAGATAGGAAGAGGCGGAAGTGCGAATCAGCTGCAAAACAATATTTATACAAGCAAACCAAATAGGATTCAGCTAGCTCCGACACCTGGGAAGAGGATGCCGGCCAATTATAAATTGACAGCGATGCAGGCATTTAGTGTGATTGCGTCATTATTCGTAGGGCCAAAAGGTGTCGAGGCGCGCGCTGTAGGAGTGCCGAGACCTGCAGGATCTTCGGAATTACAATCTGTGGAATATTTGCATATTCCAGAAGAATCTGGAGGCTTTCGAGGAAAATCTATGGAAATGTTCGCTTCTCAAGAGAAAGGGGTGCCTCCTTCCCTCGATCTAAGTGCAGGGAAAACACCTTTGCGGGGATATCGTAATGGGAAAGATTATATAAGCTCACCCCACCCCATCTACCAGGCCACTCCCGAGTTCCAAGGCAACGTGACTAAAACCATAGAAGTTGTTCAAAGCACAATACACAACTTGCTTCGTGATGCCCGAGAAATCTTCAAAGAGGAAACCAAGAATCTAGATTTATTTTCGAAAATAGACATGGAAAAAGTGCAAAAGAATCTTCAAAATGTAGATAATCTTCTGAAGCGTGTAGAAGACCTGACGGTATTTAAGCTTCCGCAGGACAAAAAGAGGGAAAGTATAGAGGAAATAAGCAAATCACAAAAAAAAGTTTGGGATCAACTAGTCACAAACTACGATCTTTTTTCCTACTATCAGCTTCAAGAGAATATGGGTGAGACGGATCCAGTGCCTGATTTAAAACAAGAGATGAGCAAGCTACAGAGCCAGATAAATCTCAAGCAAACAGAGATAAATCGGTTAGGGCAAGGGTCGCAACAAAACCATGCAAAGAAAGATTTGAAGCACCTCAATCAAAACTACAAAAAACTCGAGACTAAGTATAATAACATAATAAATGATGAAGCATCTTTGCACGGCATAGAACAACAACTGAAAGACGGCAAACTGGCCGTCGACGATCTAGCACAGGATCTTCAGAAGGTTGAGATGCGGCATAATAGAAAACTACAGTCTCGGGACCTGAAAACCACGGAAAAATTACTGCATAGGATGGAGAAGAGCGTACAAGATAAATTATATGACGGATGGCGTCCTAATCAAAAAGACCCTGGTGGTTTCGTGACTCCCAACGGGGGGCCTGGTGGGGGACAGTGGGCTCAGGATAAGGGAATCAATCCTGATGATTCAAAGTTTCTGCAGTGGTTTCGATAAATTCGATGCAAAATATCTGCAGGCGGATGAGTGATACGGTTGAAAGTTGTGGGAAATGTATTAGAATATTTCTTCCACATGAAAGTCGGATTTGCTCAGATTAATAGTACGATTGGGGATTTTGTTGGGAATGCCGAAAAGATTGTATCCGCTTATAGTGAATTAAACAATCGGGGGGCGGAAATCGTGTTGACGCCCGAACTAGCCCTTTGTGGCTATCCTCCCCTCGATCTTCTTTTTGAGGCGGGTTTTGTCCGCTCCAACAAAGAGGCTTTACACTACCTTCAAAGCAAGATTCAAGATGCCGCCCTCTTGGTCGGGTATGTGGACAATCATGAGGGAATGACCGGGCGACCATTTCACAATGCGGCAGCCCTCTTGATTTCCGGTCGGTCGCCTCAGATCATACACAAGTCACTCTTGCCCACATACGACGTCTTTGACGAGGCTCGTTATTTTGAGCCTTCTTCGGAAATCCATCCCCTCGACCTCAATGGACGAAAGATCGGAGTGACGATTTGCGAAGATCTGTGGACGTCAGACTATTTGCCTCGAACTCTCTATCAGAGAGATCCCGTAAAGGAATTGGTGTCCTCCGGCGCTGAATATATCTTCAACCTCAGTGGCTCGCCCTTTCAAATGGGCAAAGCAGGCATTCGAATCCGAATGATTCGGGAACTTTCCATTCGACACAAGGTTCCCTTCTTCTATTGCAACGCCATTGGTGGAAATGACCAACTCGTCTTCGATGGCCATTCACTCGCTATCAGCCCTTCCGGTTGGCAGACCCTCCCTGGATTTCGAGAGCATTTGGAATTAGTGGAAAAAATTCCTAACAGGACGAGCGATGAAAAACCCGCGCACGATGAATGGGAAGACCTTTTTCAAGCACTCGTACTTGGAGTGCGAGACTACATGAAAAAATGTGGTTTCCGTGATTGTGTTCTTGGTCTCAGTGGGGGAATCGATTCCGCCGTTACCGCCGCCATTGCCGTAGCCGCTGTCGGAAAGGAAAATGTTCTGGGAGTCACCATGCCGGGTCCCTATTCATCCGAAGGAAGCGTCACCGACGCTTTGCAATTAGCTAAAAACCTGGAAATCCAGTGTCTGAATATTCCCATTACCCCCTCCTTTGAGGCGATGCGCACACAGCTCGCATCCTCTTTTGAGGGGCGCCCTGAGGATGCCACGGAAGAGAATCTTCAAGCCCGTCTTCGTGGAGTCACATTGATGGCACTCTCAAATAAGCGAGGCAGTATCGTCCTGAGTACCGGCAATAAAAGCGAATTAGCCGTGGGCTATTGCACCCTTTATGGAGACATGTGCGGAGGATTAGCCGTGATATCGGACGTCCCCAAAACTGCCATTTATCACCTTGCCAGGCACCTCAACCGCCCACGCGAAATCATTCCCGCCAGCACCATCGAAAAACCTCCTAGCGCGGAACTGCGGCCCAACCAAACAGACCAAGACACATTGCCCCCCTACGAAATATTGGACGAGATTCTCCGTCTGTATGTGGAAGAGCGTTTTGCTTCTTCTGCTATCATAGAGCGCGGATTCGACCCCGCAGTGGTCCAATGGATACTTCGCAAAGTAGGCAATAATGAGTACAAACGCAAACAAGCCGCTCCCGGAATTAAAGTCACCGGTCGAGCGTTTGGGATGGGCCGCCGCATCCCCATCGCACAAAAATTTTTGGCGTAAAAGTTGTGGGAGTGATGAATGAGCTAGCATCCCGTTGCATTTGAGATGTCAGTAATTTTTTTTGATGCATTGTTAATTCAAAAATGTCCGCTGAGGTTGAGAAATATAAATTTCATTGTAACCTATTTGGATGATGAATATTACAAATATCTTAGCTTCGGTGATTCCAGTACGAAATGAAGGCAAAATCTCGAGTTTCTCCGAAATTTGTCAAAAAGATCTCAGAAAGGATGAAGGAAGCAGTCCTCCTGCAAATGAGGAGAAAAGACATCCATTTTGCGTAACCCCCTCCCCTCTCTCTCCCTTAGCATCCAATCATGACAAGCATAAGGATATTTTTAAACCCATCCTTCACGGGGTACAGGCGACGTCTGAAGCTGATACTAGACAGGCGGTAGTAGACACAGCTAAAAAGTTGTTGAAATCGGTGGAAACTTTAGATGATAAAAATACCTCTGAAAATTTTGAACTGTTGAAGCAATGTCTTGATGCTTTGAAAAAGCCAAAAATTGATGTGGAACGCGCCTTATATTTGGGAACTCATAGTCGCAATAATCTATTTTCCGTAGCTATTATCTCCATTATCAACCGGCCTGATAGTTGGATTCCCGATCGCCTGGGCAAGATTCCCGCAAAGGAAGTGATAGGGATTCTGATTGCAAATGGAATCAATAGAAATTATGTGGATTTGGAAGGGAAGACCGCCCTCCACTTGGTTTTTAATAAAAGTCTCCCCACCCGTGAAAATATACCTAAAAATCTGGCAGCGTATATCATTTTTAAACTGTTAAATAATAATAGGGAAAGTGCAAAGATCGTGAATGCTCAGGATATCATCCATAAAATGACGCCAGCCCACTTAGCTGCAAAAGCTGGAAATTACCCCGCCCTAATTAACCTCATCGGAGCCGGAGGCAATCATGAGATCCGAGATTCTCAAAATAAAAATGTTAATGACTATATATCCGAATACTATTTGACTAATAATGAATAATCATTTGTCCGTGTTACATCCTAACCGAGTCATTTTTTAAAAAGCAAAGGGGGGAAGGGCAGGGCTGCCTCATTAAAAACGAGCCATAATAACCTGATCTAAGAAATCATGATCCCATCCGGAGATTTTTCGCATACATTTTAAACTCACCCATTTAAGATCTTTTTCTTTTTTTGTGATTTGCAGC
>JAHFTB010000047.1 GCA_023269545.1 Verrucomicrobiota bacterium | reverse complement strand
GATGCGGGAGTTTGCCTTTTTTTGTTTCCGTTTCCTCTCTTCTCTCTTCAGCCTCTTTTCACCTACTCATTTTTCTTTTTATTCCTAAAGTCTTATTTCCTTTTTCAGGGACGACTATGTAATCCACTGATGTTACTCTGTAGAATACACGAAATAGTGCATGGCATCCTGTTGCACGATGGCAAAACATCTGGTTGCTCAAAAGCCCGGAGGGGCGGGGGTCAAAAAAAGCCCCCAGGGGAGATTTCATGATCGGTGCAGGCAATCAAAAAATTTTATTCCATTGGTGTTTTCCAAAATCAGCACGCGCTACTCAGCACTGGGTTTGACGTTCTTTGGGTACGCAATGTCTCAAGTTGATCTTGGGCTGCATCTTTGGGCTGAGGACTGTTAAAACAGTGAAACTAACGAATGCCTCTTAATCGCTTTAAAGTGCCCTATATAGGCTTTTGATATTTTCTGATAAAATATTGCGAGTGATGACATAAAAACCAATGCAGGCCAAATTTGAGCGATTGTAATGAATTGTGCTGCGGTCCTCAGTTCCGTCCGCCGTCCCGCGCTCGTCGCCGCCGTCCGGGCTATGAGCTGCATGAGAGAGCGCACTTTTTACTCTCCTCCCATTGTCACAAATTTGTACCAATTTTTGTTACAAAATTTATTTTGTTGCATAACTTTTGGAGGACGATTTTGAGTCAAATTTGACGCTCTCCCTCATGCAGAAAAAAAATGGCCCGCACGAGATTTCCAAAGGGCGGATATTCAGATGGGAGAGGATGTTCGGAAAATGCCAAAGACGCTTGCCACGCGTACTGCCCGGCTTTCGAAGCGAGGCGCTTTTAATTTTGCCCTCATTCGCTAGCACGTAGAGGTGATTTCTAGAAAGCCCAGTGTAGTAATTTATGCCATTGGAATCGCAGAATTCTGGAATTGACGAGTCAGTAGCGGACATTTTTTCTGATTTGTTTATTAGAGTGTGGATATCAATGAAAGTCATAGTGAACGACTATGTGCATAATATAGCTCTATTAGTATTTCTCGTAATATAATTTTTCTGAATGACATTTTATGTACATAAAACATGTGCTTGGCAGTCTTTGAGTGCACTTGTGCGTACTTGTTTTTCCATTTTGCTTCTATTGGCTCTATATCCTGATAGTTACTTGTTGTACAGAGGGTGCGACATGATGCAGATCGACGCGATTCGGTAAATCAAACTCATCCGTAACGTCCATAGATGTATTTAGTAGTCGTTATTATACGTTTGCTTCTGTTGGGATCTATCGATTAATAACAATTAATATCAATTAATATCAATTTAATGTATTTTAAAAACCTCTGTGGACGGTTATATGCGCAAAAGAAAAAGAGCGGTTTGATTTACCGAAAGTTTACAAATCAGACACTCCTCTAAAAAACTCCCTCTCTACCACCAGATGCCCATCATACCTTTTATGACATCCTCGCCAATTATCCCCATCTGGAACGTACTGCTATCATGAGGTCCTGCGCTGCGTGGCTAGAGAAGGGACCTTTCTCACAATCGAGAGCCTCTCTCTTTAAGCGACCACGGTTCAACCGACTACTTATCGAAAGTGATGGAACTCTTCCCAGGACAAGCACATTTCGAGTTGATAATTTCTTATTCTATTCATTAAATTCCCTTTAGGAGAAACCCTCATGGTTCAAGGGAGCGAGATTCATCCACACGTATGGATGCTTCCCGCCGCCAATTGGTTTTGGATCTAGTCCACTCTCATCTTGCAGAAGGTAGAATCGTATCGGTTGAGGGAATTTTGGAAATTACCGGTGCTCAAGGTATTTTGTGTTCCCCTTATTTTAACTTCAAACCAGGGGTGGCAGACGTTTTGGTTCCTGTTTCCATCCTTTAGCAATACCAACTCAAACCTGGCCTGAAGATTGCTGGAAATATCCAACCGCCTGGGGAGAAAGAACGATGGTTTGTACTTGAGAGCACTTCTGCCATTGAGGGAATCACGACTTCGGAATGGGCACTCGCCAAAGATTTTGAAAAACTGATCCCTTTATTTCCACAACGACGTATCATTTTGGGAATCAGAGTCCGGCCCACTCAGAGTACTCGGCCCGTGGATATTCTGGTCCCGTTGGGTATAGGACAGCCCGGATTGATTGTCGCTCCGCCCAAATCAGAAAAACCGATGTTATTGAGGAAAATCGCAAAGGTAATTCTTGATAACCATCCCGAGTTTCATCTCATCTTAAGACGACACACACCGATGCGGAATTACTGTTGAGTAGCTTACGAGGGATTTAGGCAAAAGCACCTATTCCCTGTTATTGGTCCATCCAGATTTCCCATCTCATCGCATAATCAATTTTCTCAAGAATCTGCATGAATTTGTGAATGATTTTCACCTCAAACGGGCACTATAGGGCACCAATAAAATTTCTACTTAGTAAATTTAAAGATCTGTAATCGAGAGGGCTATGGAGTCTGCAAGGGTTATAAAAAGTTTCGATGTAATCGAAGAGAAGTGCATCGGCTTCTGCCCTTGTAGCTGGGATACCGGCATGAAAGCATTCGGTTTTGAGAGTGGACCAGAAAGATTCCATAGCGGCATTATCGTAGCAGTTGGCGCGCCGGCTCATACTTTGGGTTACGCCATTTGAATTGAGCAGAGAGCGGAAAGATCCTGCAGGGTACTGGCTGCCGCGGTCGGAATGATGAACTTTAGGGGTACTGGCCGAGCCGAAGAGGGCACGACTAAAAGCATTTTCCACAAGTGTGCTTTCCCAATTTGGACTGGTTTTCCAACCAACGACACGACGGGAGTCAAGATTCAGTTCAGCAGCCAGATAATGCCAGCCTTCGCCGGTTGGCAGGTAGGTAATGTCGGCGATCCAGGTTTGCTCGGGCTGGCGCTAAAGTGGTATCGGCCTGCGGCAAGAGGCGGTTAGGAGCAATGGGATGGTTATGACGGCTGTCGGTGGTACGGGGTCTAAATCGGCCCTTACGCAAAGCACATAAGCCATTTGTCTTCATGAGCCTGGAGATACGACGCCGGCTGCAGGATGGTCCTTCTCGGCTCAGTGCCACTCGTACTCTACGAGTGCCGTAAGTCCTCCGACTTTGTCCAAATATTGTCTCGATATGAACCATCGGTTTGGCGTCCTGGCAACGGCGTATGCCCTCTTCTTTGCCAAGATGAAGGTAATAACCGCTACGGCTCACTTCCAAAACGCTACAGAGTTCTTTGATGGTAAATTTCTCTTTTTCCATTTTCTCTATCAGCGTAAAGCGTTCAAGGGTTCCTGGCCTAAAATGGAACAGGCTTTTTTTAAAATGTCTCGCTGGCGGCTGACCATCTCCAGCTCTCGCCGAAGGCGCGCCACTTCGACTGCAAGGTCCACTGAGGCGGTTCCCACAGTAGGGCTACTGTAGGATGCGCTCTCTGAACTTTGACCATATTTTTTCTTCCACTCCCGTAGGCTTCACACTGATACCCCTAATTCCATTCCTAACTGCTGATGACTTCGATATCCTCTTTCCATTAGCTCTACGGCGCTTCGTTTGAAGCCTTTGTCAAATCTTCGATTATTTTTATTTTCTTTGGTGTTCACGCTCCGTTTTTAGTTTATCTCCCGTGTCCATTTTTTCGTCACCACTTCATTTCAGAATTAATACTTCCGCTAGACCGTTTAGGAATTGTGGATACCTCGCAAATCGTAGAAATAGCCTTATCTGCCCTTGATCCGCAGATGGCTCAACGAGCGATTAAAACACCACAGGCGGCTAATGAAGAGCAAATAACCGACGAGCAAAATATTTTCTCTCGTATGGTCTCTGGGATTGAGTCTCGCATGATGCCGCAAATGGGAATGAATTATGAATTGAGACTCAAGGTTCTTGAGCAAACCATCTCAAGCAATTCGGAATTACAATCCATGATTAAGCAACGGCCCATGCTTCAGAAGATGCTGGTAAATCGGATGAAGTTTCTGCAATTCCAAGTCCAACAACAGCAGAATGCTATTAGCGGTTGTATTGGAGCAGCCCCTGTTTTACCTGATCAACCCCAATGAATATTAAAACAGTTCTGAATAAGATACTTGGTTTAAAATCAGAAATAGTCATCTATCATATTCCAAAACGTTTAAATGATAAGGAATTGCTGCATGGGCTCGCCCTTGAAGAGAGTCATCCTGCTTATTTAGCAGTACTGGAAATGATCGAACGCGCTGTCGAAGAGGTTCGAGTAGAGGTAAAGACAGGCGTTGATTAACGTGGAAAATTAACAGCGAATCTGGGAGCACAATGGGCACTAGAAGAATTACGCGATTCTCTGATTCAATATCGCTTTTTTGCCGTCCTTGAGATGCAGCGGCAACAGAGCATATTTAATGTGGAGTAATCAGAGGAATTTTCTTCCCTCCTGGTAAACGATAGATGTTAAAATGGCTGTCAGTTGTCCAAATGACGGCGTTTTTTATGTTTTCTACCATAGAAACAAGACAGGCATCAGCAAGAGAGGCAGGGGTATCTCTATATTTTTCAAGAAGATCTAAGGTGAATCGTCGATTATCATCAAATACCCACGGCATTTTAATAAATGCTGGTTTTCGTAGAGCCACTATTAGTTTTTCGCGGCCTCTAGGAACACACGCCAAAAGGAAAAATGCCTCAGTCAATACAGCTTCGCAGATGTGGAGCGGTCCAACCAATGTCTTACTGGATTCAAATGCCCAGTTATGATGCTGATCGGAAGGATCCCACAAGGCGACGAGCGGGCCCGTATCGGCAATAACAGTATTCATTTACGTTGCTTGATGGGTTGAATATCTTGGCCAAATCCTTCCATATACTTTGGATTTGTACTGAGATCTCCAAGATTACTTCCTGTACCGAGATCGCTGAGAAGATCGGAAATTTGATCAAAAACGGTCAGTGGTTGGACGGCTAAACGCTCTTTGATGATCTTGGGAACAGTGGATTTTTTGGCTTTAGCTTCTCTTGCAAAGTACGAATAGAGAGGACTGTCAAGATAAATGCAGACGCTTTTCCCTTTTTTTCTCTTGGAGATGGTGCTCATAAATGACTTCTAGAAAAAATATATAACATTTTCAATCATTTTTCTTATATATTTTTATCTGTAAGCTCCTTTCCATAACGATGCCTCATTCGGACCGAGTCGGACGCTCTTCCTATTGCTTGCCTCTTAGATGCGTGGCATGAGGGGTTGTATGTCAGAAAACATTCAACCAGCCGAAAGTAGAACAAGGGATAAAATAAAAGATCCCATATTGAGTGGACGAGACCAAGTGTTTGGTATTCAAAATAATGCGCTCCACCGCCAACGGATGAGCAACAAATTTCTCTATATATTCTTTGATGAATCTGGGAACTTTGATTTTTCGGACAAGGGGACAAAATATTTTTTACTGACTAGCATAACCAAAGAGCGACCATTTGAGGCATTCAAAGCCCTTCATAATTTACGATATGATTTGGCAGAAGAGGGGTGCGTATGGAGTCTTTTCATGCCACAGAAGATCGGCAGTCCGTCAGAGATCGGGTATTCGGAATTATTCAACTTCATCTTCAGGGCGTCACGATCGATTCGGTTGTTGTCGAAAAGCAAAAAACTCCCTCAGATTTTCGAGCTTTAAGAACGCTTCTATCCAGATTTACTGGGTTATCTCCTGCGTACTATATTACAAAAATGCAACTTTTCTGAATATCATGAAGTCTTGGTTTTTTTGGCAGCTCTCCATACCGGTAAGAAGCGGGCTGTCATCCAAAAAGCTGTGAAACAGACTCTTTCTCGGATGCTCCCATCTCAAGCAAGATATAGAGTTATTTACCACTTTGCTAAATCAAATTTTGATCTTCAAGTAGCAGATTACTGTACTTGGGCAGTTTATAAATCCCTCGTGGGAGAGATGCGTCCACTGGATTCCATAAAGTCAGCCATCCGAAGCACCTTTACTTTACTACTAGAAGCCCCCCAAAAATGACCACCCCGGCTACTCTTTCGAGAGAACCCGAGGGTTCTTATCACCAGGGTGGAACCTTTGGCCATGGATGAAACCCTACAAGAGGTATTTCAATCCCCAAAGGAATGTACCCTGGGATCACGGAAGATGTCAATGGTGGTATTTGGCGACACCAACGGATAGACAGCATGCATAACGATGCCTAATTTGACGTGATTCGCCTCGATTAGCCGTGAGTCGGCGCGATTAGCGCTCTCTCCCTATTGCTTGTTCCTTAGCCCGAAAAATTCATGATAAGGGCAAAAAAGCAGCGAAGTTTCTCGAGTAATACATTATAGTTCAAGATGATAAAGTTAAAACAAAAAGAGACTTCCCTGCTTGCAAAATGTAATGGGGAAGAAGTGGAATTTCCAGGATAGGCATATCATCATTAACGCAGGAAATCCCAACGCCCTTCATGAGATGAATCGAGCCCAAAGGGGTGGCGAAAAGCGAGCTCCAGGCCGATAATCCAAAATGAAAAAGCGAATACTTCAAAAATTCCAAATCGGGATAGATTACTTTTTGTCATCCAATCCTCGGATTTGAAGCAGAATCAGAGATCGTATTGAACCCTCTCAGCGTTTCAATAGAAAATAATTCAGTAAAAAGTAAATCAATCCGACTGTCAGGGCGAGCGAACCAAACTGCAAGCTAATCAGCCACTTGATGGTATCGTTTTTCGAGTCTCCAATTTTTGCTATCAGTTCAGATTTTTGATCCCCAATTTTGGCTATCAGTTCGGCTTTCAAGTCTCCAATTTTGGCTGTCAATTTCGTTTCCAGCCCCGCCATTTCGGCTCTCAACTCTCCCCGCAGCTCTCCCATTTCAGTCCTTACGTCACTGATTTTGGCCATCAATCTCGTTTCCAAACCTGCCGAATTTGCTGATAAAAAATCTTTGGTAACCAGATCGCTGTTTTCAACGATGTCAACCAGCTCCTCAGCAACGCCTTCTGCTTGGGATTCCGTAAAACCGTTGGCTTGCAAACGCCTGGAAATTCCCAATGTACTGATGCTCATAGGTATAATTTATTTGGGAATGGTACAAAAATCAACATTTGCTGCACTTCTTGTCTCATCCGTAGTATTCGGTCCGTCATTATTCTTATCTGACGATGCATGTCGCAAGGTTTTGAATGATATGGATCTGAACCAGTGGATAAAACAGTGGTCGAGTATTGATCAATGGATATATCAGTTTTTATTGCCTTTTCTTGTGAAAATTAAACGGTCTACGCTATTAAAATAGGCTACAGCGGGCTACGATACAATTTCTACAGAGTATATCTATTGACTCTTAATCAATTGGTTGAAGGTTCGAGCCCTTCTCAGCGTAGTCCCTGTTTTACAGAGAAAATAGCCTCTAAATACTCTGTTTATCATATTCTGCAAGCATTTCTGGTAAGTCTTTGTACCGAACACAAATATGCAGAAATAAGCACTTGTAAACAGTGCAAGTAGTATGAGAAGTGGTATGTTACTGGTATGACGCCTCTTACATCTGACCGCATCGCGATAACCGTACTTGGGAAAAATTATAGACTCTTTCGCGTTGCGGGCGGGAAATGGGCGATACGAGTAAAGCATCGAGACATGAATCCGCACGGAGCTGTGAAGGTTTTGGGCACATCGGTACCGCAGATTGCAATCAAAAATGCCAAGCTGTATCTAGAAAAGCTGCAATCGAATGATTGGTCTGCCATGGAAGCAATGAAGGCAAGATCCATGGCACTCACAGTCGGCGAAATTATCGACGAATACCGAAAGGCAACAGCCGAACTTGAATTGCAACCAATAACTGTTACGGGGTCAATAAATACATTACTCCGTGTCATTACCCTTGCTAGGTATTGCGACAAAGAAAAAGCGAAGGAAACTCCGCTCACGTTGCTCAATTCGGACTTGATTGCCTCCTATTGGAAAGTCACTGCCGCTGAAAATAGAACGACAACTGCCAGCCGTTTAAATCAAGCGCAGGCAGTTTTCAGCACTCGTGCCATGGGAATCTATCGTCGCAAGTGGAACCTGCCTGATCTCAAGGAATTTTCTAGCGCTCCAAAACTACGTAAAAGACTTTCAGATCAAACGTTTAAAGAATTCGGTGCAGAAGTAGCAGGTAAATTGGAATGGGAGGCTCAGCAAATTCGGCAAACAGATCCGGATACTTTTCGTGTTTATCTTTTGGCTGCACGTCTGGGATTACGGGATAAGGAAATAGTTGCTATTCGAGGAGACTGGATTGAAGAACGGCGAGGAAAGTGGGTATTGGCAATCATTGATCGTCCTCAACAGCCATTCCACACAAAAGCAGGTGTCAATAGGTGGATGGAACTTTCTCAAGAACTGATCGATGAATTTTGTACCAAGATCGGAAAACCTTGTTATCTCGTCGCAGAGGGAAAATCTCCCACTACTCGTCAGAATGCGATCTATCGCACAGCATCAGCTTTTATTCGTCGTTACCTACCGGGTCGGTCAAAATCGTTACACGAGCTGCGAAAATATGCCGGGGCTCGGATTGCCGCAGAACATGGACTTTATGCAGCGAAAGAGTTCCTGGGGCACGCAACTATCTCTACAACGGAAAAGCATTATGCGGCTTATTTGAAGGATGTTTGTGCTGTTTCGGCTGTTTCTATGATTGCGCCTCTCAGCGCGACAAATGTTGATTTTCGTACCATTCCAAAATAAATTATACCTATGAGCATCAGTACATTGGGAATTTCCAGGCGTTTAAAGACCAATGGCTTTACAGAAAGCCCAAGCAGAAGGCGTTGCTGAGGAGCGAGTTGAAATCGTTGAAAAGAGCGATTTGGTGACCAAAGATTTTTTGAGGGCCGAATTGGCTGAGCTAAAAGGTGACCTGAAAACTGACTTGATCAAGTGGCTGATCAGTTTGCAGTTTGCTTCGTTGGCCCTAACAGTGGGACTGATCTATTTTCTACTGAGACACTGAAGGGGCTCAATACACCGCCCTCTGATCTTCCGGAGAAAAATGTCACATAAATACATCCTTAGCCAGATCATCTGCTTTGCGACGTAGAAGTAAGAGTGGACTTCCCCCGAAAAAGTGGAGAGGAGAAGGGCAGAAAGTTTTATACTTTGACGCAAACCGCGTTGATGGATCAAGCGGCGGGTAGAAATGGATGAATACTGAGAGCCTCTATCGGAATGGAAAATAGCATTGGGAGCAACCAATCCAGAATTTAAAGCGTGAGGTGTGTCAAAATGATGGACCAATAAAATAAGAGAAAAGGTCCAAAATGGGAAAAAGGCAGAAATATAGCAAAGAGTACAAAATACTAGCGGTGGAGCTTGTAAAAGCAGGGAAACC
>JAHFTB010000028.1 GCA_023269545.1 Verrucomicrobiota bacterium | reverse complement strand
CGAGAATTTGCTTCTCTTTGCAATGAGGTCAGGTCGTATAGGAGAGGGGGCGTTTGGGAAGAGGGCTTTTTTTCCTCACTCACAATTCCTTTTTTACTCTGGCATTTCAAACGGATGGCATCCGCTTTTTCTTTTTCCCAAATTCTCTCCGCACGAGCATCTTCATCGCTGCCTTTTTTAAAGGATGGAGCGATCCAACGTCCTTGATATGCTCCTTGCTCAGAGGTGAATTCACTATGAACTTCAAAGTATGTCCGAGGTTTGAAAGAACGGATTTTTTCCTCTCGTTCGACTAAAATAGCAAGGGTGGGAGTTTGGACACGCCCCACAGGGGTCAGTTGAAATCCCCCCAGCTTGGAATTAAAGGCTGTCATGGCTCGTGTTCCATTGATGCCCACCAGCCAATCACTTTCGGAACGACATACTGCCGCATCACCGAGAGGCACCATGTCCTTTTCTTTTCGTAAATTGTGAAATCCCTGACGAATAGCGTCCGCAGTCATCGATTGAAGCCAAAGTCTGCGCGTCGGTTTCTTGCTTCCCGTAAGTTGCATGATATACCGAAAGATCAGCTCCCCTTCACGCCCCGCATCACAGGCATTGATCACTTCTTCTATATCCGCTCGTTTGAGAAGTTTACGGATCAGTTGAAAACGCGTGACGGTTTTCTCGATAGGTTTCAGTTCAAAATGAGAAGGGATGATAGGCAAATTTGCGAAGCTCCATTTTCCTCGCTTCTTATCCAGTTCATTCGGCAAACATAGTTCGACCAGATGTCCAATGGCCGACGTGATGACGAATTGATCGTTCTCAAAATAATCGTCTTTTTTGGAAAGTTTACCGAGAGAGCGCGCCAGATCGGTCGCAACGCTAGGTTTTTCTGCAATGACAAGGCTTTTTCCCATTTGATATGTAGTGTCAGCGTATCCCAAATTGCTCTATAGCGAAACCCGTATCAAATGAGCATGTATTTTCCTGGGATTTCTGATTCCAGCAAGGCGTAAAGCAGAGTTCATATCTGAAGATAGGGACTCTATTTTTTAACAAAGCTGGGAGCAAAAATAACGGTGATTTCGAACTCATTGGATACGGGCTTCGCTATAATACGGTTGTCATAACATAGGTACGTATTCGCTTTTTGCTTGTAGTTGGCTACAATTTTTCTTGGATATCTGTATATTTATTTGGGGCGAGGTTTTTAATGAAACCCGATGTGGTTGGCAACCTACAATTCGTACCACACCTCAAAATCGCTCGTACCGGTTTGCTGAGAATTCAAAAAAGAGGGGAATAAAACGTTGTCAAAGGAAAGCACCTATTCAGGTATCATCACTGACGTTACGCACTTTGAGGAGCTCTGGGAGCAAAAATAACGGTGATTTCAAACTCATTTGATACGGACTTCGCTATGGCGCAGAATCCTGATGAAGCGCCGTCCCGGCAACTGCTTCACTACTCCTTCCAGTTCCATACTCAATAATACTGAAGAAGCTGCTGCGACAGAGAGCTTTGCTTGAGAGGCGAGTACATCCAAATGCAAAGCTTCTGATCCGAGGAGAGAAAAAATTTTTCTTTGTTCGGTGGAGAGACCTGGCGGTTCAGCGGGCTGAGGCAGTGAGGGAGGCTCCCGAAAGAGAAGTGAAAAGTCGTCCAGAATATCCTGAGCGCAGCCGACGAGTTTCGCACCCTGTTGAATCAATGCATTGGAACCAGCGCTTTGCGGACGGTCAATTCTTCCTGGGATAGCATATACGGAACGTCCCTGCTCCACGGCGGCATGGGCTGTGATGAGCGCTCCGCTTTTGATTCCGGCTTCTACCACGAGAGTGCCGAGGGAGAGCCCGCTGATGATTCGGTTTCTTGCGGGAAATGTTTGCCGGTTGGCCACAGTGAGCATGGGCAATTCGGAGAGGACTGCGCCAAAAGAGGAAGCAATACGTTCCGCGAGGTGGTTGTTCTCCGAAGGATAGATTCTGCACAGGCCGCTGCCCAAAACAGCTATAGTCCGTCCCTGAGCCGCGAGGGCTCCCTGATGTGCAAAAGAATCTATGCCTCGGGCAAGGCCGCTGACAATGGTCACTCCGGAGTAAGCCAATTGGAAGGAGAGTTTTTTTGCACATTCCGCTCCATAGGGAGTGGGGCTACGGGCTCCCACCATCGCGATGGCATGCCGGTCTCGATCTTGTAAGTTTCCCCAAATATAGAGAATCGGAGGAGGCGCTGTCATTTGTAAAAGAAGGGCCGGATATTCCGAATCGGTAAGACTCAATATCTTTGCTCCGAATGTGCGGGCCCGCTCACATTCCGCTTCGGGATGGGAGGTTTTACGCGCATGAAAAAGTGCTTCACAAAGTGGGCTACCCATTCCTTCTACCCTACTGAGGGCAAGCGGCGCTGCCCTCAGTATCTCGGAAGCAGATCCAAACGCTTTTAAAAGCCGAGAAATCCGGACGGGTCCGAGACCCGGTACCAGATTTAATGTGAGCATGGATAAAGTCTCCTCTGTCATAAAAAAATTCGCGGTTCGCGGTGATTAGGTGATGTGACGCAAAAAAAGAGAAACCTTGTGGGTGAAAATGGTTTTTTGCTCTCAGAGCTCCTCAAAGTGCGTCACGTCAGTGATTAGTTCTCGGTAAATTGGCCTTGTTCGATTCGAAAACAGGACGCATGGGAAATATCTCCGAAAATTCCTTCTATGGAAGTGGTCGTAATGATTTTTTGAGCCTCACTGGGGAGATGGGACAGCAAACGCTCACGTCGACCAACGTCTAATTCTCCAAAAATATCGTCCATTAAAAGAATGGGGGCACAACCCGTTCTGGTCGCCAGCAGACGGGCTTGCGCGAGCTTCAGCGCAAGCACAATGGTTCGCTGTTGCCCCTCAGAGGCAAACACAGCTACAGGGCGTCCTCCATCCAGGGAAAGCCGGAGCTCATCGCGGTGGATGCCTACTACAGTATAACGAAGACGCCGTTCCTCCGTTTCATTCTCCAAAAGTTCTTTACGCAAGTCCGTTTGGAAACCTGGTTCATAATGAAGACTCAAGACTTCGTCACTCCCGGAAATCTCACTTGCCGCCTGAAGAAACAAAGGAGTCAATTCACATACGAGTGACAGACGACGAGCCGCGAGGGCTTCGCCAGCAATGGCAAGGGGTTCGTCAAATGCGTGCACTTCATTGCGACTAGCTCCGCCCTTGAGCAGCAGATTGCGAGATTTCCATGCCCGTTCATAGGCACGTAAATAGGGCAGATAATCCGGATCTGTCTGCGTTCCCAGAAAATCGAGATACCGTCTCCTCATTCCTCCTCCTCCCCGTATGAGCTCTCCATCTGAATTTGCAAACCAAGCCACTCGGGCTACCGAAAGATATTCCCGAGCGAACTTCTGCTCTATGGAATCCAATTGGAACGTACGATGCCCCGTTTCCTGTCGAACCTGGAGATGATACCCGCAACAAAACCCTTCCAAACCAAACCCAGTCTGGCCGTGCCGAATCATGGTACCGAGCATATTGGTTCGAGGGGACTGTAACCGAAGAAGCACACAAATGGCTTCCAAGAGACTCGTTTTCCCCTGGGCGTTAGGGCCAACAATCAAGTTACATCCGGCAACAGGACGGAAAACCAACGACTCGAAGCAGCGAAACTGAATGAGCCGAATTTCTTCTAATTTCGAAATAACGGGCACTCACTAGGAATGTGTTGAATCTAACTCGAACTCAAAACATAATTCTCAAGCATACTCTTTATGTTTGCCCGCACGCTTCAATTGCAATCCTTTGGGCCAACCGAAACATCCTTGCATTTAAAAACCGTGGAATTGCCCGAGCCTGGCAAGGGGCAAATCCTCCTCCGGATGGAGGCCTCTCCGATTCATCCCGCTGATCTCCTTCTCATCAAAGGAAAGTATGGACTCCTGCCGGAACTCCCTGCGGTCGTAGGAAATGAAGGCGTAGGGAGAATTGTTCGTTGCGGAGAAGGAGTCCACTCTTTACAGGCTGGTGATCTAGTGCTCCCCGGGACATCCGGAATGTGGACGGAAGCCAGGCTGGCGGAAGCGGATGACTGCATTTTACTCCCTCGGGAACTCGATATTTTTCAAGCTGCTCAGATCACTGTGGCCCCCCTCACCGCCTACTGGATGCTGACCAGCATTCTTTCCCTTCCGACCGGGAGTTGGGTGGTTCAAAATGCAGCAAATTCCGCAGTGGGCAGGTGCGTCATTCAGATCGCACGGTGTTTGCGTTTGAAAACACTCAATGTGGTCCGCAGAGCAGACTTACGAGAAGAACTTTTGGAGTTAGGCGCGGATACTGTGATCATTGAAGAAGATCTCGAAGCAACCATAAAAAATTTCTATGAATCCGCGCTTCCCCGTCTCGCACTCAATGCTGTCGGCGGTGCAAGTGGCCTTGCTTTGGCAAACACTCTGGCACCCGGAGGAATTCATCTGACATATGGAGCCATATCTCGCCAACCCCTTACCATCCCAGAGACCCTTCTTATTTATAAGAATATTGTATTCAAAGGCTTCTGGAGAACCTCCCATTGGAATTCGTTCACGGTGGATGAACGGCAAGCTGTGATTCATCAACTGGTTCAATGGGTTGAGAACGGATCCTTGCATTTGCCAGTGGAAAAAACCTATCCCATCCAGGATTTCCAATTGGCTATTTCCCATGCTCAACAAGAAAAACGCTCGGGAAAAATTTTATTGAAATTTCCTCACGATATTACCGACATTCCAAGACCCACGAATACATTTTTTTAAATTAAAAGTCTAATTATCTTAAATAGATTGTATAACAAGTGATATAGCGGAATTCCTTTGACGCTGCTTACCGACCAATTTAGTATGTTCCGTTCTTGTTTATGAAGAACGCGATTCATCCCGAATACGAAGAAACTCAGATTTCCTGCGCTTGTGGGGCAGCTTATCGAACCCGCTCGACACGAAGAAACATCAAAATCGGCATTTGTGCTGCCTGTCACCCCTTTTTTACTGGTGAACAAAAATTTGTAGATACCGCGGGCCGAGTTGAAAAATTTGCCCGTCGTTATGGAAGCGTTCGTGCAACTCGTGCTGTCAAGCTGAAAAAACTTTAGCATAATTTTTCGTTGCTTTTTAATAAGTGATGTGACGCAAAAAAGGGAAACCTTGTGGGCTAAAATGGTTTTTTTGCTCCCAGAGCTCCTAAAAATGCGTAACGGCAGTTAATAAAAGGGTGATTTTCACTCCGGTAAAACACTAGTGGTACTAGCGTCGTTTTTGGCAGTTTTTACCATCCTTGGGGGGGATTCCTGCCCTTCTCGGATGATGATTTATTTATAGCAGGAAACCTACTCTGACTCATGGATCTCTATCCACTCATTGAAAAAAAGACCTCCCGCCTCGCCGAACTAGAGAAGGAAGTGGGAAGAGAAGGGCTATTTGAAAATGCAGCCCATGCTCGAGAAGTCTTGCGCGAACATGCTCGCATCAAACGCTTAGTGGATACTTGGCAATCTCTCTTAAGCACCCGTAAGCATCTGAGTGAAAATCGCGAACTTGCTAATGGATCTGATCCCGAAATGGCAGAGTTAGCGTTCGCAGAAATCCCTGCATTGGAAACTGAAATTCAACGTCTTGAGCGTGAAATTCGGCTCGATCTTCTGCCCCCTACCCCGGGAGAAGACCGTGATGCCATTGTGGAAATCCGCGCCGGAACCGGCGGTCTGGAAGCAGCCCTTTTCGCCGCCAATCTTTATCGCATGTACTGCCGTTATGCGGAAGCCAATGGTTTGAAGGTGGAACCCATGGATATTAGCGAAAGCGAATTAGGAGGCATCAAGGAAGCTGTTTTTAAGGTATCAGGTGACGAGGTCTTTCGTCGCCTCCGCTATGAAAGCGGAGTACATAGAGTCCAACGGGTACCCGCCACGGAAGCTCAAGGCCGTATTCACACATCGACGGCCACTGTAGCCGTCCTGCCAGAAGCCCAGGAGGTAGATATCGAGATCCGTCCACAAGACCTCCGCATTGAAGTTTGCCGGGCAGGAGGCCCGGGCGGCCAAGGTGTCAATACCACTGATTCCGCCGTACAAGTGCTCCATTTGCCCACCGGTAAAATCGTCCGTTGTCAGGATGGACGGAGTCAGCAACAGAATAAAGAACGTGCTTTGCAAATCCTTCGAACGCGTCTTTTGGAGGAAAAACGTCGAGAAGAGGAAGAAAAATACTCCGCCCACAGAAAAAGTCTCATTGGCAGCGGAGGACGGGAGGAAAAAATTCGAACTTACAACTTTCCTCAAAATCGTGTCACCGATCATCGTATCGGCCTTACGCTGTATAGCCTCGACCGCTTTATGGAAGGGAACATCCAGGAATTGATCGAAGTTCTCCAAACACATGACCTTGAGGAAAGGCTGCGGAGTGCTACCTTAGAGTAGAACCCCCCCGATTTAATGATTCTTTTGGAAGTCCTCACCTCCGCCACCGATTATTTGGCCGAACGCGGAGTCGAAAACTCTCGCCTAAATGCAGAACATCTTCTTGCTTATGCGCTAAGCAAAAGAAGACTCGATCTTTACCTGGAATTTGACCGTCCCCTGAACGAAGCTGAACTCCTCCCCTTACGAGAATTGGTTCGCCAGCGAGGCAACCGCATCCCTCTCCAGCATCTCTTAGGCACCGCGGAATTTTATGGACGCCAATTTTTATGCGATTCCCGCGCTCTGATTCCTCGACCGGAAACAGAGCAACTTTTGGAATTGGCACTCGCCGGCCTTCCCTCCGATCAACCTGTCTCCGTGTTAGATATTGGAACCGGCTCCGGGGTGATCGCTACTACCCTGGCTCTCGAACTGCCTCAATCCTCTGTGGATGCTACTGACCTTTGTTCGCATGCGCTCACATTAGCTTTGGAAAACGTTACAAAACATAATGTTAAAGACAGAATCCGCTTGCAACAGGCAGACCTTTTCCCCTCTTCCGGTACTCCTTACCAAGCCATTGTGGCGAACCTTCCCTATATTCCCAGTAAGGATATCGAGGATCTTTCTCCCGAAGTGCAACACGATCCCATACAAGCCCTTGATGGAGGCCCGGACGGACTGGAGCTTTTTCGACGCTTTATAGCTTCCGCTTCCCACCATCTCTCTCCGGAAGGACGAATTTGGCTGGAAATAGGATACAATCAAGGGGAAGACTTAGTAACCTTACTAAAGCAAAATAGATTTAGCGAAGTTTGCCTTATTAAGGATTATCAAAACCTCCCAAGATTTATTACCGCAAAAAAATAGAATTCCTATGGAGAAAATGCTGATACATGGTCGGAAACCGCTTCAAGGAACGGTAAAAATTAGCGGTTCCAAAAATTCCTCTCTGCCCATACTGGCAGCAACACTTCTCACTCGAGGGATGTGCACCATTCACCGGGTGCCAGATCTGAGTGATATCCATTACATGCTCACCATTTTGAGCACATTGGGTTGCGAAGTGGAAAGAGCCAGCGGCACTGTCCGGATCCGCGCTGAAAACATACGTTCCGAAACCCCTTACGATATCGTCCGGAAGATGAGAGCTTCCGTATGTATTTTAGGTCCGCTGCTGGGCAGGCAAGGCGAAGCCACAGTCTCTTTGCCTGGAGGATGTGTCATTGGAGACCGCCCCATTGATCTTCACCTCAGAGGCTTTGAAGCTTTGGGAGCCACTATCCGAGTCCAAGAAGGCAATATTAAAGCCCTGGCACCTCACCTAAAAGGATCCACCATCTGCCTTCGAGGAAAACAGGGCACTACCGTACTCGGTACGGATAACATTATGATGGCTGCCGTCTTAGCTGATGGTATCACAGTAATTGACGGAGCTGCCGAAGAACCGGAAGTACTGGACCTGGCAAATTTCCTCATAAAAATGGGAGCTCGAATCGAAGGTGCCGGAACTGCTAGGATTGTGATTGAAGGAGTAAAAGAATTGCAAGGGGCTGAGCACGAAGTAATTCCAGACAGAATCGAAGCAGGCACCTTTTTGGTGGCAGCCGCCATCTTTGGACAAGGGATTACCATCCGCCAAACCCTACCGGAACATTTGCAAAGTGTTACCGCTGCGTTAAAGGAAGCGGGTTTTCGGATAGACATCACTGCGGATGCCATCACAGTGAATAACAATGGTCGGCGACGGCCCATTATGATCCATACCCAACCCCATCCGGGATTTCCTACCGACATGCAAGCTCAAATGTGTGCTCTCCTCAGTACCACCGAAGGTTTGAGTAAGATCACAGACAATATTTTCCCACAACGATTCATGCATCTCGCAGAGCTCAAGCGGATGGGAGCGGACATTGAACTAGAGGGAGCTACCGCCTCCATTCGAGGCGTATCTTCGCTCGGAGCAGCTCCCGTTATGGCAAGTGATTTACGAGCCTCTGCCGCACTGGTCCTTGCCGGACTGCAAGCGGACGGAATTACCGAAATCAATCGCGTCTACCATATCGATCGTGGTTACGAGAGTATTGACGAAAAGTTAAACTCTCTGGGAGCCCATATCGAACGGATTAAATCTTCCTCCGCGAAAAATCGTCTCGGCTCTTGAAATCCCTCTCTTCCCCTTTTACAGCTATATAGCGGAATTCCTTTAAAATGAGAACCGCCATATCGCTTCAGTCAGATGCGCATATTATTGAGTAAGCAAGGAAAAATCAGTCCCTCTGACGACTGGGCTCACCGGCCCAAGGCGTGCCTTCTCGTAGTCCGTGATCAAAACGTCCTGATCTTTTCTCTTTTAAATCAGCCATGAAGAGAGCTCCCCTCTCCATTGGAAAAAGGGTAGTACTAGGAGGAAAGCAATTGCTCTTCATCCTAGGCCCCTGCGTCATTGAATCCCGTCCTTTTCTTATTCGCACGGCCCGGAGGATCCGCGAAATTTGCGACGGAGAAGGCGTTTCGTGGATTTTTAAGGCTTCGTACGACAAGGCAAATCGTTCCTCCCTCCAGTCCTTTCGAGGCCTCGGCCTAGAGGATGGGTGCAAACTCTTGCAAGAAATAGGACAAATGATCGGGGTTCCTGTTACGACAGATGTCCATTCTCCAGCTGAAGCAGAAGCCGCCGCCGCCTATATTGATCTTCTCCAGATCCCCGCTTTCTTATGTCGTCAAACCGACCTCATTCTCGCCGCCGCTTCCACGGGGCGAGTGGTGAATGTGAAAAAAGGTCAATTTCTCGCTCCGTGGGAAGTCGAAAATATTGCCCGCAAATTGGAGCAAGGCGGATGCAAAAGTTATTTTTTTACAGAAAGGGGCACGACTTTTGGATATAATAATTTAGTGGCGGACATGCGCTCGATCTTCTGGATGCAAAAATTGAACTACCAAGTTGTTTTTGATGCCACCCATTCCGTACAGCGTCCCGGCGGAGCCGGGACCAGTACTTCGGGAGACTCTGTCTTGGCGCCCGTACTGGCACGTGCGGCGGTAGCCGCCGGGTGCGATGGCGTTTTTTTAGAAACTCATCCTCATCCGAAAAAAGCTTTTTCCGATGGTCCAAACCAAATCCCGCTTTCTCAATTGGCTCCGCTCCTCCATACTTTACAGGCTATCCGCAATGCAATTGTTTAGAATATCTTATATATTATTTTCGATATTTCTCCTTGCCGAAACGAGCTTTGGAGAAAATCGAAAGCTCGATATTCCGGTGCCTATCAACGAAGATATTTTGGGAATTCGGATCCCTTATTATAATGAAAAAGGCTTCCTGGAGATGCAACTTGACGCTCGTCTCGCTCGCAAAACGGATGAGGATCACGTGGCACTTAAGGATCTTAAACTCAGTTTTTTTGAGGAAAATAATAACCCTATGCTGATTGAAATGCCTCAGGCCGTTTTTGACCTCCCGACCAATATTCTTTCCGGTGACAATGGTGCTACCATCAAACGTCAGGACATGGATATTTCCGCCCGCTCTATCGTACTTCAAACAAACGACCGCCTTGCCCGTTTCAAAGGCAGAATCAAAATGACCATTTTAAATTTCGATCTGGGTAACTCCCATTCTCCCAATTCCAAATCTTCTCCCAAATGATTGCTCGTCGCTTGGCTCTATTATTTTTCACCCTGCTTTCCACACTGCTGCCCGTATGTCTTACCCACGCACAGTCGTCACCTTCATCTTTTTTCCCTTCATTGAATTCCTTTGATAATAGTAACGAGAATACCACTGAAAAACCGAAAAAAGGCCCCTCTAAGACCGAAGTCACCGCTGAAGATGAGGCAACTTTTAACAACAACACAAATATCGGGGAATTTTTCGGTCACGTAACAGTCAAGAATGATCAGTTTAACCTCTTCTGCAATCACCTCATCATTACCTTAAGAAAGGATCGGCGAGGCTTGCAACACGGCGAAGCCATCGGGGATGTCGTGATTACTCAAGAAAATGTGGATACCGATGGAAATGTCACCCGCTCCATCGGACGGGCGGGCAGGGCAAATTATGACCCCGTAACTGGCGATGTGCTTCTCACTGAGTGGCCTCAACTGCAACAAGGAATTAATAATCACATTGCCATCGATAAACATACTCGAATGACCCTGAATAAAGACGGACAAAGTACGACCATAGGCCATAGCAAGACAGTGATTGTCGATACGCAAAAAAATATCTCTCCTGCCGAATGAGCGCTCCCCCGCCCAATCCCTCCCTCCAGTCCTCACTCCTCCGTACCGAGAAACTACTAAAATCTTACGGAGGAAGAACCGTTGTCAACGGTGTGGACATCAATGTTCGCAAAGGAGAAATCGTCGGTTTGCTAGGTCCCAACGGTGCTGGAAAAACCACCACCTTTTATATGATCGTGGGCCTGGTACGCCCGAATGGCGGCAAGGTATTCTTTTCCAGCCAAGACGTGACGGGTATGCCTATGTACAAGCGTGCTCGACATGGCATGGGATATTTACCCCAAGAAGAAAGTATTTTCCGCAAGCTTACGGTGGAGGAAAATATCCTGGCGATTCTGGAAACGACCCCACTCAGCAAGCAAGAGCGGAAACATCGATGCGAACAACTTCTGACCCAATTTGGTATCGAGCATATTGCTAAGAACCACGCTCTCACTCTGAGCGGTGGAGAAAAGCGACGTCTTACCATAGCCCGATCACTCGTCACCAATCCCACACTCCTCATGTTGGATGAACCGTTTAGTGGCGTAGATCCGATTGCTGTCTATGATGTTCAGCAGATTATTACCGACTTACGCAACTCTGGTTTGGCGATCTTAATTACAGACCATAACGTGCGCGAAACTCTTAATATCGTAGACCGCGCCTATTTAATCTTTGAAGGCCGTGTGGAAAGCGAGGGCAATAAGGACTTTCTTCTCAATGATCCCATTAGCCGAAAACTTTACCTCGGCGAAACATTTACCATGTGATATGAGTCATGGCCCAACAAACTAAGTCTCATTTTATCACAGTGGGGCATTTTTATGCCAAACACTCAGACCGATTAGGCTTGCGCCTGGAAGGGGCATCCAAGGGCATGCAGCGTCGCGTGATGGAACCCACCATCAATCGACCGGGGTTAGCTTTAAGCGGATTTTATAGCTATTTCGCCGCAAAGCGCATCCAGGTAATCGGAGCGGCGGAACAAAGCTATCTCCGCAGTCTGAATGCGAAACTACTCGCCAAAAGGGCAGATGCCCTCTTTTCGCACAATATCCCTTGTTTGGTCGTAGCAAGAGGTTTTCCCATTCCCGCCCCTCTGCTTGATGAGGCAGCTCGTAATGAAACTCCCGTATTTCAGACAAACATGATTACGATGAAATTTATTAATGCAGCCACCATTGCTCTGGAATTCGAATTCGCCCCTTCGGCCACTGAATATGGCAGTATGGTGGATGTCCTGGGCGTAGGTATTCTCATCCGGGGCGCCAGTGGCATCGGAAAAAGCGAATGCGTATTAGGTCTGATTGAAAGAGGATATAGCCTTGTAAGCGATGATATTACTCGTGTCCGCTTCGTAGAAGGTCGCGAACTGGTGGGAATGGCCTCTGAAATCTCGCGTTTCCACATGGAAGTTCGTGGTATCGGAATCATTAATGTCGCCTCGATCTTCGGAATCGGAAGCGTCCGCCCGGAAAAAAAACTCGATTTAGTAGTCACACTAAAAGATTGGCAGGAACTGGAAGACGTGGATAGAATCGGTCTCGATACGCATTTTTATGATATCCTCGGGATCAAAGTCCCCCATGTCACCTTACCCGTCAGAGTAGGGCGAGACTTGGGACGCCTCGTGGAAGTAGCCGCTCTCGACCAGAAGTTGAAAAGCATGGGCCAAAATAGTGCAGTGGAATTTAACCAACGGCTCCTCCAAACGATGAGCCATCGTAAAACAAAGTAATGGGTTTGCTCTCACGCAAAAAAACCGAAACTTCGTCCCTTCGTGTGGAAAAGGACATAGTCATTCGAAACCGGAACGGTCTTCACGCGCGACCTGCGGCAATGTTCGTTAAGGTAGCTAACAGGTATCGAGCGGAACTTTGGGTGGAAAAGGAAGGGGAACGTGTGAATGGGAAATCCATCATGGGCCTCATGATGTTGGCCGCCGGAAAAGGCTCCACTTTGAAGTTAATCGCGGAAGGGGCAGATTCCGAAAAGGCTATCTCTGAACTTCAAGAATTGATCGAAAGTCGTTTCGGGGAAGAATGACCGTTTGACGTATCCAACCATTTACTGTTAGGCGGTAGGAGGTTATGCAGGGTCCCGTTAACCAGAAGAAAACCACGGAAGAGCGGTCCTTTCAAGGAATACCCGTTTCAGAAGGAATTTCTCATGGAAAGGCTCTTCTTTATTGGCAAGAAGCCGAGCAAATCCCCATCCATAAAATTACGGTAGCTGATCTTCCACAAGAAATTGGAAAATTTGAGACGGCTTTGATTGCCACCCGAGCGGAGCTTCTGGAAATTCAACAGACGATCGCCAATGCCATCGGTTCAAAAGATGCGAGCATCTTCGACGCACATCTTCTCGTTGTGGAGGATCGCACTCTTATCGACGAGGTATTGCGAAAACTGGAAAGTGACCTCAAAAATATCGAGCATGTCTTTGACGAAGTCACCGAGCATTACTGTAAGACATTGCAAGCCATCGACGATCCCTATCTCCGGGAGCGCGTGGTAGACATCGAAGACGTTCGAAAGCGCGTGCTGCGCCACCTCCTCGGCAAACAGCCCTATCGACTGAATGCCCTGGAAGAACCTCACATCATTATTGCGCACAATCTTTCGCCAGCAGACACCGCCCTCCTCAACAGAGAATTTGTTTTGGGATTTGCAACTGAAGCGGGAAGCAAAACTTCTCATACGGCAATCATAGCCCGCTCCTTGGATATTCCCGCCATCGTCGGCCTGACGGATATTTATGCGGAGATTAGGGCGGATGACATGGTTTTGCTAGATGGCTATGCAGGAGTTCTCATCCTGAATCCCACCAGCGAAACTCTTGATCGTTACGGAAAGATCGAAGAGCAAAAAGAAGCGGCCGCGGAACGCTTGGAGCTGATCCGCGATACCGTTTCCGCCACAAGCGATGGACGACACATTATCCTTTCCGCGAACATCGAGTGGCCCGCAGAACTGGAAGAAGTGCATCACAATGGTGCGGAAGGAGTGGGCCTATACCGTACGGAATTTTTGTTCCTGAATCGGCCGGAATCTCCTACCGAAGAAGAACAATACGAAAACTACCGGTTCGTTGCTCAACGTGCGAAACCCCACAGTGCCATCATTCGTAGCTTGGATGCGGGAGGCGATAAATTCGTAGCAAATCTCAATGTACAGGAAGAAAACAATCCCTTCCTCGGTTGCCGAGCCATCCGCTTTTGCCTGCAACATCCACAATTTTTTAAAACTCAGCTCCGGGCTCTCTTGCGCGCCGCTGTCGAAGGAAACATTCGCCTGATGTATCCGATGATTTCCGGAATCACCGAATTGCAGCAGGCAAATAGCCTGCTAGAGGAAGCCAAAGCCGAATTACGAAAAGAAGGAATCGCCTTTTATGAAAATTTAGAAGTCGGCGCGATGATCGAAATCCCAAGCGCCGCATTAACCGCTCACATCTTAGCCAAAGAAGTAGATTTTTTCAGCATCGGTACTAATGATTTAATTCAATACACTGTTGCTGTCGATCGAGTCAACGAACACATCGCTCACTTGTATGAACCCACACATCCCGCCGTCATTCGTTTGATTCAAATGATCATTGAAGCAGCTCATAACGAAAATATCTGGGTGGGTGTCTGTGGCGAAATGGCAGGAGACATCCACCTCACTCCTCTCCTTTTAGGCTTGGGCATTGACGAGCTGAGTGTGGGACCTTCATTGGTTCCTCGTGTCAAAAAGGCTGTTCAAAGTCTTAACATGGAAATATGCAGCAAGCTGGCTCGTGAAGCGCTTCAGGCCCAATCCGGAGCCAATATCTTGGAAAAATGCCTTGCTGTCGCACAAAATCACTACGGCGAACTTCTTTGTTAGTTCATAGTGGGGGTGGTGGTTCGTATGGCAAAGCCATCAATTGTCGCGACCCAAGAATTCCCCACTTCTGCAAACCACGAACCACTCATTACGAACTCACCAATGTCTGCATCTCAAACTACCATCGCCATTATTTACGATTACGACCAGACACTCAGTCCCGCATACATGCAGGATGAAGCTCTGTTCCCCGCTTATGGAATCGATTCTCAGGCTTTTTGGAAGAAATGTAATGATCTAGTCCGGAAAGAGGATTTTGACAATGAGCTCGCCTATATGAAGGTCATATTGGAATCCCTTGAATTAGACCGCCCTACTAATCAGGAATTACGTAATTTGGGATCCAAATTGAATTTTTATCCCGGGCTGCCAGCGATGTTTGATGAATTTCGAACCGGTCTTTTGCTTCCGGAACATTCCCATTATGGGGTTACCGTGGAACATTATATCATTTCCTCCGGATTAAAAGTGATCCTGGAAGGCAGTCGATTGGCTCCCCATGTGCGAGCCATCTTTGGCTGTGAATTTGGCGAGGACTCCTCTGGTCACATCGTTTTTCCCAAACGCGTCATTAGTCACACCCTCAAAACTCAGTACCTTTTCCGTATCAATAAAGGCATGTTAGATATGGCTCAGGACGTTAATGATCACATGCCACCTGATCTACGCCCCATTCCCTTTACCCACATGATTTACGTCGGAGATGGTCCTACCGATATTCCCTGCTTCACGGTAATGCGTCAAAATGGCGGACGAGCTATCGCTGTCTATAATCCCAATGATGCGACTCGTGCGAGTTTCCGAAAATGCTATCAACTCTGTGCGCATGCCGATCGAGTAAAAAATATTGCTCCCTCCGATTTTCGTCAGGGAAGTCATCTCCGCTTGCTCCTAGAAGAAATGGTCCGAGAAATTGCCGACAATATCCTTCAAGAACATCGATTGGAACTCGAGGCCGGTGTCATACGCGCGCCTGGGTTTCAATAATCAAAACTTGAGCATTCCCCTTCGGATACAAATTTGCAAACCATAGTGGAATTATTAGCATTAGCAATTAGTACCTAATATTTTCCTTGACCTAAAGATAACAAAATAAAATCCATAAAAAATTCGGACAAACTGTATTCCCCGCCTGAAAAACAGCGATATCCGGAGGCCCGTTTGGCCACAAACATCTTTTCAAAGTTTTTTGAGAGGGTCTTACAAAATCTCTTTGACAAGATATCATTTTTTATCCAATGTTCCCTCCTGTTGTTATTTGTGCGTCCGAGGCTAATAACGTATTCCCCTGGTAATGCAAGGCAGCATTTTTCGAAAGTGTTGTGAGGCCATCGAGCCTACGAGGCAAAAATTCCTAGAAAAAAACAGTCAACCCATTTTATGGAAAAAACTTTATAAGTAGTAAAAAAATCGTCTGGTTTGATTCCAGAGTTCTATTAGGGTCGTTTAATTAATTTATTTTTGAAGCGACAAGTGATATTAAAAAAAGAAAAACTATAATAATTTTTACAAATTCAGATCGGTATTAGCTGAGTGAGAAAACTGTTTTTTGATTATATTCCGGAATAAAACGGTGACCAAAGTACTTGCGGCAGGTTAAAGGGAGGTACCGCAATGCGATTGGAAACTGGGGATTTGTTTGAGATTTTCACCCGCACCCCCGATCCTACCTGCATCTGGATTCAGCGATATTAAACGCTAAAGGTAAGAAGTCTTTGTTATTGTGCACGCGTCACACTGATTGATATCGTAAAGGGAGGGTCACTGAGTCATGAAAAAAGCATTGGTCGGAGGAAGTGGAGAAAAAAAAGCGGGATTCAAGGTACATTCCGAACCTTTGATTCCAGCCGAAACCAATGTGGAATTGAGTAAATTTTCTCAAAACGGCACCCTTTCCCTCCCCTCTCTCTCCAATGAGTTGCCGATTTCGTATGGCACAAATAGCATTTTTCTCATCGCCCAGGCCCCGCAATGGCTTTTCACTTACTGGGATATCGACATTGGCCGCCATCCGGGAGGAAAAACCTTCCTGCGATGTATTCAGGGAGATGCCTTCGAGAGTGAAATTGAAGTCCCCTTTGAAACACGTAATTGGTATATTCCCGTCTCCCAACCGAATTCCAGCTACTTTGTGGAGCTAGGATACTATCGTGGAGATCAATGGAATTGCATCGCTCAGTCCACTGCTGTTCGCACTCATCCCAACCAGCTTTCCTCCTCTGAGAGCTTCGATTATGCAACCATTCCTTTGCACCTGAATTTTCGTCAACTTCTTGAACGCATCCACAAAGCCACTCGCTCCGATGAAAAGCTGATTCAAACCCTGGCACGCCTTCAAAAAGAAGGACAATTAGTTCCATTTACCTCTACTGACCTCAGCCAGCTCTCGAACGACGAACAGACTATCTTAGAATTCCTTTTAGAGAAAGCCTTTCTGGTTTCGAACGATCTGGATTCCCTCACTCCCTCCCAATTGCAGGAAAAAATCCATCGGTATTTGGAAACACGCTTGAAAAACAACCAGAATACCGAAGCATTCTCGAGCTGGGCCACAGCAACATTGACGAGTTGGGCCACTACCGTTCCTCAGTCCTCTGACGCCTCCGCTCTTGGAGACTGGCAAGCCCCTTCAAGCTGGACCACAGGAGATACCCTCTCTCAATGGGGACCTTCAGAAACTTCAAGTTGGGAAAGCGCCAACACAGAAGAGAATGGGCACGATTTTTTCATGCATGTGAACGCGGAAGTCGTCTTTTACGGCAGCACCGACCCCGGTTCTTCCGTCACCATTGATTCTAAGCCCGTAAAAGTAAATCCTGATGGCTCATTTCGTTTTCATTTCATTTTTCCGGATGAAGCTTACGAGGCTCCTGTGATCGCTCAATCTCCCGATGGACTTGAGACCCGCGCGGCCGTACTCCGTTTTCACCGCACATCCTCTTCTTTTCCACACGGCTCTTCCTTGCCTCCCCAAAATGGAACAACAAGCAGCCTCTGAATTTGAGGATCCCCTCATTTCAGAATTCCTTCTTTTTTTTCAAGTGGAGAAAAATGCTTCTCCGCATACCATTGTAAATTATCGGCACGCTCTACTCACCTTTCGGGAACTTCATCCTGACACCGATTGGCATCTTTTTACGGCTGACGATTTTCGGAATTACCTCTTTTGCCTGATGAAAGCAAATGCCGCACGCTCGACTATTCGCCTTACGTTTTCGGCCCTTCGCAGTTTTTTTCATTATTTAATCCGACATGAAAAATTAAAAAATAATGTCCTGACACAAGTTTCCTTGCCAAAACTAGTAAAAGAACTGCCGGTATTTATGACACCTGCTCAAGTCGAACATCTGTTGGAAGTACCCTTGCGCCTTTCTCGGAAAAAACAAGCTCCACCTTGGATCGCCCTGAGAGACGCAGCAATTTTGGAAACATTCTATTCCACTGGAATGCGATTAACAGAATTGAGCCAACTCAATGTCGATGCCGTGAATGTGACGAGCAGTATCGTGAGGGTACTGGGAAAAGGAAGAAAGGAACGTCTTCTTCCTCTGGGAGAGCCGGCTCTGCAAGCAATTCAAAAATATCAGCAGGCAGCCAAAATCCTAAAGGGTCCCCTCTTTATCAATAAATCTAAAAACCGATTGGGAAACCGCTCTATCTGGATGATGATGAAAAAATACCTCAGAGCAGGAAATTTACCTGCCACTCTGAGTCCTCATAAAATACGTCATAGCTTTGCAACGCATCTATTAGACAATGGAGCGGATTTACGTAGCGTCCAAAGCCTTTTGGGGCATGCCTGCCTTTCCACTACACAAATTTATACACACATCACAACCGAACGACTCAAATACGCCTATTCCCAAGCGCATCCTCGGGCCTGACATCTCTCTCAGGCACATTCGTTCTCATTTTAAAGGAGTTCGCTATATCGCGAAGGGTTGGCAGTTCGTGCTGATACCGATTTCGCTATACCACGAACCGCCACCAAGTAAAACCCACAGCTTAAAAAAGCTGCGAATTGCCCTCAAGAAGTGAATGGATAAAGGAGACTTCGTCTCCTTCTCTCTTCCTCTTGTTCTCTCTTTTTAAAGAAAGCCCAGTTCCCGGATTCTTAAAGCAAGAGCAGTTCCTGGGCAGGAATTTATTTCCCCTTATTAGCCTTTTTTAACAAAGGAAGGCCAGTTGTTGTATTTTCTGAGACGATATAGCCGCTAGGGAGTGCCTCAAGAGCTCCATCTCTGACATCACCTGCGAAGTAGTAGAGTGTAACTTCCTGTCCCCCTTTTAGTTTTTGAGTGCGAGCATGGAGAAAGTAAGTCTTACCGGATTTTTTGCTTTTGACGCTATAAGCCATAAATAGAGAAGTGTAGTGGGGGGATAGAATGTGTTTATATAAACGTAAATCTATTTCGTTTCGAGACGTTAACAATATGAAAACCTCTTTGAAACCTGAGGGGACAAATCAGGAATAAAATGATTTTAGATAACGCCTTTGGATTGCAGAGTCTTTAAAGCGCCATTTTTAGTGATCGTCTTTAACGCGCGTGCCGTCATCTTGGATCGCACGAATTTTTTTAATTCGCGCACCCAAATACGCTTGCGTTTAAGGTTTGGAAAAAATTTTCGGGGAGTCACTGCGGTCACATGCATCCCAATGCCCCCCTTTTTCTTAGCTAGACCACGACGATGAATTTTGGATCCACGTGAGGGTTTTGCTCCTGTAATACTACATCTTCTAGCCATAAATCTATAATTGCAAAAAGAGATCCAATACTGCCTCGATCTCGCTACAGGTCAACAGTTTTTTCTTCAATCCTATTTACTTGTACTTTTTTCAAATTTTTCAAGAAAGGGAGACCTCTGTTTATTTTATTTAATCAGCTCAATTCAAGACATTTAAAAAATTCCGCTATAGTTATTTCTGCGCTGTGCGGAGAGCCGCAGCCTGAAATTCCAAAATCTGTTGGATCCCACGACCGCCGATGTCCAAAAGAGCATCCAATTGCTGCCGACTAAAAACGGCTTCTTCACCGGATACTTGAAGCTCCACAAGATCCAGTGATTCCGTCATCACGAGATTCAGATCTACGGCGGCATCCTTATCTTCCTCGTAATTCAGATCGAGAAGGATCCGACCTTCTACAATACCCAGGCTTACGGCGGCCACTTTATGTACCATAGGGGATGCCGATAATTTTCCTTCCCGAAGAAGTTTTTGAGCAGCCAAAGAAGCAGCTACGCAAGCGCCGGTAATTGCAGCGGTGCGAGTACCTCCATCAGCTTGTAACACATCACAATCCATCCAGAGTGTCCGTGAGCCCAGGGCTTCCAGGTTGACGGCAGCCCTCAATGCACGACCGATCAATCTTTGAATTTCCACCCCTCTCCCATCTGGCTTTCCACGGCTTGATTCCCTGGGTTTTCGGGAATGTGTCGAATAGGGCAGCATCGAGTATTCAGCCGTAATCCAGCCGCCGGAAACCCCCTGTTCTTTCATCCAACGGGGCACTCCCTCTTCGATCGTGGCGGCACAGATCACCTGGGTATTTCCGAAAGAGACGAGCACCGAACCAGCGGCATGAGGAGCAATGCCAAGTTGAAATTGAATTTCCCGTAAAGAATCAGGAGGTCTTGTTCTCATTCGTCGTTATTCGTAGTGACGCCACACCCGAGGGTCACCTTGTCAAAATTGTTTCCAGTATGATCAGAAAATGTGGAATCATCACATGTGGGTGATATGTAGATCCCAGGGCTCCTTGTAATAATCGGGCCGGCGGGATTCGAACCCGCGGCCTCTGCGTCCCGAACGCAGCGCTCTACCAAGCTGAGCCACGGCCCGTGAAATATAGTTCCTAACCGGCAGTTCGTAAAAGTTGATGGTGGCTTTCTACCAAACTATAAACTACGAGCCATCCACTAAGAACCCCACCGACTATCTGTGGCAAACCGATTTGCAGCAAGCGAATTCATCCATACTCTTGGATATAGCGAAATCAGGATATTCCCCCAGCTATTTTCCCGACTGCCCCCCTCACGACCACCGCGCATCACTCAGCATCATGGACGATGATCAATGGTTGAGTGATTTCGAGAACACATTCACTACAATCACACCCGCTATGATCAAGCCAAGTCCCACTATTGCAGGCCCATCGAGTGACTGCTTGAAGCAAATCCAGCTCACGCACGAGATCAAAATAATACCGACCCCAGACCAGATGGCATAGACAATCCCAATAGGGATGACTCTCATGGTCAGAGAAAGGAGGAAGAAAGCAACTGTATAACCGAGGACCGTCGCGATGCTTGGCCCAAGATGCGAGAAGCCATCAGACGCCTTGAGCGCCGTCGTAGCAATAACCTCCGCAATAATAGCAATACCGAGATACAGGTAAGTCATCATCATGGGGGTGGCGGGATTTCTCAAGAACTGGGATATTTAATCAGTTCATAGGATTCAGTCGCGGCCTTTTTGCCGTGGGCTCTGCCCAGGAACTCAGATCCTTTGCTCGCAACTGGCGCCACTGCCCTGGTCTTAGCTTATTTACGGTAAATCCTCCGATGCGTGTTCGTACCAACCGCTTTACCTTATAACCCAGTTTAGCAAACATCAGCCGAATTTGACGTTTAATGCCCTGGCGGAGAACCACCTTTATTTTATTAGCCCCGAGCATAAAGGCACGTTCCGCTTTGGCACGACCCCCCACAATCATAAAACCTTGGCAGAGCTTCGGAAGTAAGGTGGAATCAAACGGCTGATCCACTACTACTTCGTACTCTTTTTCTATTCCTTGTGTCGGATGTGCTAATTTTTGAGCGAAGTCACCGTCATTAGTGAGCAAAATGAGCCCCTCACTCTCCATATCGAGTCTCCCTACATGGAAAAGCCTGCCAGCATGGAAGGGTAATAAATCGCAAATGGAAGTGCGACCTTGTTCGTCAGAAAGTGTGCACACCACTCCACGAGGCTTATAGAGGAGATAATACTGTGGAGAGGCCAGTTTGGCTACCTGCCCCCCCACATCGACTTGATCTCCTTCTTGGATGACCGTCGAGAGTGCGGTCACCACGCCTCCATTTAAACGAACTTTTTTTTCGCGAACCAGTTCCTCACACTTACGTCGCGAACCAAAACCAGCGGACGCTAGGTATCGATTGATTCGCATATGAGGGCGCAGAAAAATGGCACAAACGGTTTACCTTCCGGAAAATACGTTCCGATCTTCATCCGCATCTAGTGACAAAATAGGGACTGAGCACACGGTATCACCACGCTTAAACGTCCGGTTTGGTTTTTGGTAATCCGATAACTTTTTGATTGGGTTTGAACTGGTTACGCTTTTTTAAAAGATCCACACGTTCAAACCGCTTCAAAACACTGCGCTTCGCTTCAATGGAGCCTTTACCTTTCAGGCTGGGATGCTGACTCATATTGTTTTTAACCTTTCACATCATTCCCCTTAAGATCAACTGAAATCGCCAACCTTCTCCTCACTCATTTAAAAATGTCATTGCTACCCGTGAAAGGGAGACCTTCCTGCAAAGGATAGAGGTCCACCGCCACGACTTCCGGAGGACAACAAAACCGCGCCGGCACAATGATTGTCCCTACTCCGGAAGTCACTAGCACTTGAGTTTTAGGGGCTTTCACCAATCCGTATGCATACTTTTGTCCATATAGAGAGGGAATGACAGGGGCGCCCCACCCTGGAATGCGAATTTGCCCTCCATGCGTATGACCACAGAGAGCAAGCGTCACCCGAGCGTCATCCAGTGTTTCCAAAAAATCCGGATTGTGGGAAAGCATGAACACGGTATCCGCATCGGTGGCATCCGCCAAAGCCGCCTCGGCATCCGGATCACCCAACATAAAATCATCCACACCACAAAGACGAATACGACGTCCCCCTTTACTCAACCAGACTCCCGTGTTCGTTAAATCCTGAACTCGCGCTTGGCGGAGGGCAGTCCGAACAGAAATGATGTCATTGGCGTAATCGTGGTTTCCCATCACCCCATATACTCCCAGGGGAGTTTTAATTTCTTTAAACAGATTTGCCACTGCCCAGATATAAGAAGCACTTTTAAATATGTAATCTCCCCCCAAAACCATGCAATGAGGACGCAAACTCCGGGCGATTTTTACTACCCTTTGAAGATAGTCTAAGGAAACAGTCGGCCCTAAATGAAGGTCGGATAAGAATACCAGACGTGTCCCTGCAAATTCAGGGGGAAGATTTTTCAGATTCAACTGGTAGCGGGTAACCCTACAAAGCTGAGCTTCCGCAAAGGGGTATACGAGCGAGGAAGTCAGAAAAAATCCACCCGCTCCGACCAGGAGTCCTTTGAGAAAGGTCCTTCTGCCATAGTGTTTTTCAGGTGGTGAATTTTCAGAATCCATGCAAATGGAAGTTTCATATCCTTCCTGATTCCCCACCTGAGATCAATTTTTCTTCAGTTTCACCACATTTTCGAGGATAGTCAGATAATCCTGGAAAGCGGTTTGCCCCTTTGCCGTCAAAGAGTAGCAGGTTTGAGTCCGTTCCTGTAAAATTTTTCTATTCTCCACATATCCGGCATCGTGCAAGGCACGTAAATGGGTAAGAAGATTTCCATCACTCATGCCAAGTTCTCCTTTTAAGTCCTGAAAAGTACGCTCTTTTCGTGTCGCCAAGGTAACCACGATTGCCAGGCGAGCTTTTTCGTGAATCGTTTTATCAATACGAGTAATACTCTGCATAATTAGGGATTGAAATAATTGGGAAGTGCCGGATCGGATAGATCACCATCTGAAAAAGTGATGGCAAGCGGGACCGGCATTGAAATTAAGCGGGCAGGAATATCATTCAAAACCCACTATTGTGCAAGTTGTTATGATACGATATCAAAAATGGAGCACTTTCCCCTTTTTTCTTGATCCACAGTATGGTCTTAACCGGCGTTTCGGCAACACCGCTTGGTTCGAAAAAACGGCAACCCGCAGATGTTCTCTGGGCGAGAGTCCCCCCTCGCTCTGCCAACTCCTATTTTAGCCACAGTCTCGAGTACTGGGCTATACTAAACCCAGCTTCATTCGGCCGGCTTCACTGATCATTCCTTGGTTCCAAGGAGGATCCCAGACCAATTCCACTTCCGCGGATTCCACTCCCCGGATGGCGAGAATTTTGGCACGAGCATCCGCTGCGATAGTAGGCCCCATACCACAACCCGGAGCAGTAAGCGTCATTTTGACTCGCACTTGGATCCCCTCTCCTTCCTTCGAAAGGACTTGGCAATCATAGATGAGCCCCAAGTCGACTACATTCACGGGAATTTCCGGATCAAAAACAGTTTTGAGCTGATTCCATACGGCTTCTTCTGAGGGCCCCTCCGCTGCAATGGGTGCCGCCGCCGATTGAGCGCCCTTTTCCAAACCGAGCGCATCCGCATCCTTCTCGTCGATACGAGCCAGGCCCGCGTTTGTAGCCACGGTAAATGTGCCTCCTAGCATTTGAGTAATAATGACAGACGTGCCTTGAGGCAAAATCAGTGGATTTCCACTGGGGATTTGAATTGCATCGCAGTCACGCAAAAGCTGAATTTCCCGAGAATCATTCATGATTGAGGCGGTTTTGTTTGAGAGTTATTTTTAAGCCCTCCGGAGCTTGGAAACTATCTATCAGAGAGGGCAACTGAGCAGAAGGCGGATTCTGAGGCGCGGTGGGAGACAATGCGTCGCGTAAAGCGGATTCCACGAGCTGCGCACAATGAATTTTCATAGGAGGCAATGGACCCAACGGAGCGGCTAATTCTTCGCTACTCAATTGAAGTGCTTCCTGCGCGGTTTTTCCCACAATAAGGTCCGTGGCAATACTCGCAACCGCTAAAGCCGTTTGGCATCCAAAGGTTTGAAACGTGGCACGGTCAATGACCTTGCGTCCATTTTCCTCGCGAAATTTGATCCATATCCGAAGCATATCTCCACAGTCCGGGCTCCCCACGGTACCAATGGAATCCGCATCCGAAAGTTCTCCCACATTTTTGGGATTTCGGAGCGCTGTCTCTAAGGGATCAGAGGGAGTAAGAGGAGATAAGCTCATTGAACGGTATAACGTGGAAGATTGGGATCCACTTGTTCTGCCCAAGCATCAATCCCCCCCTTAAGACTTTTGACATTCGTAAAACCGTGTCCTGAAAAATAGGCTGCGGCATCCGGACTGCGGGCTCCGCGATGGTCCAGAATCACGAGCAATTCCTCTCGGGGCCACTGGTTCATGATTTCAGTCATAAGTTCCTGCGTAAAAAGGATGGAGTGAGCCATATGAACAGCTTCGAATTCCTCTCGGGTACGAATATCCAAAAGGCGCACCGCCCCTCCCTCCTTTTGCCCCGTCTCACTCTTTAGCACTTGAGCAAGTTCCCTGGGATCTATGGTCATACGCTCCTCTTCAGCCTGAGCCCGAAGCAGATTTCTCACCACTTCGGCAGGATTTAATCCTCCATTCCGCGCACACAATTGGGCCAGAGTTTCTTCCGCTTGGATCCCGCAGCTAGCACAACCGCCAATATGATAGAGGCGGAAAAGTGCTCTTTGAGCTCCCGGATAGAGACTTATGAGCTCTCCAATAGAGAGATCAGGTGAGAGTTCCTCAGCAATCATAAAATCAAGACTATGCCACTCCGCGCAGAATTCAAATACTGTTTGAGGTCATGAGCTTTCAGCTACGCACCAGAGAATGATCTCATCGCTGTTCTAAAACGGCCACTATTTCGATCTCCGCAGTTTGCGGAAACATATCTAAAGGGATCACCGTCGTAAGTTCATAAAGCGGAGCTAACTTTTTTAAGTCGCGCGCTAAAGTCGCAATATTACACGAAACCGAAACAATTCGCTTGCAGGGCTGCTCCAATATCGACCGAACAACTTGTGGAGCAAGCCCTTGCGCAGGAGGATCCACAAGGAGTACGGAAGCATCATCCCCCACTTGGGCTAAGGCAGATGGCAACAGTTCGGATACGTCTCCCTGCAAATAAGTTTCATTCGGTAACAGATCCGTCTTTGCGGCAGCCACTGCGCGCTCATTCCATTCCAGGCCGATCACCTGTTCAAACTGGCCTCTCAGGCGTTTCGCAAAAAAACCGGACCCACAATAGGCATCTATCAAGAGTTTTCCGCATCCCGCCTGCTTGGCTACTTCTTCAAGTAAAAGGATGGCTACGGAATCATTGGTTTGACGAAATCCAGTGGATTCGCCCGAAGACAAGGTACGCACTCCATCGAAGGGACGCCGTCCCCGATACTCTGCCAAAGCTTGATTGACCGGCTCAGAAGCAATGAGACAACGGCGAATATCCATGACTCGCCGCCCACTCCTGTCATAAAATCCCGTGATTCCTTCTCGTGTGTGGACAGTAATCCGATTGCGATAATAATAAGGCTGAGGAGCCGGCACTACGGGCTGGACTTCGAAATCTGAAAAACCTCCGATCCTCCGAAGCGCAACCCCCACTTGATTCCATTTGGCAAGAAGCTGAGCAGGATAAGCAAGATGTTGATAGGCACATCCCCCGCAGCGTCCAAAATATTCGCAAGGAGGCACTACTCGATCTTGCGAAGCTTCCTGTACCTCCACCAGCTCCGCTTCGGAAAAATCCCGTTTTTCCCGTATCATACGGACAACTACCTTTTCCCCTGGAATCACATCGGCTACAAAACAGACCTTCCCTTCCTCCGTCCGTCCCACCCCCTGACCTCCATACGCCAAATCTTTAATTTCTAATTCTACTTCTTTGGACACGCTGCCATCTTGCAGGGACCTCTCCTTAAAAGAAGCATAAACCTAAAAAGGTAGAGAAAAAACTTCATAGAGACAGATTTCTTTTGTTTTTTTCAAACTGTTTATACGCTGCTTCAATCCGCTTCTTCAATGTTGGATCCACAAGCTGATGCAAGTTATGTTGTTTCATTTCATCGAGCATTGTTTTTGCGTTAGCGTACTCACAGCATCCATTTTCCATAGCTTCTACGACTATGCGAGTCATCTGTTCAGCAGCATGATATACCTGGCGCAGCAAGGGGATGTCTTTTTTTACATGCGTACCCGCTGCGGCATTTTCTTGGCATGATTCAACTTTTTCCTTAATTGCTACTAATGTTTCCACTAAATCCCATGCCACTTTTGGAGCCCAGTACTGGTTGGAAGTGCCTATGGCAAGAAAAGATCTATTCTCCAACTCTAAATAATTAGGAAGCATACCAGCATCTATTGGGTCGCGAAGTAAATGTAATAGCTCACCTGGAGCCAGATCCTCTTTTTCAAGAAGATCATTACATATCTTAAGATATTGTTCTGCAAGCCCGCGAAAGTCTACTATTGAATACCTGAGCTTATCCAGACTTCCCGGAGGGATACATCTGAGGCGATCGAATTCTTGCACTTTTTGGAAACATTCCCCCCGTACATTTTTCTCTAAACCCAGTGCTATCCCCTGGCCCAGGTGCATCGGAAGACTATTCCCTATTTTCCAATTGCATTTAAAAAGACTATCTATTGCTTGAGCTACTTGTTCCGGAGTATCGCTGGTCATTTTCTCGAGGAAATTGCACATTTGCTTTTCGGCAATGTCCCAGGACAACTTGGGCTGCTTACTTAAAAAATGCATATTAGTATTAATAGAGCTGTCACCCCATTGTCTCCTTGGTTGGGGAGTTTCCGCAGAAGACAACCCACTTATTGAATCCCCTGTAATGGATTTACCAGGAGTAGAATTTCTTATAGAGGGTAATCTTATCATTGCATATCCCTCCAACCCCAATGAGCTGTCGGTTGGTCACGCAAGGAAACATCCGACTCACATGGCAAGCGGAGAGGAGCCTGGCCTGAATCTTTATTTCCATTATTTTTCTGTGCAACCTGAGGAATACTCATGCTACTGGCATTACTTGTAGCAGGCGCATGAGAATCATTGTGAAAACCTGGACCTTGCTCCATAGTTGGAGTTTCCATGGCATCTTTCCTCCTATTTCCATCATTCTTCCCTCTCTCAGACTCAATTTGATTGTGTTTCTGAAATTTCTCCCACTTATCTTCCAAGTACTGTTTGTTGCCATGATCAACGTGCTGGCAGAAGAAATCCGCCCATCCTCCCATTTCTGAATTTGTATCGTGATGGACGGGTCTCTGTTTTTCTTCCTCTTCTTTTTCCTTTGCTTCCTTCCACGCGTTCTTAATCAATCCTTTTCTTTGGTTTTCTCCTGCCTGAGCAATTTCGTTGAAATATTGATTCTCACCTTGCAGTCTATCTGCAAGAGTACAGCCTTCTTCCTCGCCTCTAGCACATTGATTTTGTCTTTCGTTGTCAGATAACAGGTTATTCTTCGGCTTTGTATCCTTCCTAGGGGACCTAGTCGGGAGAAGAGGGCGGGGGGGCGGAGCTTTCATTGGCTGAGAGGTCTTAGATAACTGAGGCAGCTTTTGTCCTAGCATACTTTTAATCTCTGGATTTTTCTCTATCCATCGTGCGAATGCTACCTCACTATCTTCCGACCAAGTCGGGACTGTTTTGTTTTCCTTCCGCTTTCTCAATGGCACCTTCGTCAGATCCGATGTTTTGGTCTCAGAAGTACTAGCAGATGCGCCCCCTTGAGAATCATCTTTGTGTGGATAACTCGGCCATACATCCCCAATTCGCTGATGCGTATCTTTGATGGAATCAGAGGGAGGCGTCTCAGCCACTCGAGGGCTAGGAGATGAAGAAGACGCTTGGTTGCGGATAACCCCACTACCGCCCGTCACACGGAAACATCGTTCATTCGGAGTAGAATTTTTTTTAAAAATGTTTTTAACAGCATCACGAATATTATTATGCATATTATAATAAATACTGGATCCTTCATAAATTCTACTGAATAAAACCGAGTAGTTTATTCTATCTAAAGAGAGCAATCGCTACGTACCATAGCGGCATTTCTTCAGTTAAATAGATCAGGCAACAATGGATTCCGGAAAGAAAAAAAACTCCCGACAGCCTAAACTTTAATAGACTCGCGGCCCACTGATTTTCTTTAAAACAACCTCATAGCCAAACACCCCGATCGACTATTTTCAGCCACGGGAGCTATGAACTGATCGAACAGCCAGCCGGTGTTAAAATAGCTGTGGACATCCCATGGATCAATTTTTTATCCGCCGGCACGATCGTAGCTAATGCCCCCCCTAGAAGCGTCTCGGATTCTTGAACAAAATAATAGGGACACAGTCGGATGCGGCCCCGGAGCACCTGCAAGGAACCATCGGCTTCGATGTAGGATTGCTCCACTATCCGACCTTTGTGAAATTTTTGGAGTACCCAGGGATGAATCTCAAACTCGGAAAGAGCCGTTTTAATAGCAGCAGACCATTGTTCTTGTGAAACATCCTGCGCCACTACCACTCCACGCGATCCCCAAGCACGCTCAGAAAATCCGCTGACCTTGAGGATGAGCTCACGCTGTTTCTGACTAAACTGTGCTAATTCCATCCAGTTTTGAATTTCCAAACGGGGAAGAACCGCATGAGGGGGCAAGGGAGCTGGGTCGACAATCCAACTATAGGGAATCACCTTACGCAGGGCTGTCATCGTACGTTCACCTAATTCTCGCAACCAAAATGTTTCCAGAGGCTTCATCCAAAATAGGGCAAACCACAATTTTTCTTCCAAAGCTGGTTTGAAAGGAGGGGTGACGGAGATTGCTCCGCTAAGAGCTTTCTCCTTTAAGGACTCAGCCGCCGGAACATTTTTCAGATCAAAATTTTCGAAAAACCGATAGACGTGCGCCTGCCAATCTTCTCTGTGCTCAGCATTCAGAACTCGGAAAACCTGCTCACCGGTCTCATTCAATCGTTTGGCCAGCCATTCCATTTCGGGACGATAGGTGGCCGCTTCTTCAGAAACTACAATATCACCGCCACTAGGAAGAATACTACGGAACCCCTTCAGCATGCCCTCACTCCCGCCTAATACCTGACTTCCCGCATCCGTATATGCCTCATTCAACCAAGCTGTTAAGCCGATTCCTCCGGGCACATTATCCAACTCCGCAATAATAAAGCCGTCATCGGTCAAAATAATATCCGGACGAAGAACACGAGGAAATTCGTGTATAAACGCCTTTTCTCGTTGCAAAGCCACTAATTCCGGGGGTTTCCCATAATCCAGCAGTTGGGCAATCCAGCCGGGGCGCCTGCCATCACCACTCAAACGATAAAGGAGGTTACAGGCTTTCACGAAAAGAGTGAGCCTAAACCCAAGCTTATTTATTTCCTCAGCAAGTGGTTGCGGAAGAAGAAAGGGATCGGGAGAAATGCGCCAGGATTTTTCGTGAAAAAGCCCCCCCGTGGGGAGTGTATTTTGAATTTGATTGGCGCGTTCGAGAGCTGATTTCATATCAATAACTTTAGAGCTTGGCGTACCAATTCCTCAGGAGAGGCCGAACCAGTCAATTTCGCCTGTGTTTGGCGAACCGCCTTATGAGCATCCACTTGTTTATATCCCAAGGAAATAAGGGCTAGGACGGCGTCGCTGATAGCGGTATCACCGCTGGTATCATTACTACGGCTGGCAGCCTCCCATTCTGCAGCGACTCCTAATTTGTCTTTGAGTTCCAATACCACTCGTTCGGCTGTTTTTTTACCGACTCCACTGATGCGAGAAATTGCTGTCAAATCCGAGTGGACCACCGCGGCCTTGAAAGAATCCACACTCATGCCGCTTAAAATGGAAAGAGCCAATTTCGGCCCTACTCCGGATACATGTTGTACCAAAAGCCGAAAGAGATCTCGTTCGACAGCCGAAATAAATCCATAGAGAATGTGAGCATCTTCTCGAATCGAGAGGTGCGTTAAAATCCGAAGGGGTTGCCCCAGTGGGGGCAGGCGATCGAAACTCGAAAGAGGAATGTAGACCTGATAACCAATGCCATGCACATTGACTACGATTTGATTGGGGAATGCCTCTACCAAGATGCCTTCTAGAAAGGTAATCATGAATCTCGCTGCGTGGAAGTCATCTAATTGCTTTTAACATGATTTACTCAAATTACAAATGCTTGACGGTTCTGATGGGACTTCTTCTGACTCTTTTTTCGGCCCAGGCGGCGGAGGAGGAGGACTGGCGGCTCTTGATTGAACCCTCTTTTGCCTACCCTCCCATTGTTTGGCCCATCGCAGGTGCCAAACAAACCGTCATGGTCCCGGCCCGTATGTTAAATGGAATCCCCTGGTACATTACCCCCGAAGAACAACTGCATTCCGGGATGTCTCGCCAGCAGATTGAGCAAATCGCGCTAAGAAACGCCTCCCAAACGCTTTCCAAATTAAAACCCACATTCATCCGTAATCGCGATGGAATCATCCTTTACGCAGTACTGGAATCAGACCAATTGGTCACTGCCTCAACCGTCCTCTCCCCTGATTTCCCAAAATTATTTGAAAATACGATGGGTCCGGACTTTCGAATCGTCATTCCCAATCGATTTCGCATTTATATCTTTCCCCGTCTCTTTGCCCCTATGAGAAAAATTACCGAGGATGTGGCTATTGACTTCCGTTCGACCCCTTATCCAGTTAGCAAAGAGGTGTTTACACTTCACAAAGGTGTCCTCATCTGCGTAGGAGTATTAGAGCGCTAACTTGTCATGATCGAGGTGTCTTCCGTTCTTATTCCCGAAAACTTAATTCTCAATCAGGTTCGCGAAATGGTTGGATATATAGGATTCGAGATCGCAAATGAAGCAGGATATGGATTGGACTTTAACGGACATTATCGCAATCTTCCGCACATAGGGGGGGCCTATAGCGAAGGTTCCGCTATATCCCACTCAGCATAAATGGACTATTGCGTTTGTAATCCTTTGGATTTTATTATAATAACTGACGTGACGCACTTTGAGGAGCTCTGGGGGCAAAAAACCATTTTAGCCTACAAGGTTTTCCTTTTTGCGTCACATCACATAATAACTTTTAAATCATTAAATTTGGACCGGAGCGTGCCATGAGAATTATTCTCTCCTTTATCATTATTGCTTGGTCTTGCTCTTCAGCATGGGCCACCATTCTTCCACCTCCCCCGGGCCATTTTTATCATGGCGTTTTCCCAGGAGGTACCACTGGCGACGAAGACGATATTACTCCACAAGCGGTTCGGTCTTATGAAAAGATCACGGGGCAATCTGTCATGTGGGTCTATTTCTCCAACAATTGGTTTAATACTCGTAAGTTTCCTCAGCAAACAGCGTCTTGGATTCGCGATATGGGGAAAATACCTTTCATTCGGCTGATGATGCGTTCTTCTTCGGCTCACATGAAAGCGGAGTCCCTTTTTACTCCTCGGGCAATAGCCGAGGGGAAATTCGATACCGATTTGCGACGGTGGGCGCGCGCTGCCCGTGATTTTAAAACACCTCTTCTTGTGGAATACGGTACGGAAGTCAATGGAGAATGGTTTGGCTGGAATGGACGCTGGGATGGAGGAGATCTCCGCGGGCCGAAACACTTCGTCGCCGCATTCCAACACATCGTCACTCTTATGCGTGCGGAAGGCGCCCATAATATTTCCTGGGTCATTCATTTTAATGACCACTCGGAACCGGAAGAAAATTGGAACCTGGCACGGCATTACTATCCGGGTGACGATTACGTCGATTGGATTGGGCTCAGTTGCTATGGACCACAAGCCCCTCGAGAAAAATGGGAAGATGGGTCATTCCGCAAAAATATGGATGATGCAGTCAACCAAGTTGCCCAAATTGCCACTAAAAAACCGATACTCCTCCTAGAATTCGGGGCCGATATTCACCATCGCATTCAACCGGCTGAAAAGTGGGCAAATGCCGCATTGACGGATTTATTCGCAGGCCGCTGGCCCCGCGTGTGTGGATTCTCTTGGTGGAACGAAACTTGGCAAAATGACGACGATCCCCGCCATGATACCTCCATGCAAGTCCAAGATTCTCCGGCTCTGGCTCATACTTTACAGTCCAAATTTTCTCAGCACCGGAATCAATTGGTCGCAAAGCCCATTCTAAAATAAGCCAGCATAAAAAATAAGCCAGCATCGATAATGCAACCGATCCTGAAAGAAAATATTATCACACAATTACAATGGCGTTACGCCACGAAAAAATATGATCCGACGAAAAAAATTCCAGCGGAAGAATGGGAAGTACTCGAAAAAAGTCTCATTCTTGCTCCTTCCAGTTTTGGAATGGAACCATGGAAATTTTTCGTAGTGACTCATCCGGAAATTCGAATCCATCTCGTAGGAGCCTGTTGGAATCAGGCGCAAGTGGCGGATGCATCGCATCTCGTGGTTTTGAGTGCCAAGCGCAACATTAGTCTTTCGGATATCAATGCCCTCATTGAACGCACCGCCGAAATTCGCAATATTTCTCCGACCTTATTAGAAGGCTTTAAATCCATGGTCAGTGAATTCATTAATACCCACCCTGCTCTTGATGAATGGGCAACTCGGCAGGTGTACATTGCTTTGGGACAGTTTCTTACTACCGCAGCACTTCTGGGAATCGATACTACCCCCATGGAAGGATTTCATCCCGGACAAGTGGATGAGCTCTTAGGTTTGACAAATTCAGGTTATGGCGCAGTGCTCCTCTGCGCCGCTGGTTACCGACAGGCCGATGATAAGTACGCAGATTTAGCTAAGGTTCGCCGCAAGCGGGAGGACGTTATCGTCCATATTTAGTTCCGTCAGATTTTTTTTCGTCAGATTTCTTTTCGCTATAATGAAGTCGTGACGTCAGCAGTTGAGTATATAAAAAGGAATCTCATGAAAGCTATTGGATTGACTCGCAATTTGCCAGTTACAAGCCCTGAGTGTTTAATGGATCTTGAAATTCCAAAACCTGCGCCCGGTCCACGAGATTTACTCGTCCGGATAGAAGCTGTGTCAGTCAATCCGATAGACACCAAGATTCGTATGAACAAGGCTCCGAAGAAAGGCGTCCCACTCATCTTAGGGTATGATGCAGCCGGAGTAGTGGAAGCCATTGGATCGGAAGTCACACGCTTCCAAGTGGGAGACTCTGTTTATTATGCCGGAACTTTAACCCGACCCGGCAGCAATGCGGAATTTCAGTTGGTAGATGAGCGAATTGTAGGCCGTAAACCTAAGTCACTTGTGTGGGGGGACGCAGCATCGGTTCCCTTAACGGCACTCACTGCTTGGGAAGGGCTCTTTGACCGGTTAGGTATTGATGTGGAGGGGAAAAATACCACACAGTCTCTTCTTCTGATAGGAGCCGCAGGAGGCGTAGGCTCTATGGTAATACAACTCGCCAAAATAGCAGGCCTCCGAGTCATTGCTACCGTATCAAACCCTAAATCCGCAGAGTGGTGCAAAGCATTAGGAGCGGAAACTACGGTGAATTACCATCATCCCCTCGCCCCGGAATTAAAGCAAGCCGGATGGGATACGGTGGACTTTATTTTCAATGCTGCTGACACCCATACTTATTGGAACGTTATGGCGGAGGTCATCTCTCCCTTAGGAAGTATTTGTTGCCTCGTCGACGCACAACAGCCAGTCAATTTAAACCTCTTAAAACCAAAGGGAGTGCGATATGCATGGGAGTCCATGTTCACCCGGTCTTCTTTTGAAACTCCAAGAATGGATGAGCAGGGAATGGTTCTGGATCGAATCGCAAAATTGTTGGATGCCGGTACCATTCACACAGCCGTTCAAGAGACGCTTTCTCCCATTTGCGCACGGACACTCCAAGAAGCGCACGCTCGAATCGAATCTAAAAAAACTCAGGGGAAAATTGTCATAGAGGGTTGGAAGTAGGGAGTGTCCTTTAGTTTCCCAACTCAAAGTCAATACGAACTGTATAAATGCCGTTTTTCCCGAGCCCTGACGGGAGTGCATCGATTTGTTTTACGTGAGCAGCCGCTTCTAAAACCGATTGATCCAAAATCTCATTTCCACTCCCCCTCACGATCTTATAGCCTAAGATGCTTCCATTTTTGGAAATTTGAATTTCCAGAGTGCAGGTAAATTGATGTTGCGGATCAAATAACGAAGTCGGCTGATCCCACTGACTGAAAAAGCGATCATGAAGGAGGTCATTATACCATCCATATTGAGAAGGATTTTCCGAACCCCCAGTTCGCGCAGCCCCAGCCTTCGCCTTACCTGGTTCATTCCCTTTCTCTTCCTTATGAGCTCTTTCTTCGGTTTTCTTTTGAGAAGGATGCTCTTTTTTGGACACCTCGGATTTCTCAGAAACTAAACGGTGTTTTGGCGTTGGCTGATGAGTAGCCTTGGGCGTTGTGTGGGGACTCGCCTTGGGCGTTGGCTTTGGGGTAGCCCTAGGCTTTGTGTGGGGACTCGCCTTAGGCGTTGGCTTTGGGGTAGCCCTAGGCTTTGTGTGGGGACTCGCCTTAGGCGTTGGCTTTGGGGTAGCCTTAGGTGTTGTGTGGGGACTTGCCTTGGGCGTTGGCTTTGGGGTAGCCTTAGGTGTTGTGTGGGGACTCGCCTTGGGCGTTGGCTGGGGAATTTCTGAGAGGGAAGTAGATTCGGGAGTAGGTATGGGAATAGGCGAAGA
>JAHFTB010000046.1 GCA_023269545.1 Verrucomicrobiota bacterium | reverse complement strand
CACCAAGCTTTTTTTGGTCGGCGATGAACCCCAAATCACCCAATGCCTGAAAACCCACAACTGTAATGATCACCGTGTAGAAATTATCCACACGACCCAGGTTGTGGAAATGTCTGACCAGGCAGTGGAAGCTATTCGGCGAAAGAAGGACTCATCGGTTTCACGAGCCGTCGATCTGGTAAAAAAGGGAGATGCGGATGCTATTGTCAGTGCCGGTCATACCGGAGCTGCGGTTGCCGCCACCACCATCAAATTGCGTACTCTTGAAGGGGTGGAACGCCCCGGTATAGCTTCTTATTTACCTACGGAGCACAATGTGTGTGTTCTGATTGATGCGGGTGCCAATGTGGAAGCACGCCCTGAGCACATGCTGCAATATGCTATTATGGGGACGGTGCTTTCCAAACATGTTCTCGGTTTTCCTAATCCGGCGGTGGGCCTCATGTCGATTGGAGGAGAAGATGCAAAGGGGAGCGATTTTACCAAAGAAATTTTTAAACTCTTAAAAGCTACGAAATTAAATTTTCGAGGCAACGTGGAAGGCCATGATCTTTTCGAACGTCCGGTGGAAGTGGTCCTTTGCGATGGCTTTACAGGGAATGTAGTCCTGAAAACATGCGAAGCCACGGCTACGGCGGTTTTCCATTGGTTAAAGCGGGAATTAGCAAAAAGCACCAAACGTAAAATCGGGGCTTATCTGGCTAAAGAAGCTTTCCGGCCCATTCGCAATAAAACAAATTACGAGATGTACGGGGGGAGCCCCTTATTGGGGGTCAATGGGATCTGTATCATCGCTCACGGTGCCAGCAGTCCGCTTGCCATTAAAAATGCGGTACGCGTTGCAACCGAATTTATTGAGCAGAAAATCAATCCCCGTATCGTGGAAGCAATCAGGGAATATAATGAAAGTTCCAGAAATCATCTCACTGATTGAGTAGAAAATTGTTATTTGTATTCTAAGTGGTTTTAAAAGTGTAACTGACGTTACGCATTTTGAGGAGCTCTGGGAGCAAAAAAACCATTTTAGCCTACAAGGTTTCCCTTTTTTGCGTAACATCACAGTGTAATGAGAAAAGTGCCCCGTACACGTACCTGTAAACCGAATCGAACAGTTTCTATTATTGGCACAGGCAGTTATGCGCCCGAACATATTTTAACCAATGCGGATTTAGCGCGTATGGTGGATACGAGCGATGAGTGGATTACTTCTCGCACGGGGATCAAGGAGCGTCGTATTGCCGGGCCGAAAGAGTTTACCAGTCATATGGCAGCCAAAGCCGCTCAAGTAGCGATGGAGCAGTGCCATATCCGACCTGAAGAAATCGACATGATTGTCGTAGCGACCGTTTCTCCGGATACTTTTTTTCCCGCCACAGCTTGTCACGTACAGCGACTTCTCGGAGCCAAAAATGCAGCCTGTTTCGATGTTTCCGCAGCCTGTTCCGGATTTCTCTATGGATTGGAAATAGGCCAGCAATTTATTGCCAATCACACTTACAACACCATCTTGGTGATTGGAGCGGACAGGCTCAGTTCGCTAGTGAACTGGAAAGATCGCAATACCTGCGTGCTTTTTGGAGATGGAGCCGGGGCAGCCATTTTGCGCTCACGGGATGAATCCTATGGGGTCATTACCACATACATGGGAAGCGATGGAAGTTATGGCGATATTCTATCTATGCCCGGGGGCGGCTGTGCATTGCCCGTCACTTCGGAAAATTGTGAACAGCATCTGAACACCATCCAAATGAATGGAAAAGAAACGTTTAAATTGGCGGTGACCTCCATGCAAAATGCCGCTCTTCGTGCTCTTCAACAAGCGAACCTGGAGTTTTCCGATATCAAGTGCATCATTCCTCATCAGGCAAATATTCGTATTATCGAAGCACTTGCCGACCGGTTAAAGGTTCCCATGGAAAAAATATATGTGAATTTGGACCGTTTTGGGAATACCTCTGCGGCCGCTGTGGCGATGGCTCTTGATGAAGCAAGTCGAAAGGGGTGTTTCGAGATCGGAGACTATATTCTCATGGTAGTTTTTGGAGGCGGTCTTACCTGGGCCAGCTCAGTGATCCAGTGGTAAATGCCCTCGCATTTCTTTATCCATTCGGTTCTTGAGAGCAATTCGCAGCTTTTTTAAGCTGTATGGTGATGAACTCTTCTCTAACATGTTGATCGATACTCACGCTCACCTGGACTATCCTGATTACGCCTCGGATTTGGAAAATGTTTTGCTTCGGGCTTCCGATGCGGGAGTGACTCGCATTTTGACGGTTGGGACAGGAATCGAAAGTAGCCGGCGAGCCGTAGCCCTCGCGGAACGTTTTCCTTCTGTTTATGCCATAGTGGGGATTCACCCCACGAATGTAGAAGAAGAACCGAGTCACTTTATTCAGTCTCTGCGAGAAATTGCTAAACACCCAAAAGTAGTTGCCATCGGAGAGATCGGACTCGATTATCATCATCTTCCTAGTGAAAAGCTGCGGCCTCCCAGTGCACTACAAGCTTTTGGATGTGAGTTTTCCGGAGAACCGGAAGGCATTGTCCTCGATGGCGCATATAAACTTCTTCAATCTCAGGTATTTGGACCCCAATTGGATCTGGCCGTGGAACTCGGTTTGAATGTAGTGATTCACCAGCGGGATGCCTGGGAGGATACTCTCCGGCTTCTAGCTCCCTATACCAAGCGCCTGAGCGGAGTTTTTCACTGTTTTGGTGGCACTCTCGAACAGGCGGAAGAGGTGATTGCTCTGGGACACCTCGTCTCTTTCACAGGTATTGTCACATTTAAAAATGCCGAAAATGTGCGCGCTACCGCCGCTGCTGTACCAGCGAATAGCTACATGCTAGAAACCGATTGCCCCTATCTGGCGCCCCTTCCTTTTCGAGGGAAGAGATGCGAACCTGCCTATGTACGCTTTGTAGCAGATACGATTTCACAAGTGCGTGGAGAAAATTTAGATGCTCTTGCCCGTCAGACGACTGCTACCGCAGAGACATTTTTTCGACTCCGCAGGACTGAATCGCCGTGAGATAGCCCCTGTACTGATGCCCATAGATATCATGTATTTGGGGATATAGTGGAATTCCGCTATCATACAAAAATCAATATTCGTCGCACTACTCAAAGAGAGATTTCTTAAAAATCCGGGCAGCTAAATCTTCCGGTCTCAACCTCCGTGATTTTTCTAATAGGTGGTAAGCTTTTTCGAGATTACCTGTGGCAATACATTTCCGAGCTTGCTCAAAAAAATCTCGCGCTTGCAAAACCGAATCTTTCACCTCCCCGCATCTTCCTAAGAGCTCAAAAATCTCAACGGAATGATCGAAAAAATGTTTCTCTCCCAAGGCTCTCCATTCAAATTTTTCTCCTGCTGCCAAACGAGTTTCACCCGTGGCAAGACAGAGAGTTCCAAACTGTTTGTTCATCTGCTCTAAGCGGGTAGCAAGCACGACAGGTTCACCGGCCGCGCTAAACGAGAGGCGGCTTTCCGTCCCGAAATTTCCCACCAAAGCAATTCCCGATGCCAGGCCAATACGCGTCTTTAAAACAGGCAAGCCCAATTCGAGGCGTTTGTGCGAAGCTTGTTCCAGTTTCCGGATGGTTGCAATAGCCGCTCCGCAAGCACTTGCGGCATGATCCGAATATTTGTCCAAGGTATTAAAAAAAGCGAGAATGCCGTCCCCAAGCAATTGATCGACTGTTCCTCCAAACTGTTCTTCCACGGTAGGAATCACTAACTCAAAATAGTCATCTAATTGTTCCACCAATTGATTAGCCGATAATTTTTCCGCCATTCGCGTGAAGCCCTCCAGATCGCAAACAAAAACGGAAATCTCCCGGGGAGCAGCTTCCAGATGTGCCTCCTGATTTTCTCTTAAGAGTTTACGTACTACATAATCAGGCACATAGCGGGAGAATGATCGAATCCCACGTTTCATCTGCTCGGTGGAATTTCCCAATGCCTCTACTTCAGACAAAGGAGACCAAGAACGGGGTGCCGGCTCAATCTTAAATCGAGCCACTTGTTCGAGATCCCGACTAATTTGAGAAAGTGGATGAGCCAGCTTCATACTAAGGATCGTTGCAATGGCAACCGCCACAAAAAAAGCTCCTGTTCCCACCTCCATTGCAAAGACGATATTTTTCTTGGTGACATCCAGAAAATCGGATTCCGGCGCCACCAGTCCTACCCGACACTCCACTTGCCCATTCAGTAAAAACCCGCTCAACACCGTGACATATTCCACTCCCCGCAATTGAAAAGATCCGAATGCCACTTCGTGAGGACGCGCCCGCAGTTGCGGCAAATTTGTTTTGAAACAATGCCGAAAAAGCTCATCCGATAAGGCTGGATTCAATGTCGAACTCTCAGCGATGGCAACATTTTGCATAGTCAAAAAAAGCATGCGCTCTTGCTTGCTGAGAAGATTTACTAAAGCATGTTGAATCGCTTGAAGTGAAAAATTAGCACAGAACACTCCCATCAACTGGCTGGAATTCTGTGCAAATACAGCACAGACCACCGAAATTCCATATTGACCACTGGTCAATGGATAGGGAGGAAGCCAAATCAGCCTACCCCCCGCCCGCAACGCAGGAACATACCAGGGACTCTTGCGGAAATCGAGGACCTCGGTATGGGAAAACTGCCTGGGCCCCAACCGCCCGCCCGGAAAAATTAAGCGCTCTACCTGCTGTCCACCGGAATTCATCACCTTTAAAATCAAGCGACCATCCGGAGTGCGATCCACTCCAACGGAACGGCCCATATCAGCATTTACAAAGCTGAGTCCCGCAAAACACATGCGAGCTCGGAGGCGTTCCGCAAAAATAGCCCCAATCTGTTCCGTGTTGTCAGGAGACAAAAGCCCTCGTTGGAATAAGATTTGAAATTCTCGAACAATGTTTGCGCATGGATGGAGAACTTGGCGAATCTCGTTTGTAACTTCAGAAAGAGCTACTCGATAATGGTCTTTCTCAATGCTTCGGAAAGAATTTTTTGACCTAATATAAGCTACCGTCGCAATGAGTCCGACTGTGAATACTAAGGTCGCCAAAATCAAAAAAATGAGCACCCATACAAAGTGAATTCCTCGTACCCTCGGATGTGAAGCGGCAGTGCTGGTATTCATATGAGCGATTCCGCCTCCTTCAGATACACCAGGCTCAGACGGTCGGAAGGACGTAATTCCAAAGCACGTTGGAATCGTACCTGAGCCGCCATATGATTGCCTCGATTTTTTTCCGCCAAACCTTGTTCAAATTGATCCCTTGCCTGGAGAAGATCCGAAGAAAGACTCTCTCTCGTGCCTAGTAATTCCCACACAGAAATTTGATTGGTGCGTCCCGATATCTGATGAGAACCCAGAAAGCGCCATTCAAATGGAATGGAAACTTCAGAATGCGTTCCCTTGCCTACCAGAATGCAGAGATCAAAAGAGAAGGCGAGCTCCAGCAATCGGTGAGCAAGGTTTACAGTATCCCCCATCGCCGTATAAGCAAACCGATCCTTGGTACCAATATTTCCAATTAAGGCAGTACCCGTATTGATACCAAATCGGATCTCATGATGATTGGAGGTGATCCTATCTCTGAGCGCATGTTTCCATTCGTCCCGCCACTGAAGTGCAGCCATACAGGCAACGTCCGCATGGCAAAGTAAGGGACGAGGTTCATTGAAAAGAGCCATGACTCCTCCTCCTCCGAAGAATTTGTCAATCGCACCCTCCACTTCGATGACTTTAGCCGCAATCGTGAAGTATTCTTGGAGAAGGCGAAGAGACTCCGGAATATTTTCATTGGAACGTATCATCTCCAACTCAGAAAATAGAATGGTAATGAAGTACTCCTGCCCCCCTCGGCTAGCGTCCCGGTTCGTATGGATCAATTCCCGCACCACATCCACCGGCACATATCGCCCAAAAGATCGTAGAGCTCCCTTTAAACGATCCAATGCATCCGAAACCACCGCCATTTCCCGGACACAGGAACGGGGCGAAGGAGTGCCGGGAATATCGAATGCAGCGACGCGTTCGAGAATAGCACTCAGTTGAGTAAGAGGACTCGCCAGCCGATTGCTGACCCACGTCGAAATTCCTGCCGTAAGAAAGAGAGCGCAGATACCAAAGAGAATCGTGGACCGTAGATTCGCTTTGGCAAGCTTGAGAAATTGCTCCTCCGGGATCACCAGACCTACCCGGCATTGCAACCCTCCCTCTATATTAATGTCAGCACACGCCACTTCAAAAGGACGCCCGCGAAAAGTCATGGAAGTAACCTGAAACGCCTTCTCAGAAGCCACCGACTGAGCCTCAGACTGAGCCTTTTGGACGGCTTGTAACGCACTTTCCCGAAGAGAATCTGAGGATATGCCCGAAATCGTGGAATCCTGCGCTAATAACCAATTTTCATGAATGAATACAAAGAGCAGTCGATCATGGTTGGGGAGAAGGTGAGAAAGACGCTCCTGCAGTTTTTCTGCGGAGGTATCCACCATAAAAACTCCTTTGGGATGCCCCTCCTCTCCTATGATCGCAACCCCCGCTCCCAAACAATAAAAAGACCGACCAAAAGCCTGAAAAACGGTCCATACCAATTTGCCGTTACCCTTCAGAATATCTTGAAACCAGGACCGCGTACGAGGATCGTAAGTCTTTTTCCAAGGCCCGTCGTCAAAAACAGTGAGTTTACCGGTGGAAGAAATGATTGCACTCGTTTGTCTCTCTTCCACACCTGGCAACGCATGGCGAAGAATCACTTCTCCCGGCAATGTTCGATTCGCCGAAACATAGTCGCCTACCGGCATGCCTGTGTAACAAACCTCGTCCACATCGTCTTCCTGACGCAAGCGTTCAGCAAAAATAAGACCCAGCTCCTGAGTATTCTCATAAGGAATAAGATGCTGCCGTAACATCGCCTGAAATTCTCCGGCAACCAAAAGAATCGATTCCAATATGCGGCTTGTCTGATTCCGTACCTCTGCAATCGCTAAAAGATAGTGTTGCGTATTGAGTTCCAACAGAGCCTCCCGCGATGAACGAAAACCCACTACGGCAATGACTCCTACGGTGATGAGAAGCGTCCCAAGCACGAGCGCAAGAATCGCCTCACGCATTTTCACCGCACGCGGGAACCACTTGCTAAAAGACGAAGGCTCAGGGGGAAGAGCATCCACCCTCTCAGACTGTTCCTCTTCTCCGTTCCAGCCAAGCCGGAATTCAGGGGCTTTCGCTATAATGCACTATTATTGGGAATTGACTGGAGAAGGTTTCTGCTTTCAGGTTCGCAAAATGAAATCTCGCGTGCTGCTTGTCGATGGGCATAGCGCTATCTTTCAATCAAAGGAATTGAGATCACTGCACACTCATCGATCTCTCTCGGCACGTCATCAACTGATTCACCTGTTGACTCGATACGCTGACTCTACTGGCACTCATGTGGTTCTAGTCTTCGATGGTCAGCAAACCCATGTGTCCGAAGAACATATTCCGGACGGAATCCAAATATTTTATTCAAAAAAAAATCAAACGGCAGACGCCATTATTGAGCGGCTTGTAGCCAAATATGCAACCTGTCATGACATCCGCGTAGCCACTGACGATTATCTGGAACGACAAACCGTCGAATCTTTCGGAGGAAGTTGGTTGTCCATTTTCCAACTATTTTCCGAACTTGATGCAGCTGATAAGGACTTAGAACGCAGACTCAATGAGTTGCGACGTTTTCAAAAATAACTACCACCTTTTCCCTAATTTTCGCATTCGCAGCATTGCAAGGCCTGAGGGAGTTCCCTAATTTCAGACTTTTTCATGCGTTTGGCATTTACCCTGCCTCTTTTTTTCATAATACTTGCTCCCCTGTATGCCAGGCCATTGGCAGGTCCCACAGAAATTAAAACGGATACAGCCGATGGCTTCGATTATCCTGTAGCAAAGCCCGATGCCCTGGACTATTTCAAATCCCGAGGATGGTTCAAATACCATCCCGGAGAAGATTGGGTCTCAACCCACCCCTCCACCCTGCTAGGTGCTCCCGTCTACTCAATTGGCATAGGCGTTGTTGTATTCACCAGAAATGCCCCCGGTGGATGGGGAAATGTGGTCATTGTTCGTCATGCTTATTATTCCGAAAATCGCCTCTATCGGATCGATTCCTTCTACGCACATTTGCGGCGAGTCATAGTCAAGGAGGGACAGTTTCTTGCAAAGGGCCAACAACTAGGAGAAATCGGCACTAATCAAGGAATGTACCATGCACACTTGCACTTCGAAATTCGTAAAAATTTACTCATCGGCATCAACCGTTCCGGATATCCGAGAACTTTAGATAACTACTGCCTCCCCACGCGATTTATCGAAGCCCATCGAAAATTAAAAGGAGGAAAACACCACGTCACAATACCCATGGGCACCTTTGCATTCCAAGCGGAATTTCCTGTTCCCATCGATGAGTCCCAAAACCCTCTGCGAAAAAAAACGACCCCGCAGAAAAAGACTTCAAAGAGTTCTTCCTCCTCACACCAATCAAAATCATTTCGAGTCAAGCGATTTGAAGATTTACGTTCGTTTTAGCCCTCCTTTCTTCCACACGATCTATCCATATAATAGCAAAACCGCTATAATTATCTTTTTTGCAAGACTCCAAAATTTATAATGAGCTGGATATTTTTATACTGCAAGAGCAGGACGCTGTGACATAGGAGCAGATATCATGGACCGGTCAGGTGCAACGACCACGCTTTCTTGGACAGGAGCATCCTCTTCCATCTGATAGTTTCCCTTCACCTCAGCTCCAAAGGAATCCACAATAGAGAATCGTTTTCCATCCTCGGTCACAAGAATCACTGATCCATCGGAATTCTCAAATGGCATCACTGCTTGATCATCTGCCAGGGTATGAAAGCGCGGAATAGGATGGATCCCCATGTCCACTCTGCTGTTTTGCTGTCCCGAGGAAACGATGGCCGGATTAAAATGACCCGGATTGAACTTAATAAACTGAGCCGTTTTCTGCTTTGGTGACCAGAGCAGAACTCCCATTCCTCCGATTGAGCTGGGATAATTCCAACTCTTTACTATGACACTCTCTTCCTTCCCTGGTTTGAGGGACACGGTATAGGCGTTTGCTATGTTAAGAAGTATTGTCTGCGATTGTTCCGGATTCCGGGCTCCTTCTATCTTCACCCATTGAGCAAGCTCCGCTTTGCGAGCTGTGGAAGTATTTGTCTCTCCTCCCAGCTGTATTTGCCGAGCAAAGACTTCCATAAGATTACGCCCTTGAGCAGAGGGCGCCCCATCGGCTTTCACACCCCTCAGATCTGTGAGAAAGTCATTGGGAAATTTTATAAATCTCTGTATTCGTTGCTGATCCAGCCCTCTCACTTCGACGAGCT
>JAHFTB010000001.1 GCA_023269545.1 Verrucomicrobiota bacterium | reverse complement strand
ACCGATACCCCCAACTCCCTTCCTAGCTGTTTTGCACTTCGATCTCTCCTCTCAAGCATCTCCACCGCACTGCGTTTGAATTCTTCGTCGAATCTCCTACTGCTTTTATTTTCTTTGGTGTGCACGGTTCTTTTTTTAGGTTATCTCCCCTGTCCACCTTTTCGGCACCACTTCAGCTTCAGAGTCGGGCTATGAGAAGTTCGCGCTGATAGACCAGCTCTTTAGGAAGAGTCGTATAAATTTTCATGAACAGTTCGTCTTGTAGCATCAGCTCGTGGAGCCACTCCTTGGTATCAATCTTCATGAGTTGTGCAAATTTTTCGGGAGTGATCTCGGGAAGCCCTTTCCAATCCAGATCCTGATAACGAGGCATCCATCCGATGGGGGCTTCTATAGCTCCAATAGTATTTTTGCAGCGTTGGACAATCCATTTGAGCACGCGCATGTTCTCGCCGAATCCCGGCCAAAGGAAATTTCCCTCAGTATCTTTTCGAAACCAATTTACATGAAAGATCCTCGGAAGAATGGCGATGTGATGTCGCATATTGAGCCAGTGACGGAAATAACTGCCCATGTTATAGCCACAAAAAGGAAGCATAGCCATCGGATCGCGGCGGACTTGGCCCATGACTCCGACTGCGGCAGCGGTCGTTTCTGAGCCAACGGTAGCGCCAATGTATACGCCATGTGTCCAGTTAAAGGCTTCAAAAACCAGGGGCATGGTGGTGGCGCGCCGGCCGCCGAAAATAATGGCATCGATGGGTACGCCCTTGGGACTGTCAGCTTCCTTGGCAAGCACGGGATTGTTATACATGGGCGCTGTGAAACGGCTGTTGGGATGAGCTGCTTTTTCGCCGCTCTTCGGATCCCAGGGGTTTCCTTTCCAGTCCAGAAGATCTTTCGGTGGAGGATTATCTTTTCCTTCCCACCAAACGTCTCCATCAGGTGTAATCGCTACATTGGTAAAGAGGGTATCCTTCTCCATACTGCGCATGGCGTTAGGATTGGATTGCATATTGGTTCCGGGAACGACCCCGAAATAACCCGATTCAGGATTGATCGCATAAAGACGACCATTGGGACCAGGGCGCATCCAGGCAATGTCATCCCCCACAGTGGTGATTTTCCAACCTTCGAAGGATTTGGGTGGAATCAACATCGCAAAATTAGTTTTTCCGCAAGCAGACGGAAAGGCGGCTGCAATGTAAGATTTTTCTCCCTCGGGACTTTCCACGCAGAGAAGAAGCATATGCTCGGCCATCCACCCCCATCTGCGTCCCAGTGCGGAGCCAATGCGCAAGGCCAGACATTTTTTTCCGAGGAGTGCATTGCCGCCATAGCCGGAGCCCACGGAGATAATGGCATTGTCGGCAGGGAAGTGACAAATAAAACGCCGCTCGGGATGACAATCCAATGTGGAATGGGTCCCTCGATTAAAACCGTTTTCTTCAGTGATATGCCGGTAGGCGACTTCCCCCATCCGCGTCATAATGCGCATGTTCAGAACCACATAGAGGGAGTCAGTTAACTCAATGCCTACTTTACTTAAAGGTGAACCCGGAGGGCCCATGAGATAAGGCACCACAAACATGGTGCGACCGCGCATACTGCCCTTCAGAAGTCCATAAAGCTTTTGGTACATTTCCTTTGGATCAGCCCAATTGTTGGTGGGACCAGCTTCTTCTGCGGTTTCAGTGCAAATATAGGTGCATTGTTCTACGCGGGCCACATCATTGGGATGAGAGCGGTGATAGTAACCACCCGGCCACTTGGTTTGATTCAAAGGTTGAAGGATGTTCTGTTGTATGGATTGCTCCAAAAGATAATTTTTTTCAGCTTCCGAGCCATCGCACCAGAAGATCACATCCGGTTGAGTCAGTGAGGCGGTATGGGTGACCCATTCCAAGATCGCAGGATTTGTGGGACGTAAATTTCCGAATTTTTCGGTGGTAGGCGTCATAAGAACCTATATTTTGCCCCCGAATGGATGTGTGAGCAAGTGATGAAGGGAAAATTTCGTACAGATTTTTTCGTTCGGTTCCATAAAGAATAGGGGAGCGCTCGATTCCTTCTTTTGCCGTATTTGCTTGTCTGATAAGGTGGAATTCCCGCTTGAGTCGCTTCTATCGACCTCTTACTCTGCTCTGATGATCGCGGGCAGGAATTCTCATCACTACGGACCGCTTGAATGGATAGGATCGCTTTACATAGCTACGTTATTGGCGATCGGATATTGCGCTGCCATGGTAATCGAAGCTGTTTTGCAGGCAATTCGGATAGGAGAGATCCACTATTGGTTCTTATTTACCCCTGAAGCAGCATTTCATTATTTTCATTTTTGGCGATTCTTCACGTATCCGTTTTTGAATGAACCGAGCATTTGGTTTCTAATGGAAATGGGGATGTTATTTTTCTTTGGCAGGGAGGTGGAGCGCTCTGTGGGAAGAAGAAATTTTTTATTTCTTTATTCCGTTCTTTTATTGCTTCCTCCGGTTGCCATAACTTTCTTACAACTTTTTGGGATAGCAACGGCAGGGTTAGCTGGTTCGTGGAACATAAATTTTGCTGTTTTCATTGCTTTTGTAGCTCTTTATCCGCGCATGGAATTTTTTTTCGGCATCGCCGCAAAGTGGGTGGCAATTGCGCTGGTAGGAATTCATTCCTTGGAATTATTGGAAGGAAGGAGTTGGATTTCCTTGGTTCTTTTTTGGTTGGAATGCGGAGCTGCAATTTTGTTGATCCGTATGATTCATACGGGCAGGTTGGCATTTCTATGGAATTTCAAACCCTGGTATTTCTTTCGGAAAAATATTTCTTTAGGCAAACAACAAAATAACAGAGTCTTCTCTACACCTTCAGTCAGGAAGAAATCGGACGAGGCCAAACATCATTCTGTGGATCTCATTCTCGAAAAAATTTCTCGTCTCGGAATTGGCAGTTTAACACACAGCGAGCGTGAATGCTTGGAGAAAGCTCGCTCCACCCTATTAAAAAAGGAAAAGCATTTACAATAATGAACGACGATCCCACTGTACCCCCCACAGAAACTTCAGAGAAACGTTCGAGCCGTACTATGGGGACTCCTAATCTCAAGGATCCTTGCTATGTCAATGCAATGATTCATTTTTATCGTGGAGAGCTTGCTCGGATTATGGTTTGGCGACAAAGATTGGACGTAACGACCACTTGGGCCATTACGAGTTCGACCACTATCATTACCGTGGCATTTTCTTTCCGTGATATTCCTCATATTATTTTCTTTTTCAATTTGGCTCTGGTTTGGGTCATGTTGTGGATTGAGGCACGGCGCTTTCGATATTATGATGCTTTCCGTGGCCGTGTGCGCATGCTGGAATCGCACTTTCTCATGCCGATGGTTGCTCAGAGTAATGGCCTATTAGAAGGCGAGTGGAGACGGCTTGTGTGCGAAGATCTGGTGCTTCCGCATTTTAAGATGAGTCGTCTTGAAGCCGTTTGTCGTCGGTTGAAGCGCAACTATGTTTACATCTTCTGTATCATATTATTAGCATGGGTTTTGAAGATCTTTATGCATGCAAAAAGTGGAATTCATTCTGTTGTGGATTTTCTTGCGGCGCTGAGTGTGGTAGGGTTGCCGCCGTGGCTTACCGAATTTATCTTTACCGGAACCATCCTTTCCTTAGTGGGGATGATGCTCTATGCTTCGCGCTATACCGCCGATGAGGTATCTGAGTTTGCTACCCGTAATCCTCTCTGGAAACTATGAGTGCCTCGCTCTCTCGTTTAGAAGAAATTATTGCCAAACTGCGTTCACCAGAGGGTTGTCCTTGGGATCGCGAGCAAACCCATGCCAGCCTGCGCACCGCATTGCTGGAGGAGTGTTATGAGGCGGTGGAAGCTATCAATCGAGCGGATGATGCCAATCTCTGCGAGGAATTGGGAGATCTTTTATTGCTTGTAGTGATGCATGCTCAAATTGGGAGTGAACGCGGAGCGTTTCGCTTTGAGGAGGTGGCTCACAGTGTTTGCGAAAAGCTGATTCGACGTCATCCGCATGTTTTTGGGGATGCGAAAGGAGGGGACTCCGCCACCGTACTCCGACAATGGGAGCAGATCAAACGGATGGAAAAAGGAAAAGGGAAGTATGTTTCTATCCTGTCATCCATTTCCCAGGTATTGCCCGCTTTAATGCGAGCACAAGTGGTGCAAAAAAAAGTGAGTCGCGTCGGCTTCGATTGGCAAAAGACGGAGGACGTACTCGATAAAATTGAAGAAGAGGTAAGAGAACTGCGCGCTGCTGTGATTGCTAAGAACCGTATGGAGTTGGAAGAAGAAGCGGGAGATGTCCTCTTTTCTCTGGTTAATTTGTTGCGTAAGCTGGAAATCGATTCTGAAACCGCTTTGAATCGTTCCACTGCCAAATTTATTCTGCGATTCCAAGCGCTCGAAGCTCATCTTGAAGAATCAGGGCGTCGTGTTGAAGATTGTGGCGATTTCGAATTGAATCAAATTTGGGAGAATATCAAGGCGGAGCGAAAGTAGAGGTGAGAGTATTTCTCATTTTAAAGGAATTCCGCTATAGCAGGTGATGTGACGCAAAAAAGAGAAACCTTGTAGGTGAAAATATTTTTTTCTCCCGGAGTTCCTAAAAGTGCGTAATGTCAGTGAGCAGGACTTCCGCAAATTATGTGAATACTTAAATGGAAAATGCTTTAGATGTTCTCAATCCTGGAGGCAAAGATCCTACTCAGGACTTCTCGGCTGGTCCTAGTCGATTGGAAGAAAAAGGCCATCCACCCATTAATTACCACGCTTATGCAGCGTGTATGCTCGGGCGATTTGCTTGCCGAGTATCGGATCTTCGGGCGAATGCGGTTCTTTTGCTTTTGCGAGGCAATCTGGTTGATTCTCTGAGGGCTGCGAAGACGCTTTCTGTAAAAAAAATCCCATTTTTTATTTCTTGGAAAGAAGCTGGCCGACATCAAGTGGCTCATGCAATTAGCCATCCTCGAATATTGATGCGGTTCATGGAGATCAGCGGATTGGCCTTGGGCTTTCTTGCAAGTACTTCCTGGTTGCCACCCATCCATCGTGCAGCAGGGCTGAGTGATGGGAAATTTATTCCCACTCCCTATCCGATAGATTTTTCGCAATGGGATTTCCGAATCTCGCCGGAGGAACGCTCCGGTATCTTTATAGGGACGAGGGAATTCTTAATCCCATCCCGCAATCATGCCGCAGCCGTTTTCGCTTCTTGTGACCTTGCATATCGTCTGAGAAGCCACGTCACCTGTATCAATACGGAGGGGAGGCGAGGGGAAAAATTGCTGAATCATATTGATGCCGGCCGTGGTGTTTTGCGAATTGTAGAAGGGTGTCTCCCTTATAAGGACTATTTGAAATTACTTGCCCGCCACCGTATGGTATTGCAATTTGATCGAAGCGGAGTGCCTGGTCAAATCGCCGGCGACGCTGCACTTTGTGGTATCCCTGCCATAGGCGGAGATGGGTCAGTGGATGATCTTTTAAATCACACGTTGTCCCAATTAAAAAGATGCGATTTTGAAACGTCCTTGGAACAAGCGCATCAGCTATTAACTAATTTTTCTCTTTATGTGAAAATCACGGAGGTACTTCGCCGTCGAGCCTTGGAAGTACTTTCTTTTCAAGAAGGAACCCGAGCCATATTTTCACTTATTACAAGGAGGAAATCTCGAAATTTTTAAGATGGGAATTCCGCGATAGAGAAAAGCTCGCTCGTTTTCCTCTGTTTTTGTGGAATTCCGCCATACTGGCTTTGCTATAGAGAGTTGAAACGGGAATAATCAATGGTCCGGAGGCGTTTTTGCCGCATTCCCAGTCGGGGGATGCAAGCAAGGAGAGCTTGAGTATAGGGATGTTGGGGAGTATGGAGAACACGATCGGTGTCACCCGCCTCAACCATTTTTCCTCGAAACATGACGACAACCTGATCGCATAATCCACGAATGATGGCAAAATTATGAGTAATCAAGATAATGCTCATACCGAATTGAGAACGGATTTCTTGCAGCTGTTGTAAAATTTGAGCCTGAATAGTGACATCTAAGGCGGTGGTGGGCTCATCGGCAACGAGAAGCTTGGGTTTACAGGCAAGAGCCATGGCAATCATCACACGTTGTTGCATCCCACCGCTGAGTTGATGGGGATAAGAACGCATTCGTTGAGTTGCGTTCCGAATCCCAACGGCATTTAACCAATGAAGGATTTCGGTATCAATGTCCCGAACATCCGTGCGATGTTGTCGAATGGCTTCTGCAATTTGGCTTCGGATGGAATAGACGGGATTTAAAGAAGTGGTGGGTTCCTGAAAGATATAGGCAATTTTGCCTCCTCGAATTCGACGGAGAGAGGAATGGCCCAGTTTCATAATGGATTGCCCTTGAAAAAGGATTTCTCCGGAATAATGCGCGGGAGGGGAGGGAAGGAGGCGAGTGAGTGAAAGGGCAGTGACGCTTTTGCCGCTTCCGCTTTCCCCAACAATCGCTAGCGACTTTCCGTGTTCCAAACTTAAGGAAATGCCATTGACCGCTGGAAACAAACCATTGTCTGTTTCAAAAGACAGGGAGAAATCACGGAGTTCAAGAAGAGGGTGGGTCATTGTTGCCTAGGATCTTGTTTGAGAGGCTTCTCGAAGTGCCTCGCCCACCAGGTAAAATGCAAGGCAAACAATAAAGATAGCCAAACCAGGAAATAGAATAAGCCACCAGGCATCCAGAATATAGGACTTTCCATCAGAAATAATGTTCCCCCAAGTTGCCTGGGGAGGAGGAACTCCGAAACTGAGGAAGCTGAGTCCGGCTTCGGTCATAATAGCGTCAGGGATTCCCAGGACGGCAGTGACAAAAATGGGAGCCGCGGCGTTAGGCAAGATATGACGAAGAATAATAGGTAAGGAATGCTGGCCCAGGCTACGGGCTGCACGCACGTATTCCGCTTCTCGAAGTGTCAAAAATTCCGCGCGCACCAGTCGCGCAGTACTTGTCCAACTGACTAATCCAATCACAATGACGATGATCCAAATATTTGGACCCAGCATGGCGACAGCTGTGAGGATCAGAAAAAAGGCGGGAAAACAAATAATAGCATCCACCATGCGCATGAGAAAATTATCGACCCATCCTCCCAGATAGCCTGCGCATGCTCCTATGGAGACGCCCATCATCAGGGCAACTCCCACAGCGACAAAGCCAACAGTTAAAGAAATATAGGCGCCATGGAGCATACGGGAGAGAACATCACGTCCCAAATTGTCTGTGCCGAGCCAGTGACCGGGGCCCGGGGGCAGAAGTTTACGTTCCAGATAGGTGGCATTTGGATCGCTAGGCCAATTGATCTGTAGAAAACCTAAGACTGCAAAGACAAAGGCAATTACAAAGAAAATGGCGATGACGCTTAGAGCAACCAGAGCAATCCGGTTAGAAATAAATCTTTGCCATGTACGAGCGAGCGGACTTTTTGATTCAATATTCATTCCAAACGAACTCGGGGATCCACTACGGCATAAAGAAGATCGGCGATCAGATTTCCGATGAGGACCAAGGCCGCGGTAATAAAATTAAGAGCTACGAGGGTGGGATAATCACGGTCGAGTACTGCTTGGTAGCCGAGCCGACCAATGCCGGGATAGGCAAATATGCTCTCGATAATTACGCTGCCACCCAGCAGAGCGGGCAGAAGAAATCCCAGACCGGTCACCAACGGACGAATAGAATTTCGCAGAGCGTGTTTATAAAAAATAGTGTCTTCCGGCAGCCCTTTTGCTCGAGCAGTGCGAATGTAATCTTCTTTTAAGGTTTCCGCCATACTGGCTCTCACAAATCGAGACTGAGCAGCAATACCGGAAAGTGCGAGAACGGTGGCAGGTAAAACAAGATGCCAAAAGCTGTCCAACCATTGTTGAAAAGTGTTGGAAAATACGACGCCATAAGATTGTGTGCCGAGGATGGGTACGGAAAACCAGTTTACGAGAGCGATGGTGATCAGATAGGAAATCCAAAAACTGGGTAAAGCAATGAGGGTGAATGCAAATATGGAAGCAATGGTGTCCGGTGCTCTGCCATAATGTTGCGCGCAAAAGATGCCGAGAAGGATTCCAAAGGTGAATACAAGGCCAAGAGAAAGAATATTTAAACGCAAGGTAGCGGGGAGTCGTTCGAGGATTTTTTGTAGCACGGGACGATCATCTTTTGTACTGCGAAGCTCACTGGTAAAAAGGTCCCGCATGGTCAGCGCATATTGGCGATAAAGAGGTTCATCGAGATGGAAACGTTTGCGAAACGCCTTTTGGATAGCCGGTGAGATTTTAGGATTAAGATCGCCCCAGGGATAGGGGCTGCCAGGAGTGAGCGTAATAATCAAAAAGATGATGATGCTAATGAAAAAGAGGAGAATGGCGCTAATGGCCAAACGCCGTAATATGAAGGCGGTCATTGAGAGGATTTTTTTTCGGTCGAAGGGTGGGGGAGTCGAGAGGCATATTCAGGACGGTAAAACCATTTGGAATAGTAAGACCAGCCGGCTTTGGTGGGAGTAATCGGGGTGTCGATAAATCCTCCTCGGCCGTCGGGCCGATAGATGCGGAAGGTGTTTTTCCAAATTGACGTGATATTGTTTGGAACAAAAATAAAGAGATAGGGTTGATCGGAATAAATTGTGTTTTGAAGTTCGCTAGCAAGCCGGATGATTTCTCCACGGTCATATTCCTGGCGAATCCGCTCCAAGAGCTGATCTACTTTAGGGTTGGAGTATCCTACGAAATTCAAGAGTCCTGGCTTGGTTTGGGAGGAAGACCAGATTTGATATTGATCATAGTTGCCACCTGCCCAGGCGAGAACCACTGCATCGAAGTCCTGCTTCATAATATGCTGGCTCAAAAATACGGACCATTCGTAGTTCTCAATTTTTATTTCTACGCCGATTTTTTTCAGGTCAGCTTGGGTGAGAGTCGCGATGTCCTTGTTGATTTCTCTATTACTAGGAGTAATCAGAGTAAAAGAAAGGCGTTTGCCATCTTTGACCCGGATGCCGTCCCTCCCTTGTTTCCAGCCGGCTGCGTCTAATAAGGAGGCGGCCTTGCTAGGGGCATACGCATAGGGGCGTATTTTGGGGTCAAAATACCATGCATTAGGAGTAAAGTTGCCTGTGCTTTGGACTGCCTGTCTATAAAAGATAAAACGAACGATTGCCGGAATGTTTACGGCTTGAGCGAGGGCTACACGAACACGCGGATCTTGAAAGAGAGGATGTCTGAGATTCCAGCCGATGTATCCATATTGAGTAGCGATGGTGGAGTAGAGTTGATAATTTGGATTTTTCTCGGTGGATTGAACCGCCCAAGGATCCACACCCCAGAAGTCCACTTGATGGGTTTCAAAAGCTAGTCGTTGAGTGAGGACGTCCGGAATAATGCGATAGGTCAAACCGTCCAACCATGGAGGGGTATCAAAATAAAGAGGGTTTCTCGAGAGATGAATGTATTCATTGGTCTTCCATTCTTTGAATTTGAATGGACCGGTACCGATCGGATGGCGATTGAAATTTTCAGCCCACCAGGAGGAGGTTTTACCTTCCAGAATATGAGCGGGTAGCATTCCTATGCTCCAACTTTCCAATGCCGGGGAATAGGGATCGCGATAGGTGATACGGACGTGATAGGGGGCCGGAGTCTCGACCTTTAGTACTTTGTCGAAATCTGCTTTGCGTGGAGAATGGACATTTTCGTCCATAATGGAACGAAAAGTGAATGCGACATCCCGTGCGGAAAAGGGAGCGCCATCTTGCCATTTGACGTCACGGCGCAGTTCGAAGTCGATTTGAGGTTCGGCAATAAACTGACGGGTTTGAAGTATTTGTACCGTGCCTGGGAAAGAGCCTTTTGGAGAATGGAATGCCGTTAACTCCTGCAAGGTGGATTCCGGTTTGCCGACGATAGTGGCTTCGTAGGCGGTATCGTAGTCATACCACATTTTTTCTGGCAGAAGCATGCTTGCGAAGGCCGGTGCTGTTTGTGCCGTATGGGATGCAGTAAGAGCTTTACGCGCAGAATCCTTTTCCAAATCCACGCGGAGGACGGAAACAGGAAGTGGAGAAATGAGTGAGGCAATGTGATGAGAATCGGAGACGCCTGGTAGGGAAAGGGATACGATTAGTCGATTGCCTTGGGAGAAAGCATTTGTCACATGCCATTCAGCCCATTTTGTAGAATTTGCTTGGAGGGTGGTGAGGGCATGGGTTGCGTCTGTGGCGTTCGCAAAGAAAAAGGTGGTGGTCTGGCTCAAGGTCCAGGAGTGGGCTAATTCCGGAGCTAACTCCAAATTTTCATCGAATTTTAAAAGGCCATCAAAAATGTCATTAGAAATTGTGGCGGAAGGGGAATCGGTGCACTGGATGGGATTAAAATTTTGAGGATCGCCCGCCAGCGAAATGGTCATTTCGTTCTTTTTCTTTGAAGAAAGGGAGAGGGCATTCAAAAATGATGCCACAATCAAAATGACAAATAATGCGGGAGCTCCGATGAGGATGGCTCGAATCATGCGCTTATTTCTTTTTTATAAAGCGACTTAAATTTATATGGAACCATGTTATTGTCAGAGATTTTTACTAATTTTTACTGATAAAACCTGTCAGAAAAGCTGTGAATCATTCCGGTGGCGAACCAATTTTTGTACTTCCGGAGGTGATGATATGGCGACAGTATTTTGTCTTAAATGAGTTGTCCGGATGCTCCGAGTATGTTTAGTTCTTGGTATTTGTCCTAATGAATGTAGTTGAAGAACGTCAGCCTAATTGCCTTGTCACCTTGCATGTGGAAGTTCCCGTGGATCGAGTGGTCCGTGAGTGGGACGATGTGGTGGATGAATTTAAAAAGCATGCTTCTCTCCAGGGGTATCGAAAGGGATCCGCTCCTAAGAAACTGATTGAATCTCGGTTTGCCAAAGAGATCCGACAGGAACTCCAGCGCAAATTGCTCGATTCATCGTTGGAAGAAGCGATCAAGAGTAAGGAATTAGAGGTCATTTCCGTTCTTAATGTGGAGAAGATTGAATTGGAAAAAAATCGTCCGCTTCGATTTTCAGCCAAAGTGGTCACTGCTCCGACCTTTGAGTTGCCTCCTTACACTGGAATTGGGCTCGAAATTCCAGCTCCAGTCGTAAGTGAGGAGGCCTTCACACAAACATTTGAGAGCTTGCGACAAGGCTATGCGACGTATGAACCGGTGGAAGGTCGCGGTTTGGAAATGGAAGATCTCTCCGTAATCAGTTATTCCACTCAACTTGATGGCAAACCACTCGAAGAAGTCATCCCGCAAGCTCCCAAACGTTTGCTAGCGGGTAAAAACGCTTGGATTCAACTGAAACCTGACGCACTTCTTCCTGGTTTCAGCGATGCTCTTTTAGGGATGAAGCCCGACGAAACGAAAAGTTTTGAATTGGAAGTGAATGCAGAGTTCCCGATAGAGGAGCTCCGTGGAAGGAAAATTGCGTTTGAAGCAATCCTGGAGGGCATCAATAAAGAGGTCTTGCCTGAATGGTCGGATGAATTAGCTGCTAGAATTCTTCCTGGAAAAACTCTGGAAGAGTTAAAGGCTCTTTTACGACAAAGGATGGAAGATAATGCTCGGCAAACTTTTGAATCCCGTAAGCGCCAGGAAGTGATAGACCATCTTCTCTCTCAAGTGGAATCCGAAGTTCCGGGTCACCTCGTTCGGTCCGAAATGCAAAGGATCCTTCGAGAGATTGTAGAAGAAAATCAGGCACGGGGTATTGAAAGTGCGGAGCTGCGGGCTCAAGAGCACGAAATTGTGGGGTTGGCTGAAAAAAACGCTCGAGATCGGGTGTTAGGTTCCTTTTTGCTGCTGAAAATTGCTGAAAAGGAAAATATACAGGCCACGCAGGAAGATCTTTCGGCGAGAATTTTACAAATGTCTCAGCGTTATAATATTACAGTACCAAAACTGGTTAAGGATTTAAGCCGTAAAAATGCATTCTCTGCAATGCGCGAGGAAATTCTGTTAGATAAGGCTCTTGATTTCATCGTAGCCAATGCTACGGTGCGCGAGCCTGCATCAGACAAGCCTAAGACAGCGTCTGCTGCATGATCCTTCCCCGCAGCAAAACTATTCCTCTTAATTTCCATTCTATGTATCAATCTCCTCAAAATAGTGTCCTCGTCCCCATCGTTGTCGAACAAACCGGACGAGGAGAACGTAGTTACGACATCTATTCCCGTCTGCTCAAAGATCGTATTATTTTTATAGGGACGCCAATTGACGATACTGTGGCAAATTTAGTGATTGCGCAGATGCTGTTTTTACAAATGGAAGATGGAAAAAAAGACATCAACATTTACATTAATTCGCCGGGAGGATCTGTAACCGCTGGCTTGGCAATTTATGATACCATGCAGTTTGTCACTTGCGACGTCACTACATATTGTATGGGAATTGCAGCCAGTATGGGAGCGGTTCTTCTCGCCGCAGGGGCCAAAGGTAAGCGGTATGCACTTCCAAATTCGGATATCATGATCCATCAAGTTTCCGGAGGAGCGCAAGGGCAAGCAAGCGATGTCGAGCGGCAGGTGGAGTTTATGTTCAAACTCAAAAAACGGTTGAACGGAATTCTTTCTAAGCACACTGGAAAGCCGGTGGAAATTGTGGAAAAGGATGCGGATCGCGACTATTACATGACGGCTCAAGAAGCTAAAGACTATGGCTTAGTGGATGAAGTGATCCATTCTCTCAAAGAGTCCAATCTTGCGGCGGATAAAGAATCCAAAGCTCAGGCGGATAAAGAATCCAAAGCTCAGGCGGATAAAGAATCCAAAGCTCAGGGAGATCCACCCACTGTTTAGGGCACTAAAACGCTTTAAGAAGTTTGGACTTTATTTCTGATTTCCGATATCAATAAATAAGAGAGAGCATTTTAGCCCACTGTGCCGTATACTAAAGTGCTCTAAATCTCCCGAGCAACCATGGTCCGACCCAATAATCTGACAATGTGTTCTTTCTGTGGCAAAAGCCATTCGGAGGTACGCAAACTTATCGCTGGTCCAGGTGTTTACATTTGCGATAGCTGCATTACGGTTTGCAAGGGGATTTTGGAAAAGGAACTGGGGGAGGATGCTCATCGGCAAAAGCCACAGGTTTGTATTCTTAAGCCGGTGGACATTAAACACGAGCTGGATCAATATGTCGTTGGACAGGACCTTGCCAAAAGGACCTTGGCGGTAGCTGTTCATAATCATTACAAACGCGTTTTATTTGATACTTCGACTTCTTCCTCAGCAATGATTCCACTGGATTCTTTTGCTGATGTGGAAATCGAAAAGAGTAATATCCTCCTATTAGGGCCAACTGGGTCTGGTAAGACCCTTCTGGCGCGAACACTGGCGGGTATCTTAGATGTTCCGTTCTGTATGGCGGATGCCACCACTATTACAGAAGCGGGATATGTAGGCGAAGACGTGGAAAATATTATCCTGCGTCTCTTACAAAATGCCGATTATGATGTAAAACGAGCTGAAATCGGAATCGTCTATATTGATGAAATCGATAAAATCGGACGTAAAACGGATAATGTAAGTATTACTCGAGACGTTTCCGGAGAGGGAGTCCAACAAGCTCTCTTAAAAATTCTTGAAGGAACCACTTGCAATGTGCCTCCTCAAGGAGGGCGCAAGCACCCCCATCAGGAATATATTTCGGTAAATACGGAACGTATTCTCTTTATCTGTGGTGGGGCATTCGTGGGATTGGAAAAAATTATTCAACGTCGTATCGGTGGAAAATCAATAGGTTTCCGTTTTCCGAAGGAACCATCCGTTTCTCAGGAAAATCTGCGCGGAGTGGAACCGGAAGACCTGCTCACTTTTGGTCTGATTCCTGAATTTATTGGGCGTCTTCCTGTGGTGGCACCGCTGAATCCACTTACAGAAAGTGACCTTTGTCAGATTCTGCTCGATCCGCGCAACGCGATGTCCAAACAGTATAAAAAACTGTTGGCTATGGATGGCGTGAACCTCAATTTTACCAAAGATGCAGTACGTGCCTTAGCAGCCGAGGCAATACGGAAGGGAACGGGAGCCAGAGCCCTGCGGTCTATGTTAGAGCGTATCATGCTGGATATTATGTATGAAGCTCCCAGCAGAAATGATATTGTGGAAATAACGATCAATCGGGCTGTCGTGGAGGGGAAAAAAGAGCCTTTGATTCGTAGGAAGCAGGATAAGGATGCTGCTTAATGATCCACGATCGATTCCCAAGCACAATGCCCAGGTGTGGTGCTTTTTTCGTAGCAACCACCTTTTATGAAGAAGCTTAAAATCGGCCCTTTCGGTCGTATTTGGCGGGCTCTGTTTGGTGGTCATGCGGAAACAGATCATAAGGAGGAGATCCGGTTTAATGAGAACTCAATATCTCTTTCGCGAATACCAAAAGCGCCACATGCATTTGCGTATCTTTTTGAATCTTTTCCTTCGTTTACTCAGACATTTTGTTTCCGCGAAGTGGAAGAAATGCTCAATCAGGGGCTACAGTTTCCGATTTTTTCGATGTGGATGTCTGCCGATGACTCCGTACAAGATTTCCCCTCCCGCCTTACAGGATTGACCTCTTATTTTCCTAAGAATATCAGGCGCTGGGCTCGGAAAACTCAAAGAGAGGAAAAAAATCGAATTCAGGCTATCCGTGCACAGCTAGCATCGGAGTGGGGAAAAGAGAAAAAACGAGCGGAGCAGACTGCATGGTTAATTCCCATTTTAGAACAGCTGGAAGTGCGGCATGTACACGTACATTTTGCGGGAGTTGCTACCCGTACTGCATATTGGATGAAAAAAGCAGCTGGAATTCGATATAGCTTCACCGCTCATGCAAACGATTTTTGGGTGAATTCGACTTCTCAGGAGAAGCATTTGGCTGATCTTCTGAGAGAAGCCGAATTCGTAGTGACAGAAACCGATTTCAGTGTCAACTGGCTCAGTGAGCGCTTTCCAAGCGATGCTCATAAAATTCATCGCGTGTATAATGGGATTTCTTTCAATCGATTTGTTCGAACAAATCTTTTCAATCCGCCTCGGATTTTATCCGTAGGTCGATATATTGAAAAAAAGGGATTTTTTGACCTTATTAAGGCTTGTACGACTTTGAAGGATGAGAAATTTGAATGTCTTATTGTCGGACAAGGTGCTCTAGAAAAAACGCTGAAACAAGAAGTCCAAAATGCGGGTTTGGAAGGAAAAGTATTTATTGTCGGGCCACGTACAGAAAGTGAAATAGCGGATTTATTAGGCAGTACTTCTATTTTTGTACTTCCTTGTAAAACAGCATCAGATGGTGGCATGGATAACCTTCCTACAGTCATTATGGAAGCAATGTCAGCATCAGTACCGGTAGTTTCAACTTGCCTTGCCGGTATTCCCGAGATGGTTGTGCACGGAGAAACCGGTTATTTAGTGAATGAAGGGGACTGCGACGCGCTGGCTTCCGCTATCAGAACACTTTTGCACGATCCCGCTGCAGCAGAAGCCATGGGAGCGCGGGGGCGAGTGCTAGCTCAAGAAAAATTTGATATCTCAAAGGCAGTTGGTTCATTGAAATCGCTTTTGACTCACTATGGAGCCCTGCGCAACATCTGAGTGGATGGTGCCCTTGCCAACGGGGATCCCCATTGAAGTCGATCTTGGATGCGCACGAGGTCACTTTCTGGAAGCTATGGCGCATCTATACCCGAATCGATTTTTTCTCGGAGTGGAACGCTTAAAATTGCGCTATCAGAAGACACTGCGACGCGTGAACTCTCTTACTAATGCGACAGTATGGTGGATGGATTCTCGGCAAGCAGTGGAAACACTCCTTCCGCGGGCGGGTATTCATACCATTCATATCTCCTTTCCTGATCCTTGGCCTAAACGACGCCATTATCGCCGCCGGCTGGTTTCTTCTGAATTTTTGCAGAAATGCGCATCTGCTCTCACTTCGTCCGGAAACTTGCGGTTGATGACGGATCATCCAGGCTATTTTGCTGCTATGCAAGCCGCAGCCAAAGCTTGTAACGAATTTTCCGAAGAAAAATGGGAAAATAATGCGGAATTTCCGCTGACCGAATTTCAAAAACGATTTATTGTCTCCGGAGCTCCCATTTATTGCTTAGTCCTCAGGAAAACTTAGAGCCCACAGCCTAAAAAAAGCTGCGAATTTCCTCCCTCCCAGAACTGAATGGCTAAAGAAAGCCCAGTTTCTGGGCGGAATCAGTTTTTGTCTCCGAATATAAAAATTTCAGTTAAAATGGAAAAGAGTGGGCATCTTAGGAAATTTTTTGATTAGATTTGCAATATATTGTGTGTCCCCCCCTCAACACAAATTACCCGCCGGAAATTTCGGATGCTGAGCTAATGGCCGGAATCAAAGCCGGTCGTGAGGAATGTTTCCAAGTATTGATTGAGCGTCATCAGTTGCGCGTGCTCGGCACCATTACTAAAATGCTAGGGGATGAGATAGAAGCGGAGGATTTGGCGCAACAAGTATTTGTGCGGGTATGGAAATCTGCAAAGCGTTATGTTCCCAGCGCTCAGTTTACGACCTGGTTACTGACGATTATGCGTAATTTGGTATTTAATGAGATGCGTCGCCGGCAGCGTTTTAAGCTGATTTCCGGTGGAGTGGAATTCGAGGAAGTAATGCAAACATTGAAAGATTTGTCCACTCTTTCGCCGTCGCAGAAGATATTGGACTGGGAGATGCAGGAGATGATTCAAGCGGCTATCGATCAGCTCCCCACTCCACAGCGATTAGCTTTGGTTTTGCGCCGCTATGAGGAAATGTCTTATGAGGAAATTGCTCAAGTTTTGGGAGCTTCTCTTCCTGCGGTGAAGAGCATGCTTTTCCGGGCTCGGGAAGAGTTAAAACGGCATCTCCGCCGATATTTGGTAGGATAAGTATGTATTTGGAATGTAGAGGCTTGGATATTTTTCCATTATAGCGAAAATCCCAGGCATATTCATGCTCATTTTATAGAGTTTTTATTATAAATTCACTTAGTTTACTATTATATCTCACATGAAGCAGAAACTGATCGAAGAAATTGGCAAGAGCCAACGATTGGTAATTATTCGACATCTCAAAAAAGCAGGAGAACTCTGTGTGAGAGATCTCGCAACTCGCTTGAGTATGAGTTATATGGGAGTCAAACAGCACTGCATTGATCTCCATCGCCAGGGCTATCTGGATACGATAAAAAATCGGAAGGCGGTGGGGCGTCCCGAATTGCTCTATCGATTGACGCCCAAAACCAATGGGCTTTTTCCTTTGGAGAGCAATGCTTTTGCTCTCTCCCTTCTCGAAAATGCGCGCTTACTATTTGGGCCGACCGCTCCTGGTAAATTGCTACTTTTGTTTTTCCAACAAAAAACTATCGAATATCGGGAGCAGCTGGGAGAACTGAAACACAAAGAGCGCGCTATTACGCTAGCTAAACTTCGGGATTATGAAGGCTATATGACCGAATTTCAACTGGGTGACGAATTTCGAATTGTAGAACGCCATACCCCGATTTCCACTATCTTTGAGACTTGGCCCGAAGCGCAACAAATGGAACGTGGAATGTTCGAAAAGGTTTTGGAAGGACGGGTCTTTCGGGAATGTCGAAAGAATTCCGCAGTCTATGAATGTGTCTTTCGCATTACTTGGTAAAAATATGTTGTCATGACAATGTCTGCTGAAATGAACAGACCTCTTTTTTAATAACTGACGTTACGCACTTTGAGGAGCTCTGGGAGCAAAAAAACCATTTTCACCCACAAGGGTTCTCTTTTTTGCGTTACATCACTTAATAAAATGAAAATTAAACTGACGGCTTGTAGTCTTCTCATGCCTTTTTTGAGCCTGGCTGATTCCAATAAAATTCCCTATCCTTTTACTTATTGTATCGTTTCCGGAGAGAGATTCAGCGGAATCATGGGGGAACCTGTAATGATTGATTACAAGAACCGGGAAGTAAAATTTTGCTGTAAAGGTTGTGTCAAGGAATACTATGCAAATCCTGAGTTTTTTTTGAGAAAAATCGACGCCATTGTTTCGGATACCCAGTAGTTCCGCTAGATATAGCGAAGCACCTATAAAATGAGTTCGACTTTGTCGTCATTTTTGGTCCGAGCATTGTTACAAAACAGAATCCATATTTTCAGAGAGGGTTTGCGTATTGTGCCCCGCCTGAATCGAAAATCCCAGGCAACACGGAGCCGCGGGGAATGACCGAGGTAGATTCTACTGAAGTCAGCCCGTAAAGATGCGACTTGGTGGGAGCTAAGTGCATCAAATGCATGGCTCGCTTTTATAGGATTTTCGCTATAGCCAGTGCCTCTCGATTTCTCTACGGCTGAGTTCGATCAGCTTCTGAGAACTGGGTATTCTGTCCTCCTTTTTCCACTTTCGCATAGCGAGGGTTTTTGCATAACCCTGCAGATGCAACTTGTTGAATACGCAACTGGTAGATATGCCCCTTTTCATAACACTTGAAGGTGGATCCCAGTTTGCAAAAGAACAAATAAACGAGAAAGCATGCGGGTATTACCGCTTGAAATGGAAAAAATCTGATGGAAACAAACGTATTTGAAGAATTAATCCGGCAATTTGGAGCGAGGGTAGGTCTGCCGGAAATGAAATTAGACGACGCTGGCCTTTGCAGAGTTGTCTTAGATGAAACAGTCAACTTAGATTTCGAGCTTTCGAGCGATGCGCAGACGCTCTATGTGTATAGTTCTCTGCCATCTATCGATTTTGACGTTGAGTCTGAGCTCATGAAAGCACTTTTGTCTGGCAATTATGCCTTACACCGCACCTGTAATTGCAGATTTGCTTTTGATGAAAATGCTAATGAATTTCTTCTTCTCGAGACTATCTCGGGCAATGGAGTGAGCCTGGAAGTATTTGATCAAGTTTTGCAGAACTTTGCGCGGACTGCTACCACCTGGCATACGAACTGCCGGCGTCGTGAATTTGGTGGCCCCCCAGCCACAGATACTACCGATTCTTCAGGAGGAGGAGATCACTATCTCCCCTTTGTTTAAAATCCCACGGCATAAAGGTTGCAAATAAGTCCTAAGAACTGGGATCACTGGTCCCAGTTCTGAGGATCCATTCACGGCTTTTTTTAGGCCGTAGGGTCTACGAACCCATATCTGAATTCCTGTGTTCCAAGGTATTTAGAATTAAATGATTAGCGCTGTACCAATCGGCGGATTTTGTTGTGGGCTGAACTTCAAAACAGAGAATTTGGCCGGATTTCTGCTGAAAATAATAACGGACGAGTTGGAGGTTCTGACTGAACACATTGGGGGAGCCTCCATAGCTTGCTTTTACACCGGATACGGCAAATGTGGTTCGAATATTTTCCAAACGCATATTGTGGCTGGTGGAGGGGGCAGTGAGGAAAGCAAGATCTCGGAGGGTGGTGCCAGGCGGTAATGGTGGTAAACGGAGAGCACGAACAGTAGTGTTTTTATCTCTAAAAACGGCTGTCGGAGATTTTGTGGGCATCGTTTGAATACTCCATTTCACCCGATTCACTTTTAGAGTAAATTCATCTACTGGAACGATTTCGTCTACTGCAGGAATTTCAAATGGTTGGAAATTGCCGCTGAATCCTATGTTGCGATTTCCTCCGCAGGAACTAGCCTGCAAAATCGATAACGGCCAGATTAGGCTTAAGAGGGTGAGCAGGAGGGTGAGAATAAAGTGGTTCATATTTGAGTATCGTACGGATCTGCTGGTTGCGCAACTTGCTGCCACAAAGAAAACTACAGGTTGCATTGACTGTTTTTCACTTCGCAATGGCAAAATCCCTGAAATTTCCTTCCGAAAAAAACTGAAATGACACACGTGTTTGACGGGGACTGAATGCGCATGTCATTCTGGAAACCGATGAAACGCGGATTTCTTGAAAAGTTATTGGAACGGATTCAACGGGTTGATCCGGGGGAGGTCCAAGTTTATTTGGAGGAATTGGCCAGGGAAAAGGGTTTTTTGGAAACGATTTTCAATGCGATTTTGGAAGGTGTCATTGTCACGGATTCCCAAGGAAAGATTCTTTATCTCAATCGGGCGGCCTGCACATTTTTTGGAATTCAGGAAGAGCCGAGTGTGGGACGTCCTATTGGAGAAGTGGTCCGTGGATTGGAAGCAGCGCTTTCTGCGGCGGCAGAAAGTGCCAATCGTGATTTGGAAGTTTTTTATCCTCAACACCGGTTTCTTAATTTCTATGTGGTGCCACTTATGGGCGAAGCGAATGACCAAACGGATGCGGAATTGGAAGGGCGTGGGATCATCCTGCGAGATATTACGGAAACGCGTCGTACGACTCAGGCGGCCATTGAGTCGGAGCGGTTTTCCGCTTTGACACTGTTAGCCGCAGGAGTTGCGCACGAAATTGGCAATCCTTTGAATTCCTTGGACATTCATTTGCAGCTCATGAGTCGCCGTATGAAAAAGCTGCCAGGGCGGGTTCGCAATCAACTGAAAAAGTCGGTCGAAGTGGCTCGGCATGAGGTCGCTAGGCTAGACCAGATTATCACTCAATTTTTGCGGGCGATTCGTCCTCAACCCCTAAAGTTGAGCCTTGAAAACTTAAATCGCCTTGTGGAGCAAGCCGTTGCATTTTTGAAAGTGGAGATTTCCAATCGCGATGTTTTGGTGGAACTGGAGTTAGATCGTTCATTGCCCGCCCTGCGGGTAGATTGCGATCAAATCAAGCAGGCATTTTATAACATCATCCGAAATGCTGTTCAGGCTATGAAAACCGGAGGAATCTTGCGGATGCGTACGGGAGCGGATGAATCTCATATTTTTGTGATTTTTTCTGATACTGGTCCTGGCATTCCAATGAATAACATGTCGCGCATTTTTGAACCCTATTTTACGACCCGGGAATCTGGCTCGGGCTTGGGGCTTATGATTGTTCGCCGCGTCGTGCAAGCACACGGTGGAGAGATGGGGATCGAGAGCACTGAAGGCAAGGGAGTGAATGTGATCCTGAGATTTCCTCGTGCGGATCAAGCAATACGTTTCCTCACGGAAAAATCAGAAAAAAAGAAAGAGGGTGATCTGTAAGAGCCTGTCCATTAGTTTTATAAACTACGCAGTCCTAAAGTTGCTGGTGGCTGGTTTCGCTATAATTCCGTCTTTACTTTACCTCAGACTACGGGACACGGTGGGGGATGATTTGGGATACGCTCCGCTCAGCAGTGGATTTTGCTGCCCATATGCCACGCTATCGCGAAATTCTACGCGTGCTTTTTAAATATGGCTTTGCGGATGTTCTCAAACTAGTGGTTTTGCAGCGATTGCTAGGAACTGAGGCCAATGTCTCGCCTCCCACCAAAATGGACTTAGAAAACCCCATATCGGTGCGTCTTCGACTGGCATTGGAGGAATTAGGGCCCACCTTCATTAAGTTTGGCCAGATGTTGAGTTCCCGTCGAGATCTCATTACCGATGATTACTACGAGGAACTGTGTAAATTGCAGGATTCCGTACCCCCGTTTCCGACTCAGGAAGCTCGGGACATTATTGAGACGGAGTTAGGTGCGTCTATTGAAAAGTTATTTTTCGGATTTGATGATCAGCCAATAGCCGGTGCATCAATAGCTCAGGTTTATCATGCCCGGCTGCTCGATGAAACAGAGGTGGCGGTCAAAGTGCAGCGGCCCGATCTTTTAAAACTTATTGAGCAGGATACCGCTATTTTGATGGATTTTTCGAGCTTCTTAGAACGGCATGTTGCCGAAATTGCAGGATTAAACCCACGTGGGATTGTTCAGGAATTTATCGCTGCTTTGTATAAGGAGATGGATTTTAAAAACGAAGCTTCGAATGCCGAGCGTTTTCGGGAGCAATTCGATGGCAATCCAAATATTATTGTTCCTCGGATATATCGACATTTGACTACATCAAAAGTAGTTGTAATGGACTTTTTAAAGGGAGCGCGGGTGAACCGTGTTTCTCAATTGCGTCGCTTGGATATAGACCCCGTCATTCTTTCGGAAAATATTACCGGTCTCATTTATGAAATGATTTTTACGCATGGATTTTTCCACGGTGATCCGCACCCTGGGAATATGACCGTCATGGAAGGAGGAGCGGTGGGATTATATGATTACGGAATGATGGGAACTTTAAGTGTTACTTTTCGTGAAAGTGTTGCGACATTAATTCTTGGCCTGGGAGAAAAGGATTATCGGCTCACTATGCGGGCGATTCTTGAGATGTCTGAAGAAGGAGTGGCGCAAGATTCTGAGAAAATGCTGTTGGAAGTGGAGAGTTTTTCTGAGGAACACCTCAATCGCCCCTTACGGGAGCTCAATCTTTCCCATGTTTTCAACAGGCTTTTAGCTCTGCTTCGGCACAACCATCTGCGGATGAAGTCCTCTTTTTACATGGGGATTAAGGCATTGGCACAGGTTCAGAACATTGGGATTTTGCTCAATCCGGATTTAAATTTTATTTTGCTAGGGGAGCCCTATGCGACGCGCATTCTGCGAAATCGATTATCGGTAGGTGCTATTTGGAAACTGACATGGCGTCTCTTGGACGAGTCGGTGGATTTTTTGAAAAAATTTCCTCACGATTTTCAAAGATTTTACGAAAATCTCAAACGAGGAAAATATAGCATTCCTCTTGAGCATAAAATTGATCCCAAAGGCTTTGAGCCTTTGCGGGAAACATTAGATTCTATCGCTAATCGGTTGGTGAATGCCATTTTAACAGCCTCCGTATTAATTTGCTCCAGTATTATTGCGCTGGCACACATTCCTCCACTCTTACATGGAGTTTCTCTTCCCGGAATGATCGGGTGGTGCTTCGGAGTCTATATGTGCCTCCGACTTATCTTTTCTATTTGGCGCCACGGTGGACTGTAAGAGCCAGTCCAAAAAGAGACAATGGCGGAAAGATGGAGAAATCTCTTCTTAAGGAGGGCCCATTCCTGGAAAAAATGATGGAGTGAGCTAGACAGCCCCATGTTCAATTTGAGATTCATTTGAGAGTGCCTACCTATATATACGAGACTATTCCAGAAACACCGGAAGAGGAGCCGGAATTGTTTGAAATCCGGCAAAGCATGCGGGATGCGGCATTTACCCAACATCCGACCAACGGCAAGCGGGTGCGCCGAGTGATCACAGGAGGCTTAGGTGTCATGGGAATTTCTTCACGTTCGCAAAATTCAGAGACGTCGGCAGGTTGTGGCTCCGGGGGCTGCGGTTGTCATCACGGATAGTAATGGCATACAGTCTCTGCTGCTGTGTGGCATAAGGAAGCATTGAATGACGCGAGGTACTCAATTCGCCATAGAGTGATTTTCTCCTATCGCGGTCCCTTGGTAATTTCGAGCTCTTCCATGAGCTGCATCAGATTTACACTGCGCCCTTCCCGCCAAATATCCGCCAGTTCTTCTGAGGGGAGTAATTCTCGTAGACTGTGGAGAACGTTCTCGTGCTCGGCTTCTTTAATAGTGAGGGATCCAAGACCCAGTTCTTCTCCCAAGACCTCTGCTGTTGCAAGAATCCGTGCTGCTTGGCGAGGTTTCCCCAAAAAAAGTTTGAGATGTCCAAATCCATTTAATGCATAACGAATGAGCCACCGATTTTTAAAGTTTCGTGCGGTCACGAGGAGTTCTTCCAATGCATTGGTTGCGGTGCATACGTCTTCTTGAGCCAGGGCGGCGCGAGCTACTCCCCATAGGATAATAGCTAAGACCCAGCGATCGCCTACCTGCCGATACAGGTTCAAACTTTCTTCCTTGAACTGACGGGCTTGGGGATAGTCCCCGCGGTCCTGAGCAATGGTGCCCAGACCGTTTAACGATACGGCGGTCAGAAAAGGATGGTGAAAGCGCCGACCGGCCGCCAGTCCTGAACGGAAAAGCTGCTCGGCGATGTCGATATGTCCGTCATTGCGCTCGATGAATCCCAAGAGACATCGAGCGAGTTCTGTTTGTGGTTCGATGCCGTGTTTTTGATATAAGTCCGCACTGAGTTGATAAAAGCGACGTGCATCGTCATTGAGGTCCAGGCACCAGCAGAGGCGTCCAGCTGCAAGCAGGGCATTAGCACGGAATACGGTGGGTTGATCAGCTCCGGGCCGTTCCAGGGCGCGGCGGGCGTGGTTCAGCGATTCTCGCAAATTTCCTTGAATTTCCCAAAGCCTTTCCAAAGCACTGACGAGTCGAAGGGATTTTTCAGGGCCGGATGGGGTCACTAAAGCATGTTCAAACGCTCTTTGAAAATTGGTCCGTTCCGCATATGCAACCTCTAACCAGTGGAGTTGGTCCTTGGTAAGAAGCTTAGGCCTGATCTCTTCAGCATATGCGAGGAAATAGTCAAGATGGCGCTCTTGGATACGGTTGAATTCGGCACTTGCTTCAAATTTTTCACGAATGAATTCCCAGACAGTTTCTGTGAGTGTGTAACGGGGTTCGTGAGCCGCCCCCTCTTCAACGGAGAGAAGAGACTTATCGATAAGTTGCTGAATCAGATCGATGATTTCTTCGCGATCTATCCCGTGGCCGGAGCAGACCGCTTCTACTGCTTTCAGAGTCCGTCCTCGACCGAAAACAGCCATGCGGAGTAAGAGAATTTGTTCCTGAGGAGTCAGAAGTTCATAGCTCCAGTCGATGAGTTTTTTTAAGGTTTGCTGATGTGGAAGGACATCTTCTTGATGTGAGCGTAAGAATCCAAATCCCCTCTTCAGCCGCTCGACAATTTGTTCTGCGGTCATGACTTTTATGCGAGCTGCTGCAAGTTCGATGGCGAGGGGGATTCCATCCAATCGAAAACAGATTTTTGCAACTGAGAGGGCGTTTTGCGGAGTAATGGCGAAGTCCGGTTTGGCAGCGACCGCGCGGTCGACGAAAAGTTTCACAGCATCATAATGAGAGATCTGTTCGATTAAAGCTGGGTCATGTTCCAAAAGTTGAGAATCTGAGATGGCTAGCCCAAGTGGGGGAACACTCCAGACGGCTTCGCCCGAAACTCCAAGTGGATTGCGGCTCGTCGCAAGGACATGTACCTTGGGGCAATGACGCAGAATTTTTCGAGTAAGTTCCGCGCAGCCAGCGGTAACGTGTTCACAATTATCCAAAAGCAGCAAAAGCTGTTTGGGGCGGAGATAGTTGAGTAATACTTCTTCGTGACCTGCCTTTCCCGCGGAACGTAGGTCGAATACGGCAGTGGTAGCCTCGAGAACACGATGGTTCTCCGGAATGAGGGCTAGCTCAACCACCCAGGCTCCATCCGGATAGTTCGCAACCACATCCGTGGCAGCTTCGAGAGACATCCGGGTTTTTCCAGTACCGCCGGGGCCTACTAAGGTCAGCAAAGCATGAGATTCGAGCAATCGTTTGACTTCATCTAATTCCTTAACACGACCGATAAAACTTGTTGTGAGCCTGGGAAGATTATTGGGAATTTCCTCAAGCGTTCGAGGGGGGGCAAAGTGCGATTCCAAGTTCTTGCTGAGCACTTGGTACAGATGCTCAGGGCGCTCAAGCCCTTTTAAACGATGTTCTCCCAGATGGCGCAATGACCAGTCGTTGCTAGGAAAATCCTTTAATAATTCAGTGGTTAACCCTGAAATAAGGATTTGTCCACCATGTGCGGCGGACATAATACGCGAAATACGATTGAGTGTTTGTCCAAAATAATCGTTTTCGCGCCAGACAGCAACGCCAGTATGAATACCAATGCGTACTTTGAGACGAGGAATGCCTTGCCAGCACTCGATTGCGAGTGCGTGCTGTATCCGAATGGCGGTGGTAAGCGCCGATAAAGGTGTTTCAAAAGCAACACAAATTCCATCGCCCATTCGTTTAAACACGTAGCCATTTTTTTCGGCACAGAGTGAAGTGAGCAGTTGATCATGCCGAGCAATCACTGCTGCCATAGCATCCGGAGAGCGCTCCCAAAGTAGAGAACTCCCTTCTATATCGGTAAAGAGGAAGGTCACAATCCCCAAGGGAACAGAGAGAGAAGGAATATGATCAAAGATAGGATTCATCGAGTATCAGGCGAATGTATCCTCAGAATGTTGAGCGAAAAGGACGTCTTTGAAGATGCCGGGAAAAAGTTGTTTCACCAAAGGCAAAGGCACACGCATTCAGAGTCCGCATTTTGCAATTACGAAGACCACGAGAGCAAAGGCGAAACAATAGAAGCCGAAAAATTTCCAACGTCCTATTTCCAACCAATTGGAAAGAAGCCACAGCGCAAGAAGTCCGGCTACAAAGCTGCACACCATACCGAATAGACCTGGCACAAGAAGATGCGCGAGATGGAGCGGATGGGCAATGTCAGAACGCGATTTGAGTAAACGCCAGAGCTCTTTCGCAATGACCGGAGGGGTGAGGACCACGACTAAAGCAAAGCTAAATTCTTCACATTTGCGGCGAGAAATTCCGGCCAGCAGACCGGCGGATATCGTGGCTCCGGAACGCGAAAATCCACGGAAGGGGAGACAGAGGCCTTGTACGGCACCGATCCACGCCGATTTTCCGGAGGTGAGTGATCCCTGTTTAGGATTTTTCTCATCCAAGATGCCCGAAATCACGATGAGCAGTCCGACGCAGCTCAACGCCGCTGCAATGAGAGGAAGTTGGCCAAATAGCATCTCCACTTCCGCTGCTGTGCCATGATGTCGGAGGAAAACTTTCTCGATGAGAAATTGAAGAAAAAGACCTACTACGCCTGTCACGAAGGTAGCAATGAGGATATGGACAAGTGCGGAACGGAATTTTTCCCAAGAACCGAAAAAATTTTGCTTCCACGCCTTCCGGAAATAACAGATCACCGCGATCATGGTTCCCGTATGCAGCATGACCAGAAGAAAAGTCATTTCCGGCGTAGAGGGATCGAGTCCCATGAGTTTCTCCACCACAATGACGTGGGCGGAACTGGAAACGGGGAGCAGCTCCGCCGCTCCCTGGACGAGGCCTAAGATTAAGATTTGAAATAAGTTAGCATTCATAAATGGGTGGAGCGGATTCTGCTAGGGAGCTGGGCTTTTTTTAAGGAGAGCACATGATGAGATCCATGCAGTTCTTGGGGCAATTCGCAGCTTTTTTTAGGTTGTGGGGTCTGGCTGTGGGGTCTCCTAAACAGCTGCCTAGGAAGAGCCCTCCTTTTTTGCCATGAGAATTTCCACATCGCAACTCAATCCTGCATGCTTCATCCCAATATGGCTTACCTTTTTCGGAGGGGAGCTGCGTTAACGGTGATCGATCCTGGAAAATTTCGTTATCTGTGTTTGGGAATACGAAAAAAGAGGCGATAAGGAGTAGAAAAGTCCAATTTTTCTCCATTGCCATAAATTAAGAAATCGGAGTTGATGTGTGAGGCTATGAACACGATCCATATTCTCCAGCATGCTCCCAAGGAAGAGCCAGGCTTAATTAGCGAGTGGGCGGCTGTTAATAATCGGGAAATTCGTACGATTCATGTATATCGGAATGAAGAGCTTCCCGATCCGGAGAGTATTCCGAGTCTGATCCTCTTGGGAGGAACTATGAATATTTATCAACACAGGGATCATCCCTGGCTGATTCCTGAGAAACAAATGCTCGCCCGGTATGTGGAGACGGGATCCTCGATTTTCGGTATCTGTCTGGGAGGTCAGCTCTTAGCTGATGTTTTGGGCGCTAAGGTTACCCAAAATCCTGTGAACGAGATAGGCTGGTTCCCCGTAAACTTTACTTCAGAAGCTCGCTCTTATTTTCCTCATCTTCCCGAGAGTCTTACGGTTCTTCATTGGCATGGAGATACCTTTGCATTGCCGAAGGACTCGATTCGCCTTGCTGAGAGCGAAGGCTGTGCTGAACAAGGATTTCTTTGGAATCAGCGCATACTTGGCTTGCAATTTCATCCGGAAGCAAGTCCCGCCTCGATTGCGCAACCTGCTGATCGTCCCGTAGAAGAGCCGTCCAAATTTGTGCAGGATATTTCAGTGCGGATTGCCGGTTATCATCGCTATTCTTCTCAGGTGAAGACAGTATTTTTCGCTCTATTGGACACTCTATTTTCCCGATAGAAATAGAATAGCAGTCCTGGCCATTAAAAAAAATTCTGTGCGTTTGCGTTTCATATGTTCACGAATCCGACCTGGAAGTTGCGGTGTGGGGGATTATACCCGCCGCTTAGCCGCTGCTGTGGCTCGGCAGGATATCCCAGTCGAAATCGTGGCCACTCATGATACTGAAGTAAAAATCACTCAAGAGTGCGAGTTACAAGAGGGAGAAGAGAGAATTCCTTGTTTGCGGATTGCCTTTCGGGACTCTGGGGCGCGCGAAAAAGCACTGCGATATCGGATACCTAAAAAAGAGGAAATCTGGAGCTTTCAATTCTCGGGATTTTACGCCTATCACCCTAAAGGTTGGCCTTACACATTTCATTCGCAGATCGCACGACACTTAAAAAATAAGCCTTTGCACATTATGTGTCATGAGATTGGACTCAATCCGTACGCAGCCATGCCCTTGAAGAGAAAAATCTTAGGGATCTTACAACGCAAGGAATTCCTGCGTTTCCTCCGGCAATCCACCCCTCTTCTTATTCATACTCACACCCCTTATTATCGCTCTTGGTTGGAAAATTTGGGATGGGAAGCTTCTCTCCTACAGCTATTCGGTAATATTCCCCGTTTTCCATCCAATGGATGGACGGTTCAACAACTGAATGTGGAACAGAAAAAGGGTGAAGTGGGATGGGTAGTGGGAGTTTTCGGAACGGTGCATCCGGATTGGAATCCACTACCGTTTTTTGATAGGATCCTGCCGATTTTAGAATCCCGACGAATACACTTAATCCTGACGTTTATTGGTCGTAGTGGTTCTCATTTGCCCCAATGTGTGACGCAATTACAAAATGCTTATGGTGACCGCCTTTCGACGGTTGTGTTGGGTGAACAACCCCCGAAAAGAATTGCGGATTTCTTTAGTATCTTACGATTCGGTCTTTCCACTAATGGATGGGGGCTCAATGCTAAAAGCGGAACAGTGGCGGCAATGTTGGATCATGGCGTACCCGTCGTCGTTCTTCAGAATACACTTTATGCTTCTTATGGTGAAGTGAGAGAGGGTTTGATTCGGGAGGAATCCTTTTTTTCGGATTTGGAAAAAGCTAGAGTTGCTGTTGCAAAGCAGGGGCCTTGTTTACAACTCGTTGCAGATCAATTTCTTGAAGATCTCAGAGAAGCTGCCGCAAAACCGTTAACTCCGAAGAGGCGACTATGATTCATGAGCCAGCGGATGGCTCTTGGAGGCAATTCGCCGCTTTTTTAAGCTGTGGGTTCTAATAATGAAAGATATCCAAATCATAGTTTCCCATCCCACAGGTAATCAGAATTGCCGTAGTGTACTGGCTATGCTTGAGCAAAAGCAAGCCCTTGCATGGTTTGGAACCATGTTGGGATTTACTAATTCAAAACTACTCAATGTTTTTCCAGGGCGTTTACGGTGTCAGCTTTTTCGTCGTTATTATGCACTTTCTCCGAAGAAGATTCGCATTGGTGGGATTCGGGAGATGGTGCGCTTAACAGCTGCCGCCATAGGTTGGAAGTATCTTATTCGCCACGAAGTAGGATGGGCAAGCATAGACCATGTCTACAGGACATTAGATCAGTTCGTAGCAAATAAATTAGGAGAGCCGCATGTTCGCGCCGTGTATGCTTATGAGGACGGTGCGTTACAGACTTTTCGAAAAGCCAAAGAACGAGGGATCCGCTGCATTTATGAGTTACCGATCGCTTATTGGGAAACAGTTCGTCGCTTGTTGAAAGAAGAAGCGGAGAGGCTTCCCGAATGGTCCTCCACCTTGAGTGAAAAACAAGATTCGGTTGCTAAGTTCGAACGGAAGGCCGAGGAACTTGCTCTTGCGGATCTGGTGATTTGTCCCAGCCACTTTGTAATGGAATCTCTCCCTGTGTTAGGAAAACGGATGGCTGTCATTCCTTTTGGTTCTCCGCCAATCGCGAATCTCACGAAACGCATTGCCGGAAAAATCCGGGTACTTTTTGTCGGTACCTTAACACAGCGAAAGGGATTGGCTGATCTTTTTCGAGCCATTCAATTATTAGGAAGAAAAGATATCGAATTAGTTGTGTTAGGCACTCCATTAGCGCCACAAGAATTTTACCAAACGCAGTGTCCCAATTTTATCTATGAGGCTCCCCGAGCTCATCATCAAATTTTAGAGTTCATGTCCACGTGTGATATTTTTGTACTTCCTTCGTTGGTGGAGGGAAGGGCCTTAGTCATCCAAGAAGCGATGAGCCGAGGTCTGCCTGTCATCATTACTGCCCACACGGGTGCAGCGGATGTCATTGAGGAGTCTGACTGTGGTTTTTTAGTTCCCATTCGCAGTCCGGAATCCATCGCAGAAAAAATTAATTTGCTTGCTGATTCTCCGGATTTACGGAGGGCAATGGGGGAACAAGCTCGAATGAAAGCAGCGAAGATGACCTGGGAATTGCACGGGGAGAGAACTTGGAGAGAGATAGAATCTTTGCTTTAGAAATCTATGAAGAAAATATTAATTTATCGCCTCGGTAGCTTGGGAGATACTCTCTTAGCATTGCCTTGTTTTCATGCGATTCGAGCGAAATTTCCGAAAGCGCATATTTGCTTGCTGACGAATTTACAGACAAGTAACAAAACGGCGCGGATGATAGATATCTTGGATCAAATCGGTGTGGTGGACGAGGTGTTAGAATATCCGCTTGGGTCACGGAATGTATCCGCGATGTTTAGCTTAACATGCGATTTACGGAGGAGAAATCTCGATATGGCGGTGCATTTGGCTGCTCCACGTGGGTGGAAAGCCAGTATCCGCGATTTTGCGTTTCTGAAACTGGCTGGAGCAAAGAAAGTGGTGGGGGTTCCATTCGCCACTCAGGATTTATATTCGAGGGAAGTAGGGGAGGGGATTTGGGAATGGGAGGCTGAACGCTTAATCAGGCGAATTCAGCCTCTGGTGTCGGTCGATCTTCTCGATCCTGTTGTTTGGGATCTTGGACTCACTATCGAAGAAGAATCCGAAGCCGCTCGTTTGCTCGCTCGCAAGGAGTTTCCTGAACGACGATGGATTGTGGCTAGCGTGGGGACCAAATCGGATGTAAAGGACTGGACGCAGAGCAATTGGTTGGCATTGGTAAAGTCCCTCAGAGCGGATTTCTCAGAAATTGGTTGGGCTATGATTGGCAGCAAGGCTGACTTTGAACGTTCGGAGTATTGCCTGGCGGAATGGTTGGGACCGCGGTTAAATCTATGCGGTAGGATCGCACCTCGGATCAGTGCCGCCGTATTAAAACAGGCTGAATTATTTGTTGGGCACGACAGTGGCCCCATGCACCTGGCGGCTGTTGTGGAGACACCTTGCGTGGCAATTTTTGCGGCAAGAAACTTTCCCGGTCAGTGGTTTCCGAGAGGGCGGAATCAAATATTTTATCGTCGCACGGAATGTTTTGGATGCGGGTTGGAAACCTGTGTGGATCACGGAAAGAAATGTATTCTGGAAATTACTGTCCCGGAGGTAAAAAGTGCTATTCAAAGAATTCTTCAGGAAAAGGGTTCTGCCGCTATAATGGATCAAGGGTAGGAAAAAGACCGAGTTTACCGCAAAAGATTTTGTTATGCGGAAGCCAGTCCTTGGCGCATGGCATCGAGAGAAGGCGGCCGATTCAACCAAATTTCGAAAGCAAGGGCTCCTTGGTGCAGGAGCATGGAGAGGCCATTTGCGGTGCGTGCTCCCTTGGCTTCCGCGTCGAGTAGAAGGCGTGTTTTTGTGGTGGAATAGACCGCATCATACACCATGAGATGGGGAGATAGAAGGCGTTCGGGAACGAGCTGAGGATCTGTAGTTTTCATACCGACGCTTGTGGCGTTGATGAGCAAATCGGTGCGAGGCAATTCACGTGCCAAGGAGGTTTCGTCCAGCCCGATGGCTATGAGCCGATCAGTGGGGCCCAAGAGGCGTTCATTACGTAAGCGAGGTTCTAATTGTGTCTTCAAAGCTTCTACTTTTTCCGGAGACCGATTCGCAAGCACAAGACGTTCGCAGCCTTCCTGGGCACATTGGGCTGCAATAGCTCTTCCCGCACCGCCGCCAGCTCCTAATATTAGGATTTTTAGATCACTAATATCCATTTGAAATTCCTCGCGGATGGCTCGTACTAGGCCGGGGCCATCCGTATTATAACCTTTGAGGCTACCGTCGCCCTCCACGGCCACGGTATTTACCGTGGCCGAAATGAGAGCGTGATCGTTGACGTGGTCAAGAAGTTTGAGAGTGCTCGCCTTATGAGGGATGGTGATATTGGCTCCCAAAAATCCAGCGGCAGGTAATGCGTGCAAGCTGGTAGCAAGTTCGTCTTTACGGACACGGATGCGTACGTATTGGATATTGATGCCGGCCGCACGCAGAGCGGCATTGTGCATTTCCGGAGAGCGAGAATGGCTGATAGGATCTCCAAAGACCGCAATTTTTGCCGGAGGAACAAGGTCCTGAAATTTTTGCGGAGAATGAATGAGATCCTCTGCCAGAAATTCGTGAGGAGTGGTCATAAAGTAAATTGGTGGTATGCTTTTTCAAAACGGGCGAGGACACGCTCCTTACCGAGAACTTCTAACATGTGATATAAGCTAGGGCCGATGGAACGGCCACTGGCGGCAACGCGTGCGGGGTGAATCAAATCACCGGTTTTACAGCCATTTTGTGCTGCGGTTTCTTTCAATTTGTTTTCTAAGTTCTGAAGATTCCAGGTTTCCAGGGTCGCATAAGCTTGCCGCAGGCTTTTTAAGTGATCTAGGGCGCCTGGTTTTTTAAAAGTTTTTTCGACGCTGGTAGGATCAAAGGTGAATTCTTCTGTGAAAAAATAACTGATCCATTCCGGAACGTCCCGAAGTAATTTGATTTTCTCTTTTACAATGGCGAGAATGGGCAGCACCTGTTCCCGGGAGTCATATACGATGCCGGCTTTATCTATGAAGGGAAGAGCGAGATCCGCAAATCGCTCAAGACTCATCCGCAGGATGTGTTGTCCATTGATCCAAAAGCATTTATCCAAATCAAAAATAGCATTTCGGCGGTTAATGGATTTTATGTCGAAAAGTTCGCGAATTTCCATGAGATCCAAAACTTCGCGGTTGCCGCCGGGTGACCATCCTAACAGGGAGAGATAATTCAGAACGGCTTCCGGAACATAACCGGAATAGGAGGTGACGCTTGCGCCGCCATCTCGCTTACTCATTTTTTTCCCTTCGTGATTTAAAATCAAAGGAATGTGCGCAAAGTGAGGGCAAGCAATATCTAGAGCCTGATAGAGTTCCACGTGTTTGGGCGTGTTGGAAAGGTGATCTTCGCCTCGGATGACATGTGTAATCTTCATTTCGATATCATCCACGACGTTTACGAAGTGAAAGATCCAAGTGCCGTCCGGTCGCCGAATGGTCATATCCGGGTGGGTGACCGGGTTGGACATATCAAAAACAATACGGCCACATACCATATCCTCGACTACGACCGTTTTGCGCGGAGAACGAAACCGAATGGCTCCTTCGTCCTCATACACCATGCCTACTTTTTCCAGCTGACTCAAATAACTTTCATAGAGAGAATTTCTTTCGCTTTGAAAATAGGGTCCGAAGTTACCTCCCACATGCGGGCCCTCATCCCAGTCCAGTCCCAGCCAAGTTAAACCGTTGTAAATGACTTGATAGGCTTCTTCAGTGTTCCGTTTTTTGTCAGTATCTTCAATACGCAATATCAACTTGCCCTGATGTTTGCGTGCAAACAGCCAGTTAAAAAAAGCGGTTCGTGCGCCGCCAACATGCAGATAACCAGTGGGCGAGGGAGCAAAACGGGTGCGGACTTCAGAAGACATAGAGCATTTAATATGTAGGAGCAAAGGAGAAAGGATTTACTCGGGGACTTCAAGCGCGTAGGCTACTTCAATGAGTTTGAGTGCACAAATTGACCAAGATCTGAAGGATGCGATGCGGGCGAAGGACGCTCTAAAGTTAGGAGTGCTCCGTATGTTGAAATCCGCTCTCAAATACGCTGCAATCGAGAAATCGGGGGCCGAAGGTGCCTTGGATGATAACGAAGCCGCGCAAGTCATTCGCAAACAGATCAAACAACGACAAGATTCCGTGGAGGGTTTTGAAAAAGGGGGACGTCCCGAGTTGGCAAGCAAGGAACAGGAAGAAATAAAAGTGTTGGCTGCCTATTTGCCACAGGGACTCCATGCCGATGAAATCACTCACCTTGTAAAAGAAGCTATTGCGGAGGCAGGCGCCACTTCCAAGGCGCAGATGGGAGCAGTAATGAAAATCGTGCAGGCTAAGGCCGCCGGCCGTGCTGATGGCAAGTCTCTCAGTATGGAAGTACAAAAACAGTTGCCCTAGGGTGTGGAATCCTCACAATCACCCAATGTGGTGGCGATTATTGTTGCCGGCGGATCGAGTCACCGCATGGGCTTTGACAAGCTCATGGTTCCCCTAGCCGGGCAGCCCCTGCTTTCTCATACGCTTCGCGCTTTCGAAGATTGCGCGGTAATCACAGGAATTCTCCTCGTTTGTGATCCTCTCCGCGAAGGGGAATTTCGTGATCTTTCCAAACGATATGGAATAAAAAAGCTGCTTGCTTGCGTTCCCTCGGGACAAGAGAGGCGAGACTCCGTATGGAATGGTATTCTTGCAGCGGGAGAAAACGCAGACTATTTGGCGGTTCATGATGGAGCGCGTCCACTGATCACGCCTCGGTTAATAGCGAACTGTATCCAAGCTGCTATTCAATATGGCTCAGCCTGTCTGGCAGAACCCGTAGCGGATACTATTCATCGTGCAAACGGAAAAAAAGTACTGACGGAAACCCTCTCGCGCGAGGGACTTTGGAGAATGCAAACTCCGCAAAGTTTTCGTCGCAGTGATCTGCTCGAAGCTTATGCTCGTCTCATTCAGGAAAATGCTACGGCTACTGATGAAGCATCCGTTTTTCTTCGAATAGGAAAACAGGTTTTCATCGAAGAAGCTGATGATTGGAATTTCAAAATTACACTTCCGCGAGACCTTGCATTAGCCGAAATTATTTTTTCGGGTAGGAAAAAAGGAACATTATGAAAACCGTCCTTTCCACCCTTGCCAATGGTGTACGAGTGGCAACTTGCGAAATGCCCCATTCCGAAAGTGTGGCCGTTGGACTTTGGGCAAACGTGGGGGGACGTCAGGAGTCCGAAAAGCTCAATGGCATCTCGCACTTTATCGAGCACCTTCTTTTTAAAGGAACCCACAAACGCAGTGCGCGCCGGATTATGGCCGATGTGGAAGGGGTAGGGGGGGACCTGAATGCATATACTACCGAAGAGCACACGTGTTACTATGCTGTGGCGCCCGCTCAACACTTTGTCCCCCTAGTTGCCGTTCTCTGCGATATCTATACAGACCCTAAATTTGCGATAGCGGATATCGAACTCGAACGCACGGTAATTGCCGAAGAAATCCAAATGGTCCACGACGAACCTTCCCAATTCGTCGAAGAGCTTCTCAATCTTCACTTTTGGAAAGGTCATGCCTTGGGGCGCCCCCTGACAGGGACTCTGGAAAGTATCCACCAACTTTCGCGTGAGGATCTTTTAAACTACCGTTCCTTGCATTATCATGGCTCTAATACGCTTCTTACAGCTTCAGGAAAGGTGCGGCATGAAGAATTACTGGAAATGGCGCAACGCTGGTTAGGACCCCTGCCCAAAAGGAAGGTTTTATCGAAGCGGCGCCCACGGGTTGCTAGCGGAGAAATCGTTGTGGGAAAAAGAGATCTTCTTCAAACCAATGTGGCGATAGCATTGCCGACCGAAAGTTTTCATAGTTCCGATCGGTATCCCCTGGCTGTATTAAATACCATTCTGGGAGGCAATGGCAGTTCCCGACTTTTTCAAGAACTACGGGAACGCCGGGGAATTTGCTATTCAGTGAGTACGCATCCGCATTTACTCTCCGACTGCGGCATGTTGAATATTTCCCTGGGCTTGGATGAAAAAAACCTGCGCCGCAGTTTGGATATCATTCGTCGGCAATTTCAGGAACTTAAAGAACGCCCAGTGGGCAAAGCCGAATTTCGACGTGCTCAAGAATATCTCATTGGAACAAGTCTCATGAGTTTGGAACGCACCTCCTCGCGAAATGCTGCACTAGGCAATAGCATCCTCTGTTATGGAACCATTGTGGATCCACTGGAGATGCATGCAAAAGTGCGAGCAGTTACTCCTCAAGAGGTATTAGAACTTGCCCATAAACTTCTCCATCCAGAAAAAGCCACCCTTGCTGCGGTGGGACCTATTTCAGATCACAGGGGATTGGAATGGTTCCATAAAATTCCCTGATATAGCGGAATTCCTTTAAAATGAGAACGAATGTGCCTGGGATTTTTGATATCGTATTTTGTCAGTAGATGATGAGAGTAGCAGGTGCTAATTTCTCCGGATATACTTGGAGGGAATAAATGGTAAATGATTTCTTTAACAAGCAATCTTCCATCTACTTCCCTTACTGAAACTAACCATCCTCCTTCTGTAGTTGATCCAACTATCAAAAGTTCAGATGCGCAGAATTGGAGAATAGGACCTTTTCAGGCAGTAAGATGCTGGTCAGATTGTGTGCCAAGTAAAGTTAGCCTATGTATAACCAGCGGTATAGGGATGCTCCTAGGAATTGGCGCAGGTTGTGGTGCGGTTATTTCTATAGCGATTGGAGAGGCAGCTTGTGGGCCAGTTGGTGGGGCGGTTTGTGGGACAGCTACATGTGGAACCGCGGTGGGAACTGTGGGTGTATGCATGCGCCTCAACGAGAAAGGACAGAAAAGACAGGAAGAGATAGATGAGCCTATCACCAGCCAGCCGGGGCGTGTGGCAGCACTGTTCAATACTCGCGACACAATACTTGATATTGATATAAAATAAAACTGGATACAATTATTCTAAAATAATAATAAACTTATATATGAAAAATTTTTTTAATAATATAATATCAAGTAAGGCGCTGGGTGCTAGTGCAAGTAAGCCCGCGTCAACAAGTGCACATTCTCCGAATGTGCGATGTAGGCACCGTGTTGTTCGCTAAGTTATCCTCTCAAGAATTTTCGAGGATTCAACCTAATATCGATGCTAATTCTAATAGCAATGATACTTATTTAGGTCGGTCTTCTCCTGGAGGTATAGAACTGGAAGGACAAATAATAACAACTCAGCCGCAGTCTTCCCATGGTCGAGACACTAGCACACACGGGCAGTCCAAAACAATCGGTTGCGCGCCAAGTAAAAAGCTAATTAAAGCTACAGCCTGGGGTTGTGGAATTTTTGGTGTAACGACTCTTGGAACTGTTGCTGGAATGCTTACTGGTAATCCTTGGTTGGGCGTGGTGGTCTGTCTTAGCAACACTGCTGTCTTTGGCGGTGCTGTGGAGGGTGTTCAGCAATGCTCTAAACGGAATATGGGGGGATCAGGATATTTGAACGATATCGCCTAATTCTCTTCGGAGTGCATGTAATTTTCCTAAAAACGTAAATACTTGTTCCTGAAGCATGCGTTGAGGAGACTGTACTACCGATTTCAAAGTCCGGCCAACTCGAACAATCGATTTTTTAAGAACATCCAGAGCAGTGAGGATGGCTTCATTGCTTTGAGCTCGCTCGATACTGAATTTCGCGATAAGAAGGTCATCTTTGCGCTTATGATACCCCCATTTGAGTTTTCGGACAGCCTCTTCCGAGAGTTGTCCGATATCCGAGTTTTGCAATTGGGAAATATGGTCAACTATTTTTTGGATTCTTTTAATGATAAGGTCCCTGTATGTAATTAACTGAGATCTTTCGAAGATGGAGTTTGATATTTCCAAGGAAATAGTGGAACGCAAGTTCACAAATTTGGCTAGCAAGCGAGGAGATGCGATCTTTTGTATCCGTACACTGGTATCTAATACCCAACTTTGTAGTTTATCTAAAATATGGCGTATGTCTTGGAGAGAGGTGGATCGTTGAATCTGGCTCATATTGATTGTGATGGAATAAAAAATCGATTGAGCCAAATGGCATGCCGTCATTTCCTGGCGACAAGTGGATTGAAGTGTTTCGATTCGGTCTTGTATTTTCCATTGATACTCACCTAATAACTCTAATATGGATTCCTTTAGGTTTTCAAATTTAGGGGCTTCTAAAATGCTGAGTTGATTTTCTTTAATCGAAATCTGTCTTTTATTACGACTGGATTGTCCGCTTGTGCTTTCAATAACAACACGCTGATTCAGTAAGGAGGTCTTAAAGGGATCGAATAATTGGCATTTACAATCAATCGGAGTCATTTGATGATCGTAATGATTTCTCATATTATATGTAGGGAATGTGGTAGTGAACAATGGGTTGTTGCCAAGGGAAGGAGCATTGAATTGGCTAGGGCGCTGATTCATGAAATTTAAAATTTAAATATGATTCAATGAAAATACACCTTCATTTCCTTGAACTCCCGCGAGGATCTTCCATCTTAAGGATCCATTCTGTCAGTACTCTCATCAATGGAGAGAGGCTCTTTGTGGAAATAGGCTTTCAATGTCTCGAAATGGAATACTGACTGAGTGAATCAGTAATCAGTATAGATCTTACAGACTTTTCTTCTGAGGTGTGCTCAGTGGACTCTTAGGAAATTGAATGGGAGCGGTCTTGCGGGTTTCCGAAATCAGCATGCGCTGACTTAATAAAAAGGTTTCGGAATGGTGATGGGACGATAAGGTACTCCATCTGGTGAGGGGAAGCCGGGTTTGCAGAAGTTTAACAACAGTGGGTTTATCTGAGGTGGGAGGAAACATAGGTGCGCAAGAGAGTGCCGGTATCAAGGAGGAGAATATGTCGGTAACTCATTACACAACATGGCTTTGCAAATTTTATTTAAAAGCAGCTTGCGGCTCACCTAAATTTTTTCGCATTTGGAGTAATTCGCGTGAAATATTAAACACATGGCTTTGCAAATGGTGACGTTCGGGGGATCCCAGGATAGGGAGGAATTGAGTGCTTCGGGTATGTTGGATTGCAGTTGCCCGGAAGTTAGTTAATCTAGTATAGACTTGCTGGTGGTTGCTGGCGGTTTGAATATTCTCCATTGCCCGAGTCACATAATTTTTACGTTCTTCAAAACCTGTTTGAAGTTTTTGAGTGTATGCATCCGAAAGATTTTCAGTGCTAAGATTTTTAGCCTGGGTCATCTCAGAAATAAGTCCTTGGAGATAAGCAAGCACTTTTTGTCTGTTGGCATCTGAAAGAGCCTGTGTCAGGCCGATCCCCTTCAATGCCTTGGCACGTAATGCGATATCTACCCAGATAAAGGAAGCTTGATCTTCAAATGCCGCCGCTAATGGGGGGCGTGCAATATTTTGAAGTGGGGTGAGGTTCTCCATCACCTGATCATTCAGTGTATTTAATAGCTGGCATGCTTTTTGAAGAGTAGAGGTACTTTTGATGCTTTGGATGGTTCTAAATACGAAAACGATAAGAGAATCCGTAGTATTTTTTATCACATTCTTTTGTTGAGCGGAAAATAGCGTCAAATTTCCTGCACGCTGTATCTTGAACATTCGTTGATGGAGCATGGCTAAAATCCGGTGTCTTTGCTCCGGAGAAATGGGATTCGAACGATTGTGAAATTCAGAGGACTCCGGAAGATCATTCTGACTCTCTTCAGAGCTCACTTGCTGTGGAAGGGCTGGCCGTTTGCCCTGGATGGCTTTCTCTAATGAAGAAGAGGCGGTGAGCTGTCGATTGAGCAGAGAGGTATGGTGTGACGTATTGCATGTAATAAGAGGAGGAAGATCTTTCGTGTTTTCCTGACTCTCAATATCATAAGCTTTATAAGAATCTTGAGTGGTGTGCGGAAAGCTATCGGTCAGGTGATTGGAGGATGATACGAAATCGCTGCATAGAAGTTTCATGGGAGAGGAATGGGGGTGGGAGTTTCAACGAGAAACACAGTTCGGGAACGGGAAAATTATGATCAGAAGCAGTCATAATTTATGATGCAATACCTTGATAATCAAATGATTATTTTCCAAAAACTTGCAAAATGATTGTGCGTATCCAGTGAGTGAGCTTTCCGAAGAATTTGGAGTTCAGTTCGAAACCTCACTGAAGGATCTACGAATTATTTTGCTAGGGGTCGAGAGATACTCGTTCCGGGAGGAGGACGAAATTCAAATGTGTTCGCATTGAATCGCATTCGAGATTCTTCACCAAAGGTAGTGAGTGTACGGTCTCCTTCTCGGGAGTTGATTTCGAGTTGCGATGGGGTGAAGTCGGGGTGGAGTACCAGAGTAATTTTGGAAATGACTTTACGGAGAGCTCCACGGCGGGGGATCAGAAAAAGTGTTGCGGTGCCATTGGTGTTGCGACGCACGGTACATTGGAAGAGGGCGGGGAGTTGAACGGCAGCAAGGGTTGCGGTCATGGCTGTGAGTGTGTCGGAGAGAAAGGGAGTGCGGTTGAGGTCGTAGATTTCCACTTGCTGAAGAGTGGAATGATATATCCATAAGGTCTTTCCGTCGCATACGGTAAGACTTCCCCGATCTACCTTGCGCCGAAAACAGTTGGGTGGATGGAAGGCAAGTGTGCCAGTGGTTTCCAAGGCATTGTCCATAAAGGGAAGGAAACGTTTTTCATGAAAAGGCACTTGGGTGTCACCAGCCTGTTTACGAGCCTCAGCGAAACGAGCTAGAAATTGGGCTGTTTCAGTGGTGGATTCCTCTTGGTGGTGAATGGGGGAGGTTTGTGTGATCCCGATCAGGGGTAGCGATATTGCAAAGAGAAGAAGACTTAGGCGCGAATGGGAATAAATTGATACCATTGTTCCGGGGCTTGGATAATATTTTGAAGGAGAGATTGAGCGACTTTATGAGTGGCTTCTTCTAATGCAAGTAGTCTGCTCGTGGAGCCCTGGTTGTTCACCCAGATAGGTTCATGGGTGTGCATTCGGTATAGTGGATTCGTTTTCCAGATAGCAACAGGAATGATGGGACATTTGGCCAAGTTTGCAAGGACGGCGGCTGCCAGTGAGAAAGGGGTCCGTCCACCTGGCAGGTCAACAATCAGGGAACGTTGATCGGCAGGACGATCCACGAGCATGGCCACAAAGCGCCCTTGTTGAAGAGCTCGTACTGCTTCCAGCGAAGAAAAGGGGTCGGAACCTATGACGATAGATTCGGCATTCCAATGGGTTCGAAATTTGGTTCTCCACTCGGTCATAGCGTTTGTGGATTCAGGGAGTGTGAGGATGGTGAAAGGGATCCCGAGTTCTGCGAGTAGGGCCGATCCAAGTTCAAAAAAACCAAAATGAGCAGTGGCAAGAATGGCGCCTTTTCCGCGACGGTATGCTTCTTGAAGGATGTGGTTTCCTTGGCGATCGAGACACATTTGAGCGGCTTCATTTGGGGATCGATGGTATACAGCAAAGCAATCGCTGAGCACTTCGGCAAAATTCTTAAAAACCCGAGCAGCGGATTTGCGGGGAATGGGTTGCTTCTGGAGAAGAGAAAGATTGTCTCGAACGACTTCTACTACTTCGGTATGAGTTGCCGTATAGAGTTGGGCGATGAGGTGGGCTACCACATGTCCCACCCGAGTACCCAAGTAGCTTTGTAATTGGCTTAGGATTTCAAAAGTGCCGGCTCGATAGAAATACCGATAGAAGTTTTTTTCATAGTGAAGGCGAGTTGCCATGTTAGCAAAGGGTGGCTTCATGGGGAAGGACACATGAGTAGCCAAGTTGATGTAAATGTTTTAGTAGCATACTGAGAGTTTTAGCGCCGCCTCCTTGTTTGAGCTGATGAATCAGGAGGATGGCTCCGGGGCCGAGACGTGGAAGAATACGGTGGTTCCAATAGGATTCAGCAGAAATAAAACCGTCCATTCCTCCTGCGCGCCAGCCGATGAGTTTTAAGCGTTCACGTGCGAGAACGGGATGGATACAGGGATTTGTCATTCCGACTGGAGAGCGGAACCAACGTGGACGAGGGGCGCCAGCGAAGGTGAGTGTCCGAGAGCAATCGCTGATTTCTTGTTGAATAGCGGAGGAAGGGAGAGCCCAAAAGCGATTGATGGGATGATGCTGTGTATGGTTTCCAATGGTATGTCCTCCGGCAAGAATTTGAGGTACGCATTCGGGATGTTGGGATACTGGGTCGCCCACAAGAAAAAATGTAGCCAGTGCTTTATATTGAGCAAGAACATCGAGCATGGAGGTGGTTTCATTGGAAAAAGGGCCATCATCGATGGTCAGCCACACTTCGCGACGGGATGTTCGAAAGCGGGTAAAGATAGGCCCGAAGACGGAATTATTACGCGAAAGTGTGGGCGCCATAATTAAGGAGGCAGAGGTGATGGCTGCCAAAGACGCTATTCGCCGTTTGCCTGCTAGGAATCCGGCGAAAGCTATTGCAGGAAAAATAAGGCCTCCCGCAGTGAGAACCAAATTTCTGAGACTAAAAGATGAGGAATGATTTGTTTGGAGAACCTGCGGTAAAGAAGAACATGCTTCATGAATCGGAGCGTTCATGAGCAGTTGGGAGTGCGTGAAAGTCGGAGGTTCTGGGTTCATGAAAATTGCTGATTCAAATGAGGTGACTTGTGATGTCTTGCTATACAAGATGCAACGGAATTCCGCTATATAGCGAACGTACTGAGGAACTGATTAAAGGCGCGTTTGTGGGGATCTCTTTTTCAATGATAAAAGCCAGGGGATCCTTTTTAGCATTCCGCAAGATAGTCGGATATGGGTGCTTACTAAGAGGAGATTGTGTCGAAGGTACTGAAAATGACTGATGCCTCCTTCTTTTTGGGTGGGATAATAGACAGGGCAGGCAAGGTTTAGGGGAGGGATGCCATACCAGTATAGACGCACAACGAGTTCCGTATCAAAATCAAAGCCCCGGGCAGTCTGAATCGCATTGAGAATTTTTAATGAAGGAGCAAGGGGATAAACTCGAAAGCCAAAGAGAGAATCGCCGATCCCTCCACCTAATGTGGCTAAAGTCGCAAAAAAATTGCCCACACGACGTCCATAAACACGTTCTCGTGGAGCATCTTGTCCAAATAAAGGTTGGCCAAGGATCATTGCTTCCGGATGAGATTCGGAAGTTTTCATGAAGACAGAAATATGATCCGGGCTGTGTTGACCATCCGCATCCATTACCAAAGCATGAGTGAATCCTTCGCAAGAGGCATTTCTCATCCCATGGAGTACCGCCGCTCCTTTTCCTCTGTTAGGGGATAGAGAGCAAACGCGAACTCCTTCGATAGCCGCAGCTTCTAGAGCCTCCAGACTCCCATCGTCGCTGCCGTCTATAAGAATCCAGACGGGTTTCCAATGGGCGGCAGCAGCACGGGCCACTTCGGCTAGCCGTGGGCCGCTGTTGTAGGAGGGAATGAGAACGACATGTGAAAGGGAAGCAGGTAGGGGCATGACAAGCTGCCCAGGAACTGGGCTTTCTTAAGGAGAATATTTCTTTATTGCACTTTCTTTAAGAAAGCATTTTTTCCATTAATGTCCTTGAGGGCAAATTATGGCCTTTTCCTGGGTGGCCTCCTCCTCTTCCACGTAGATGGCATCTCCTGAGGTCCTCAAAGCACTTTGGAAATATTTTTGAATTCGCAAGGTAAGCTGGCGAGGCCTTTCGTGAGGAGCTGGGTAGAAAATCTTCCCGGCTTTGAGGCGAATGAGAATGGGTAACTTTGTCGGAGCAAAAACGGAGACGCCTTTAGAAAGATAAGGACACTTTCTTTCGATAAGAATAGTGTGTATTGGTAACTGGTTGCGGACTGCAATGAGAGCAAAGCCATTTTTAAATGGATTGACAGTGGCTCCTACAGCCGTGCGAGTTCCTTCGGGAAAAATAATCAGGTTTGCTCCGGATCTTAGTTTGTGTTCGGCCTGGCGGATAAAGGATGCGCCAATGTCGTTTGGAATGCAGTCAATCATTCTGGCGGCTCCTCGCATGACAGGATTGAGCATTAACGAAGCGCGCATCAAACAGGTTAGGTGCGGAATTTTGTTCAGAAGAGCGATTACGTCGAGAGCACTGGGATGGTTTGCTGCAAAGATCGTTCCACGATGGCGGGCAAGGGATTCAAAGTCCCCGTACTCTATGTGTAAAATTCCGAGCCTTTCGAGTTCCCGAATCAGCTCGCGCAACATATTGACAAATTTTTGACCGGATGCTTCGGAAGGTCTTGTGAAAAGTTGGCTGAGGGTTGAATTCAGACCCAGGAAATAGAAAAGCCCGACTCCAATTAATTGACGGAGATAAGAACTGCATCCAAGGGAAAAATTGGAATGGGAAATCTTCACGGTTTGGAAAAAATTCGTGTGGCTTGCAGAGATTGGGCTCCATCCGGACTGGTAAGAGAAAAACGTCCCATGTCCGGGTTTCCTTGCAAACGGAATTTCCCTAATGTCACGTTTTTTTGATAAAGTGCAAATGCAACCCAAATTTGAAGGTGAGCAGGGGTCTTCGTGTAAGGGCCGTTCCAATTGCCAAGAGGACCGCGGGACGAGACAGAGGCAGGGGAAACGTCCATTTGAAGAAGCAGAGCCCCTTCTTTTTCAAGAATCAATCGAACATTTGAAGGGGGAAATCGCTCGCTGGAAAGGATTGCTTTCAGGGCGAGAGAACGGTCTTTGGCAGGTGTCCATAGGATCTGCCATAGGGAGGTTCGCTGAAATTTCTGTGATGACTGTGGTCGAAGAGAAGAGTGCGCGGGCGAGGGGCTCGCGCATGCCGGCAATAAGGTGAGGATGCAAATGACGCTTACAGTTCGGAAAAAAAAAAGAAGAGCCATGATCAAGCTGAAACCAGAGAACGGGGGCTATTCTTTCTGCGGTCCCTCCTGATTGAGTTTCGTTGAGTTTTGTTCGATATGTCCACCGAATTGAAAGCGCATAGCGGAGCATACTTTTTCGGCGAGGGTGTGTTCTTCGCGAGAGCGAAAACGAGAGTAAAGTGCAGCACTGAGCACCTCGCAGGGCACAGCCTCTTCAATGGCTGCCATGATTGTCCAGCGTCCTTCTCCTGAATCGGCAACATGACCGGAATAATCGGAGAGTGAAGGATTCTTGGTGAGAGCAGTGGCCAATAAATCGAGAAGCCAAGAACTAATCACGCTGCCACGACGCCAAACTTCTGCGATATCCGCCAGATTCAGATCATAATCGAGGTCCTTATTCATGCGAGGCGCGGTTTCAGCATCCACTTCGTGGGGGCGCTTGTCGATATTGGCATTTGCCAAAATATTAAAGCCCTCTCCATACGCGGCCATCAATCCATATTCGATGCCATTGTGTACCATTTTGACGAAATGTCCCGCTCCGGAAGGGCCGCAATGAAGATACCCCTGCTCGGCTGTACCTCCCAATTTGTCTCGATCGTCAGTTCGCGGAATAGAGCCTCGCCCGGGTGCCAGTGATTGAAAAATCGGATCCAAGCGATCCACCGCATTCTTATCGCCGCCGATCATGAGGCAATATCCCCGGTCCATACCCCAAACGCCTCCACTGGTACCGCAATCAAGATAGTGGATCCCTTTTGAATGCAGGGCTTCGGAACGTCGTCGATCATCGCGGAAATAAGAATTACCTCCGTCAATAATCGTATCATCTTTGTCCAAATGGGAAGCAAGTTGGTTCACTGCTTTATCAGTGATAGCCGCTGGAATCATGATCCAAATGTTCCGAGGCTTTTGCAGAAGTGAGACAAGTTCTTCTAATGAGGATGCCGGAGTGGCTCCCTCCGTAGCACTTGCGGCGACAGCGGAGGCATTGGTATCATAGACCACGCATTGATGTCCGGCTTTCAAAAGACGACGTACCATTTGAGCTCCCATTCTACCGAGGCCGACCATTCCAAGTTGCATATATCGTTTGGATAGGTGCAAAAGAGCGATGGGGCAATCTTTTTCATTTTTCGCCGGAACCTGAAGAGGAGAGGCAGAAATATACAAGGATGAGGACTTACGCAAAAACAGGGGAAAACGAGCGGACTTTTCTCTGGAATCTGCGTAAGTCCTGATGATGATAGAAACTCTCGTTCTCGGAAATCTCGTTGCTAATTTTGACTCGTGTGTTTATCGGGATACAACTAAAAACATGTCGGCCTGAAAAACATGTCGGCCCGGCCTCTGGCATGCTGACCCAAATGTAACATGATCCGCGTTTTGTATAAAATAGATCAGCTATTCCGACATCTCAACCCTAAAGAAAAAATCCCAGTTTGGTTTTTGGCCGCCGTTTTCATGATGTTATCGGTGGCTATAGGGGCTACTCCCATCCAGGCAGCTGAGTCTCCTCCCGGTAACCCCGGAACACCTTTTGAGGGACAGGATACCCGGTTGATTTCGCGCGTGCCACAACCAGCGAACGCGAAGAAAAAACAATCAGTTCCCTTGGAAATTCAAGGCGAGAAACCATCTGAGATGCCGTCTCGGCCGGTGAAGCGGGTAACGAAATTCAGACAAAAAAAAGCGACAGATCTGATTCACACTCAAGAACCTCCCGTGGTGGTTCCCCGTGTACTGAATCAAGCGACTTTTCAAAATGTTTCCCTTTTCCTTTCTCTCTCAAGACAGAGAATTTATCTCAAAGTGGGAGAAGAAGTGGCGATTGATTCCCCTCTTTCTTCAGGCAAGGTTGCGGGAATGACGCCTCGAGGGCGGTTTACCATTCTAGAAAAGGATGCGGATCATCGATCTAGCGTTTATGGTGATTTTGTCAATGCGGAGGGAGAGGTGGTGCGCTCGGGAGTCAGTTTGAAAATCGACGCAGCTCCCAGTGGGACAACTTATAGAGGAGCTCCTATGAGGTGGTTTTTGCGTCTTACATGGCAAGGCATTGGTATGCATGCCGGCTATTTGCCTGGGTATCCGGCTTCGCACGGTTGTATTCGCCTGCCAGAACAAATAGCGAAAATGATTTATGATCGAGTGAGGATAGGAACTCTCGTGGTGGTGGGGGAATAGGCTTCCTGGGCAAAATGCCGCGAATAGTTTTCCATGGTCCTATTTATGGGAATGTGGGTATCATATGGCGAAGCCCCCTTTTCCGTTCTTACGCTTTGCAAATAATTCCCAAAATTTATCAAGTGATGTGACGCAAAAAAGGGAAACCTTGTAGGCTAAAATGGTTTTTTTGCTCCCAGAGCTCCTCAAAGGGCGTCATGGCAGTTATCAATTATTTTTTTCGCTAACGGCATGAACTGCGAACTACGAATTTTTTCACACGGCGTTCGAGTTTGCGAAGTGTTTTGACAGCTGGTAATCCGGATTTGGAGGTAGCAATCTCGACTTCGATCAGGTCTCCCTCATGAAAACGATCTGCAACGGTTAAAGGGGTGAAGCCGGGGAAGAGGGGAATAAAAAGGGAGATCTTCTGGTTACTTCTTTCATGTTCCACATAGAGATGGATTCCATTACATCGTCCGCCCTGTGAGGGATTTGTGCCGGAACCTTTGGTATATACAGCCTTATCGATTTTTGCCTGCCAAATGCCCGGTGGGCGATTTATAGAATAAGCATGTCGATTAAAAGACGGTTTGTGAAAGATAGTATCGTGAAGATCCATCGAAAGAGTGTAAGGAAATTAAGAGAGAGAGAGGCCAATCTCTTGCATTTCAGGTTTTTATATTTTCCGCAATACACGATCAGATTTATTTTAGCATGGTTCATCGGAATCTGAAAACAGGAATCTGCCTGTAAAGCACTTTATAATGAGATCACCGAGATGACCCGGAAGAAAGAAGAAAGGGAACGGATCATTATTTGCTAATATTTGATATATATAGCAATAGCAAAAATCCCAGGCACATTTTACTTTTTACAGATTGACTGTCGCTTGAGGGATCAAATATGAAATGATTTGCTGTGATAGTATGTTCATACTCTCTTCGCGCGACAGATAAGAAATACAAAAAGCAACGCCTTTCATGAGTGATAATAGGAACCCCACTACCACAACGACCGGCATCCCGGTCGCGTCAGATGAGCATTCAAAAACCGTTGGATCGGATGGTGCAGTGGTATTGCATGATCACTATCTCCTTGAAAAACACGCACAGTTTAATCGGGAGCGCGTTCCGGAGCGTGTCGTACATGCCAAAGGCGGTGGTGCTTTTGGCACTCTCACTATTACCGAAGATGTCAGTTGCCATACCCGCGCCGCGTTGTTTCAGAAAGGTGTGCAGACGGAGATGCTGGCACGTTTCTCTTCAGTGGCAGGAGAATTAGGCTCGCCGGATACGTGGCGTGATGTGCGTGGATTTGCTTTAAAGTTTTATACCACAGAAGGAAACTACGATATCGTCGGGAATAATACCCCCGTGTTTTTCGTTCGCGACGCCATGAAATTTCCGGATTTCATTCGTTCTCAAAAACGTTTGCCGCACACCAACCTCCGTGATGCCGACATGCAATGGGATTTTTGGACTCTTTCACCGGAAACTGCTCATCAGGTAACTTATCTGATGGGGGATCGTGGTCTCCCCTTGAACTGGCGCCATATGAATGGTTATGGATCTCATACCTACCAATGGATGAATGCCAAAGGGGACAGGGCCTGGATCAAGTATCATTTTCACACTCAACAGGGTGTAAAAAACATTACCAACACAGAAGCCGTCCAGATTGCAGGTGTGGACACCGATTATTATTTGCGCGACCTCTATGATGCCATCGAACGTGGTGATCACCCTAAGTGGACGCTTTTCGTGCAGATCATGCCTTATGAGGATGCCAAGACTTATCGGTATAATCCCTTTGACCTCACTAAGATTTGGCCGCATGCCGATTACCCTTTGATTAAAGTGGGTGAATTTGAATTAAATCGGAATCCGGAAAATTATTTTGCTCAAATCGAACAAGCCGCTTTCGAACCTTCCAATCTGGTTCCTGGCGTAGATGCCAGTCCGGATAAGATGTTACTAGCAAGGATCTTTTCTTATGCGGATGCGCATCGCTACCGAATTGGAACAAATTATAATGAATTGCCAGTCAATCGCCCCAAGGCCAAGGTGAATTCCTATGCTAAGGATGGTCAATCGCGGCATTGTTATAATGATCCCAAGACTCCGGTTTATGCGCCAAATTCGTTCGGGGGACCCCAGGCGGATCCAACGCGTGCCGCCGAAGGTTCTGGGTGGAACTCTGACGGTGAGTTGGTTCGCAAGGCATATACCTTACGAGCTGATGACAGCGATTTTGGTCAAGCGGGGATATTAGTGCGAGAGGTATTTGATGTCGAGCAGCGCACTCGTCTTGTTGAGACGTTGATGGGTCAATACAAGAGCTTGAAAAATTCTGACATTAAGTCTCGTTTCCTTGCATATTGGAACCATATTGATCCCGAGACTGCGGAGCGCATTAAAAGCGGTTTATAGTAGCTGGGGAGGCTCCGAAGTTCAGTTTTCGTGGTTGGATAATAAGAACTACGAACAATTCCGGGCGCCCCGTTCCATAGCCGGGCCCTCGGTACTTGCCAGGTTATTAGCTGAATTAATGAGGGAAACGTGAGAAAAAGCTTGAGGGAAGTTGCCTATCAAACGTCGGTTGCTTGTGTCATATTCCTCCGAAAGAAGGCCGAGATCATTGCGTATTGAAAGAAGTCTCTGAAAAAGTGCTAGGGCATCCTGCCGTCTTCCCATGAGATTTAAGCAATCCACAAGCCAAAATGAACAAGGGAGAAAAGCACCCTCGCCGGGCGTGAGACCATCCACTGCTTCAGAACTTTCGGGGTGATACCTCATCACAAAGCCATTAAACAAAAGTTCTTTTTCAATCACTTCGACCGTGCTGCGGATACGCGCATCGTTATGAGGAAGAAATCCGACAAGAGGGATCAGAAGAACAGCGGCATCCAACCGGTCGGAATCAAATGATTGTGTGAATGCACCGCGGTTTTTATTAAAACTTCGTGCACAGACTTCCCGATGAATGTCGTCGCGAACTGATTGCCATAATTTGACATCTCCCTTGGCATGAAATTTTTTACAAATTTTCACAGCCCGATCCAGAGCGACCCAGGCCATTACTTTCGAATGAGTAAAGTGCCTCCGTTTTCCACGTACCTCCCAAATGCCCTCGTCGGGATCAGGCCAATGTTGGATGATGAATTGAATTAAATGACGTTGTAGTCGCCATACATTCTCATCTGATTTCAACCCATGACATCGAGCGTGGTAGAGCATATCTATTACTTCCCCATAAACATCGAGTTGGAATTGTTCTGAAGCGGCATTGCCAATGCGAACGGGGCGAGAATTTTCGTAACCGGAAAGATAGGGCAATTGGTATTCCATCAGGAGATGTTCTCCAGCCGGACCATATAGTGTTTGCATTTGTTCGGGACTGCCTGCAATAGCTCTCAAGAGCCAATTACACCATGCCGTGGCTTCTTCGGTATAGCCGGCGGATAGAAAGGAGTAGAGCGTAAAAGTGGCGTCTCGCAGCCAGCAAAAGCGGTAATCCCAATTTCGTTCTCCGCCAAGTTGTTCCGGTAGGGAAGTGGTGGCGGCAGCAACAATGCCACCGGTCGGAGCGAATGTAAGGCCCTTTAACACCAGGAGGGAGCGGTGCACAGCTTCTGGTTCGTAACAGCTTGTCTGCATTTGAGCAGACCAGTGTTTCCAGAATTTTTCAGTCCTTCGTAAACTATTGGTGGGATGGATCGTTTTTGGAAGGGCCTTATGAGAAAAAAATGAGGTTAATACAAACGATTTGGAGTCTCCTGCGGCAATGGTAAAGCGTGCGACGGTGCTATGCTTTTCCCCATGAGTTTTTACATCGCTTTGAAGGATTAAGGCATCTAATCCTGCCACAGCCACAATGCCATTCTCATGGCGACGAACCCAGGGGAGGATTTTACCGTAGGCAAAGCGAATGACGAGTTTCATTTCCATGTCCACAGTTCCGGTAATGCCTTCGACAATACGGACGACATAAGGGTTCTCGTCGCGCAAAGGCATAAAATCAGTGAGTCGCACCCCCCCCGTATCTGTTTCAAATTCGGTATCCAAAATAAGAGTATTCCCACGATATGTGCGGCGGCTTTTGATCACGGGCTGCAGAGGAGCTATTTTCCAGAAGCCATTATCTTGGTTTCCGAGTAATTTTGAAAAACAAGCGGGAGCATCAAACCGAGGCATACAGAGCCAGTCGATAGAGCCATCTCGACCGACCAGGGCGGCGGTTTCCGTATCGCTCAAAAAGCCGTAATCTTCGATGTGCATGGATGAGGGGAAGTTACAAGAAGCGATAATGAAAAAAAGAGAACCGATTTGCGACCGTAAATAATATAGTATTACAAGTATTGGAAGACTTTCGCTGGGTAGCCGGAATACCACAAATTTCCACGGTCGCGTTCTTATTTCAGATCAGTCATTGTACTCTTCATTTTAAATTGCTCTATAGTTCATAACTGACGTTACGCACTTTGAGGAGCTCTGGGAGCAAAAAAACCATTTTAGCCTACAAGGTTTCCCTTTTTTGCGTAACATCACTTCATAAGAATGATGTTTCCCACGCGCAATTCTGATCCTCTCATCGATATTAGGGAATCACTATGGTTACCCATCACGGAACTGCGGGCGAAAATGGGAATTTCCGAGCAAGGACTGACAGATCAGCAAGCAGTGGAGCAGTTGGAAGAGGTCGGACCTAACCGAGTGATATCCGCCCAGAGAGAAAATTGGGCCATAGACATCTTTCGACGCTGTAAACATCCTCTTGTGATTCAGCTCCTGGTAATTTTGGTGGTCTCCTATGCAATGGGAGATCCCTATTCAGGGACCGTTGTGCTCATGATGATTCTGATTAGCGTGGGTCTCTCTTATGTACAGGAAGCCCGAAGTACCAATGCCATGCGCTCTCTTCAAAAAATGGTGCGCACGGTAGCGATGGTTGTCCGTAGTGGGCAGGAAAAGGAAATTGAAATAGAAGAGGTCGTTCCAGGAGATACGGTTGTTTTAGCTGCGGGCAGTATTATTCCCGCGGATTTGCGAATTCTAACGGCAAAGGACTTTTTTGTGAGTCAATCGGCTCTCACTGGAGAATCCATGCCGATCGAAAAATCCACGGAGCCTCCGGAAAATACACCCAATCCCTTGGAAGCTTGTAATGCGTGCTTCATGGGAAGCAATGTAGTCAGTGGATCCGCTACCGGGCTTGTCTTGCTTACAGGAAGGAGCACGGTCTTTGGAAAAATTTCAGAACGACTTGCTAAGCGAAAGGAAACAACCAGCTTCGAAAAAGGGATCCATGGTTTTACCATGCTCATGGTCCGTTGTATGGTGGTTATGGTCGCAATTGTTTTTTTAATCATCGGTGCGACTAAACACAATTGGAGCGAGGCATTGTTTTTCGGCCTCTCTATTGCCGTAGGGCTCACTCCGGAAATGCTCCCCATGATCCTCACGGTTTGTCTTTCCAAAGGGGCATTACTCATGTCCAAAAAGAAGGTCATCGTTCGCCGATTAGATGCCATTCAGAATTTTGGAGCGATGGATGTTCTCTGCACGGACAAAACAGGGACGCTGACTCAAGACCGCGTCGTATTAGAACGTCACGTGGATGTCACCGGCAGAGAGAGCGAAGATGTTTTGCGATATGCCTGGATGAATAGTTATTATCAAACCGGCCTACGTAACTTGTTAGACCGAGCCGTACTTGCGCACACGGAATTGGACGTCGATCGCAACTGCATTAAAGTGGATGAAATTCCCTTCGATTTTCAACGGCGGCGAATGTCCGTTATTATTGGTGACGAAGGAGACCATGTTCTTATCTGCAAAGGAGCGGTGGAAGAGGTGTCTGCTATCTGCTCTCGTTATCAGGTGGACGAAGAAATCTATCCATTAATTCCATTTGTCCGTGAAGATTTGTTGGAAGAGTATCGGGAATTGAGTGCGGAAGGATATCGGGTGGTGGCGGTAGCTTATCGAGAATTTGATCAATCGCGACAGAGCTTTTCGAAAGGAGACGAAACAGATCTGGTCTTGCTCGGTTATATCGCTTTTTTTGATCCACCCAAAGATACCGCTGAGGCTGCAATTAAGGCCCTGCTCGAGCATGGCGTAGCAGTTAAAATTCTGACAGGTGATAATGAATTAGTCAGTCGCAAGGTGTGTATGGCCGTCGGGTTGGAAGCAAATCAGGTGGTGACTGGTCCCGAATTGGCCACTCTTTCCCCAAAGGATTTTTTACATGCGGTTCAAGAGGCAAATGTATTAGCTCGACTAGTGCCCGCTCAGAAAGAACAGGTGATTCAAGCTCTCAAGGAACAGGGACATGTCGTAGGATTTATGGGGGACGGTATCAATGACGTGATGGCGATGAAGTCGGCAGACGTGGCTATTTCCGTCGATACCGCAGTGGATGTCGCAAAGGAAAGCGCGGATATTATTCTTTTGGAAAAAAGCCTTATGGTGTTGGAGGAGGGAATTATCGAAGGGCGTAAAGTATTTGGGAATATTATCAAATACATCAAAATGGGCTCTTCCTCGAACTTTGGCAACATGTTCAGTATGTTGGGAGCTTCTTACCTATTACCATTTCTTCCCATGTTGCCGGTCCAGGTGCTAGTCAATAACCTCCTTTATGATGTCTCTCAAATCGGAATTCCTTCAGACCACGTAGATAAGGAATATATTGAGCGTCCACGGAAATGGAATATTGCAAACATCCGAAAATTCATGATGTGTTTGGGCCCTATCAGTTCCTTTTTCGATTATTGCACTTTTTTCGTTCTATTATATTTCTTTGGCTGCGCCTCCTATAAGGCATTGCCTTCGGGTGGGCCTGCGGATGCCCATTCCGCATATCTGGCAACCCTTTTCCATTCGACTTGGTTTGTAGAATCTATTCTGACGCAAACCCTGATTGTACATGTCATTCGTACCAATCGAATCCCATTCTTACAAAGCAGATCCAGTGCCTTCCTGGCTCTCATGACACTTATTGTCATGACTGTGGGTGCGTGGTTGCCTTATTCGCCTTTCGCATCTTATCTCGGTCTCATGCCTTTACCTCCAGCACTTTGGTTTTGGATTGCAGGATTCATGGCCGGCTATATGATACTCGCGCATCTGACAAAAACCTGGTTTTACAAGCGCTTTGGATATGAGTAACTGATGTTACGCACTTTTAGGACAGGTTCTTAGGAGAGCTCTGGGAGTAAAAAACCATTTTAACCCACAAGATTTCCCTTTTTTGCGTAACATCACTGATGTAAAAAGATCATTGCCCTATTTTTGATTGCTTTTAAGATATGTTATAATTTTGTTCAAATTTTTCACTTCATCGTTCTCATTACTATCAAGAGGCAGTAATTCAAGCAATAGTTTTGCAAACTGGAGAGGAGTAACAGGTTTAGGCAAAGTTGCATTTATGGAAGCATATTTATTGTCTTTTTCATCAGGAATTTTAGGAGCATGCACTGTGATATCAAGACGAGCTCCATATTTTAGTAATATTTCCATTGCTGGGAGGTTGTAATTAATTATTGCCGTAAATAATGGAGTTTGAGCATGGAGTAGAGGTGGATTTTCGAAGAATAGATGGCTTTCTTTTTCGGTATTCTCCCATGGAGCGTCCATGGAAATCCCTTGCTTATGGGCTATATCAATAGCCTTAATATTATTTTTATCTATAGCAAAATGCAAAAGAATTCGGCTGTATATATCTAATGCATGAGCAGAAGTGGATGCCTCATGCAAATTTTTTAAATTGTCAGAGAATTTAGAGGAATCAGAGCCGAGTGAATCTCTGGTAAATATTTCTGTTAATGCTGATAAAATAATAATCTCTTTATTATAATTATCTTCTTCCAACATATGAAGAATTGGATTTAATATTTTGGTGTCTAATATTATTTCCGGGTTCTTAAGAAGAGTTGATAAAAAATGGTCCCAACAACCGTCATCGACCACTACATTCTCTTTTTTAGGCATCCATGGATGCACCGACGCAACAATTTTATAATTAGAATCTTTTGCTGCTTTGAATGTGCTTAAAATTTGTGAATATTCATTTATAGAATAGGATTTTTTTCAATAAAAATATCTGTAAATATTTTTCTTCTATCTATTAATATTTTAATTGATTCCGGATTTGTTAATATATCAAGATCACTATCTGTAATGCGGTCTATTATTGGGCCTTCATTTTCAAAAATCCCAAATTTTATTAATGCCTTTTTTCAAGGCTCTTATTTCATTATATTGGGAGTCAGTGTATTCACTTTTATTTTCTAATAGATTCCATCCTTTCAATAGAATTTCGCATCCTTCGGAAAAACTTTTATTATTTCTCAACTCTTCAAGTCCTGTTTCAATAGGTTGAAAAACTGATTTTATTTTATCGGGAAGATTGCTTAAAAGATTGATTTTGTCCTCAAAAGTGGGAATATTTTTTGAAATAATTCTGTTTTCTATCACTTTAATAAGTATATCCTCATACGTGTCCAATCTATTATTTTCAGCATTTTGGTTTATGTCTTCCAATTCTTCCAATAGGAGGTATATTTCGTTTTTTAAAATTGAATTTCTCTCTTGTATCTAAGTTTTTAATTTGTTTAATTTTTGTACGTAGCATGATTTATTGCTTCTACAAGAAGTGAAATTCTTAGTAGAGGGAAGAGTGTCATCTGTTGATTTAATTATAATATCCTGAGGAACTGGAGGTTGATCATAACTTCGAGGGTGATTTTCCCCAGTGGCATGCTTGAAAGAAGGCTTATGATTTTCCTTCTTGCGCTGATGAAAATGGTGAGAATCTGTAAAGGATCTTTGATTGTATATGGAGTCTATAGGAATAGTAAAAATATATGTTATTTTAATATAATTTTCAGATATCTTTTGGGTATATTATCCGATGATCTTTCTTCCTCTCATTTTACGCTCGCTCTCTTGCCATTTTTGTGGGAAATGACCGTTTTGCCCTATGAGGAGTTTGCTTGTTGCCCTACAAAAAGGTCGTTTGGTTGAGCTGACGGGCTCTGATAAAAGAGGGTCTCTGGAGCTGCTTTCCAATTTGATAGAAGCCATTCCGAGTGTTCCTCCAAGTTTGGATATTTTTAGCATGGTCATGGAGCGTGAGACTCATGCGAATACCGCATTGGGTCATGCGATTGCTTGCCCCCATGCACGTACGAAGCATGAGGGGGGGGATCTTCTGTGTGCAGCCGGATGGTCTCCTATTGGGATCGATTATGGCGCTCTGGATGGGGTGCCCGTACATTTGGTTTGTATGTACTATGTTCCTTCGGATGAACGCGGGGCATTCCTGAAAGAAATGTCTGCCTTGGCTCGGGCGGTGGAAAAGGAATCGAATATGGTGGCCATTCTAAAGGCATCTTCACTCGATGAGGTACGGGGACATCTTTTAGGCTGGGTTTCTCAAGCCTTGGAGACAGTGGTTCCAAGTACTCAGGCTCGGATGATTCAGATTGCGCGTCGTGCTATTTCTGTGCCCCAGGAAGAAGGGCCGGCTCTTCGATTAGTGGATATCTTGGTTGTTGAAGAAGATGGTGTCCAAGTTTTTGCGATTACTGATGATCCGACATTGACTCATCACATCGAATCTCTCAGTGGCTTAGCATCCAGTCTGGAGAAAGATGGCATGGCGCAAGTGGATGGATATCGACTTGTTGTTGCGGAACGCAAAGCTCTAAGCGCATCCAGGATGTTTTATAAGTGTGCGGTTTTTTAACCTCTGACATAAACGAGTAGAGTATCTTGCCAGCTTTCTTGTAGTAGTTTCCCGTTTTAAGGGAGATTGTATTTCTTTGTAATTATGTGAATTTCAAATTTTTATCAATAGACAGTATCTCTCTCTATGATTAGTCTTCATGAGACCTCACAATAAAAAGAGCGAAAAGGTTTCGGCACAAAAAATGCTTTTGTTAGGTATGCTATTTAAATATTCCTCTAAAATTTTGCGGATCTTAGCCATTGGAATGGCGCTCTTTTGTCTTGGTAGCAAGGATCTGGCATTTGCCCAGAGCCCATCATCTCCGCCGCTGGCGCCAGCTCCTACTCCTGCCTCCACGCCTGATTTGGTGACGCGTGTGGCGGATCTGGAAGCCTATATTGCTAATAGTCCTCGTTCTTCGGATGTCAGTGGCTACAAAGGACCTGTTTCCATGCTCAGCAATCTTCCTGGCCCCGGACACAATGCGTGGTTGTTAACCAGTTCATTATTAGTTCTTTTCATGACGCTTCCGGGATTGGCCCTTTTTTACGGTGGGCTGGTACGGAAGAAAAATATTTTGAGTGTTTTGGCGCAATGTATGGGGATTGCCGGCCTGGTTGCGTTATTATGGTGGTTAATTGGCTATAGCCTTATTTTTGGGAAAAACCTGAGTGTTTCACATCCTTTCTTGGGGCAATTTTTGGGAGGTACGGAATTTTCATTTCTCAACGGAGTGACTTCCGCACCGAATACGGACTATTCATTTTGGGTTTCGCACAGTGTCTTTTCCATGTTCCAGCTGATGTTTGCGATCATTACGCCCGCATTGATGGTAGGTGCGATTGCGGAGCGGATGAAATATATGGCGGTCATGTCCTTTGTGACTCTTTGGATGTTCGTGGTGTATTTCCCACTTGCACATATGGTATGGGGTTCCACGGGCTATATGAACGGAATGGGAAATCCCGCGGCCAAAATTGCGGCGATTGATTTTGCGGGAGGCACCGTGGTGCATATGAGTTCTGGCTGGAGTGCTTTAATTCTTGCGATTTTGGTGGGTCCGCGTCTTGGATTTGGCCGCGAAAAAATGCCGCCCCACAGTATGGTTTTATGCATGATAGGTACCGGAATGCTGTGGGTGGGATGGTATGGTTTCAACGCTGGTTCCGCTTATGGCGCTGATTCCATTGCTAGCAATGCTTTTCTTACCACCACTTTAGCTGCGGCTATTGGTAGCCTCAGCTGGGCGTGTGTGGAAACTTTCTTCAAGGGAAAAACAAGCGTTTTAGGTTATTGTTCGGGTGCTGTTGCCGGCTTGGTAGTCATCACGCCAGCTTGCGGTTTTGTAAATACTACGGGAGCGGTACTCATTGGGGTGGCGGCGGGTGTTGTTCCGTTTTTCGCAGTGGATAAGTTGAAGGCTTGTTTGGGGTATGATGATGCATTGGATACTTTTGGAGTGCATGCCGTAGGTGGTACTCTTGGGATGCTCCTGACTGGGGTTCTTGCGACTCCGAGTGTAAATGCTAACCTTGTTAAATCTGCAGTGGGGATAACTCCAAATAGTGCGACAGTCAATGGGCTTGCTCATTCTATCCTCAATCATACGCTTTGGATCACGCAGTTAAAAGCAATCGGAATTACGGTTGCTTTTGCTGTAATAGCATCTTTGATGATTGGATGGCTATTAAAGCTTATGATAGGACTACGTCCAAGCGCCGAAGTGGAAAGCACTGGACTGGATATTACGGAGCATGGAGAAGAAGGCTATATTTTGTAGTGGGCTGTCGGTAGGGCTGCTGAGCGCTCTGCCGACACAAAATGATCCCCCTCCACTCATAACGTCATTTTTATAGGATATTCGCTATACGCGATTGCAAGTGGGGCGGTATATTTTCCGTAAAAATCAAATGTTGCGGTTTCAGGAAGGGGATTCGTATGTTCTGGGATGTCTCAGGCGAGTTTACAGGCGATCCCCAGAACCATGGATTTGAAATCTATTTTGGAAATCAGATCTCTTTGTCAGGAGAATCCTTGTCGTGGAAAAATCCGTGCACAAGTGGAATCGCTTGTTCGGAAGGACTCGGCAAACGGTAAGCCCTTTTGGGAATTAAGACTTCGGGATGCCAGAAGCAGTCTGACTTTGCGAGCTTGGAGTGACAGTCTGGCATTTTCGCAGTGTTCCATACTTTTAACCTGCTCGGCAGTGGAAGTAACGGGCGAATTTTTTTGCAATGGCCAGTATGGGTTGGATGCCCGCCGTTGGGAAATTCGTTCACTTTCAGATGAAGAGAGCCACTCTCTGTTCCAAGGAGAATCTTCGACAGAGGAAGATTTTGGCTGGATTCAGCAAACTGCGGAGAAGCTTAATGATCCGCGATTACGAGAGTTGGGGCTCATTTTTTTGAAAGACTTTGGAACTCGATTTTGCCGCGCTGCCGCGGCCCGAAAAATGCACCATGCTCATCGCGGCGGACTTTGTCGTCATACGGCGCAAATGATGAGAATGGCTGATAAAGTAGCTTCCGTGTATCCTCATCTCAATCGGGATCTCTTAGTCGCAGGAACTCTTTTTCATGACTGCGGCAAGCTTTGGGAAGTCTGTCCTCCGGAAGAAGGATTTTTGGTTTCGTATGATTTGCGAGGAGAATTAGTGGGACACATTTCCATTGGGATAGAATTGATCAATACGTTATGGAGAAAGTTGTCCTTGGATTCTTGGAAGGAAGTGCTCCCTCCCTCAGAGGAGGTTCGCTTGCATCTCATTCATCTGGTGGCTGCACATCATGGTGAATATGAATTTGGTTCTCCGGTACTGCCAAAAACTCCTGAGGCAATAGCATTACACTATATTGATAATATGGACGCCAAATTAGAAATGATTAGGGAAGCTTATGTGGTCAATCAGCAAGTGGCTCCTGCGGTGTTTGAAAAGTGTCGCCCCTTGAATGTGGGGCCGATTTCTCCATTGTCTCCTTTTTTTTAATGGAGCAATAAGACTTGCAGCACAGAGAAATTGAGGTTACTTGCAAGAGAGCCTTTTTGTTGACTGCTCATCTTGAGCCCCGTTTCGCTATAGCTTCCGGTTTTAGGGATGGGTAGCTTTAGGAGATGGGTGGTTTTAGTTTTTTGTAGGGCGGTTAGCTCAGCGGTAGAGCGGCTGGTTTACACCCAGTAGGTCGGGGGTTCGAAACCCTCACCGCCCATGTTTTTCATTTCGCCGATGTTCTTCATTTTTAGTGCGAAAGATACGGCTTCTTCTTTGGAAGAAAGAGTTCCTTCCAGTTGAGCGTTATGGGTGGCTTCCAGAACAATTTTGAATTGGGGACCGGGTTTCCAGTCAAGTGCTATTAAATCCGCTCCTGTTAATAAAGGTGGGGGGAGAAGAGGCTCATTGGAGAATTCTTCACGTTTTGTAAGGAGAAATTCGTAATTGTCCAATAAGCCGTGGCTTCCCAGACAATCCACGCGATGTAATTCCAATTCGTCGTCGAAGGTGGAGCGAGCCAGAAAGCGTTTGAGAGTGGAACGTCTCATGTTTTGTACATCCTTAAATGCCATGTGATTGCGGACCATGGTTTCGGTTGCTTCGATTTCCATATTCGCATAGCGTAATCGCTTCATAATACGAACTGTCATTTCAGCACTTAATTTTTCATGAGCATTGAAGCGTATCCGTCCTGTCTCGTCTGTTCGCGCGGTTCCTGGTTTCCCGATATCATGAAAGAGTGTGGCGAGGACGAGGGGAAGCGAAACGCGGGGCGGTAATAATGACAGCATGAGACGAGTGTGTACAAACACATCCCCTTCGGGGTGGAATTCCACAGGCTGTTCACAGCCTTTCAATGCTTCTATCTCCGGTAACAAATGTTTCAGAATTCCGCTTCGGTCTAGCAGATCAAAGCCTTGTACGCGCCGGTGAGAAAGGAAAATGCGATTCAGTTCTTCGCGGATACGCTCTACACTGATTTCACTCAGTGTATGAGCATGAGTGTCCAATGCTTGCCAAGTATCGGGATGAATTTGAAAATCCAATGTGGTGGCAAAGCGAATAGCCCGTAAAATACGGAGACGATCTTCTTCAAAACGTTCTATGGGATTGCCAATGCAGCGAAGGGTGCGATTCCGAAGGTCTTCTCGACCTCCCACATAGTCGAGGACACAATTTTCCAAGGGGTTTTCGAAAAGTCCGTTGATGGTAAAGTCTCTCCGGAGAGCATCTTCTTTGGGTCCTCCGAAGGAGACTGTTTCCGGACGACGGTGGTCGAGGTAGTGTCCATCGGTACGGAAGGTTGCCACTTGAAAGGGTACTCCCTGTTCGACGACGAGGATGACTCCGAATTGGGCGCCGACGGGCACGGTTTTTTCAAAAAGCATTTGAACCTGTGCGGGCAGAGCATCGGTGGCGATGTCATAATCATGGGGAGGGGTGCCCAGCAGTCGGTCGCGAACACACCCGCCTGCAAAGAGGGCTTGATATCCCGCATCATGGAGCCGGCGGACGATTCTAATGGCAAGGTGACGAAGATGTGATGTTTCAGCAGCGCTCATAATGAGGTCCTCAAAGGAAAGAGGGAGGGTTTTATAAACGAATTTCCACGCTGGAAAGCTGGTCAAGGAATTCCCTAGGGTCCTGAGTTTCCAGAAGGACGGGGAGGATCTCCGGGTCTCCGCAGGCCCGGACGAGAGCTCCTACGATACGCAAATATTCGCTATCGAGTGTGGTGGGAATTCCCGCTGTGAAAAGGAGATTTACTGGTTCCTGAATTTCTGGGCAGAGAATGCCAATATCGGAACGCCCTACGGCAAGGACGAGATGGGAAACCGCATCGGTGCGGCCATGAGCGATGCAGATGCCAGCTCCCGGAACAGCGATTGCAGCTGCATTGCGGCTTTCTACCGCATGGCAAAGGGCTTCAAAATTGAGAATCCGGGGATCTCCATCCAGGAGGAAAAGAACTTCTTGAACGGCTGCAGATTTGAGATCAGAGCTCAGTGTGAGATTAATATCGTCCACAGAGAGAATATCCGGAATGGAGATCATAAATTACTGCCACTCCATTTCAATTTTTGACTCAGCACTTGAGAGAAGGATCGTTCCGGCAACATGGCCAGCGGAAGAGTGATGGAAGATTTTGTCAGATGCAATATTTCTCCCGGGTGTAATCGATGGGAAGTTTGCCCATCGATGGCAATGTTCACTTCTTGATCGGGTACGGCAAGGTGTACTTCAATCACAGACTTGTCGCTGACCACGGTCGATCGATTAGTTAAAACGTGAGGGCAGATGGGAGTGATGACAAAGGCTCCCGATGTGGGCATGAGAATGGGGCCTCCTGCGGCGAGGGAATATGCTGTGGAGCCTGTAGGGGTGGCGATAATCAGACCATCCGCATAGTAATTGGTGAGTACATCGCTATCAATAAGGACAGAGAGGCGAACGAGTTGAGAGCGAGAGCCGCGACTGATCACGGCGTCATTCAGAGCTAATGTGCGAGTGAGTGTTTCGGAGTTCTTTCCTGTAATTTCTATTGAGAGCATGGACCGATGGCTGAGCAGAAAGCTCCGGTGGGCAATACTTTCGACGGCTTGCTCAATTTCTTGCGGCCCAAGACAGGTGAGAAAGCCTAATGACCCTATATTGATTCCAAATATAGGAGGAATGACCGGAGTCATGTGGCGCACCGCACGGAGAAGTGTGCCGTCTCCGCCAAGCACTACCACAAGATTACATGCCGCAGCGATTTCTTTGGTGCTCGCATGGTGTTTCTCTCCCACTGCGGCAGCTGTATAATTTTCTAACAGCACTTCTAGGCCGGATTTTCGCAGCTTTTCAGAGAGTTCTCTAATCAGAGATTTGGCTTCCGGTTTAGAGGCGTGGGCGATGAGGCCAATCATAGTCGGAAATAGGCGAGAAATTCCTTGTTGCCAGTGGCACCGGTAATAGGGGATTCCATCACTCCCTCCCAGTGAGCTTGAAGAGAATTCTCTACAAAAGTACGAATTTTTTCCACAGCTTCGCGGTGAGCTTCCGGATCGCGTACAATACCTCCTTTGCCCACTTGTTTTCTGTCTAATTCGAATTGAGGTTTGATCAAGGTAATCATGCAACCGTTCTTACTAAGTAAGGCAAAACTGCCCGGTAAAATCAATGTCAGGGATATAAAGCTGACATCCGCGACGCAAATTTGCGGCTGTTCTCCGATATCGGCTATTGTAAGATATCGGGCATTGATCCCCTCATGAATCACCACGCGGGGATTTTCACGGAGGCTCCAGTGGAGTTGGCCTCGCCCCACATCGATGGCATGGACGCGTTGAGCCCCATGTTGCAGCAAGCAATCCGTAAATCCACCGGTTGAGGAACCAATGTCCAGGCAGATCTGATTTTCCACATTGATTGCAAAATGGGAAAGTGCTCCTTCGAGTTTGCGTCCACCCCGACCTACATAGCGTTCGCGAGCAGTAACTTCTATGACAATATCGACCGGCACCAAGGTTCCCGGTTTGGGAGCGGAATGTCTCTCAACTCGTACTTGCCCAGCCATGATAGCCCGTTGGGCTTTTTCCCTGGACTCAAAAAGTTCTCGGGTCACTAATAAAGTATCCAAACGATAGCGTTTCATAATATATGGCAATTACAGTACAATATGCTAACAATCAGTATATTGCATTTAGTTCCAATAGAAATAGGATAAAAAATGTTTGTTTGAGTTGCACGAAATCTTGCGTTGGCTGGGTTTTTGATGATTCTGGTGAAGGTACATGAGCGACGAATTAAAAGCCCGCATCAAGAAAATCCTGGTGGAAAATCTAATGTTACAGATTGATCCCGAGCAAATTCAGGATGACATTCCCCTATTTTCTCCGGAAGGATTGAAATTAGACTCCATTGATGCTTTGGAATTAGCTGTTGCCTTGGAAAAAAATTTTGGAGTCGTGATTCCAAATGCGCAAGTCGCGAGAGAAGCATTTGTAAGTGTCAATACAATTGCGTGTCATATTTTGCAACATGCTCCGGCCTCCTAGAGCCTGCTTAATTAACTGAAGTTACGCATTTTTAGAAGCTCTGGGAGCAAAAAAAACCATTTTAACCTACAAGGGTTCTTTTTTTTGCGTCATATCACTTAATAAGTGTGGTGGATCCTACTTTTGTGATATTTTTCTGCTATCACAGGCTCTAGCAGACGGTAAAAGGAATGCCTGTCGATGGTTCTCGCATTCCGAGAAGTTTTAGGAGTGCCAGGGGATGCTCAATGATGGCCTGTGGTTTTTGAGCTTCAAGCACTTTGCGGGTATTGTATCCCCAGCCTACTGCGACTATGGGGACCTTGGTGTGATGTGCAGCTTCCACATCGCGTGTTTCGTCTCCGATAAAGATGATTTCTTTAGCGTCGAGTTTGTAGGTACGGAGAATGGTTCTGATTTCATGTGCTTTTCCAAAGAGGCGGGACGAACTGCGAATAAATGAAAAGATTTCCAAGTGATGGCGTCCGAGGAAGGTGTGTACATTTTCTTCGGAATTTGAGGTGAGAATTCCCATGGGGATTTTCTCATCTCTTAGTTGATATAAAAGTTCAGGGATATCCGGGATAGGCTGGATGCGGTGCATCCGGGAACGAAGAAGCTTAATGCCTCTCAAAGAAATCATCGGCAATCGAGCGGTGGAAATTCCCAGATATCGCATGAGCTGGCGGGTCGTCATATTTCGGGCGACTTCGATGTCATCGCCAAGAAGGGGGCGGTAGCCAAACTCAGCAGCCATTTCATTGAGGATATCCAGACCGTTCTGTAAAGTATCGGCGATCGTTCCATCAAAATCGAAGAGCAAAAGCTTGGGATCTTTTGGAATGTCATTTAAAGAGCCAGACGGACACAGCTTACGGCGAGCTCTATTTAGTATTAATTTAGCAATCCGTTTCAAATTCAAATTAGTATGCTGGCAGAAATCACATGATACGCGCCACAAGGTGTAGAAGTTGGGGGTGGGGAGTTCGCGGCAATTGATGGTTTGTCGTGGAGAGATGCATTCAGTTCCTGGAGGCAATTCGCAGCTTTTTTGGGCTGTGCGGTCTAAGCGCTATATTCATGCTATTTTTGGGGGCAGCACGGCAGTTGCTAACTCCATAGTTCCTTTGAAGCGTGGGGGCTCGGATTCAAGGCCGAAATTGGCATCCACAAGAGTTTGAATGTGTTCTAATTCTGTAGGCGTGAGTGGGGGGGCATCCGAGGTAGTTGCGAATTCTCTAATTTGTTCAGAATCATAGATATTTGGCAATGTAGAAGCAACTCGGTTATCGGCAAGTAACCAAAGAAGAGCTGCTTGAGCAAGGGTCCGATTAGAACGTTCTAAAAAGCGGAGTTGATCTATTTTTTTGATTCCATTGAGAAGCCAGCTGCGAGGGCGGTGATTGCGGTGATCGTTAGGTGGAAATATGGTTTCTTCCGTGTATTTTCCTTCCAGCAGGCCTGAGGAATGAGGAACGCGAATAAAAAAATGCGTTTGAGAATTTTTTTCAGCTGCCTCACGTTGGATGGCTGCTCCGGGATGTTGCTCCAGAAGGTTATGGATGTGCTGTAGAACCGTCGGATTGCGTCGACGAATTGTCAACACGCCTTCTGCCAGCCAGCCAATCGCGGGGCCGAGAGCCACTCCATAGCAGCGAATTTTTCCGCGGGAACGAAGATTCTCCAGAGTTGCCCAAAGGAGGTCGTCATTTACCTGCTCCATGCGGATATTATGCAATTGTAGAACATCGATTACGTCGGTGCCCAAACGAGAAAGGGCGGCATCTGTGGCGTTTTGGATGGCTTGAGGACTAAAATCCTGAGGAATTTCGCGTTGTCCACGACGTTCATTCCCATGTTGGAGGAAGTCGTATCCGACTTTGGTGGCAATGACTATTTTATCGCGATCGGTTGGGAAGGCTTGGCGAAGGAGGTCCTCACTGCGACCATTGCCATAGGTGTCCGCTGCATCGAATAGGGTGATCCCCAAATCGAAAGCTTCGCGCATGAGTCGTATGGCCTCATGATCAGAGTAGGTGCCCCACCATCCGGTGGAAACTGTCCACATTCCGAATCCTACTTCACTTATTTGGATCCCGGTGCCCGGGAGTTCACGGTATTTCATAAAGCTCTGAAAGCATTTGGATGCTGTCAAAGAGCTTTACACGAGTTGCCGTCTTCTGGCCAAAAAAAACTCTGGTGGTTCAAACAGGAGGGAATGCTTTGACTTTGCCACATAAAGGGTTATAAAAAATAAGTATAAAATGAACACACTTAGTCGTTCTTTTTTTCCCCAGTTGAATGCCAGCCAATCGTCTGTATCTGCCAATAGAGGAAGTTGGCTGGCATGGGTAGCCAGTGGAAAGAAGAAATTTCCCTCAACTGCCGCTCATGCCAGGGGGATTGCGGTTCTCCCAATTCGGGTATTACGGAATTTGTGGTGGCTGATTGTAGGGATTCTGGGGCTTTTTTCTTCGATTACAGGGGCGGCGGAAATGCGAGGAGCTTGGATTTCCTCAGTTTATAATTTGGATTTTCCCTCGCGGATCAATATGACGCCCGGCGAGCAACGGCAAGAGATCCGGCAGTTAATGACGGTGGCTGCGCAGTGTCGTCTAAACAGTGTGTTTGTACAGGTGCGCCCGGAAGGGGATGCTTTATATTCCTCCACCCTGGAACCCTGGAGCCGGTTCTTAACCGGCAAGCAGGGGAAGTCGCCCGGGTTTGATCCACTTCAAGCATTTATCGACGAAGGAAGACGCCGGGGCATTGCTGTCCATGCCTGGATTAATCCTTATAGAGCGGCGACCAATGCACAAAATTTGTTTGATAAAAGGCATATCAGCCGCTTGCTTGCACTCCATGTTCGGCGGGTGGGACGTCTTCTCTGGATGGATCCTTCCAGTCCCGCCGTACAGCGTCACGTGTTGATGGTCGTCAAAGATCTCATTACGCGTTACAAATTGGGCGGAATTCATTTGGACGATTATTTTTATCCTTATCCGGACCAATCCGGAGGGCGTTCCTTTCCGGATGCGATTGCATATTCAGCCTATCGTTCCGCAGGAGGACAGCTGGGAATCGGAGATTGGCGTCGTCGAAATGTGAATATGTTGGTGTATCAAATAAGCACCATGATCCATCAGTTACGCCCAGGAATGAAATTCGGGATCAGTCCGTTTGGTATTTATACAAAGGGACATCCTGCCACAGTGATGGCTGGCATAGATCAGCTGAACCAGCTCTATTCAGATCCTGTTTATTGGATGCGGCAGGGTTGGGTAGATTACATTGCTCCCCAATTGTATTGGAAGGAAGGAGGAGAGCAGAGTTTTAGCACTCTGTTAAACTGGTGGCGTAATCCTGCTATTAATCCTCGAGGGATTCCAGTCTATCCTGGAATTTCGTTGGAACGTCTCTCTGAGGGAAAATGGGCAGCTTCGGAGATCGCACTTCAACTCCGTCTCGAGAGATCCATTCAACCTCGTAACGGTGGTGGTGGGTTCATTCTCTGGAGAATCCATCAACTAGTGAAAAATACCAAGGGAGTTGCTCCCATTGTCGCACGGAAATAACTGGGGAAGGATAACCCATTCGATATCTATCAACCGATCTCTTCTCCGGAGATGAGTACAAAAACATATTCACCGAATATTTTTCTAACTAGCCTGCTTAAAAAGCCGCTTACACTGGAGGAATGAAGGAGACTTTCTCTCTCCTTCAGGAAAGCCCGGTTCCAGGGCCAATCAATCCACGGCTTGTAAGAGGAAGGATTTCAGTTCGGAAATGGCGATGCGTTCCTGCTTCATGGAATCACGGTGACGGAGGGTGACGGTATCTTGCAAAGAAGGCCCGTTGTCCCCGATGGTGTCGAAGTCAACCGTGATTCCAAAAGGAGTGCCGACTTCATCTTGACGTCGATAACGACGCCCGATGGCGCCGGTTTCGTCATAAAAAATCGCAAAGTGACTGCGCAAAGAAGAGGCGATTCCCTTAGCTTTTGAGACTAATTCAGGCTTGTTTTTGAGAAGAGGGAAGATGCCACATTTGATGGGCGCCATTCGGGGATGAAAATGGAGAACCGTGCGGACTTCGGATTTTCCGGCGTCATTAGTGACCGTTTCCTCGTCGAATGCTTCGCAGAGAAGGGCCAGGGTGGTACGGTCTACACCGGCGCTGGGTTCTACGACGTGAGGAATAAAGCGTTGTTTGGTTTCTTCCTCAAAGTAATCGAGGGGTTTTCCGCTGGCCTGGGAGTGTTGGGTAAGATCGTAATTTGTGCGATAGGCGATCCCCTCCAATTCTTGGAGGCCAAAAGGAAATTCATATTCCAGGTCGTAGGTTTTTTTGGAATAAAAGGCACGTTCACCATCGGGAATTTCGTGCACATGGATCTTGGAGCGGGGGATACCGATGTCTTCGTAAAAACGGAGTCGTTCTTCCAACCATTTTTCCAGCGCTGAAAGGCCATCCTGTTCCTTGCAAAAGTATTCCACTTCCATTTGTTCGAATTCGCGGGAGCGGAATATAAAATTGCGAGGATTAATTTCGTTACGGAATGCTTTTCCGATTTGTGCGATTCCAAAGGGGAGCTTTTGTCGAGAGGTATCGAGGACGTTTTTAAATTGGACAAAAATAGCTTGGGCCGTTTCGGGGCGGAGATAGACGAGATGTTCGTCGCTTTCTAGGGGGCCTGCAAAGCTTTTGAACATGAGGTTAAAGGCGCGGGGAGGGGTCAGATCGAGACTTCCGCAGGCGGGACAATAAGGGAGGGTGTCGTCCTTTGTGGGTAATTGGTCTGCACGGTGTCGGGCTTTGCACATGCGACAATCCACCATGGGGTCGCTAAAGGTTTCTTCGTGGCCACTTGCTTGCCAGACGGCCCGATTCATGATGATGGACCCATCCATACCCACGACATCATCGCGTTCGCGAACGATGCGTCGCCACCAGAAATTTTTGAGGTTGCGCTTGAGTTCTACTCCGAGTGGACCGTAGTCCCAAAAACCATTTAAGCCTCCGTAGATCTCGGAAGATTGGAAGACAAATCCTCTCCGTTTGCAGAGGCTGACGATCTTTTCCATGCGAAGCGTGTTTGAGTCTTTGGACATAAGACGTGTAAGAGTATAGTGAAATTTCTAAAATGTTTTTTTGCTCCCAGAGCTCCTAAAAGTACGTAACGTCAGTTAGTACGTAACGTCAGTTACGAATGAGACCTGTCTATGCTACTGCGGCAGATTGGGGTTGCTCGAAAGGAAGCGAGAGATTTTCTATAATATGAGCGAAAGCGGTTTCGGCAGTGAGACCATATTTTTGACGGAGGATGGGGACGGTGCCGTGCTCGATAAATTGGTCTGGCCATCCGATGCGGACCACGGGAGTGGGAATGTGGGCATCGCTGAGATGTTCGATGATAGCGCTACCGAATCCATTGTGGAGGACGTGGTCTTCAAAGGTGCAAATGACATCGCAACCGCGAGCGAAAAATTCCAAGGTGGTAATATCCAATGGCTTAATCCAGCGCGCATTGATCACCGCGGTGCTAATTCCATGTTTTTCAAGTAATTCCGCGGTTTTTAGGGCCATTTCGCACATATTTCCCAGACCGAAGAGAGCCACTTGATTGCCATGGCGGAGGACTTCCGATTTGCCGATTTCTAAGAGACGAGGGGATTCTGTGGATGGAATGCCGGTGCCAGTTCCACGGGGATATCGGATGGCAATGGGCCCGTCTTGGTAATGCATCATGGTCCACAGCATGTCGCGGAATTCGACTTCATCTTTGGGCTGCATATGGACAATTCCTGGAATATGGCGGAGGTACCCAATGTCAAAAAGGCCATGGTGTGTGGGGCCATCATCTCCGGAAAGTCCGGCGCGGTCCATGCAGAGACAAATATTCAGGTTCTGTAGGGCCATGTCGTGGACGATCATGTCAAAAGCCCGCTGCATAAAAGTCGAATAAATTACGAGGAATGGTTTCATGCCTTGGGTGGCTAGTCCGCAGGCGAATAGAGCGGCATGTTCTTCGGCAATGCCGACGTCGAAAAAGCGCGTAGGATGTCGGCGAGCAAAGTGGACGAGTCCTGTGCCTGTGGGCATAGCTGCGGTGATCGCGATGATCTTATTATTTTGATCGGCGAAATCTGCGAGAGTCTGTCCTAGCAGTTCTGAGTAGGTGGGCGTGGAGGAGGCGGCTGTTTCGCCAGTATCCAAATGAAATTTGCCTAACCCATGAAATTTATCTGGTTTTTCCAAGGCGGGAGCATAGCCCTTACCTTTTTGGGTGAGGATATGCAAAATGACGGGTTCGTTTTGAGACTTAAGAAATTCGAAACTTTTAATTAGCAGAGGAATGTCATGTCCATCTAAAGGACCAAAGTAACGGATACCCAGATCTTCGAAAATTACGCTTGGAGCCAGCAGGTTTTTGAGGCCTGCCTCGGCTTTGTGAACCAGCTTTCGTGCCTGTTTTCCGGCGAGCCACTCCACAAATTTTCCAGCTTTTGCGTGGAGATGAGCATAGGCAGGATTAGTAACAATTCGATTGAGGTATTCGGCGACTGCACCCACATTTTTGGCAATCGACCATTCATTATCATTGAGAATGATGATTAACCGGGAGGTGGTTGCCGACACATTGTTCAAAGCTTCGAAGCTCACTCCACAAGTAAATGCGGCGTCACCGGCAACTACCACCACATGTTCGTCGCCATTTTTGAGGTCTCTGGCAGCTGCCATACCTAATCCCGCAGAGAGAGCTGTGCCAGCATGGCCGGCGCCATATACATCGTGTTCACTTTCGGTGCGTAAAAGAAATCCGTTTAATCCTTGGTATTGGCGCAGAGTGTGAATTCGGTTACGTCTGCCTGTAAGCATCTTGTGGACGTATCCTTGATGGCTGACGTCAAAAACAAATTTGTCTTTTGGGGTATCAAAAACTCGATGGAGAGCGATGGTGAGCTCTACAACGCCCAGATTGGGCCCCAGATGCCCCCCTGTTTGGGAAAGGACGCTAATAAGTTCTTGCCTGATTTCTTCCGCAAGAATGGGAAGATCGTTCTCGATTAAGTCTTTTACATCCGCCGGATTTTTAATTCTTGGAAGGATGCTCCGTGCTTCGGAATCATTGTGGGGCCGCGTTTTCACGTTTGTTCAAAAGACTGAAGTGATATTTTACCTTCGAGGTCACGGGCGACTATGCGAATGCGCTGTTCAGCGCCATCCAGCCGTCCTTGGCAGAATTTTACTAACTTTACACCCTCTTCATAATGGGCAATGAGAGTGTCGAGGGAAAGTTTTTCTGATTCCATCGCCTGTACAATTTCTTCGAGACGCTGCATGGCCTTTTCCAATGAGTCGGGTAAGGGAAATGCAGCTTCTGCTTTCGACATGGAATTGATATCGGGGTGATCCATTAAAAAATGTTCTGAAAAAGGAGATGTTCAAATCCTGAGTATGAATCTCTTATCACAAATAATAGAAGGCTTTTGATGGACTGGAAATCAATTTTTCGAACTTCCGGATTGTTGGAGGCGGCGATAAAGGGTGCGGCGACTAATACCCAGTTTTTGAGCAGCTTTGCTTCGATTCCCTCTACATTCTTCCAGGGCGCGAAGGATGAGGTGGTGTTCCGTATCGCGGAGATTCAGGGCATCTTGTGGAGGGAGCGGAGCATGGGCAGGGGAGAGACTGGAGCGTAGTTGAATAGGAAGATCTCTTGGAAGAATGTGGGAACCACTGCTCATTACGACGCCGTGTTCGATGGCGGCACGCAATTCTCTGACGTTGCCAGGCCATTCGTATTCAATAAGATAAGAGATTGCTGAGGCATCCATTTCCTTGAGGGGTTTGCCATTCTCGCGGCAGGATTCTTTGAGAAATGTCTGAACGAGAATCGGGATGTCTTCCTTGCGGGTACGAAGAGGAGGCATCGTCATTTGAACCACATTCAATCGGAAGAAAAGATCTTCACGGAATTTCCCTTCATTTACTAACTTGGATAGATCTTTATTGGTGGCAGTAATGAGGCGCACATCGGCTTTTAAAGTATGGTTGCTTCCGACACGCTCAAAGGTTCGTTCTCCAAGGACTCGTAGAATTTTTACCTGAGTATTCAGATCGATCTCGCCAATCTCATCTAAGAAAAGCGTTCCATCGGTTGCCTGTTCGAAGCGGCCGATACGCTTTTCTGTTGCGCCTGTGAAGGAACCTTTTTCGTGACCGAAAAGTTCGCTTTCCAAAAGTTGAGGAGAAAGTGAAGCGCAGTGAACGGCTACAAAACGTCCGGAAGCGCGGGAGCTGAGACGGTGAATGGCTCGAGCCGCAAGCTCCTTGCCGGTGCCACTCTCTCCCAAAATGAGTATAGTCGCTCGGGAGGGAGCGACTTGCCTGATAGTGTTCATGACCTCGTGGATTGCGGGAGAGGCGCCGATCATGTTTTCCAATCCGAATTTACGGTCCACTTGTTGACGCAATTCTCGATTTTCTCTTGTGGTTTCTCGCTCTCTCAAACCGCGTTTGATGAGAAGCTCCAGTCGCTCCAGATTCACAGGTTTGGTTACAAAGTCGTAGGCACCTCGTTTCATTGCCTCTACGGCTACGTCGACCGTGCCGTAAGCGGTCATCATGATGCAAAGTGGTGGATGTGAGAGTTTTAATGCGGCATCCACAAGTCGCATGCCATCGTCCGCTCCTAATTTTAAGTCGGTGAGGAGAACATCGGTAGGATCGTCCTGCAGTATGGCGAGTGCTCCTTCCATATCCCCGGCGACAGCAACTTCGAATACATCGTCAAAAGAGACGCGAAGTCCTTCGCGAGTATGTTTTTCATCATCGACAATGAGAAGTGTGGGTTTGAGTGGCATGAGAAGACGTTCTATGGGATACAGGCTTCGCTATATATATGATACGTTCCGCCAGCGAGAGGAGCATCGTCTTCGCAGATGGAAGATGACTGCCAGGCAGGAGAGCCCCAGCGCACTTGCTGAAAATACGTCCCCGAAGCGGGCGTAGAATGTGGGGACAGGATTGGAGGGGACTTTCAATTCGCCCACGAGGATGCCGGGTCCAAATGTGATATTCCGAGGATCGTGGAGAATTTGACTGATGGCGCCAAATCGGTCTACCAAGCAGGTGATTCCTGTATTGGAACAGCGTGCCATGGGAATCTTAAATTCCGCGGCTCGAAAAATGGCATTAGCTAAGTGCTGCTGAGAACACGAAGATCTTCCAAACCAGCCGTTGTTAGTGACTACTGTGAATAATTGGGCTTTTTCGAGTACAAAGCGACGGGCCAGACTTCCAATAGTATCTTCAAAGCAAATGAGGGGTGCCAAATGAATAGGAAGCGTTTGCATCGGGAATATCACTGGTCCGGATCCGGCTGTGAAATCGTAGGGAATGAGGGTGCCTGCGATCCAGGCGAAAAGCGGAAAAGAGTGACGAAGGGGAATATATTCTCCAAATGGGACGAGGTGGACTTTGGAATAGATCTGTGCCTTCTTGCCTTGATCAGTGAACAATACGGCAGAGTTAAAACTCTTGTCGCCGCTGAAATGAATCGTTCCAATTAAAAGATCGCCTGAAAAGGATCGAGCCACACCTTCTATCAATGCTCGGGTTTCCGGATCTACTAATGCGGGACGAGGAGTGGTTGCCTCCGGCCACATCAGAAGATTGGGATGCATTCGTATCGCTGCTTCACTTTGTTTCAAACAAGTTTGGAGGATGGCCTCCTCGAAAGCCGGATCCCATTTGAGATTCTGGGGGATGGACGGTTGGATGCAGGCGATCCGTATGGGCGTTAATGCGGTGCGAGAATAGAAAATTTTCCGGGCCCCATAGAGAAAAGCCGCGGCAACGAGCGCTAAAGTAATGGTGAAATCAAAGTGAGAATGCCAACCATATTTACGCAGTTCCAAACTCAGCCGTTTGATCGTCATCACGAAGATCAAATTGACCATAATGACTAGAAAAGAAAGACCTTGTACGCCGGTGATATCTGCGATCTGGATCAGAGGCACCAGTCGGTAAAGAGCCACTCCTTGTGAATTCCAACCAAATCCCGTGAATAAAAAACCACGAATCCACTCCAATCCGGACCATGCGGCGGCTCCTAAAATTGCGAGCCACAAATTGTTCCAAGAATTGAGCCAGATGAGATCCTTGGTGGGTCTTTCTTGACGGGGACGACAGATCGTTCCTATAAATAATGCCCAAAGAGCGGGATAAATGCCTAGATAAAGTCCCAATACAAACCATCCCATCATTGTGACTTCCCGTATCCATGCAAGAGAGCACCAAAAAAAGAAAATTCCGCCTAGGTAGCCTAAGCCTAGCATTCTCAGCAGATGGTGTTTTTTAGATTCAGCAAACCAAAGGTCTATGATCAAGGGGCTCCATGCAATCCAACAGAGCCAGGAGAGCTGCAGGGGAGGAAAAGCCATGGCGGCCAAAACGCCGCTGATAATTGCCAAAAAAATACCGAACCAAATTTTCATCGGGCCTGCGAGACGATCAGTCTTCTCTCTCACTTGCAAGTATTGGTTTTGAATAGGTATATCCTATTGTCTCTAATAGGTATAATTTCCCCTAATTTGGCTCTAGTGGCTGTTTCGTGAGTGGAGCAATTACGTGGATGCATACAAGTTCATGATTTTTCGAAATTTGTACCATACTTTTATCGGTTTCCGTATTTTTAGATACTGTTTCTTTGCCTTCTCTTGCAGCAAGAGGTGCAATCAGAATCATGATCTAAGGAAAGCAAAGAATTCCTTGACAGGGATGCTGAAAATCACCCTCTCTCTCTACCCTACAATAACTATCGACATACCCAATTTATGACTGTGCACGAATTACTCCACGACCTTGGACATGAAATGGGCCTCGGCTGTCTCCAACTAAATTCGGAGCGGGCATGCCGCGTCCTTTGCGATGATTGCTTTGATGTAACTATTGAATTTTCTTCAACCAACGAGGTATGCTACGTCCATTCCTTTATTGGTTTGGCGGAAGATTACGATGCAAAAACCCTTTACCAGACTCTTTTGGATGCCAATGTCTTAGGTCGAGGAACTGGCGGAGCGTCTTTTGGATGTGATGCGGAAAGTGGAGACATTATTTTGTCTCGTTCTTTTGATCTGGAAGAATTAACGTTTGTTAAATTTAAAACTGCTTTTCAAGAATTCCTCAATTATGTGGAATATTGGACAGATCGATTGGAAAAAGGGGATCTGGTTTTAGAAAGTAATTTAGTGATCAAACCTGGAGTACATGTTCTGGCTAAACCAGGAGCGAAAAAAGGAGCATAAGAGGATACCCGCAGGGCAGCAAAAAATCATATGTAAAATGAAAAAAGAGACAAAGCTTTCTCCCAAACAATCAGGATTGGCGGGGAAAATTCAAAAAATGCTTTCCCCATGGCTCAAGGAACCTTTGTGGATTCCTGACAGTATGAATGCTCGCTTACAATGTAAGGGAGAAACTCTTTTTTCGACCCGTGATCTTCCTATTATTCCCCAGCACACGGAAGTGTACGTTAAGGAATCCATTCACTGGAGCACCAGCAACTATCTGATAGTGGGGGTGATGCCGGGAGCGGATCAAAACAAGGAATTTATTTATTATCTGGTTCGCAAACCGATAGCCCTTTTTATTCAACGACCTTGGGTTCAAGAAGAAGTGGTCAGCGCTCAACGCCTGATCGAAACCTTTGTGAACCTGAGCTTGGAAGCTACCGGGCTGGGTCTATTAGGGCCTCGTGATCTTTTTATTCTCATGGATTCCACTTCCGCCGGGACGAGGTGGAGCCACGTCCCGGCGGAGACGGAGTTTGCGGATGTGGTGTGGCAAATAGGGGAAAATCCTGTTGATGAAGCCTTGGATTTTTTAAATCCTGAGTGGCTATCGACGCATGAAAACTTGGTGAATCATTAGGATCTGTTGAATGACTTCGTAGTGGGTGGTTTGTAGCTCCATAGCCTAAAAAAAGCTGCGAATGGCCGCCAAGAACCGAATGGATAACGAAAGACTCTCCTTAAAGAAAGCCCGGTTCCTGGGCAGACGATGCATAATTTCTTCTCGCTCCAGATCTGGTCAATGTGCTAACAGGCCGTAATGAAAGAATCGGCATGACGATTTGTACGCGTTTATTCTCACTATTCGTTGCTGGCGTATTGATCAGTCCGGGGTCCTTGCAAGCTCAGCCCTCCTCTTCATCTATCGTCGATGGGGTGGAAGGGACAGATGAGACGAGCTACCTGTTTTGGACTCGAATCGACTTAAAACGCACTCGTCAATCAGATGAGCGACTTGGAAAGTCTTGGAGTGAAGTTTCACGTCTCCCCCCCGCGGTTCAACCCATGCCCGATTCATTTGGGAGGTTATTTCGTGCGATTACTCAGAAGAAAGCCGATAAGCCTCGGCATGTGGTTTCGGAGGGAAAGAGCCCCCTATCCATTATCCTGGAGCCCGCACAATTTGAGCTCAAGCACCGGCGCGAAATTACAGTCACACTCATTTTTACAAACGAAAGTGACCGTCAGATTCGACTGACCTTCCCAACTACCCAAAGAATAGACCTTCTGCTGAAAGACAAGACTGGGGCCATCATTGAAAAATGGTCGGATTACCATTCATTTGATCCTTTGGAAGAAGTGGTGGCGGTCAATCCGCACGAAACTATTGCCTACTCCCAACGATTCCCTACCAGAAACATGAAACGGCTGGAGACTTACACCCTGGATGCCTCTTTTTCTAGTCAACCACAGTACAAGCAGAGCATCCCCATATGCCCTCAATGAAAAATTCCTCGATTAGACCTTGATATCAGGCAAACTTTTTCTAGCAATAGACCACTTTAAGATATAGAGCACATGATGAGTTGCCTGGGATTGTGAAGTGCGACCGCCAGGTTGTTGGCCTGGTCGCCAAAATCCTGGCGAACAAAATAAAGGCAACAAAGCGCCCCATATCCCTAAAATGCTATAAGGTTTCATATAAAAAAGAACGCTCATCCCACTCCCAATTACAATTTTTGCTTCGCATATTGATAAAATAATCTTGTTGCCAGCGAAATGTCAGCTATCTAGCACTACCCCAACTTAAAATACTACCTGTACCATGTCGGAAAAATCCATCGAAGAGAAAGTTAAGAATATCATTGTTGAACAGCTTGGTGTGAATCCTGAGCAAGTAACGCCTTCGGCCTCCTTTATCGAAGACCTGGGCGCGGATTCGCTGGATACTGTTGAACTCGTTATGGCCTTTGAGGAGGAGTTCTCCGTTGAAGTTCCTGATGAGGATGCGGAGAAGCTCCAAACTGTCGGTGATGTCATCAAGTACATCGAAGAAAAAGGCAACAAGTAACTGGCGTTACGCACTTTGAGGAGCTCTGGGAGCAAAAAAACCATTTTCACCCACAAGGTTTCTCTTTTTTGCGTCACATCACCAAGTAAGATCGATGGAGCGAAGAGCTCCTGATAATACTCGAATGCTTACGCCTTTTCTACGAAGGCGTAAGCGTTATGATTATGTATCGATTCGAAGTTTTCTGCCTCCACTCGATACCAAGTAATCTCCGGATTTGCTTCCGCCCGTAAGGCGACGTTGCGCACCAAGTCTTCTACAAAAACAGGATGTTCGTAAGCCCGTTCGGTAACAGCTTTTTCATCAGGTCTTTTCAGTAAACTATAGAGTTCGCAGCTAGCGCTGTCCTCAACCATTCGGATCAAATCTTCGATCCAAATGGGCTTGCCAAAACGCACCGAACAAGTGACTTGCCCTCGCTGATTATGTGCTCCCTGGCTACTGATAGCTTTGGAACAGGGACAAAGTGTAGTGACGGGGACTATGACCGTAAGTATAAAATCCAACTGATTTCCCGTCAGTGTGGCACTCAAGCGGACTGTATAATCCACCAAGCCACGCGCATGAGTGACAGGAGCTTTTTTTTCTAAGAAAAAAGGAAATTCAAACTCTACGTGGGCGTTGTGAGAATGGAGTCGCTCTTTGAGCTGTACGAGAATATCGCGGATATTTTCGATATGGATGACGGGACCATGTGAGTGGAGCGCTTCGATAAATCGGCTCATATGAGTACCCTTATAATGCTCCGGTAAATCCACCGTAAGGAGCACGGTGGCCACTGTGCTCTGCAGGGTGTCCTCTTCCTTGTCACGGATTTGAATCGGATAGCGGAGGTTCTTGACACCCACTCGATCAATCGCAATTTTACGATCGTCCGGTAAATTTTGTGTGTCCGCTAACTTTTGGTCAATACTCGTCATAAACAGCCAAAATAGTCCAGTGATGCAGGAGAGACAATCTCATTGGGGAGAGGAAATGATATGAAGTTGACCATTAACGAGATCTATATTTCTATACAGGGAGAAAGTACCTGGGCGGGCCTGCCATGTGTGTTTATCAGGACTACTTTTTGCGATCTCCGATGCAGTTATTGCGACACTGCTTATGCATTTTATCAGGGTTCTAAAATGGAAATGGAGGACATCCTCCAAAAAGTACAATCGTTTGACTGTCCTCTGGTAGAAGTAACCGGAGGAGAGCCCTTACTACAAAAGGCGGTTCTTCCTCTCATGACAGTACTTTGCGATCGAGGGTTTCGCGTTTTATTGGAAACCAGTGGAGCTCATGACATTTCTCCTGTCGATCAAAGGGTCCACCGAATTATGGATCTCAAAACACCATCCAGTGGGGAAGTCGGACGTAACCGTCCGGAAAATATTTCTCATTTAACAGATCGGGACGAAGTGAAGTTTGTCTTAGGCTCGCGTGAAGATTACGAGTGGACAAGGGAAATGATCCGCAAATATAGCTTGAATACCCGCTGCAAAGCAGTCCTCCTGAGTCCCGTTTTTGGTAAAATTCTTTCTGCCGATATCGTTGACTGGATGTTAGAAGATCGTCTTCCTGCAAGATTTCAGCTGCAAATGCATAAATTTATATGGGAGCCAACACAGAGGGGAGTGTAAATATAGTTGGTAGTTTGTGGTTCCTAGTTGGTAGAAGAGGAGAGTTCCTAGTTCCCAATAATTGATGGTATACCGTGAATCATTCACATGAAATATTGCTTGCTACCGAAGAATTGCAAACCACGAACTTATAGAGCTGAGCACTTCTACAAACCACGAACTACCCACTATGCAAGTACGTCTGATTAAGGATTTTCATTTTGAATCGGCGCAGCGTCTTCCGAATGCTCCGGAAGGCCATCCCTGCAGAGCACTGCATGGTCATAGCTTCAAGGTGGAGGTGACTGTTGAGGGCAAAGTCGATCCACAGACCGGATGGTTATACGACCATGCGCATATTAGCGAAGCCATGGAGCCGATTATCAAAGAGCTGGATCACAGTTATTTGAATGATATTCCAGGTTTGGAGAATCCAACGATCGAAAATATGGTGGCTTGGCTGTGGAGGCGCTTAACGCCGTCTCTTCCGGGTCTTGCGGAAATTGTTCTGCATGAGACTTCCAAAGCGCGGATTGCCTATCGTGGAGAATAAAAAAAATTGAGGAACTCTATTCCTCGAAACCGAAAGAGTACTTATGAAAAATATTTTTGTTACCGGAGGTGCGGGTTATATCGGAAGCATCTGTGTCGAGCAGCTTTTAAACAGAGGCTATGAAGTCGCTGTCTATGATAATCTCAGTGAGGGGCATCGAAAAGCTATTGATTCCCGCGCCCAATTTTTTGAAGGGGATCTAGGAGATGTGCAGACTCTTCATCGCGTGATGGAAGGTTTTCAACCAGACGCTGTGATGCATTTTGCTGCCAACGCATTAGTCGGTGAATCTATGATCCATCCCACAAAATACTTTAGAAATAATGTGGCATGCGGCATCAATCTGTTGGAGGGGATGGTCCGATTCAACATTCGGCGATTAGTCTTTTCCTCCACCTGCGCAATATTCGGCATTCCTGAGCGTGTGCCAATTGACGAAACCCTGCCGAAAAATCCCATCAATCCCTATGGGGAATCTAAGCTTCTTTTTGAAAAGATCCTGCACTGGTATAGTGAAATACACGGCTTGACCGCCGTCTCGCTTCGCTATTTTAACGCAGCAGGTGCATCGGAAAAATTCGGGGAAGACCATCGGATTGAAACCCATCTGATTCCCAATATTTTTAAAGTAGCTCTTGGACAAAAAGAAGCAGTCGAACTATATGGAACGGATTATTCCACAGCGGATGGTACCTGTATTCGAGACTACATTCACATTTTGGATCTTGCTAAAGCCCATATTCTGGCGCTCCAGGCTCCTGCCAGCGCACAATACAATCTCGGAACCGGAGGCGGAATTTCCGTGCGACGTGTGATTGAATGCTGTCAAGAAGTGACTGGCAAACCGATCTCCATCGTCGAAAAACCTCGACGTCCGGGTGACCCTCCCGCTTTGATTGCCGCATCAGAAAAAATTCAGACCGAATTGGGATGGACTTCCGACTATCATGACATGCAAACCATCATCGAAAGTGCATGGGCTTGGCATTTGAAATTTCCTCGCGGATATCAAGATTAACTGATGAGTGGATGGATGCTCAGTTAAGAGAGAGGTGATCTTCTGACGCAAAACTGCTACTCTCCCTACGCGGTACTCATAACTTTTGGAATGTGATAAGACTTTCTTTGCTTTCTTGAAAAATAGACTCTCTTTACAAGAGCCACAGCTTTAAAAAAGCTGCGAATTATCCCCCCAGGCACCAAATAGATAAAGCAATGCTCTCTTTAAAGAAAGTCCGGTTCCTGGATAGAACTACTAAAATGCTCTCCTAAGGATTTTCCCCTTGCATGCCCGCAAGCACTCAATAGTTTTCTCGACTTGCATGAAACGTGCATGGATCGTTGTCACCATTCTTGCTTTGTTACTTCCAGGCCATCAAGCTCATGCGCAGCTTGCCGGATTGGGGGATACGCCTGTGGAAATTACCGCAGATGGAGAAACCCATTTTGAAAAAGGAGTCGCTGTTGCTGATAACAATGTTCAAATCCACTTTGAGGATGTGAGCATTTATTGCGATCATGCCGAATATAATCCGGATACTCGCGACGTACTTCTGATTGGAAACGTGCGTATTTATTCTCCGGATGGTTTGGTATCCGGTCAGCGAGCCCTCTATAATTTACAGGACAAGCATATACGGGCTCTGAATTTTTCCGGTTCGTTTTACCCCATGTTATTTCGAGCGCTGACCTTTTATAGCTTGTCCCAGGATGAATTCCGTATTCATGGCACCACTCTTACCACTGACGACAAATCTCAGCCGGATTACCATATCAAAGCGAAAACCATGCGGGTCTATAGGAATGATCACGTTGTTTTTCTCTATTCCACTCTCTACGTAGGAAAAATCCCCATTTTCTGGTTTCCTTATCTTCCAGCCAATCGATCAAAGACCGGATTTACCTTAATGCCCGGTTGGGAGTCTGGTTGGGGAGCATACGTTATGCTCACCTATGGATTTTTTTGGGGGCGTGATAATGAGAACATTGCCACCACTCACGTAGACTATCGCAGTGATCATGGCCTTGGCTTGGGGCTGGATTCAACTATCCAGCTTGGAAAAAATAAGGAAAACGACGGCTTTTTACGTTCCTACTGGACGTACGACAATCAGCCTACAAAAGGTATTAATGGTACGAATCCGATCAATACGCCCAACAATCGCTATCGGATTTCTTATCAGCAACATCTTTACTTCAGCGATGATGTGTATGCTACCTGCGACCTGAATAAATTGAGTGATTTTAATATGATGCAGGATTTCTTTCCGGTCGAGTATCGGACGAATCCACAACCGGATAACAATATTTCGCTTACAAAATGGAGTACGAACTACACGCTCAATCTATTGACGCGTTTCCAAATGAATAATTTTCAGGAAACCGTGCAGCGTTTGCCTGAGTTTTCTTGGGATATTAATCAGCATAACCTTTTTGGAACACCCATATTTTTTGATGGATCCAATACCATGGGCTATCTGACCAATGCTTTTGGTAAGCAGCTGTTATCTAAAAATCCAAATGATATCGGCGATCCCACTAGCATCCAAGATCAGAATAAGCTGCAAAATGCGAAGCAATATCCTAACTATTCTGCATTCCGATTTGATAGCTTTAGTCAAATTTCCCTACCCAAAACATATTTTGGCTGGCTCAGCGTTATTCCGCGTTTTGGTTTTCGAGGTACGGCCTATAATCGGACAGGTAGCTTCTATGGCCCATTGTCTGCAAGTCCACAAGATCAAGCCTTTGGTCTGAGCCAAACGAGCATAAATGGCCAAAGATATCTGACCGACTGGCTGAACAATCCGCAAATTGCCTCGAATGCCAGAGGACAGGTTCCTAGTAATAAGCTGACCAGGGAGGGAGCCATCTTTCGACCCGTTATTAACTTTGAACTCGAATCCTCATTCAAGCTTTCGCACGCATATGAGCGAGCTCAATCTCGCTTTCTGGGATTGGACGGTCTGATGCATGTCGTACAACCCTATGTGGATTATTCATTCGTAAAAAACTTTGGCCCTAAACCGAGAGACATCTATCAATTTGATACTGTTGAACCTAATACGCAACCGTTGCCGATTTCTTTTCCCGACTTTCAGGCCATTGATGCCATTGACTCTTGGAGCATTCTGCGATCGGGAGTTCGCAACAACTTGATTACGCGCCGCGATAATGCGAATTATCAATGGCTTACGCTGGACACCTTCTTTGATTATAATTTTTTGAATCCCTACGTTCCTGCGAAAATTGGCAATATGAACAATTACCTCATGTTCTTTCCCTCTCAGTGGGTGAATATCTTTTCCAACTTTCAGTTTCCCTTAGATCCGAATGGATTTACTCAATTTGACACCGGCTTTTTAATCATGCCGTGCAGAAACTTTCAATTTTCCATCGCCCATAGTTACCTCAATCACTATCCCAGTCAGAATCCATTTGGTTTTACCAGCGAAAATAGCTCTGACCAGAACAATGCTACCTCCAATGGGCTGTCTTCTACAGATCGCATTTTTCAAGATAGGAGCCAGATCACGATCAACGCCTTTTATCGTCTAAACGACAATTGGGGCTTTAGTGCCCAAGAGCAATTTGATACTACCCAGAGACTACTCATGTACCAGCGTTACTATATCCATCGTGATCTTTCAGCCTGGGTGCTCTCTGTAGGCTTGGAAATACGTCAAAATGAGGGGCAGCAACCAGTGACTGGTGGACTGCTCTTATTGACACTGAAGGGAGCGCCGCAAGTCACCATTCCCATGGGACTTCCCACTCGAGGGCCTATGGGCCCGGGTAGCAGTCGTTAATCTCCTTTTTGGACTGCTTTTTCTTTATCAAGAAATGGTTTCGAATTAGAGATGAGAGAGATCTTAAAGATATATGAATTTATAACTGACGTGACGCACGTTGAGGAGCTCTGGGAGCAAAAAAACCATTTTCACCCACAAGGTTTCTCTTTTTTGCGTAAAATCATTTCATAAGTATTCGATTAGAGACATTATTTTTCATGAAATTGTGCATTATTGGTTCTGGCTATGTGGGACTTGTGACCGGCGCGTGCTTCGCTGAAGTAGGTCACCAAGTGATTTGTGTGGATAATGACCAACGTAAAGTAGACATGTTGATTGCGGGTGAAATTCCCATTTACGAACCCTTGCTCGAGGGCATGGTGCATAAAAATGTGGGAGCCAAGCGACTCTCTTTTACAAACAGTGTTGAGAAAGGAGTGGACGAGTCAGAAGTCATTTTCATTGCTGTCCCTACGCCACCACAACCGGATGGAAGTGTGGATCTTTCCTATATTGAACAAGCTGCTCGAGAAATTGCAGTCGTTCTTAAGGACTACCGCGTCATTGTAGATAAAAGTACTGTGCCAGTAAAAACAGGAGAAAAAGTGGCGGCAACCATTCGTCGCTACAATCGGGCAGGTGCTGCATTTGACGTGGTGAGCAACCCCGAATTCCTCCGCGAAGGATGTGCTGTGGGAGACCTTATGAATCCTGACCGTATTGTCATCGGGAGCTCAAACGAGCAAGCGACGGCACTGATGAAAAAGATTTATGAACCATTTATGGCTCCGATTCTGGTGACAGACATCAGTAGTGCGGAACTCATCAAGCATGCAGCCAACTCTTTTCTGGCACTCAAGATCTCTTATATCAACATGGTGTCCCGAATTTGCGAAGCGAGTGGTGCGGACATTGAGAACGTGGCAGATGGGATCGGAGCGGACAAACGCATTGGACGAAATTTTTTAAATGCTGGCATTGGATATGGAGGTTCTTGTTTTCCAAAGGATATCGCAGCCTTTATTGCTATTAGTGAACATCTGGGCGAACCGTTCGAATTGTTGAAAGAAGTGCAGCGAATCAATCGCACGCAGTGTGATCGATTCATTGCCAAAATCCGTGAAGCCCTCTGGGTATTAAAAGATAAAAAAATTGCCATATGGGGTCTTACATTTAAGCCGGATACCGATGATGTGCGAAGTTCGGTGGCGATTGACATTGTCAATCAGCTAGTTGCCGAAGGTGCAATAGTGCGAGCCTATGATCCTAAGGGTATGGAAAAGTCTCAACAAATGGGCTTAGTCCCGGGCGTAGGTTTTGCTTCCTCTCCACTGGATGCCGTACAAGATGCCGAGGCACTTGTCATTGCCACTGAATGGAAAGAGTTTTCCAATATTGGTTTTCAAGAGTTGAAAGCCCTCATGCACACACCTTTGATCTTTGATGGTCGCAATTTGCTGGATCCCCTAGTGGCCCGACAATTTGGATTCACCTACTATAGTATCGGCCGGGCATAGAGCGCTGTCATTGATACGGGTTTCGCTATAGCTGTTGTTTATAAACTCATAAACACGTCCGGGAGGCCATTAGTTTTCCGGTCGTTCTCCATCCGGAGACATTTTCACAAGCTTCGGTTCGAAACGTGCCAGTATCTCTACGAGATCGGATTGTGCGGCCATCACGGTTTCAATGTCTTTATAAGCAAAAGGAACTTCATCAAGGCCCGCAGAAATGAGGGTGACGCCCTTCTGCTGCAAAAGAGCATTGGCGTCTTGCCAGGATAAGGTTTCGTGAGCTTTTTTCCTGCTCATTGAGCGACCCGCTCCGTGTGATGCTGAGTGGAGCGATTCTGCATGACCCTTGCCGCGAACCAGGAAGCCCGGAGAAGCCATAGAGCCTGGAATCATACAGAGACCCCCCTTGGCCGGCGGGAGTCGCTCCCTTGCGGTGGACAATAACTTCTTTACCAAAGTATTCCTCTTTCCAGGCGAAATTATGATGATTTTCTACCTCGAAAAGGATTTCCACGCCCAGGTGATTTGCAATATGCCGATGGATGAGCTCATGGTTTGCTGCAGCGTACCGACCCATCAAATTTATCGCCGCCCAGTATTCCTGACCCTCGGCACTGTCGAGTGACGGCCATGCAAGCCGAGCTAAGTCCTTGCAAATCACGATGATGCTCCATTTCTAGCTTGCTATAGTGGTTGCACACTGCTGCCCCAGTGCCTCGGCTACCGCTGTGCGAGAGAAGAGCTAAATATTCGCCTGGCGGAAGCCCGCAAGTATCATGGGTACAGTACAATAACCCGAATTCAACGAAATGATTGCCGCTGCCGCTAGTACCCAACTGAGTCCACGCTCTATCTTTATTCTTTTGGGTTACAGAACTTATTGACCAATCTTCATCAAGAACTGAGTGCTCTCTTCGTTTCTTGAAGACGCTGCCCACGCCGAATGCGGTTTCTTCTTCGATCGCTGCGGTGAGACGGCTGATCATTTGATGGAGCTGGCTTGTTGGCAAATCCAAGACAGTCATCTTCATGCGACAGGCGATGTCAACCCCCACTGCATAAGGGATGACTGCATGATCTGTAGCGAGTACTCCTCCAATGGGAAGGCCGTAGCCACTGTGGGCATCAGGCATAAGAGCTGCCGCAACAGCAATGGGAAGATGGCGCGCTCACTCGATTTGATCCAATGCCGATTCTTCAATGTCAGTGCCCCATTGTTTGCAAGGAACTGCCAATTGGGAAGGAGGGGGCATTTTGCAGTTTTTTTAGGCTGAGGGGTCTCCGAATCATCTGTATAGCGAAGCTATAAATATAGCAGTGGAGCGTGCGGTGTTCAAACGTACTTATTTCCACAGATTTCGATGATGGCTTTGCGCAAAGCATCTACGGCCATGGTAAGCTGTTCTTCTGTGGTACACAGAGGAGGGATGAGAATCAGGGTGTCTTTAATAGGACGTGTGAGCAGTCCGTAAGCACGGGCTGCGGCACAGATTCGTGATCCGGTTTGTGCCTGCCAGGGATAGGGCGTTTGAGAAGATGGGCGGACTTCGATTCCTGCCATAAAGCCACATTGCCGGATGTCGCTCACGTGTGGAATTGCGCGGAGAGCATCGAGGAGTTTTCGCAGGACAGCAATGCGAGGTTGTAATTTTTCCAACACATGTTCTTCGCGGAAAATATCCAAACTTGCTAAGGCGGCAGCGCAGGCGAGCGCATTTCCCGTATAGCTGTGACCGTAATACAGAGTTTTCTGTTCTTCGAATTCTCCCAGAAAAGCATCAAAGATCCGGTCAGTAGTCAACGTGGCGGCGAGGGGAAGAAATCCACCGGTGAGGCCCTTGGCAAGAGCAAGAAAGTCCGGAACGACTTTTTCTTGTTCACAAGCGAAAAGCGTTCCCGTACGTCCGAAACCGGTAAGAACCTCGTCGAGAATGAGCAAGGTGCCATTGGAATCGCAGAGTTTGCGCAATGCAGCCAGCATTCCCGGGGGCCAAAGACGAATGCCTGCGGGGCCTTGAATCAGGGGCTCAATGATTACGGCGGCTATTTCACTTCGCAGAAAGGAAGGAAGAGCAGCTAATTCTTCTAGGGATCCGATATGTTCGACAGGGAAATGAAAGCGGTGGAAACGTTCGGTGAACAAGGGAATCCCACCTAAGCTAGATGCTCCAAAGGTATCTCCATGATAAGCGCCATGGAATGCAATTAAGCCACAACGTTGAGGCTGACCTTGTAGTTGCCAAAATTGTGTGGCCATTTTAAGTGCCACTTCTATGGCTGTAGATCCGTCGTCAGAGAAAAATACCCTGGGTAATTTTTCCTCCGGAAAAAGAGCTGCCAAACGACTGGAGAGTTCAGCTGCGGGTGCATTTGTCGAGCCGAGGAAGGAGACATGGGCTACAGCATCCAACTGTTTTCTCATGGCCTCTATGATGCGTGGATGAGCATGACCATGAATATTTGTCCAAATCGATGAATTTCCGTCGATGTATTTGCGACCCCTACTGTCTTTTAAAATGGCTCCTTGTCCTTCCACCAGTACGAGCGGTTCGTGGTCTGGTGAACACCAAGCTTTCATTTGAGTGAAAGGATGCCAGGAGTGGCGTTTATCCCATTGTACCCAGCAATCAGTATGATTCATTTTTCAATTTACGTGCGGAAACATTCAAAAATGCTATCTACTCAGCCCCTAGCAGGGAGACTGGAAGTGAAAGAAAGAAAAGTCACTCCCCATTCTATGGGCAATGAGCTATAATATCCAGCCCTTTCAAGGTGTTTGAACGCGTGCCAGCCTGAGCAGGCGTGCGGTGCTGTGATGGGTGCGAGCGATGGCTTCCTCGACATAATTATTTTTTGGTTTTCTTATCTTATACCATCTCTCGCGCGTCAGAAGGGCTTGTGTTTCGAAAATTTTGCCAGGATATCCACTATTTTCCCGAAAGAAACCAACGTGTGTGACTGATATTAGGAAATATCGGATAAAATATCTCAGTTTGATGGGTAAATTGTACCATATGGAAATGCGATTTTCTCCCCAAAATGAATTATGTAACCTGTTGTATGATTATCTCAGTGTGAATGTATGGCTAATTTAGCTTACCCAACCTTGAATAGGTCGAATTCTAATAATTCTCAAACTGATAAACCTCAAACAAATGAAACTACAACCGAGTCCTCTTGGAGAGCTGGCAGATGCCTGAATGCGACCACCAGGAGGGCAGTCTCCAAACTATTCTATGCAGCATCGGATAATATACCGGTAGAGTCTATTAACCGTGTGAGATCTGACATGGCCAAGTTTATGAGCTCCGTGTCGCATTGGGCTGAATTAGATGAGAATAGCGATGAATCGATTCTTAACAAAGAATGCGAGGTAATAGAAAAAGACTATCAAACTCTCAAAGAGAATCTCTGTGCCCTCATCCAGTCTGATAAAAAATTTTCATCGGTCAGAGAAGAAATTCAAGAGCTTTTTCAAAAGCGAATAGCCCTTCAAATAAATAGCCTAAATCAAGAAGATGATGCTAATATTAAAAGATATATTAGAGTAAACGAAAAACTATGCAAAAAAATCGTTGACATGATCCATTGGAAGGAAGTGCCACTCGGTTGCCCCATTTACCGGTCGGTGGCCAAGGCACTCCAGCTGACCGTAGAGTTGGAGATGGAGAACCACATAGAAAATGTTCGCAGCCAATTAAAAACAGAACTTACAAGACTTAAGAACGAATGTTGCGCCCCGGACAACATCGACCTAGATTCACATCGCAAACAGTGGGAAGCACCTGAATTCCATATTTCTGAGAATTTATGTGGTAGTCTTGCCCAAATGGAGTGTCTCAGACGCGCTATTTGGGTATCCTGGGATACAGATCGCCAATGCTTACAATCTCACTGCGATCACTTAAAAGTGAAGATTAAGGATCTCATAAAGAAGGGATCTAAGGGTAATGCAGAGGATCAAATAAAAAAAGAGATTCAGCATCTCTTTTTAAACCACCTCCATGCTTACCTGGTCAATATCGATAAAGAAAAGAAAGCACTTTGTCTGGAAGATAAATTTTGCGACAACCGTAATGACATGCTCAGCACAAAAATTAAAAATGAGATTGAAAATGGGAATCTAAATATCGATGCAATAAAAATGAAACTCACTCATGGTGAGCGTACTCAAGAGAACGCAAGGATCTGTTCGAAGATAAAAGAATTAGAGCAACAATTTGAACCATTCTATGATCAACTTGCTGACATGGTCGCCCCATTTGGGAAGGAACTAGACAATCTTAAACAAGGGAATGCGAAACAAGAGAAAGAACTCTTTGTAAAAATAGAAAATGTAGTCAACGAGCATTTTAAAAAAGAGATACAGAACATCGAGGAGAAAACTAAGGGCCCAATGAGCAAAATGGCTGCGTTGATGTACCCATATGAAACTCAAGATCCAATATCCCGGGTGAGGGAAATTATGTCCGATCCGGAACTATCCGTAAGGCAAAAAGCCTTCTATCTCATAACGGTATTTTTAAAACATAAAAATGACCTTTCATTTGCGATACCTTATGCGAAGGAATTTTCTCCGCTAAATCTACAGTGCGAAGCGAAAATGCGATCTAATATTATGACAAGACATGGGGTAGATAATCCTGGTGAATTGGAAATAGATCTCGCCGAAAAAAGGGATCTGGAAGCCGCTAAAGAGTACTTTGCTAAAACATATGTCCCACATCCAGATATGAAGGATCCTCATGTAACACTTGATGATGGAACAAAATATGATCTCAAGGATGCTATGGCATTCTTAAAGAAATATGATCATCTTAACCAAGACCCCGAAAAGCTCGCAGAGGGAAAAGAAGTTTATAAAGATGAAGATGTTACCATACATGAATATGATGCTAACCTTCCGGAAGAATTTCCAACAGAGCTTATAAATTATCTGAAATGGTCTTTACATATTGATGAGATACAACAATCCAATGTGTACCAAACTACGGTAAACCGACTTGAACGTCGCCACAGGAAGGAGCAAGTGCGAGAGAAACAAAACCCAGTGCAAGCAGCATCAAAGTCTGTAAAGGATTCTTGTTTAGAGCTTGTAGAGGCGATCCCAATAGTGGGCGATGTTCTCTTCCCTAAACCGCCAGTTGGGATGCACCATCGGAAAATTCGCGAGACAAAGACTGAACCGGCGGAAGACTCTTTTAAGCCCGAAGCGCAACCTGTTGTAGTAGGCTTTGCCCTGCAAGATGAAAAGGTGAAGAGTGTTTGGGAACATTTCCAAAAAGGTGTATCGAATTTCATTTGGGGATATGGCGGCAGTTTCTCTGAAAGCCTTCCTGTATCCGGAGTCAATCCAAATGATGAACATTATCACACTTTGGAAAATATTTTTCAGCCTCTCAATACGACGGCTGAAGCATTGCCCAATATGGAAAGGCCGGATGCAGGTAACTGGCTTGATTTTGGCAAGTATATTTTGAGGGGCACACCGAATAGTCGAGTAAGGCGCACCTTACGAAACCCCAGGCTTAGTAATTCGAGTTTTCCTGAGGTTAAGTGGGTACCATTGGTGTCATTCAATGCAACTGCTGAAATGCGTAAAAACTATTTGAATGCCACGGTACAGGTGCAGCCTCTACAATATCGTGTTAAAGGTTTTCTTACGCAAGCAATCGACTTTGCTGAAGAAGCTGTGCGGACATTCCACGGGCAGCGCGGCGATACGGGTCCTTCGCTTCCCGCCAAGTCTGATGAGATCGATGGCGTGCATGATGATGTCGCGTTGGCACTCAACCGCGTGATCCAAGTAGAGACTCTAAGCAAGCGCTATGCCGCTGCTGGTCGAAATGGGCATATGAGGTCCTTAAATGAAACAGAGCAAAATCAGCTTGCATTGCAAGTAGCCCAGTCACTGAACACTCAATGGTTGCAACAGTCGGAACAGAGGGTAGGGTTCATCCCTGCATTGCTTGATTTTAGTCCGGAGGAATGGTTTTTGCAATACAAAGATCAGCTTTCAAACCAATCATTGGCACAGGCAAAAGTGCTTTTTCAGGAACAGTGTCAGGGCAATGATGCCATCAGGCATCTGCCTGCCCCCTCGGGGCGAGCATGGACACATATCTGTGTCGACAGTCTTGAGCCATTGCTGAATATTCTGCCTCAATCGGAGCTAGAACGAATCAAATGGGGCAGTTATGAACATCTGTCATATAGCATGGCGCATCTGGCGTTGCAAGCAGTGAACGCTCCGCTGGATAGTGAAACCGGTCCGGAAGCATTAAAAGCGGCTGCCTCTGTACTCAGCTCTCAATTGTTGGCACATAACATGGAAGATTTTGCAAATGCATATATAAAGTGGAATTATGCCAGAATCACTGGACACCTTGTGCCAGGTCAATCTGAAGAGGCTACGATTGCGGCTGTTGACAATCATTTCAAAACGCACCCGGATATAAGACGCTTCCAACAGTTAGCTCGGATTCAGGCCGGACTTTCCGCCCCTCCTCCTTCCTTACGAAATATTGCCATTGCCTGGGCAGCCAACATCAGTGGAGGGGCTAAGGTGTGTTACGAAGTTAGAACACCTGCCAATCACGGCCCATACGCACCAGCGGCAAGTGCCACTTACGATGCTCACGATTATTTAGACGCAATATTTCAAGGATACAGAACACGGAAAGTTAAAATCGAAATTAATAACTCTCCATATGGCTTAAAAGGAGAGTGGGTCGAGCTCAATGGAGAAGGTATTTTATCTGATTACAGTCAGCAAATTGACGCATACTATGAACTAGTAGAGCAAGCTGTTTTAGCACAATTACAACTGCTGATTGAACCACATGGGGAGCTCAAGAAGATCATAGTTCCCAACGGTCTGATGTACGGGAAAACTTATATGGCTGACCGTGGATTGATAGTAAGATTGCAGCTCACCGGAAATGCTCAAACTCAAGATATGGTATTCACATTTCAAGCAGGACGAATTGTTCAGGCTACACCCATTAGCGTGTCCAATGAAGAGCGGCGTGAATGGAATCTTAACACGCCGGATGAAATAGTATCATATTATGTACGTCGCAATCATAGCAGTTTTTTTATCCGGGCCCCGCAGCAATTTCAGAGTTTTGGCATTGGGAGTACTTCCACTCAAGATACGCCAGAAGAGCTGTATCAGGAGCTGTTTAAATTTTTAGGTTGGGAAGCTAAATTGAACAAAGAGCGCGAAATTGCGCAGCGCCAATTTGAAGTGAGCCACCCTCTTAATGGATGGATTCCATTTTATGATTGCGCTCAGGATATTGAGAGTGTGCTGCGCGATAATCGACCGCGGAACCCATCCTATGACGGGGCGATCCAGCAGCCGCATTCGAGTGGAACCACTTCAGCCCCATCCACAACAGTCGGGGGGGGGTATATCCCACCAATCCCATGGGAGGCTGTCTTGGTAGGGATGCAATGTGGTCTTGAAATGGCAGAATACATACCGATGTTTATGGCTGCAAAAAGTGCGTTTAAAGTCTCCCTGGCCGCATTTCGACAAAGCGGTTTGAAGGCAATGGGAAAGACGCTATTCCAGCAAGGAGGAACGATCCTGGTGGAGCTTGCTGATGCAGCTTCCCCTATCCCACAAACTGATCAGATACTCGGAGGGGCTGCCAAGGCCTTACAAGATATGTTCCTGGTCGGCCGGAAGCAATTTAAGGCGATACTCAGCAGAACAGGCCGGAAGTACGGATATCAGCACCTGATAGATGAGGTGCAGCAGGCCCCTTATAGCAACACTTTGGGTGGTGTTAAGAACTTAAAGAAGCTTCAGGCGATTGCAGAGTACACTGAAGATGGTATTCATTTAAAAGCGGATGCTCAGCTTCCAACTGATGTATTGGAACTTGGTAGTGACGGTCGATCCTATTTGCGTGCTACAGGTGCCCAAAAAGGTGGGGTCTTTTTGCATACCTATAAAGATGCCCAAGGAGTCGAAAAGCGTATATTCCTTAAGCAGATAGGGAGGGAAACGGAATTTTCACGCTATGGACAAGTCAATTTGCGCACGATTGAGATGGATATCAATAACCCGCTCTATCGTCCTGATTCGCCTCAATATATTCTCCTGGAGGATAATCAAATAGAAACCGAGTATTTCATCCAACGGGATCGAACCACCCAACAGGATCAAATCTGGGTGCGTGATAAAGATAAATTACGCGAACTCTCTTCTCAGGAATTGCAAAATTTCAACAACTATTGCGCCCTAACCGATTCAGGCCTCGGAGGAGTCATTAAACAAACAGGAGAGACTGGCGTGGAAATCGGCATAGGCGCTCGCCAGAGCGACCAAGAAGCAGTACGTAGCAAGCGGGCACCCAAAAAAACCAAATCAAAATCAAAAAGCTGTGCACAGACGCCAAATGAGCCTGGGAATGTTGCAGGCGCATCGCAACAAACTGATACCAATCAAAACCTCCAGGTGGATGCAATAAACGAACGCCTCAGAGTAGGTTTGGAGGGTAAGGAGCTTGAGTACTTTGATGAGCAGGTACGTGTCAATGATTTGACAGATCAGCTATTTCTAATGGAATTGAAAAAACGGGAGGATAAAATTCAAACATTGATTAAAAAGAAGGCATCCAGTGAAGATATTAACACACATCTAATGGAAAGCATATCATTTGTTAATGTAAGGGCTCTAAAAAGAATAGCCCATATTAAAAATTTTCTCAACATCGATCCGGATTATGATTTAGCGCATAAAACATATACGGATTTCATAAGTGAAGGCCATAATCATGCAGAGTATTTCGAGAAACACTCTGCGGAGGCTGCGGTGCTTTTTCCTACCGAGGTTACTGCAAAAGAATTGATGTCTCAGAATGATAATTTAATTCAAGACTTGGAAGAGTTCGTATTAAGTCTGAAAAACTTCCGCGAAGCAAACACGCAAGGTTCGAATCTGAGAGTTTTTTTGGCAGGTAACCCTCGATATCAAGGTCGTATAAAATCTAAAGTCATTGGGGAACTATTATCGCAGGGTGTGGATGGAATTCATCGACTTGAACAAAATATAAACGGTACAATCAAAGAAAGGTTAGGTCAACAAATCCGTTTGAGCAGAGCACTCATATTCCTAATAGATCGAAATAAAAATTTTTTCCAAGCCTTGGAATACATTGAAGAGTTTAAGCAGTACATAGAAAAGTTATTTCAAATGTGGGACGATTCCGGTGTGCCCGATAATTTGGACGAGCCTAAGTTGTTTGCATTTTTACACAGTGGACAACCTGCTTCGGTGGAGATAAAGAATTATTTACAACAGTATTTAATTCGTAATCTGAATGAAGCAGATCAATTTCGATGGAGTCCGACATTACGAAATGAAGAGGGATTAGTACGAAGCGTTACCGAAAGTCCTCAGGATAGAATAAAGCTCATAGAGGAACTAGAAAAGTCGCCTTTGGGACCCTGCTTTGTGGATGTATTCTTTCCAAGCCCAGAAGCGATAGCGACAGCAACATATGAACAAAAGATCGCATTCATGAAAGAAAATGTAAGGGTAGACGATAAGAAAATTAATAGGTTAGTAATAGATCTCAATGACAAGTTAAATTTTCTCTCTGATATTGCCTACTTTTCAAAGAATTATGCTTTCCGTCCCTGGGCTAAGCGTCTGATAGAGGCTGCTGATAAGCAGCTGAAGGAGGATGCTGCTCAGGGAAACGATGAGGCTAAGAATATAATAAATGTTCTTGCTCAGCAAGGCGTAGGTGCCAGGGAAAATTTCCTTGTAACATTTCAACTTTTCGTCCAGCGACTGATGGATGCGCATTTAAAAGGAGATGCCGTCGACGTAACTAGGATACAAAACAGCCTTAAAAAAATGCTGCAGAATGATATTAATCCAAATATTCTGAAATATTGGCAAATGGGATATTCTGTGATTCTGGCGCAAGTACAAAAATTGCGGACGGAGGAGATATTGAAAAACAATCAAGGCGCCTTGCCTCAAGCGTTATGGGCGTCCTTCGAGGCAAAACAAAGAGATTTGATGCCCGACGGAAAGCCTTTAGGTCAACGTATGAAAATGATACTCATGCAACTAGCATACGGTCAAAAGCTTCAGAATGCCTCCGACTCTATCAAGAGTGCTAAGGAGGGATTAGCGCAACTTAATCTTGAAGTCGAGGATGCGTTTTCGAAATCTCAGGTAGTCAAACAAAGAATCCAGGAAATCAAAGAAAGCGAAGATTTGTGGATTCAGCAGTACGAGGATCGGTTCAAAGAAGAGGAACGAATAGAGCAGCAAAGACAAGCAGACGCACAACAGCAGGCACAACAGCAGGCACAACAGCAGGCACAACAGCAGGCACAACAGCAGGCACAACAGCAGGCACAACAGCAGGCACAACAGCAGATACAACAGCGGCAGGCACCAGTAGTGCAAAAAACACGAGGGGACAAAAAACAAGGACCCGTTGGCACCCCGGAAATTACTAAGGAGATCGATCGGATGGTAGAGGTGAATTTTCGTAATTATTTTGTTGAAAAAAATGGATTTAAAGGTCTTGACCTTGAGACATCGGACAACCACATCTCACTTTTTTTAAGCTCGGCAGCTATCAAACATATTTTCAGGGATCATGTGTACAATGATTCATGGTCAACAGCGGAGAAACCGATAAATACTGTGTTTCCTTTCAAGAGCCCTGTGCGGATTTTGCGCACATTTAGAGGAATTGGGCGTAATATGAACATGAATCAACTGAGTGCTCATTATCGTAACATACAGAACATGCCAATTGGCGGTAAGGAAAAGGTTGCCATCGATGCCTCATACGAAGGAAAATCTTACAAGGTGGCGGTGTATTCAGAAAAAAAAGGTCGTTTGATTGATAGCCAAATCATGACGATATTTCCAACAGGCTTGTGATCAGAGAGAGTCTTGACTCAACTGATATTCATATATGAATATGAGAGTGTTTTCCGGACAAGCTCTCAGTATAAACATGTCGCGAGGAAATTCGCTGGAAGATTGCCAGTCTTTTGCCCCCAGGCACGACACAACAAGTGGTCCATGCCCTTGCGGTATAGCCCGCTTGGGGCAACAAAACCTGAGGGCAAAATTTCCAGGGTAACCTCATTAAAAACAGATTGAAAAATGTATATTGCTCAATTTCTCATGCAAAGTATTCTCCTATTGAACGAGAAGTAATTTTATTTTTTTACATTAGGTTAAAATAGTGGCTCCTCTTATAAAAATTATTTTGACCATAGTGGGAGTGGGCGTGGGGGCGGCTTTGCTGTCGCCCCCCATTTACTGCTTAATACAGGTGGGAACGGAAATTTGTCCTTGGTTAGCAAGTATTCCCTTTCATCGGGTATTTAGTCGCTTATTACTAATATGCTTTCTTTTGGCAATGGGGCCTTTGTTAATTGCTCTCAGGATTTCAAATTTTAAGGAATTAGGACTGCAAAAAAACTCCCGATGGGCCTGTGATTTTAGTTGGGGGCTGCTGATGGGGTTGCTGCCCATGACATTTCTCATGATGGCATATGTCTATTTTGATGTGTGTGGGGTACGGGATCACCAAATTGAGCTGACCTCCGTGCTTCGGGTGGCTGGAACAGCTGTGGGAGTTTCTATCTTAGAAGAACTACTTTTCCGAGGATTGCTCTATGGTCTCAGTCGACGTACCTTCGGTGCTTTTTTTTCTGCGCTGTGGACGTCTGCATTTTTTGCTATCGTACACTTCATACGCTCTGCGGGACCTTCCGCTCATCCACTGGACGCTTGGAGTGGATTTCGGGAGTGCGGCCGTATTTTTAGCGCGGCTCCACCTCCTCTTACTCTGGCTTTTGGCTTGGCCAGTTTGTTTTTCATTAGTTTATTGCTTTGTTGGACCGTGGAACGGACGCATTCCCTGGCATTGCCGATTGGATTGCATGTCGGATGGATTTTTGCCATTCAAACGATTAATTTGCTTATAGGCTTTCGTCTGAAAGCTCCTGGTGTCCTGCCTTGGGTGGGGCCCAATGTGGTGTCGGGTATGGTGCCCATTGGAATATTTGCGATTCTGGCAATATGCACCACATTTCTCCTATGTGGACAATACCTCCATGGCCGGGCGCGTAAAATTTCTGCTACGAAGTGCGCTTGATATTCTCTATCCTCCGCACTGTGAATGTTGTGAAAAACCGGGAAGTCTCTTCTGTAAGCAGTGTATAAAACGCATCCGTTGGGTGCGTGCCCCGTATTGCCAGATCTGTTCGTTATCTGTGTGCGGACATATTTCCCGAGCTTTTGTTTGTGCCAATTGTCGGGTTCGCAAATTTTCTTTTCAGTTTGCCGTGTGCGGATGTGAAGCCGAGGAAGTAGTACGCGGATTGATTCACCGATTTAAATATCTAGGGAACACACGTTTGGAGAGTATTCTTTCCCGTTTGCTTTTTCATGCATGGCGAGATAATCGGATAGCGGCTAGTCCTCCGGATGTGCTAGTACCTGTTCCGCTTCACCCGCTGCGTCAACGCGAACGTGGATTTAATCAAGCTGCGATATTAGCCGAAGCACTTTCTCAGCATACGGGGATTCCCTGTAAGTCGTACCTGAAAAGATCTCTCTTCACCCAATCGCAGACCTTACTGAGTCGACACGAACGCAGACAAAACTTGCGTGGTGCTTTTGCTTTACGTTCTCATCGGCCAATTGTCAGTGCCAATGTGATGTTGGTGGACGACGTGTTGACAACTGGGACGACTTTGGAAGAATGTTCCAAAACGTTGCTGGCTGGGGGAGCACGTACCGTGAAGGCAATTACGGTAGTACGAGCGTAGACCCGCAACCCCATCCCTAAAAAGCCCTCTCTAAAAAGCCCTCTCTAAAAAAAGCCCCCCCTCCTAAAAAAGCTGCGAATTGCGCCAAAAACTGAATGGATAAAGAAGTGCTCTCCTTAAAGAAAGCAGAAAGCCCAATTCCTGGGCGAGCTTGTTCGTACTAAAATACCAAAGGCTTTTATTATTTGAACAACAACCGTCGTAAATTCTTCTCGCGCCACCTATTCCCATGCGGTAACACCTCCGGGAGCATCTTGCAAGAAAATGCCCATTTTTAAAAAGCCTGTCTTTAATCCCTTAGGAAACAAAAACAGAGATATTCCGGAAGGTTTATGGACCAATTGTCCTGCTTGCCGGGAAGTGATCCATAATCTGGTTTTAGCAGAAAATCTCTTTGTCTGCCCTAAATGCGACTATCATTTTACCATGGGTTCTCGGGAACGAATTACCCATCTCGTTGATCCCGGTTCCTTTGAAGAACACGACGCTCGCATGGCAGCGGTAGATCCTCTCAAATTTAAGGGAGTGGCCACTTATGAAGAACGGTTGAAGACTTATCGTGAGAAAACCGGACTCGTCGATGCAGTGATTACAGGAACAGCTTCCCTCTGTGAACATCGGATGGGACTGGCCGTAATGGATTTTAATTTTCTCGCCGCCACCATGGGTTCGGTAGTCGGAGAAAAAATTACGCGTATCATCGAACACAGCACCCGGCAACGGTGTCCCGTAATCGCTGTCTGTGCGTCGGGAGGTGCTCGCATGTACGAAAGTATGCTGAGCCTCATGCAGATGGCGAAAACCAGTGGTGCTCTGGCTCTCCATGCCCAAGCGAGGCTTCCCTATATCGTTATCCTGACAAATCCCACCTATGCGGGAGTCATGGCGAGCTTCGCCTCATTGGGGGATATCATTCTTGCTGAACCGCGCAGCATGATCGGCTTTGCCGGACCACGCGTGATTCGGGAAACCACTCATCAGGATTTGCCGCAAGGCTTTCAAACCGCGGAATTCCTCGTCAAGCACGGATTGATCGACTCCATTGTACATCGTAATAAGTTGCGTCCCATTCTCTCACAGATCCTGGGATATCTTGATCAGAAGAAAAAGTGAATTTTCATGAGGCTCTGAACTGGTTATATTCCACTCAGCGATTTGGCGTCAAATTGGGGTTGGAGAACATCCGCGCCTTGCTTAATTTGTTAGGAGCTCCGGATCAGCGGACGAGATTTTTACATGTTGCGGGGACGAATGGAAAGGGATCTGTCTGCGCATTGCTGGATTCCATCCTGCGGACAGAAGGATATCGGACCGGACTTTTTACATCGCCGCATCTTATCGAATTTCAAGAGCGGATCTGCATTGATGGAATTCCGATCTCTTCGACAGAAATTGCTGAAGGATTAACTCTCCTCAAGGGATTACAAATTACCGGCTCGCCTACATTTTTTGAGCTCACCACAGCGCTTGCCCTTTGGCATTTTTCCCGACAAAACGTCGAAATAGTGGTTTGGGAGACTGGTTTGGGTGGGCGCTGGGATGCCACCAATATAGTCACCGCACCTTTAGTGTCTGTAATTACCTCTATTTCTTTTGATCACCAAGAATGGTTAGGCGATACGTTAACCAAAATTGCTTCCGAAAAGGCGGGAATCTTAAAACCTGGTATCCCTTCAGCCTCCGCCCCTCAATTGCCTGAAGTTGCGCTCGAATTGTCTCGGGTAGCTCAGCTAAAACAGGCGCCTCTTCGTTTTGTGGAAAATCCATGGACCACTTCCAAAATCGGATTACTCGGGCCACATCAGCAATGGAATGCGGCTTTAGCTGTAGCGGTGATACAGGAAAGTAGACTCCCTATTTCCCATGACGCCATTTGCCAAGGCCTAGCCAATGTGCAATGGCCTGGTCGTTTTCAAATGCTTTCGAACCAGTTGATAGTGGATGGGGCCCATAATCCTGCCGCTATCAGTATGCTGATTGCCACGTGGCGAGAAGTTTTTGGTAATCAGCAAGCTCATATCGTATTCGGATCATTGAAGGACAAAGAGAGCGAGAAAATGCTGTTTCTTCTGTCTGATATTGCCAAAGAATTTTTATTCGTTTCTCTCGAAAATGTTCGTTCGAAACCTTCTGTTGCACATGAACCTCCGACCGATGTTTATTGTCGGTATTTTGAGGATTCCGGAGTCGCACTCCATGCTGCTCTGAAAGACGGGGAACTCGTGCTGGTGACGGGATCTCTCTTTTTAGTCGGAGAAGTTTTAGCGCAGCATAAAAGCATGTCCTACCAGGTCAGCAAACAGTGACCGTTTCTCGCGGTGCAGGGACAGAGTGCAAAATTTGCGGTGTCCCTCGATATTCTAGAAACTGAAACCAATTTGAGCCCCTATTACCCACGCATTGGGGATTCGGCCGGTTCCCCCGGGATGGATCACGTATTGGACGTCTGGTTCTATGTAGAAAAACGTGGACAGATTAATGCGATAACCGGCTTCCAAAACCAGTTCATACGTGGGATTTCCATTGCCTGCAATCCGTTGGGTAGTTGCATAATTGCTGCTGAAAGTTCCATAAAAGCAACCAAAGACCAATTGATCATTGCTCCTCCTCGGGATGAGCCCGGTATATATGGCGCCCCCGCTAGCTTGGAAGGGGATCAAGGACGTATTTTGTGCAGGAGCATAGATGAATGCGCTCCAAAGCGTCAGCCCACGGGTGGAACCTGGTGCAGCCTGGTAAACCATTTGATCGAAGAGCCAATAAAATCCATAGGAATAGAAAGTATTGCCAGGAAGAAACTGGGGGATATTTTGCCAAGGCGTATAAAAGATTCCGAATTTATAGTGGCCTGGCATACCGTGCCACGTTTCCGGTGTTACGGAGGAGGGAGTTGGAGCTGATGCTTGGGCTGTGAAGGATGCAGGCGGAGTATGAGGCTGAAATTCCGGAAGCCAGCCGACTTCCCACAATAAATTCATACCGTCATTGCGACGCATACTGAAATCGACTCCATGATATTTTGGTTTATACAAGCGGTCACTCGTTTGATAAATGCCGAACATTGCATAGAGATTGTGCTCTTTGTCATTGAATCGTAAGCGCCCCCCCCAGACGGCTGCCGGATATGCACTTACAAATCCGCTGGCAGCAACCGCAAAAGGTTGTCCATCAATAGCATTGCTCAGATAGAGACCATATATGAGAGGATTAGAGGTGAAGTCATCCGTAGCTGCTATCCGTCCTAATTTAATATTCCACCAACCATCAAAAAGATCTTGAGTCAGCCAGAGCGCATAGTAGTTGATGGTCTGATCGCCCCAAATTTGGGCAACATTAAATACATTGCCGACATGCTGCTTGGTGAGGTTGTTGCCATTACGATCTATGCCGGAAATTACAAAATGGGCTCCATTCCATCCGACTAACTTTTGCAGATCCAAATCCAATCGTAGGTCGATACAATCCGCGTAACCAAATCCCGGGCTGAGTCCTCCGGCTACGTTACCTTGGATATCAGAGCCATAACTCCCAATGATATTGATACCATGGTCCACTAGCGGATGACGCAATTCCCACCAATCTCCTGTTCCCCAATTGCCTTCGGACATAGGAAGGGCGAAATAGCATTCCCCATATTTATCTAAATAAAACAATGCCCAGACATCTTGAAACCCGAGGGTGGGGGGAAATAAAATTCGCTCTCCTGGCCCATATCCGGGATGGGGTGCACATACATGGGGGGGCGCCTCCGTTTGTTCGAGAGGAAATATTCGATAACCTTCCGTAGCTTCTTGCTGTATTACTGGTGGGGCTGGTTGCTGGGGCTGCCGACTCAAAAAAGGCAATGGTGTGTGTTGGTGATTACTCTGAGGCAGTGGAGCACCTGGCTGATTTCCGGCTGGCGGAGTTTCCGTAGGGGTAGGAGAAGGAGTGGCAGCAACTGTGTTGATGGGGGAGGTGGGCGGTACGCCACTCGGAGCGGTTGAAGGTGAGGAGAGCGGTTGAGGAGAATTGTCCGCTTCCTCGTGAGATTCTTCCACTCCGCGAGGGCGGACATCGATGCCCGAAGGAGGAGGCTGGGCGGTAGCGGAAAGTGCGGTGAGAGTTACAGAAGCACTGAGAATGCTAACAATTTGTAGAAGTCCATCACCTCTGCGATGGGTGGTTTGCTTCATGGGAGGAACAGAATGATAATGTGAAACTAATTGCGTATGAACGCTATATATAAAAATTTCTTAGTGAACAACAATATTAACTAATTTGTTTGGAACCACAACAACCCGAATAGGAAGCTTGCCTGCCAAATCTTCCATCACTTTCGGTAAAGCCAGAACGGCAGATTCAATTTCAGAAGAAGTAGCAGATCGATTGATGAGAAGGCGGCTCCGTACCTTACCATTAATTTGAACAACCAATTCCACCTCATTTTCAATTAATAGAGATTCATCATATTCCGGCCAAACTTGACGAGATGCACTGGATTCAAAATTTGGAAAACGGAGAACCAGCTTGGACCATGCTTCTTCACAAAGATGAGGAGCGAACGGACTCAACAATCGGAGTAAAATGTGAAGTGCTTCTATGGGACATGGAGAAGCTGATGTGAATTCATTTGTGAAAATCATCATCTGCGAAATCGCTGTATTAAAAGAGAGTGATTCAATATCCGAGGTGACCTTTTTAATCGTGCCATGCACTATTCGCAACTGACCGGACGTCATAGGAATGTCCTTCAATTCGGAAGAGACATCCCAGTGTCCTTCCTGATCTTCTTTGAAAGCCAGGCGCCACACCCGTGCAAGAAAGCGATAAACCCCCTCGACACCCTTCATGCTCCAGGGCTTCATCTGTTCCAGCGGCCCCACAAACATTTCATAAAGCCGCAAGGAATCGGCTCCGTACTGTTCTATCACATGTTCCGGGCTGACAACATTTCCTCGGCTTTTAGACATTTTTTGCCCGTCTGATCCTAATATGATACCTTGATTTACAAGTTTTTGAAATGGCTCGGGTGTAGAGAGTTGTCCGAGATCAAAGAGTGCTTTATGCCAAAAGCGTGCGTAGAGAAGGTGTAAAACAGCATGTTCCGTTCCTCCCACATAAAGATCCACACCCCCTGGCTTGCCACCGCCCATCCAATATTGTTCTGCGGTCTGGCTAACGAAGCGCGATGAATTTGAAGAATCGCAGAAACGCAGATAATACCAACAGGAACCAGCCCATTGAGGCATCGTATTTGTTTCACGATGAGCTGCGTCTGAATAATGCACCCATTCTTTAGCTCGTGCTAGCGGAGGTTCTCCGGTGTCGGTAGGCTTAAAATCTGCGACCTCCGGTTGGCAAAGTGGAAGAGAAGTGGAATCGAGCGGATAGTGCTGACCTTGTTCCCAAATAATAGGAAAAGGTTCCCCCCAATAGCGTTGTCGAGAGAAAAGCCAGTCTCTAAGTTTGTAATGAATAGCTAGGCGTCCCGCTCCTTCTTTTTCGAGCCACGCTGTAATCTGTCTTTTAGCTTCAGCAGTGGGGAGACCTTCAATTAATGGAGAATGAATCGCAGCGCCTTCTCCCGTGAAGCAGCCTGATATCGGTTCGCAGCTTTTTGTTGCCGTAGGCGCTACCACATAGCGAATCGGCAAACTAAATTTGGTGGCGAATTCAAAATCCCGTTCATCGTGAGCAGGCACCGCCATAATGGCTCCAGTCCCATATCCCATTAAGACGTAATCAGCGATCCAAATAGGAATCTTTTCTCCATTAACAGGATTCGTTGCAAAGGAACCTGTAAACACGCCGGTTTTCTCTTTATTTAGATCAGTGCGTTCCAAATCGGATTTGGATGATATTGCTTTCTTATAGGCGCCTACTTCGGCCTGACGATGAGAGGTTGTCAGAACACCTGTCAGAGGATGTTCCGGTGCAATGACTAAGTAAGTTGCTCCAAAAAGAGTATCCGGACGTGTGGTAAAGACGTTGAGAGTGGAAGAATCCGTACGAAAAATCACTTCAGCACCTTCACTGCGTCCTATCCAATTCCTTTGCAGCAATTTAATGGATTCCGGCCAATCCAAACCCTCTAATTCTTCTATGAGCCGCTGAGCATACGCCGTGATGCGTAACATCCATTGGCGCATCGGACGTCGTTCCACGGGAAAACCTCCCACTTCACTGCGGCCATTCACCACTTCTTCGTTGGCAAGAACAGTACCCAATGCGGGACACCAATTTACGGGCATTTCCGCTACGTATGCAAGACGTACGGAGTCAGGATCTTTGCCATTATAAGTGGAAATTGGTTCAGCTTTTCCACTCGCCGGATTGACCCAGGAGCCATAGAGTTGAAGAAAGATCCACTGAGTCCATTTAAAATAGTTGGGATCAGTCGTATTAATCTCTCGGTTCCAATCATAGCTAAATCCCAAGGATTGCAGCTGATTACGAAAACGACTGATATTCCGCTTTGTAGTAATAGCCGGATGTTGTCCTGTCTTTAACGCATACTGCTCAGCCGGCAGTCCGAAAGCATCCCATCCCATTGGGTGAAGGACATAGAATCCGCACATACGCTTATATCGTGCGAGAATATCAGTGGCTGTATAGCCTTCCACATGACCGACATGCAGTCCTTCTCCGCTGGGATAAGGAAACATATCCAAGACATAGTATTTAGGGCGTTGAGGATCAAACTCGAGCTCTCCCGGATTGGGCACACTGAAGGCATTATTCTCCAGCCAAAAGGTCTGCCATTGAGGCTCATATTCACTGAAAGGAAATTGTTTGCGTTGCGTATTGGACATTAGTGGATGTTCTATTTTTTCTATCATTGCTCTTTCCCAGGGGTTTTTCAATGTATAGGGTTTGCACATTGTGATTCGGCGTGATGCCTCTGCCCAGGAACTGGTCTTTCTTTAAAAAGAGAGAAAGAGACGAAGATAGAAAAGAGACAAAGTCTCCTTGATCCATTCAGTTCTTGAGAGCAATTTGCAGCTTTCTTTATGCTGTGGACTCTACGAACTGCAAATAGTGCGTAACTTCAGTGACTCAACCAATGAACTCTGATTTTGTATTTCTTGACCACCGGGGTTCGAGGTGGCGGCGAATTCGTATTTTAGCATTAATTTTATCTGTCGCGGCCATCATTGCAGCAGTAGTATTTGTACAGGAGCTGCTTATCTGGCCACAGCTCACACTGCCCGCCAGTGTTCGGGATCTGAAGAGAAAATTGCATGTAGTGGAATCAGTGCGGACGGATCCTATACCGCGGGCAAATACTCAGCCATGGCTGCGCTTCGCTTCGCATGATGGGCAACACCATCCTCTGAATCAGAAAGTATCCAAGTCCGCCGTTATACCCTCGCCCGATACCGATGTGCGTGCCGCAATGCTGTTCAATGGTGATGCGGCTGGTTTGCAATCCCTTAAGGAGCATAAGGATTTAATTACGCATGTAGTACCCGAATGGTTTTCTCTGACAGAGATGAACCTCATCCTTCATGAATCGTTGGACAGCGAGCTCTTGGCATTCTTGAAGGACAAACACATTGCTTTAATGCCGTGTCTCACTAACTTACTCGGCAATAAAGCGATGACAGATCCTGTCGAAGCCTTAATTCGCGCTCGTCCGGAGCAGCAGGATGCATTTATCAACCGCTTGTTAACTGGGTTGACCAAAATCAAAGCGGGCGGTGTTGTTGTGAATTGGGAAGGGATGGATCCCTCATATTCGCCGCAGTTGACAGCTTTTTTTCAGCGATTAGCAACTCGGCTGCATGCTAGCGACATGAAACTTTGGATTAGCATTCCGGTGGATGATGGTCTAAGCGCATTTGATCTCACTGCATTGGATGAATTTACAGATAAATTCGTCGCCAATTTGGAGGCAGAAAACGCTTCTGACGATGAGCCCGGTCCTATTGCATCCCAAGCTTGGTTTGAAGGTTGGTTACATGTAATTTTAGGATATAGCGATCCGGAAAAATGGATTATTTCCTTAGGATCATATGGATATGACTGGACGAAATCGGGCGCAACTCAACTGAGTTTTCCTGACGTGATGGCGCGTGCCGATCATGCCGGTTTGGGATCCTGTACCAGTGGAGAACCCGAATATAATCCGCACTTTTCTTATCAAACCGATGAGGGAGCCACTCATTCCGTTTGGTTTCTCGATAGTTCCACATTCCTGAATCAGCTCGAAGAAGTGGAGCAGCAAGGATGTGGAGGCATCATGGTCGACCATCTCGGTTCCGAAGACTCCTCCATTTGGAAGCTACTGGAATTACCTCAAGATTCACTGAAGACTCCAGCCACTTTAGATAAGATGCGGGATATTAAACCCGGTGAAACGCTTGCCAATATCGGAGAAGGAGATTTTATCCAAGTGGATCTGACCACTTCGCCAGGACAACGCGCCTTTTCTAGGGATAGCGAAGGGCGAATCTGCGTCAACTACAAGACATATCCACACTATGTCACCCTTTACCATCAGGGGGCAGGTAAGCCAAATCAAGTGGCGCTTACTTTTGATGATGGCCCTAGCCCTTATACCCCTCAAATTCTGGATATCCTCGCTCGATACCATGTGCGCGCCACATTTTTTCTATTAGGAAAACAATGTGAAGCATACCCCAAATTAGTACGCCGTATTCTTGCGGAAGGACATACCATCGGCAGCCATACTTATACACACCATAATCTCAATGAATCTTCTGCGGAACAGATTATTCTCGAGCTCAATGCAACCCAGCGTTTATTTGAGTGGCTCACCGGAAAATCCAGCCTATTATTTCGTCCCCCTTATAATGCGGATTCTTATCCGCAGAATATTGCCGATGTGCGGCCATTAGCATTAGCCGGCAGCATGGGTTATCTGAGCGTTTGCGAAAGTGTGGATTTGGAAGATTGGGAGCGTCCTCCTCCAAGCGTTCTTTTGGAACGACTCCGCGAACGTCGTACGCTCGGCAACGTGATATTAATGCATGACGGTGGTGGAGACCGTTCGGGGACAGTTGAGGCTCTGCCTCGGATCATTGAATATTTGCGTGCACGAGGTGACAAAATCGTGCCCGTAGAAACTCTCTTGGGAGTGTCTCGGAATGTTCTGATGCCGCGGGTGAAACAATCGAGTGCCACCATGCCTCGGGTCATTGCAAATATAGGATTGCTTGCTTATCAATGGTTGGAGGAATTTGTGTGGTCCTTTATGGTAATAGCCACTGTATTGCTCTTTATTCGTACTTTAGTGGTAGTGATGTTAGCCTTTCTGGATAAGCGCCGGCAATTGTGTCAGAATCTATTGTTATCAGGTGGAGAAATTTCTGCTATTAGCATAGTGATTGCCGCCTATAATGAGGGGAAAGTCATTCAGCGGACATTAGCCTCGGTTTTTCGAACAAATTTCGTAGGGACTCTCGAAGTGATTGTTGTCGACGATGGATCCAAAGACGATACAGCGGCAAAGGTGACTGAATTAGCAAAACAAGAGCCCCGCCTCCGGTTGATCCGACAGGAAAACCGAGGGAAAGCACATGCTTTGCGTCGTGGCTTAACTACTTGCAAAGAAGAAATCGTCATTTTTCTGGATGCGGATACTCACTTCGAACCACAAACAATTCCTGCTTTACTCGTGCCATTTGTGCGAGGAAAAGTCGGAGCAGTGTCCGGACATGCTCGGGTAGGAAATCTCCGGAGCTGGATCGCACGTTTTCAATCATTGGAATATATTTGTGGATTCAATTTAGACCGACGTGCTTACGGATTCCTCAATGCGATCACCGTCGTTCCCGGAGCGATCAGTGCTTTTCGTAAACAAGCTATTATTGAAGCAGGCGGTATCAGCGGAAATACGTTGGCTGAAGATACGGATCTCACCCTCAGTTTGCACCGGAGTGGATGGCAAGTGGCTTATGCAGCGGAAGCCTTTGCATGGACAGAAGCACCGGAAACTATTTCCATGCTCACCCGCCAGAGACTTCGATGGGCTTTTGGAACCTTGCAATGTCTTTGGAAACACCGGGATATGCTCTTTAATATTCGATATGGTGCATTAGGGTGGTTTTCTCTCCCAAATGTCTGGTTCTTCCAGATGATCCTTGTGGCTACGATTCCCGTGGTGGATACACTTTTGCTTATTTCTCTTTTTATAGGAAATGGCAGCGCCTTAATCATTTATTTTATCGTTTTCCTTATGACGGATTTCGTTTTAGCCGGATTAGCTTGTTGGTTAGATAAAGAGCCTCTTCATAAGGCGCTGTATATTTTCCCTATGAGATTTTTGTACCGTCCATTGCTGAGCTACGTAGTGTGGCTTTCCATTCTCCACTGTCTGAGAGGAGTGTGGGTAGAGTGGGGAAAATTAGAACGTAAGGGGAATGTTCGTACTCCTCAGACCACATCTCCTTAATGTTATCTTCCATGTTTTTTCGAAAATATTCTGATCAGAGCTGCATTCGAGAATGGGTCTTTGTTGCCATTCTCATTCTCATTACGATTTGCTCGGGTTGTAAGAAACAATTATCCAGTCCTTTAGTGAATCAATATCCCCTGGGAGAGGGTTCCCTGGTCATTCCACCTGCCGGATCCGCTTACACAGGCAGCTATTTGGCATTTGGAGATACGGAAGACCAGCTGTCTTTGGAAAAGATAGAACAATTCGAAAAAAATGTGGGCAAACATCAGGCTATTATTGCATTTTCTAGCTTTTGGGGCGAACAGACGTTTCCAAGCCATAATTTAGACATCATTTCGAGGCACGGCTCCATGCCACTGATTTATTGGTCTCCATGGGACCGGCCTTATGAACAAGATAAAGGCCCGGATCGATTTAATCTCCATGCTATTTTATCCGGTCAGTGGGATGCTTATATTGATATGTGGGCGACAAGTGCCAAGAAATTCGGACATCCTCTTTTTGTATCCTGGGGACTTGAAATGAATGGGACCTGGTTCCCCTGGTCAGGCTGCTTTTATGGGGCTCCTAAAACCCCGGTGCATACCGGCGGTCCCCAAAGTCCAAATGTGCAAAAAGCTATCGGACCGGAGATATATAAGAGCGCGTACCGTTATGTGGTGAATAGGGTTCGAAAATGTGGAGCAAAAAACATTCTCTGGGTTTTTCACGTGAATAGTTACTCCTATCCTTTGGATAATTGGAATATGATAGCGCAGTACTACCCCGGTCCGAATTATGTGGATTGGCTGGGACTGAGTGCTTATGGGATTCAATTTAAGGATGAGTCTTGGGTGACAGTGAAAGATACTTTCTATTATCCTTATCTTGCCGTCTGCGCATTAGATCCTCATAAACCGATTATGATGGCGGAATGGGGAATCGCAGATTTCCCTAAGTTCGGAGATAAGGCCGCTTGGCTGACTGAGGCATTTGGGATGCTCTCCAGCCAATTTCCGCGTCTTAAGGCAGCCATAGTTTGGAACGAACGTTGGCAAAATGATGACAAGAGTTTCAGTAACCTGCGGGTGACCTCTTCTTTAGAGTCGCTGGAAGCTTATCGGGCGGGAGTAGCATCACCTTTTTGGCTGGGAAACCCCATATTGAAGAAGTAGATGTCTTATTATTCCACTTTGCCTAAGGCAGATTTGAAGAATGAGGCGGAGGAGGTTTGGAATCTTCGGTAGCTTCCGGTAAAGTGGATTTTTCCATAGTGCCAGCGGAAATTTCTTCCTCTTCGTCTTCCAATTCCCGTCGCAGTGCTTTGGAAGCAAAGGGACGCACAAAGCCATATAAGAGGTAGAGTGTAAATAAGATGGGTGGCATCCATTCGAAATTCATCGCGCTAAAGACGAGTATGAGGATGATGAAAAGAAAACGAGGGATGGAACGCTGTGTCCTCCAATTTACAGCTTTGAAGCTTGGGTATTTTACCCGGCTAAACATCATGAGGGAAAGAAAGACCATAAGAGGAGGGAGGACAAATTTCCAGCGACCGATATTTTTTTCTCCTTCCTCCAACCAAAGCATGAAGAGCGTCAGCGAGGCAATCAATCCCGCCGCAGCGGGAATGGGGAACCCTTTAAAATCCTTTTCAGCAGGCAATGCCGCAGCATAACAGTTGAAACGGGCAAGACGCATGGTTCCGCAGAGAAGATAGAAAAAAGCGATGAACCATCCACTGTGGGAAAAATCCTGCAAAACGATCTGATACACTAGGAGTGCTGGGGCAATGCCAAAGGAAATGACATCTGCCAGGGAGTCAAACTCCCGGCCGAAGGCACTTTCATGACCTCCTAATCGTGCTAAACGGCCATCTAATAGATCGAAAAGGCAAGCGCCCAGGATAAATAAAATCGCCTGATGATATACGTCTGCCGCAGGCTCACCATTGGAAACTCGGAGAGAAGCTTCGATAATCCGTAGCACCGCAGCGAAGCCACAGAACAGATTCCCTGCCGTCATGAGATTCGGCAAGAGATAAATTTTGGGCTCTTTGATTTTCATGGAGGAAGAAGTCGAGCTACGACAGATTGTGCTCCTTGCACTCGAGCACCTACTTCTACGGTGATTTCTGCGCGGAGGGGAAGGTACAATTCCGTTCGAGAGCCGAATCGGATCATCCCAAAGCGCTCTCCTCGTTGAAGCTTGTCTCCAATTTGCGACCAAGCCACAATCCTACGTGCGATTGCGCCAGTAATTTGACGAACCACGATATCATCTTTTCCATCGGAAAATAACCAAGACTGAGCCTGATTGGCTGTGGAGGAGCGGGCGTCTCGTGCATCCCAAAATTTGCCTTTTTTGAAATCAGATCGTAAGACGGTACCTTCAATCGGCGCTCGGTTGACATGAACATCTAATACCGAGAGAAAGATGGAAACTCGCTTCATTTTCCTGTGCAGAAATTCGATTTCTTCCACCTCTTCAATGGCGACGACTTTGCCATCCGCAGGCGAAACCACATATCCAGGTTCTGTAGGAACGGTACGCTCCGGATCCCGAAAGAAATATACGGTGAATAGCAGTGCGGCAGCAAGGGGCAGGGTGAAGATAGGAAAGAAAAGAAAACTAAAAATCCATAATATCAGGAGAGGGCCCAAAATCCAGCGGGCTTCGTTCAGGGTTTTGAAATTCATGAGAGACGATTTGTACCCTATGCGGTACTAAAGATTGGGTCAATACCCACACTGCAATCTTGACTGGGTTTGACGTGGTATGGCGAAACCGGTATCACTGATATGCCGCACTTTGAGGAGCTCTGGGAGCAAAAAAACCATTTTAGCCTACAAGGTTTCCCTTTTTTGCGTCACATCACCGGTATAAAATGAGCAAAAATTTTCGTTCATCCGGAGTGTAATCAAGCTGGCATCAAAAAGCGGAGCGGTGTATGAGCGGTATGATGAAGATTGTAGTAGCCTATTCCGGCGGTTTGGACACATCGGTCATTTTAAAATGGCTGAAGGAGACCTATTTCGCTGAGATGATTGCTTTTTGTGCGGATGTGGGGCAGGAAGAAGAATTAGATGGATTGGTGGACAAAGCCCTCCGGACGGGGGCCAGCAAGTGTTATGTGGAAGATTTGAGATTGGAATTTGCCCGGGATTTCATCTTTCCGATGATGCAAGCCAGCGCTTTATACGAGGGGCAATATTTTCTTGGAACTAGTATTGCACGTCCTGTAATTGCCAAGCGGATGGTGGAGATTGCGCGGGAGGAGGGAGCCGATGCCATAGCCCACGGGGCGACAGGAAAAGGAAACGACCAGATTCGATTTGAGTTGGTAGCGGCGGCATTGGCACCCGAATTGCAAGTCATCGCTCCTTGGCGTGAGGAGCGCTTCCGTGAAAAATTTCCCGGCAGAAAAGAACTCATGGCTTATGCTGAGAAACATGAAATTCCCGTAGATGCGTCAGCGAAGAAATCTTATTCGATGGATCGCAACCTTCTACACATTAGTTATGAAAGCGGGATTTTGGAAGATCCATGGTTTGACGCTTTTGAGGAAGGGAACAAAGAGATGTTTCGCCTCAGCGTCTCGCCTCAAGATGCACCGGATAAACCAGAGTATATAGAACTCGTTTTCGAAAAAGGAAATTGTGTGGGTCTGGTGCATCCGGAATTGTGGGAATTTTTGGCTAATCTGGGTTATGAAAGCAAAAGCGACGCCATTTTAAATCCACTTTGGATCATGCGGGTACTGAACAAGCTGGGTGGGAAACATGGAATTGGTCGAGTCGACATGGTGGAAAATCGTTTTGTAGGCATGAAAAGCCGAGGAGTGTATGAAACGCCAGGAGGTGCCATTCTGCACTTTGCGCACCGTCAAATGGAGTCCCTTACCATGGATCGAGAAGTCATGCACCTCCGCGATTCTCTGATATCTCGCTACAGTACATTAGTATATAATGGTTTTTGGTTTGCGCCTGAACGTGAGGTCATCCAGGCTTTGGTGACAGAAAGCCAAAAGTACATCTCAGGTACGGTGCGGCTTAAGCTCTACAAGGGAAACATCATTGCGGCGGGACGCAAGAGTACGATGAGTCTCTATAATCCTCATATCGCTACTATGGAGGCTGATCCTACAAATTCCTATAATCAGTCCGATGCCACGGGGTTTATTCGCCTAAATGCTCTGCGGCTGCGAGTGGCTTCTGCTGTCCATCAGGCTCCTCAACAGCGCCCCAAACTTTAGTGAGTGGTGGGTAGAAGTGGTGGCTTCCCCTTGAAGGGGCTGGGACTATATCCCCAATCCTCATTTTAATATCTCTCGAGTATATTCCTAAAGTTGAACGCGAATTTAATGTCATGCTCTAAGATTTTGACACACCTCACTCATGCATATTCTCCTGGCTAGTCATCATTTTATGCCAAGTGTGGGAGGTATTGAAACGGTTTCGAAACTCTTAGTGCGTGAGTTCTTAAAGGCGGGTCATGAGGTCCGAGTAGTCACTTTTACTCCGGGGCAAGCTGAAGCGAATTATCCGATTCTCCGACTTTCCAAAAATGACAGAGGAAAATCGGAACTCTCGAATTGGATGCGATGGTGCGATATTTTTTTTCAAAATCAGATTGGACTGCGAACATTAGCACCTGGGATTTTCGCAAGAAAACCTCTGGTAGTTGCCACTCATACCTGGTTGAAAGAGGATGTTACTTCCCGGATCAAGCGAGGCTTCCTTCGTTTCTCCCATCGCGTCTATGCCAGTCGAGCACTCGAGTTGCAGGTGGGGCTTTCTGGACAAGTGATTTATAATCCTTACGAAAAGTCAGTCTTTTGCTTGTCCCAGCAAGAAACGAGGGAGCGGGATCTTATTTTTGTGGGTCGGCTAGTTTCTGATAAGGGGTTGGACATATTATTAAGATCCCTGCGTCAAATAGTAGATAAAGGCATTTCCACCCGATTAACCATTGTAGGAAAGGGTATCGAAGCATTTTATGAATTGAGTCGGAATCTGGGCTTGAAGGAACTGGTAATATTTCGCGGAGAGCTGTGTGGAGAATCATTGGCGCAGGAATTACGTCGACATCGAATTCTAGTAGTACCTTCTTTATGGAACGAACCCTTCGGCCTTGTTGCAGTGGAAGCAATTGCCTGCGGTTGTGTGGTAGTAGGATCTGGCGGTGGTGGACTTTCTGAAGCGATTGGCCCTTGCGGGAAAACTTTTCCGAATGGTGACGTGGATAAATTGACAGAAACTCTTCTTTCTCTTCTCGCTCACCCTGAGCATTTAGATGCATTTCGTGCGGCTGCTCCAGCTCACTTGGCGCAATTTTCTCCTGAAATATCCGCTACCCGATACCTTGATCTGTTTGATTCCTGTGTCTCCGGATGATTGGATAAGATGACCTTATGATCACAGAATCGTTTCATTCTCTTTTTCAAACTGCTGTACAGCTGCATCGCGAAAGTCTCGAAGCCTTAGTTTCGCAGTGCAGTTCGGAACTGGAACGTATCGCGGAAATCTGGAGAGAAAGTCTCACTGCAGGAGGGCGAATTTTATTTGCTGGAAATGGTGGAAGTGCGGCGGATGCTCAACATCTGGCAGCTGAATTGGTGGTGCGCTTTCGTGTGAATCGGCGAGCGCTGCCGGGCTTAGCATTGTCTACGGATACCAGCATTTTGACAGCATGTTCGAATGATTTTGGATTTGAAGAGGTTTTCGCTCGTCAAGTGGAAGCATTTGGCCATCCGGGAGATGTATTGGTGGCCATTTCAACATCGGGAAAAAGTCCTAATGTGCTCAAAGCAGCTCAAGTAGCGTACCAAAGAGGGCTCAAGGTAACGGTGTTTTGTGGAAAAAATCCTGACTCATTCAGAGAATGTGCGGATGCTATTTTAGCGGTGCCCTCGGAAGTGACCGCACATGTCCAGGAATGTCATATGATTTGTGGTCACACTCTCTGTGAATGGATCGAGCGAAATTGCCCATGTCCTTGACCCGGAATTTTGCTTCCACAAAACAAAGGGGCGCTTCTCCGTGGAGTTTCGGCTTCCGGATACGTTTGCTTCTTTGGGAATGGGCTTGGGCCTTGCTATGTGCGTGGACTCCCAAGCCCTTCAATCGATGGCGTCTTGTGATACTGCGAACTTTTGGAGCTCGAATTCAAGGCCAACCCTTTGTCCATCAACGAGTGCGCATTCAAATTCCATGGAACTTAGAGATTGAAGAAGGCGCTTGTGTGGGAGATCGAACGCATCTTTATAGTCTGGATCTGATCCGTCTTGAAAAAGGGTGTATCGTAGCTCAGGAAGCCTATCTTTGTACGGGAACACATGATCTTTCTTCGGAGGTTCGCCCGCTAATAACCGCTCCCATCATTATAGGCGCGGCCGCTTTTGTGGGTGCCAGGGCTTTTATTCTGCCTGGTATTAGCCTAGGGGAAAGCTCCGTGGTGGGGGCATGCAGCGTGGTCACTCGAAATGTCGCGCCAGGTATCCGGGTGGCTGGAAATCCAGCTTCTCCCATCTGAACATCTCCATGAGCAAAGTTCCGGTTTCCATTTTAATCCCTATTCGAAATGAAGCGCACCATTTACCTCGCTGTTTGACTTCAGTTTCTTGGGCGGATGAAATTTTTGTGGTAGATTCTCAGAGTACTGATGGATCAGTGGAGATCGCTGAAAAGCGGGGAGCTCACGTGGTGCAATTCCTATTTAATGGTGTCTGGCCCAAGAAAAAAAATTGGGCACTGGAAAATTTGCCTTTTCGAAATGAATGGGTATTTATTCTCGATGCGGATGAGGTGCTTCCGGAAATTGCGGAACACGAATTTCGTGAAGCGATAGCCTCATCGAAAACAGATGGTTTCTGGATCAACCGCCGTTTTATGTTTATGGGAAAATGGCTTCGCCACGCTTATTACCCCAATTGGAATCTCCGCCTTTTCCGGCACCGATTAGGCCGTTATGAAAAGTTGACAGATGTCCCTACAGAGAGCGGTGATAACGAAGTACATGAGCATATTATAGTTTGTGGGATTACGGATTCACTTCGATGCGAGATGGCCCACTATGCCTTTCCTTCCGTAGAGGTCTTTATTGAGAAACACAATCGCTATTCTAATTGGGAAGCACGTGTAGGGCTGACCCCTCAAAAACACCTTCGTAGCCTGCAGAGTTTCCGAGTACGGATCCGACGTCGCCTGAAACAGGCTTCTCAAAAATTACCCTTCCGACCCCTGTTACGTTTCTTGTATGTTTATTTTTGGCAGAAAGGCTTTCTAGATGGATATGAGGGATATTACTTTGCGCGGCTTCATGGGATATACGAATTTTTTTGTGTGGTGAAGACATTCGAATTAAAGAAGCATCCCTCTCTGAAGCTACAGGGAAGAAAAGAGGAGGCCCATTGAAATCAGATTCGGATCATCTGCTTCAGATACCGCTTACGCTCTCATCTCGGGAGCAAGGCTTTCCTCATCAGAAAACCGTGTCTTTGCTTGGGGTTCGATTTTTTTCCGGTTCTTTTCAACAAGCACTGGAAGCTCTTACGGAAGGCGAGCAATGCGGACTGGTCGTATTTCCTTCCGGCCCTGGCTTAGCACGAGATCTATGGATCGATGAGGAATATCGTTTAGCCGTACAGATGGCGGACATGGCTTTTACTGATAGCGGAGCTATGGTTCTTCTTTGGAGAATTCTCTCCGGACAACGAATCTTTCGACACTCTGGGCTCAAAACGCTTACGGAAATGCTGCGACAACCAGTCTTTTGCCAAAAAGGGGCTACTTTTTGGGTGATGCCTTCGCTCGCCCAACAGGACATCGGTTTGCAGTGGCTCAGAGAAACCGCAGCCCTGCCTATTTCTGAAGAGGATTGCTATTGCGCGCCGGTATATGCTCCGGGCTCGGTGGAAGATCCGGAACTATTGGAGATTTTAAAAAAGAGGCATCCTCGGTTTGTGATACTGTGTATCGGAGGGGGAGTTCAGGAACGCCTGGGGTATTTCCTTCGGAATGGCTTAGGAAAGACTACGTCTATACTTTGCACCGGAGCGGCCATTGGGTTTCTTAGTGGAACCCAAGCCCGGATTCCAAAGTGGGCGGACACGCTATTCCTAGGATGGCTGCTCCGCTGTATCAATAATCCCAAGATTTTTGTTCCCAGGTATTTTCGATCTTTGTGTCTTATTAAGGTGATGTTTCTTTATTGGCTATACGGACGTGTGCCCATACCGATGGCGCCTCAAAATAAAGAAACGAATGGATGATAGCATTGATAGCATTCAATAAATAAACTTTTGCATCAATGGTTTTGCGCCGTATCACAGGGTTGGTTTATCTCATTGGAATCAGTACCGCGCTGAGTGCATATACGGTATTCTGGTTGTGGTATTTTTTCGTTTTTTACATCCTACAAATTCCCATCGCAGGCTACCTACGTTACGACGGCTATGCACTGATTGTTGCTGCGGCCCTCTTTTATGATTACCTTCGACACCAGGCAACTCTGCGTACGGCAATCCTGTCTGCTCAGCAGACTTGGCAACCACGTGTCGCCGTGCGCCAAACAGGTACTGCTCTTATCTTTTTGTTTACATTTCTAGTTATTGCTAAGGATATTGCAATTTCACGGGTGTTCTTGGCTTCATTTTGTGGAGCGCTTTTTGGCACATTGCTATTAGTCAATCGCTATCTGCCGCGATTACTATCTGAATGGGTGTTTAAACGGACGGCAACATTCCGTGTGTTACTAGTGACCTCTTTCCAGATTCAACCTCGTGTGGTGCGTTGGATAGAAAAGCGCTCTAACTATGGCTTCCGAATCATAGGAGTGCTGGCGGATACTTATGAATCCCATATCGGAGGGTATGAAGTAGTGGGCAAAATCAAAGATCTGGAGAAACTGCTTTCTCAGAAAGCTTGCAATCTTGTGATGTTAAATGGTGCGTCGGATGACACACAGATGATCCGGAGGTATCAACGAATTTGCGATGAATACGGAGCACGGTTGGTCATCGCCTTTACTTTTGGACAAAGTTACAGAAGACCAGTGAGCCTTTGGCAGGAAGAGGGAGTGGAAATGATGAGTCTCCGCGAAGAACCGCTCGAGTGTCCCTCAAATCTTGCTATGAAGCGGGCACTCGATATTTCGGTAGCGCTGATAGCGGCTATTTTAGTGATTCCACCCCTGGCTCTGGCAGTATGGATTGCCCAAAGGTTCCAGTCTCCGGGCCCTTTATTCTTTTTACAAGAACGCACAGGTCTTAATGGGGGCACTTTTTTTGTCTGGAAATTTCGCACCATGCATGTGGATAACCCAGACCCAGCCCGCCAAGCAACGAAAGCGGATCCACGGGTTTATCCAATGGGACGGTGGTTAAGACGTACTAGCTTGGACGAGTTGCCTCAGTTTTTTAATGTACTGATTGGTCAAATGAGCGTAGTGGGACCTCGCCCGCATCTTGCCGCTCACGACAAACAATTCGCGAAAATTTATCACGCATACCGGATCCGAGCACTGGTAAAACCAGGCATCACCGGCTTTGCCCAAGTACGAGGATTTCGCGGAGAAACCGTGGAGGAGAGAGATATTATTAAACGTACTCGCTCAGATCTTTTCTACCTCGAACATTGGTCTCTTTGGATGGATCTCGTGATCATCGGTCGTACCATACTGCAAATGGTTCGTACTCCAAACACAGCCAAATAAAAACTTATCGGAGGGTGGTGGCTTTCACATCCGATTTAGCAAGTCCATATTCAGCTTGGATAGGACGCCATCCCGAGATGATGAGAAACAGTAACATGGGGAGAAAAACCGTTATCATCAATAAGGTAGCTGCTTCCAAAATACGACGTTGGCAGAGTGCAATGACGCTGGCCATCCCGGCAGTTGCCAGAAAACTGCTAAAAATTAATGGATGGTGAGAAACAAATACCAGGCTGATGATTCCTGCTAAAAAAGCCATCCAACCCATGCGAAGGATGAGGGAAGGGGGTCTGAGCGTAAATCTCTGAATATCAGGCTCAGAAACCTTTAATACGGGCGAGCTTAGCGCAGATTGGGAACAGTCTCGGTCGCACATAGGAGCAAGGTGTTAGGGGGGGATAGTTCCAGGTACTTACATTGAGGGGATCTGTTGATAGCAAAAAGAACCTCCTCAGAAATATCCGGAACCCTGTAGCAGGGCAAGCCGGAAGTGCCCGTAAAAAAGTCTATTAAAAAGACATGTGGAGGGAAATTTCCTTATTCTCAAAGGAGGATACTTTCAAAATCTTTAAGGAACTCTCTGGCAATGGCAGGAGCAGAATGAGTCGCACCCACCTGCATCGCTGCAGCAGCGAGCTTTTTGCGTTTTTTGTCATGCCTCATTAAACTCATCAAGCACTCAGCGAGTAATTCAATAGCATGGGAAGCTCGATGGTCAAATACTAATCCATTGATATCACTATGGATAAAGTCCTTAAAGCAATCCATCGAGGAAACTACGGGCACACAGCCCCAAGCCATAGCCTCAAGAGCGGATAGTCCAAATGTCTCTCCGGACTCCGCCAACGAAGGATATACAAAAATAGAAGCTTTTTTATACAAGCTATTTAGGTCGGAAGGATCTTGTACAAAGCCAGTAAACTCGATGTGACCCTTGCCGATCAACGAATGTAGTTTGTTGAAAAATGCTTGTCCACTGCCCCCCATGGCAACCTGCCAGGACCCAGCGATTTGTAATTTCCATTCCGCAGCTAGTTTGGCGGGAAGCCGAGACCATGCTTTTAGTAAAAGCATGAGGCCCTTTTCTTCATGAAGACGGCCAGCATATAAGACCGTAGGGCTTTTATGAGCTATGTCTAATCCTAGAGCAGGAGAATTGAACGGCAATGGGTTAGGTATCATCCGTATCTTGGGGGCTGCAGCGGGCCATTCTCGTAAGATGGCAGAAACGACTGCTGCCGAATTTGCTCGTAACCGGCTTGCGCCCACGTAGAGGCGCATCTGTCCTTTAGGCATTCGAGCGACATCCACATAAATAGGAATTTTCGAAAAAAGGGAAAGGACCGGCGGAGCCCAGAATGTGTTGGTGACTATAATATCTGCGTTTCCTTTTATGTGCGGCATCGCTCGCAAAGTATAGCAAAGATCGCACCATTTGAGATGTGGCATCGAAGCAGGAGTCTCATAGCCACTGATGCGTATATGCTGCACCCCGCAAATCACTTCCAAATTTTTTAATTCAGGATGCCGGCGCGAAATTTGAATTACGTTGTGGCCAGCCAATGCAAATTCCTGACCAAGGCGAAACCACATTTTTTCCACCGCCCCTCCAAGAAGAGGAGGAACTGGAAAAAAGGCACCCTGAAGAATAATTATCCGCATCGGTCTCTGCCTATTTTATAATTTTAACTGACGTTACGTACTTTGAGGAGCTCTGGGAGCAAAAAAACCATTTTCATCCACCAGGGTTCTCTTTTTTGCGTAACCTTAAATTTTAAGAAGGATAATTTCACACGTATCAAGAGTCGCTTTAACTTTAACAATGCATTGGGATGTGATAGAGATAATACCCAGCTCTTTTTGGACCATAAAAGATTTAAATTTTTCTTATGTTAGAACAACCTTCCCATAAATATACCCGATTTCATCCACTCAGTTTGAAGGATCGTACTTGGCCGGATCGTTTTTTAGAGCACCCGCCCATCTGGTGTAGCGTTGATTTGAGAGATGGAAATCAAGCTTTGCCTGTCCCTATGAATGTAGGACAAAAGCTCGAATTATTTCAGGCTTTAGTAGGCTGTGGCTTCAAGGAAATTGAGATCGGATTTCCCGCAGCATCAAACACGGAATACGCTTTTAATAGACATCTCATTGAGGAAGAGAGAATTCCGGAAGATGTTGCCGTACAAGTATTGGTTCAAGCCAGAGAAGATCTGATCGAGCGGACTATCCAATCTTTAAAGGGTGCCAAACGAGTGATTATTCATCTTTATAACTCTGTGTCTCCGGCACAACGCCGGATAGTCTTCCGTTTAGAAAAATCACAAATATTGCAATTAGCGGTACAAGGAACCCGCTGGATTAAAGAGCGAATCCATCGACTCTCGGGAACCGAAGTCACCTTTCAATATTCACCGGAGAGCTTTTCCTGCACAGAAGTGGATTTTGCTCGAGATGTGTGCGAAGCCGTTATGGCAGAGTGGCAACCCACTCCCGAAAAAAAAATTATCCTGAACCTTCCAGCCACAGTGGAGGTCACTATGCCCAATGTATATGCGGATCAGATTGAATGGTTCTGCCGAAATCTTAAGAATCGAGATTCCGCAACCATTAGCATACATACACATAATGATCGGGGTTGTGGCGTTGCTGCTACCGAACTTGCTTTATTAGCTGGTGCGGCCCGTGTGGAGGGGACTCTTTTTGGCAATGGAGAGCGTACGGGGAATTTGGATATTATAACAGTTGCTCTTAACCTCTATATGCATGGCATTTCCCCGGGTTTGAATTTTGGTAATTTGAACGAATTGGTGGAGCTCTATGAACGCTGTACGGGCATGACCGTTCCGCTCCGTCACCCCTATGCCGGTGAACTAGTCTTTACCGCATTTAGCGGATCTCATCAGGACGCTATTAAAAAAGGATTGGGAGAATGGGAGCGGGGGGAGCGCCATCTCTGGGATGTACCGTATTTAACACTGGATCCTCGGGACATGGGACGGGAATATCGTGAAGTCATTCGCGTAAACAGTCAGAGCGGCAAGGGAGGCGTAGCCTTCCTGTTAGAAAGCGAGTATGGCATCGAATTACCCAAGGAAATGCAGAGAGAATTCGGTCCCCTTGCCAATGAGGAAGTGGATCGTATTGGGAGGGAAGTCAATGCGACTGAGCTGCGCGACATTTTTTTCTGTGAGTATGTCAACCGAAGCGATACCTGGGAATTACAGCATTTCCATGTGGACGGAACAGAGGGACAATTTCGATGTAAAGCAACAGTTTTGCATCATGGGAAGCCCCTGCAACTGACAGGGGAGTCCAACGGCCCGATTGCAGCATTTGTCAATGCATTGATCAAATCCGGCACTCCTGTTTTTCAAGTAGCCACCTATAAAGAGCATGCATTGGGATTTGGATCCGAAGCCAATGCCATCGCTTATATTCAGTTACGGATCGGGGAACGCTCTGTTTGGGGAGCCGGAGTGAATACCCATATCGAACTTGCATCTATCCAAGCAATTCTGAGTGCTTTAAATCGCATGGTCTAGCCACGTTCTCCGCAGAATCGCATAAGCTTCTCTAGAGATACAAAGTATAGGAGAGGCAAGGCCCCCGCTATAGTCTTTTTGGACAGGCTCTAAAGGCAAGGGAGTCGGCGCTTCAAAATCGCTCTAAAATCCGGTTTACTTAATTTCGGAATTGCTTCAATTTAAGAAACATACTGAGAAACATGCACTGAAGCCATCATGATCAACCGCAAGGAACTCCTTTCTGCATTTCTGGCTTTCAAAGCCGGCCGCCCCTTTCCACATTGCGTCATTGATAATTTCATATCTCAAGAATTAGCTGAACGGTTGGAAAATGAGTTTTTGAATTACGATTCACCGAAATGGTATGTCTACAAAAATAAGATTGAAGACAAAAGGGCATTAAACGATTGGAATTCATTCCCATCCACTACGTATCAATTTTTTCAATCTTTAAACTCGCCTGAGTTTATTGAATTTCTCTCTGAGCTCGCTGGAGTGCAATTATTCTGCGATCCTGGGCTCCATGGCGCTGGCTGGCACATACATGGAACCGGTGGTAATCTCAATCCGCACTTAGATTATTCCATTCATCCCAAACTCGGTTTGCAGCGAAAGTTAAATATCATTCTTTATGTGTCTTCAGCATTAAAGCACGAGCACGGAGGACATCTGGGACTTTGGGAACATGACCCGGTCACAGACCACCTTGGGAAACTCGTTTGCGAGATTGAGCCAAAATTTGCGAGAGCCGTTATTTTTGATACCACGCAAAATTCATGGCATGGGTTAAGTCGTAAATTGACTCAACCAGAGGGAATTTATCGGAAAAGTTTAGCAGCCTATTTCCTTTGTGAACCACCCGTGAATGTAGATTTCAGAGGAAGAGCGCTTTTTGCACCACGAGAAGAGCAAAACGGAGATGCCGACATCGAAGAGTTGATTAGGGCAAGAGCCAATGTAGCTTCTTCAGAAAAGGTTTACCGCGTAAATTAATCCGTGTGTTTGACGCGCGACCATTAAAAAACACCTGTCACCTCCTTAAGAGCCTGTCCAAAAAGAGACTATAGCGCGGAGCGATCAGAGATTTCAGCGTAGAACAAGGCCCGAATTTGGACTGGCTCTTAAACAATCATCCCTATGAATGGGGAATTGTCGCTATGCAATAGAGCAAAGCTCGCTCGTTTTCCCCTGTTTTTGCGGAAGTTCTGCAAAAGAAGTGATAGGGAATCTTCGCCTAAGAAGGAGTCCTCAATCTCTCATTGGCTAAAGCCATTTGATTGGTATAGTCATCCAGTGCAGAAAAAGCCTTTCACTGAACTCGGTCTGTCGCCGGACGTCCTCAAAGCTATCAATCGCCTGGGTTTTGAGGAGGCCTCCCCTATCCAATCTCAGGCTATTCCCTATTTATTAGAAGGCCGAGACGTTGTGGGACAGTCCCAAACTGGATCAGGAAAAACCCTTGCTTTTGCAATTCCTGCTATTGAAAGGGTAGACGCTTCCCTGCGCGCTCCACAGGTCCTCATTTTGTGTCCCACTCGTGAGCTGGCAGTGCAAGTGGCGGAAGAAGTGGCCAAACTGGCTACTTTCAAGCGCGGAGTTCGCGAACTTCCCATCTACGGTGGTCAATCTTACGAGCGACAGTTCCGAGGACTAGAGGCAGGTGCTCAGATCATTATTGGAACGCCGGGGCGTGTGATGGATCATCTTGAACGCGGCTCACTCAAGTTAGAGGAAATTCGCACGGTGATTCTCGATGAAGCTGATCGCATGCTCGACATGGGATTTTTGGATGACATCAAGAAGGTGTTGAGCCAAGTTCCCGAAAAGCGACAGACGGTCCTGTTTTCTGCCACTCTTCCTCGACCCATTCTCGAATTAGTCCATACATTTACCAATGATGCTGTCCGAGTACGTATAGAAGCGCAGGCATTGACCGTTCCGGCGATTGATCAGGTTTATTACGAAGTGGATAGGCGCTCCAAATTGGAGGTTCTGTGTCGTTTGATCGATTTACACGATGTGAAATTGGGCATTATTTTTTGCGCTACAAAAATGATGGTAGATGAATTAGTCGATCATCTTGTGGCTCGCGGTTATTCGGCGGACAAACTTCATGGCGACATTTCTCAACACATGCGCGAACGTGTGGTAGCTAAATTTCGCAAGCGCGGTTTTGAATTTCTCGTCGCAACAGACGTCGCGGCTCGTGGACTGGATGTGGACGATATCGAAATTGTTTTCAATTACGATCTCCCTCACGATGGGGAGGATTATGTGCATCGTATCGGACGAACCGGGCGAGCTGGACGAGCTGGAAAAGCAGTCACATTTGTTGCCGGTCGTGAAATTTATAAACTACAAAATATCATTCGCTTTACAAAAGGCCGAATTCGTCGCGAGCGTGTTCCTTCAATGGAAGAAGTGGAAGAAAAACGAGCCAATCTTTTTTTTGAGTCTCTGCGCGAAACTTTGGAGAGCGGAAAATATAAACGTCAGGATGCACTCATTGAACGCCTTCTGGATCAAGGGCATAGTCCGACGGATATTGCCTCCGCCTTGATTCACTTTCTTAATCCTGAAGATCCGGAAAGCCGTACCGAAATTCACGAGGAAGAGGACGACGGTAAGGAGGATATGGGGAAAGGTAAGCGCAAGGATCGCGCCTCTTCGGATAAAAGTAAAATGAGCCACATTTCACATGAAGAAGGAATGACCCGCCTCTCTATGAATGTCGGCCGTGAACATCGCATTCGTCCCGGCGATATTGTCGGAATGGTTCTGGGAACCACCCAACTGGATCGCAATCACATTGGTGCCATTCACCTTTTTCCCAAGACCGCTTTGATAGATATCGCTACCGAGCATGTAGCCGACGTTCTTAAAAAGATGGGGGGCACGCGTTTTAAGGGCTACAAACTCAGCCTGAAGAAGGCGTGATGGATCCCTGCTCAATAGACGACAGTCTGCTCATAACAAAAAACACTAGGAAAGGACTTACGCAGATTTCGCTATAGCGAAGCTCGCTTGGGGTCCCCTGTTTTTGCGTAAGTCCTGTTTATAAATGGAGGAGTCTCAAAAGAAATCTCGCCTCTGATGCCCAAAAGAGCATGCGGAGGCGAGATCAACAGGCTGCTTAGAAACTGAAACCGACTTGGGCTCCTATGACTAGGGCATTCGGGATATTTCCGGTTCCACCTGGGCTGATAATATACTGCACATCTGGTTGCACTCGGAGGGCTTTAGAAACTTGGATAGTATAGCAGGCTTCCAAGACGAGTTCGTAGGTCGGGGTTCCGGGGACACCATCTGAGTCTTTGGCAAAACTCGGATCACCGGAATGCGCATAGACATCACTGAAAGATCCATAGGTGATTTGCACAGCGGTTTTGTCTTCGCTACGGCCTGGGATGAGACCTGTATAAAAGGCGCCTGTGTAGAATGAATAAGGAATTTTTGCGATCGCCTGATCTGGCGATAATATAAAGGTACCCCAAAGTGTGAGACCACACTCGCTGCCCGGTTGAGCTTGGTAAACCATTTGATCGAACATCCAGTACAAGCCGTAGGTGCCTGTAGCGCTCGAGCCATTGAATGTTGGAATTTGAGCCCAGTGAGTATAGTAGCCGCCGAATTTATAATGACCAGGCATCCCATGCCATTCGTTATCATCGCAGGAATCAACGGTGTCTTTTGAGTTCGCAGTAGGCTGGGGGTGAGGCTGGAATTCGGGAGTCCATCCCACCTCGCCGATGAGGACAAAGCCATCATAGGGACGTATACTGAAGTCCACCCCATGGCCATTTGGGTTGTAGAGACGTCCATCTGTCTGATAGATGCCTGCCTGGCCATAGAGGTTGTCCTTCTTGTCGTTCACACGTATGAGTCCGCCCCATCTGGAAGCTGGCCATGCATTGACATAACCATTAATGCAAATTCCACCTGGTTGCCCGTCGATGCCATTACTGACATACAATCCGAAGATGGGCGAATTACAAAAGTCATCGGTTGCCGACAGGCGGCCGGCTTTGACACTTACCCAGCCATCTAAAAGATTCTGTTGAAGATAGATATTGTATAATTCAAAACTTTGGGAACCATAAATTTGGTTGGGATTGAATAGATTTCCGGTATATTTGTTCGATACATTCGTGCCATTCCGATCCAATACTGAAACCACAAAGTGTCCTCCCTGCCATCCTATGAGCTTTTGTAAGTCGAAGTCTGATTGTAGGTACAATTGATCTGCGTAGGAAAAGCCCCGCTTTTTCCCCCCCACAACGTTTCCTAGCATATTATTAGCATAGCCCCCTATGATATTCACGCCGTGCTCGACTAATCTATGACGAAGCCCGAACCAATCTCCAGTTCCCCAAACGCCTTCGGCCATGGGAAGGGTCAGACCTAAGTCGCCATTTTTATTTCGATAAATGAGAGACCAATTAGTATTACGAGGAAAGACGGGGCTTTCACCAGGGCCGAATCCCGGATGTGGAAGACACTGGCTGGACTGGAGAGGATGGGGAGTCGGGCATGAGGGGTCGTCACACATGGAAAATGGCTGATCAGAGACCACGGTATTAGAAGTGGTACGGATGAGCGATTGGGTTGGAGGTGATGCCACTTGAGCGGCTGCAGGGGATGCCACTAAAAGGAGAGAAACGCTAATAATGCTCGCGACTTGCGCGAGCCCATCGCATTTGCGATTTGCCGCTAGTTTCATAGAAGGGAACTTGTTAAGAAGGGAATTTGCTGGAGGCTCTAATGAGAAGCTAAATATAGCGACTCGAAGCACAAACACGTGTGTAATAAGAAATTTATTAGTTCGCAATAAATTTCATCAAAAAAATATTCAGTTAGCTATTAATTAATATTAATATCTAATTATTAATTTGTTGCGAATATTCTAAACCAGTGTTTCAAACATCGGTTTTCACCCAATCGAATCGTGAGAGTTTTTCAGAAAGCGTTTGCATCTAATATAAGTTATTTATTATCAACGGATACTCCTTGAGTGAGGCAATGCCGGCTTCCTCTTGATATCCCTGTATTTTTCCACATCAAAGACTTTGATTTCCGGAAGCAGCCTCAAAGGAAGAACACTTTTTTGCGTCACATCACTGAAGTAAAAACAATGAAGTTACTGAGTGGTTTACTCAATAGCACGAGGCAGATATCCCCATCGCCATTGAAGATACCGACGACTGGATCTCTCGTATCAACGACAACTTCCGTGCCATTCAGACGGTTTCTTCATGTGGAATGGGTATAGATATCAGGCAGCACGAATGAGGCAAAGCCTCTTTCTTCTTGATACTGCTTTCGCTATATCAGTCTAACGGGAGGGAGAGGCGTTGGCGGAAACGAGTGTTTCCGTATTCAGGTTTGCAATAGCGAAATGGATATCCTCAGGAAGCTTTGAAGCAGCTTCATGGGCTATTCGTACTTCCACATGTTGAGTGTCAGTGGTCTCTACATTCACCACATCGACCGCTTCGGATGGGATATGATCTTGCAGATATGCGGCAATGAGCTTCAGACGATCAGCTCTTTCAAAATATCCAAGAATCTGGTTGAGCGATTTTATCTCGGGAAGTTCGTTGCCTTGGCAATATTGCAGAATTTCGGACGGAGACAGACCCACTTTTTTGGAGAGGGTAGCTGGGTGAGAATTGGAGGTATCTAATGCGGTGGCGAGGGCTTCAGCAAAGTGGTTCACAAATGCATTTAATTTAAAATGAAGATGTTATGCAAACAGTTTGTCAATAACTCAAATAATGAATTTTATTGAAAGGACTGTGAAAAGATTTTCCGAATACTCCATATCCTTGCTGGCGGAAGATGACATTTTTTTCTCCCTCGGTTTGTAAAAACACTTGCGATGTTTGAAGGAGAGGATTACTGCAATAGCCGGCTGAAAACGGGTGGGGGCACTCCCCTCGTAGCTTCAGCCGGTAGCTTGGCTACCGAATGAAAGGCAACCCGTTACTGGTCCGGAAAATGACCGGTTTCTAAAAAGATGAAGACAGCTCAATACTCTGGCGCCGTGAGTGACTTTATAGCACACCATTTTCGCCATTTTAATGCTGCTGCGCTTAAAGACGCAGCGAATGCTTATTGCTCACATTTGCAACAAGGAGGTCAGATGTTGGTGACGATTGCGGGTGCGATGAGTACGGCCGAGCTCGGTCTGTCTCTTGCGGAAATGATTCGTCAAGACAAGGTCCATGCGATCTGTTGTACGGGTGCGAACTTGGAAGAAGATGTTTTTAATCTCGTTGCTCATGATTTTTACGAGCGTATTCCTCATTATCGTGATCTCACGCCGCAAGATGAAAAGAGACTTCTCGATCGGCATATGAATCGAGTGACGGATACTTGTATTCCGGAAATGGAAGCCATGCGTCGGATCGAATCTGCTGTTTTAGAGGAATGGATGGAAGCCGATCAAGCGGGTGAACGCTATTTTCCTCATGAATTTCTGTATCGCATCCTCCGCAAGAAAAAACTGCAATACCAAATTAACCCTGATCACAGCTGGCTTCTGGCTGCGATGGAAAAAAACCTTCCCTTATTTGTCCCGGGTTGGGAGGATTCCACATTAGGCAATATGTATGCGGGACACTGCATCAGCGGAGACGTCCGGAATCCTTCTACGATGCGCAGTGGCATTGAATATATGATGGAGCTTGCAAGTTGGTATTCCGCCACGGCTAAGCCGTTGGGGAAAGCGGGATCCGTGGGCTTTTTTCAGATTGCGGGTGGAATTGCAGGGGATTTTCCCATTTGTGTGGTTCCCATGCTTCACCAAGACTTGCAACGCGAAGAGGTTCCGCTCTGGGGCTATTTTTGTCAGATCAGCGATTCCACGACAAGTTATGGAAGCTACTCGGGAGCAGTCCCAAATGAAAAAATTACCTGGGGCAAATTGAGCATGGATACCCCAAAATTTATCATTGAATCAGATGCATCTATTGTAGCTCCGTTGATTTTCGCTGTGGTTCTTGGCTGGTAAAAACGTGATACGGGCTTCACTATAGCTCTCGGCCAAGATGGTGTCATGGTGGGAACAGGAGCATTTAGGGGAGGTGAATATTTGCAATCCAAGTGGCTTTTTTAAAGAGAGTTATACATTTATTAAAGATGTCTGTAACATAGGCTTGACCCATTAGGCTGGAATTAGAGCATCTATAGTGTGGCAATCGGTACATCAAAGGTGTTTCTGAATCGCGAGCTCAGCTGGCTGGAATTCAATCAGCGTGTATTGGAACAAGCTCTGGATGAATCTAATCCGTTGCTCGACCGCTTAAAATTTCTCTGCATCGTCAGTGCCAATCTTGATGAGTTTTTTGAAGTGCGAGTGGCTGGCCTAAAGCAGCAGAAGCAAACACATATTTTGGAAACCGGCCCCGATGGTCTTTCGGCGACAGATCAGCTTGCTTTGATTGCGCCCCGTGTCCGTCGGCTGGTCGAAGACCAGTATCGCTGTTGGAGAGAAGACCTGATGCCCAAACTGGCCGAGGAATCGATCTGTTTTCATCTCTATCCGGAAGTTCCCGCCAATGAGTTCGAATATTTTGCGAATTTTTTTAAGCATTCTATCTATCCCGTACTGACTCCGTTAGCTGTGGATCCGGCTCATCCCTTTCCTCAGCTCCTGAATAAGAGCTTGAATGTGATTGTTCAATTGGAGGGGGAAGATCTCGATACTGATTTGGCGGTTGTCCAGGTTCCTCGTATTCTTCCGCGGGTGGTGCCTTTTTCACAAAAGCGAGAGGGAGACGACTTTGTTTTATTAGGAAATGTGATTAAGCACCATGTGAGTTCTTTGTTCAAGGGGGTTGAGGTGAAAGGGGCACACATGTTTCGGATTACCCGAAACAGTAATTTGTATATAGATGAGGAAGAGGTTCATAATTTGCTTCATGCCATCGAAAGTGAATTACGGCGAGTAAATCGAGGAGCGGCAGTGCGATTGGAAGTCCAAGAAGACTGTCCCAAGGAATTAGTCGGACGCTTGTTGGAAGTCTTTTCCTTGGATTCAGAAGACGTATATCGAATTCAGGGCCCTCTGAATCTGGTACGATTTATGCCCCTTGCGCTTCAGCTGGACCGGCCGGATTTGCGATATAAGCGCTTTAAACCGGCGACGGTCGTATCGCTCGACGTCAATTCGGATATCTTTTTCCACATTCGCAAGGGAGATATCTTGCTCCATCATCCCTATGACAATTTTCAGACGGTGGTGGATTTTCTCGGGCAAGCGGCGGAAGACCCTCATGTTTTGGCAATCAAGCAAACCCTATATCGGACGAGTTCCGATTCACCCATTGTACAATCACTAATTACTGCGGCGCGAAACGGAAAACAGGTGACGGCGGTTATCGAATTAAAGGCACGCTTTGATGAGGCTGCTAATATTAAGTGGGCACGTATGATGAGAGAAGCCGGGGTGGATGTGGTTTATGGGGTTTCAGGATTAAAGACCCACGCAAAGGGAATGCTCGTCGTCCGCAGTGAAGGAGATATCATCCGCCGTTACGCCCATCTGGGGACAGGGAACTATCATCCTTCGACGGCGCGAATTTATACTGACTTAAGTCTATTTACCTGCCGCGAGCCAGTGACCACTGAATTAGCGGAAACCTTCAATCTATTAACCGGTGTTTCCAAATTTATCGGATTTGATGAGCTCGCGATAGCCCCTTATAATTTGCAAGAAGGGCTGATCCAATTAATCGAAAATGAAATTGGGCATACTAAAGCGGGTCGTGCCTCGGGAATCTATGCAAAACTAAATTCTTTGATTGAGGAGGATATGATTCGCGCACTTTACCGAGCTTCAAATGCGGGAGTGCCTGTCCGCCTTCTTGTACGTGGCATGTGTTCGCTGATCCCAGGGGTGCCCGGATTGAGCGAAAATATTGAGGTCCGTAGTATCGTCGGTCGCTTCCTCGAACATAGCCGAATCTATCGCTTTCAAAATGCGGATGCTCCTCACTTGTTTCTTTCCAGCGCCGACTGGATGCCCAGAAATCTTTTTCGACGTGTGGAACTCTGTTTCCCCATCATCTCTCCTAAAATGAAAGAACATATGGAGGAAATTCTCGATTGGCTTTGGAGAGACAATGTAAAAGCACGAAGGATGGATTGTGAGGGTATTTACCACCCTATTCATTCTGAGGGGCCTCGCTTCGATGCTCAGGCGGAATTCCTTGCTGATGCACAAAGAAGAAGAAAACAACAGACATTGCCCTGACACCCTCGTTGCATTTTTGGATATCACTGTACTTCTAAAACAGTAAGTAGCAGATACCTAAAGAAGCATTTGAGCAACCAGTTGAATAAATTTTAATTTTCTCTATTCTTAAGAATATGAAAAAAATAGCGGTAGAAAATGCGGATAAGTCTCCCTGGGATGATTTACAGCGTGAACTTACTGCGAAAGGGTGGGTGGTGAGAACCGGTCATGGGCATACTGCCATGATTGTGGCGACTAAACGGAGTGTTCCTCCCGCTACTCGTCTTATGGGAACTGGAAGAAAGGGAATGCAGAGTGGAGAGAGACAAGCAAGTGCCCAGCTCAAAGGAGGGAGGTTCCCCGCTTCCAAAAATTGGAATACGAGCTTGTGTGACTTACACTATGAGCTCACGAAGAAAAGATGGTCGATGATTGTGGGGAGGCAGTGTGACTATAACCCCGGAATGTCACGTATTGCTATTCCCTATTGCGTGGAATATCTCAATGAAAAGGGGTGGCGGGTAAAAATAAAGGAAGGGTACAATAAGACAACAATTGTAATTACAGAACCACAACTCTCACTCATCAAGCGATTGCGCAGTCGGTTCAGACGATGATGTAAAAGTGTATAGATAGGTTCACAATAAATGCCTTATCTGTATGCTTTACTCAATTTAAGTTTAAAAAAAAACAGACAAAATCAAGGAATCATGATTGTGTCGGGGCCGTTTGCTAATGGTTGCCCCGGATTAAATGATTGCACTTTCTGAATTCAAAGAATTTTTTTTATATTTTTTTATAATACTCACTTACATTCTTTCTATAAGTTTCGCTAGAGCCTCCGTAATCATACAGGAAAGAGACCAAGGAGGATATAATGTCGTATCTCACACTTTTTATTTCTCGGAAGACAAGGAATTTAAGGAGCCGGAATTTTTTGGGGATCCGAATGATCAGGCAGTCGAGATAGTTTATTCTATGGAGTATGAACTTCTGGGTGCTCAATCACATGAATCAAACAAGGAGCCTTCTGTAAATTCGGAAGTTGTCGAGCCACTTGTTTCCGAAACGGCTCCCTCGCCGCAATCATCAGGTAAGGAGAGTAATAGACTAATTCCCGATAGCAAAATTTCAGGAGCTACTCCGGAGCGGAAGTTGGTGGCGAAAGCACTGAATGAAACGATCGTCAATGGCAACGCTTATGGAGAACTAGGTGAGGTGGTTAAGATTTTGGAGTCCGTACCTGGAAAATATTTAGGACGTTATTTAGATAAATTAACTCCACAAATGGCTCTTAGTATTAAGGAAATTTTCCTTAATATTTCCAATACACAATATGGACAACTTGCAGAACGGTTAGGAGATCTTCGATCAGGAGCGAGAGGCATTTCCTTGAATGGATTAAATCAAGAACCCATGATGGAGCAAAGAAATGCTCATGAGACAGCCCTATTCGGGAAAAAAGTCCTATACACGGTGGCTGAAACTTCGCCGTGGAATATTTTTGCGAACGCATCGGGCGTGTTTTCCACAATTACGAATGTAACGGATTTGCCGCGATTAAATGCAGTGACAGGCTACTTTAGTACAGGGGCTGACTATCGGCTCAGTCAAAACAGTAGCGTTGGTATTTATGGAGGATACCAAGGTACCAAGGCTTGGTATGCGGATGGATTTTGGCTCAGGGCAAACGGTATAAAATTTGGTCTCTATGGGACGAGCCGCTGGAATGGATTCTATATGAATGGAATTGTGGGTGGCGGTTTTCACAGTATTGGGCTGAATCGCTCCCTAAATTTTGGAAGCAAAAATTGGGCCGCTCGTAGTTATCCCTCTGCAGGCGAATTGAATTCCTTGCTAGGGGGCGGATACGAGGCGTTGTGGGGAAAGTGGCGATTGGGGATGAATCTATCGATTCAGTATACCTATTTGGCAATCTCTTCTTTCCAGGAAACGGGGGCAGGCAACCTCAACCTGAGAGGAAGCGGACAGAGTGCAAATTCACTGGTCTCCACTTTGGGTGGCACTCTCTCTTATCTTTGGGAAATATTCCCTAATTGCAAAATCATCCCTGTGCTCGGGCTTGCCTGGCAACATGAATATCTCAATTATGGACAGAAGTTTATCGCGACATGGAACTCCGGTTCTTCTTTTCAGTTGACCAGTGTTACCGGAGCGCGCAACAACGCTTTCGGTACGGCTGGTTTCGTTGCGCAACTCAACCCTCGGCTGGGCAGCTATTGTTACTACAACCCCCAGTTTGGCGGAGGGGACATTGTGTCGCATGGTGTACTTATTGGCTTAAACTACACATTTTAATAGATATGCGGGGTTGCTGATAAAATTTATCCGGGATTTTTCTCTTCGGAATTTTGCTTCCAACCACCTGCTCTCTCATCAATAGGAGTCATTGCATCGGAGGAGGAGACAGAGAAAATAAATGCATCTCACTACAAATAAGCAAGATATGCTAAATACTGTACATCTCTTGCCTCACAGGGAGTTCTCAGTCTTCAAAATTCCTTAACTTTTAGGCAGCGTACAGGGTCCTTCATTTGCGAATATCATGTAGGACAAAGAATGTATTCACATCGGTTGACAAATTAAACTGGTTGCTTACCCTTCACGAGCTACTGAATATGGACCATAATTTAGCTAGGGGAGCAGCCCGGTTTGTTTCGCACGCTCCCGGGCATTGGCCAACGGCTCCCGAAAAGGATTGGGCGGATTGGCACTGGCAATTGCGTAATCGGGTGATTGATCTCAAGGAATTGGAGAAGCGCTTGCACTTGAGTGCGGAAGAACGTGCTGGGGTATTGTTGGCCGGAAACAAACTGGCCATGGCAATTACACCGCACTTCTTTAATTTGATAAACACCCAAGACGTTGCCTGTCCGATTCGGCGTCAAGTGATTCCTCGATTCGAGGAAGGGCAGACGTCGGTAGCCGAGATGGCAGATCCCTGTGGAGAGGATTCTCATATGCCGGTGCCGGGTCTCGTACATCGTTACCCGGATCGAGTCCTCTTCTTAGTGACGGATCGCTGTGCGGCTTATTGTCGATACTGCACGCGAAGTCGGGTGGTCAGCGGAGTGGGGGAACAAGAATTGCATACTGATTTTGAGCAGGCTCTGGCCTACTTGGCAGAACATCGGGAGGTACGGGATGTTCTCCTTTCGGGAGGTGATGCTCTTCTCTTTTCCGATGAAAAATTAGAACAATTGTTGAGTCGCTTGCGAGCGATTCCACACCTTGAGTTTTTACGGATTGGAACACGCATTCCCATTTTTCTTCCGCAGCGGATCACGCCGAAACTTTGTGCCATGCTACAAAAATTCCATCCTCTTTGGATGAGTGTCCATGTCAATCATCCCAAGGAGCTGACTTTGGAGGTCCGGGAAGCGCTGGAGCGTCTTGCGAACCATGGAATTCCATTGGGAAATCAAAGTGTGTTACTTGCCGGTGTCAATGACGATGTGGAGGTCATGCGCGAGCTCGTACACAAGTTGCTGCTCTGTCGAGTGAGACCCTATTATTTATATCAATGCGACCTGATTCGAGGCTCGAATCATCTGCGGGTGCCTGTCAGTAAAGGAATCGAGATTATCGAAGGACTTCGTGGACATACTTCAGGATACGCTATTCCCCAGTATGTCATTGATGCTCCGGGAGGAGGGGGCAAAGTTCCTATCAATCCCGAATATGTGCTACTGCATAACGAAGAGAAGGTGGTGATTCGTAATTACGAGGGGAGAGTCTTCGAATATCCCGAAGTCACCATGTCTTCTCCCGAGAAGACGGATTCCTCAAATCATAGAGAATATCCGGAACTTCCTATAACGAAGCCCGTATAAAATATCTTTCAGGACTTACGCAAACTCCGGAGAAAAGCTCGCTCGTTTTCCCCTATTTTTGCGTCAGTCCGATCTTTAATATTTGTCAGGCTTTTGGCTGGATCAATTCGATTTCATATCCCTCCGGTGCATCTATGAAAGCGATGAGAGACCCGCTTGAGGTTTCCTGAGGACCATCAGAAAGAGGATAGCCTAATTTTTCGGCGTGTGCTGCAAAGGCCTTCATGTCCTCTACTTCAAATGCAAGATGTGTGAGGTCGGATCCTACTTGGACAGGACCGCTCGCATCGTATTTACAGATTTCAATGAGCTCTTCGCTGCAAGGTGCCTTAAAAAAGACAAGCTGTGACCCTCGGTCACTCGTGGAGCGGCTAACTTCTTTCAATCCAAGAACCTCACGATAAAAATTTGTGGTTTTATCCAGATCATGGACTCGATAGCGAGTGTGAAGTAGTTTTGTGACCATGTACTCACATTGAACCAGGGCCATGGAACCTCAACCTAAATTTCATATCAATCATTTTATACGGGCTTCGCTATGCCTTGGCGAGATCGTCTGCAGCAACACAAGAATCTCTGCTGAAAAACCATTGATCCAATTGTCTAAGAGATCGCTTTGAGGTGATCTGAGGAGGTGCTGCAATCCGGAGCTCCCTTGAGAGATACTATCCCGAAGAGTATGGAGGACGTTATAAGCTTCCAAACAGGATCGAGCGCGTCTGATCTGCTCCGCCGCATTAACAAACAGATTTTTCCGTTGATCAAAGGCTGTTCGAAGTTGTGCCACTGAATTCTGTGGAAGGGGATCGGTGTCTAGGTGTTTGGACAATTTGATTTCGTCGATGCATGTTTGAATGCGTTGAATGAACTTCCATTTGTCTGCGTCAGGTAGGGGTTGTGTCAGGCCGATTGCGTTTAATTCATTGTCGACACGTTCGCCGAGTTTCAACAAAAAAGTCTGAGCTTGTTCTCCGAATGCATAGCCAAAAGGTGACAAGATCGTTTTCCAGGCCGGGGTGAGGTGAAGCGTGATATCCTGTCCTAATTGGATTAATTTTTCTGTTTGAAGGGAAGAAACATTTTTTAGTTCTTGGGTAGCATGGAAAAGAATCTCACGTGAGCGCTCGATGAGAGGCTCTAGTTTTGCTCTTTGTTGGGGGGTAAATACGGATGAGCTCAAAATCGTTTGAATTTTTTCCGAATAGCGAGTGAATATTTCGATTGCCTTTTGTTGCTGCCGTCGAGGGAAAGCTGTTGCGGAGGGATGATCAGAGGAAGGAGTGGCCTCGCGTTTCAGTCGATAGGTCCTCTCGGAAAATTTTCCGAGATGAAGATGACAGTTTAATTGGGAATTTCGCTTCGTATTATCTGAGGAAGTCCGCGCAACGAACGGTATGGGTGGATCGGAATGAACTTCAAAATTTCTTGAGGAGAAATTATTTTTTGGGGGTGATGTAAGATAAAGGGACTGACTGGGGATGGCGTTCATGGAGGTAAATAATAATAAATAAAAATGTGAATGGATTCGAAATAGAGCAACCGCATTTCATCTTAAAAGATGGGTATTTCAGTGGACTCTGTCGCTAAAGTGGTAGTAATATATCCGCCTGATTCTTAGCGCAAAGAGCCAGGAATTATTTTTAAATTTAGCAATCTGTACTTTGCCGTAATAGAATTCTGCGGATCTGGCAGTAGCCTCTCATTCAAGCACTTCAGGGAATTTTCTTTTCTCAATCCGCCCTCCGCAAAGAGTTTTTTCCATTTCCAAAAAAAACCCTGTTTTTCCTTATTTTCGCGCTATCTTTTAGTATAGCGAAATTCTTTTGAAATGAGTATGCCTTGTTGTTATTTTTGCCCCAAGCCTTGTTCCCCAAAACTGTCCATCTCTACGGAGATGGCCAATTTTTTGGAACAAATTCTGAAATAAAATTCCGGACCACTCATACTTATTTTAGGGGAATTTCGCTATAGGAGCACTTTTGGGAAACAAAAAACGTGATGAAAAAGAAAATCAAAAAAAATACTGTTTTTGCAAAGACGCGTACAAGACTTCAACAAGCGACGCCTTTGATCGAAAAGGCTGTTACTTCCCATAAATCAGAACGTCTTTTTTCCGAATCGCGGGATAATCGAGAGGACCGTGCCACACGTCAATGGAAAACGAGTTATGGTTTAACGCAAAGAACGGGTACGAAAATCTAAGAATTCAGAAGGCTATCAGCCTGGATGAATTCTGTTGATAACGGATCACGTCTTATCGGTCTGCCGAAGGGGACGTATTTCGTGAAAATATTTTAAATCAGGACTTACGCAGATTCCGAAGAAAAACTTGCTGGGTTTCCCCTGTTTTTGCGTAAGTTCTGAGAATTTCCAATCACTATCCATAGGGCAACATTCTCAAAAATTATGCCTTGCAACAATCTGATCTGATATGTAGACTAGATCTTCTTATGGAAGCGGAAGTAATTACACACGAATACGGTGTCTATGAGGCAAAGACAAAACTGCCCGCTATTCTCAAGCAGGTAGAGCAGGGCGAACGAGTCACCATCACAAATCGGGGTGAGCCTGTGGCAGATCTGGTGCCCGCGGCCAGTCGTGCGACGCAACAGACGGAAAAAGCAGTCGCTGCAATTAAAGCCATGCGTACAGGTAGGATTGATCAACGGCAATTCTCTGCAATGCGCCTGCGAGGACGACGCGGATGACCAGTAATTTTATCTTGGATGCGTCCGTCACAATTCGCTGGGCAATGCAAGACGGATCAATAACCGATCGTGCTTATGCTGACGCGGTGCTCGATTCATTCGATGTGACATGCGCTACGGTCCCGGCACTCTGGTATACGGAAATTATTCACATACTTCGTTGTGCTGAGGATGCTGGTGAGTTCGGTGAATCTGCCTTTACGAACTTTATCTACCAGTTAGGACAGTTGCCAATCGAACGCGACGCAGCGGCTCCCTCACGCGTCCAGTTAACAGTCGCTGCGATATCTAGGGAATTTAAGCTTTCTGGTTACGATGCCCAATATCTTGAGTTGGCACGCAGGCTGAGCCTACCGATTGCAACACTAGACAAGGATCTTCGCAAAGCTGCCAAGAAGGCGGGAGTACCCATCTACTTCGATAAAAATACCTGAGAGCCTGTCCCAAAAGACTATAGCGGCGGCGCGATCAGAGATTTCAGCGTAGAACAAGGCCCGAAGGAAGGAGTAGACTTCCGCAAAAACAGAGGAAAACGAGCGAGCTTTTCTCCGGAATCTGCGTAAGTCCTGGGTAAATTCGAACTCATTTTATACGGGCTTCGCTTTCCACTTAATACCACAGCCCATGCTTGGAAGCTGAGTGCCGGGAACAGGCTGCGCGGCCAAAACAGCATCCAGTGCATTGCGGAGATCTTTTCCAGTGAGAGGGCGCCCATTGCCAGGAGTGCTGTCATCCAAGCGGCCGTGGTAAGCCAGTTTGCTTTGGGAATCAAAAAGGAAAAAATCAGGGGTACAAGTTGCTGTAAAAGCTCGCGCCACTTGTTGGGTTTCATCAAAAAGAAGGGGAAATGAAAACCCACAGTTCATAGCCATTTCCCGAAGCTTTTCTGGCGCATCGTCGGAGTATTGTTCTGGGTCATTGGAACTTATTCCCAGAAAAATCGTGCCTCTCGGTTGGTAATCCGCAGCTAACTGCATAAGTGCCTCTCGGATATGAACTACATATGGGCAATGCCGGCATAGGAATGAGATCAACAGTGCCTTCGATGCGCATACATTTTGATCAGATACCACAGTTCCTTCGACTACGTCTGGCAATGAAAAAGAAGGAAGGGTGTGGCCGAGCGGTAGCGAATCAGAAGCGATAGTTGGCATATTACGGATAGATAACAAAGGGGCATTGTTGTTTCAACTTTTACCTGGGTGTGTGAACGAATTATGGACAGGGGGCTGCTATTGGGTTAGGCACGAATAAGTATGAGCCCCATCCACATTAATAGAGACCGGCAATCCCTTGGCCAATTCTCTCCGGAGGACGTGTCTGCTGGTTTGGTATCCGGACGTTTTCTTCCTACTGACCTGGGATGGTCGCCGGGCATGGAAGCCTGGAAAACCCTTTCCGAATTTCAGGATCTTCCTTCTGTCGTAGAAGTGGCACCCCTGTTACCTGTCCAAGAAGTGCCACCTGCGATCCTTCCTCTAGAACCTCCTTGGGAGAGAAGACAGGAGGTGGGATTTTTACAAGCGCTGTTACGGACAATCGGGAGAATCCTGACTCAACCCAAGCAGGTTTTTTCGAAGATGCGGACGGAAGGCGATTTAGTCTCTCCCCTCCTTTACACAATTTTGCTGTCGGTCGCAGTGGGAATATTGACGCTCCCTTATGGTTCCTTATATACCACTGTCCTCAAACATTTTGTCCGGAACCTGCCTAACGCAGCTGACTATCCGGCGAATTTTTTTGAAGTACAATCTCTCAATTTGGCCAATGTGGCTATGGCAATTGTATTAATGCCCGTCCTGGCGACGGTCGGCAGTTTTCTTCGAGCCGGTTTACTCCACATGGTATTATACCTTACGGGAGGAGCTCATAAAGGGTTTGAATCCACGTTTCGGGTCGCCTGTTATTCGGATGCCAGTACCGCTATTTTTCGTGTGATTCCTTTCTTAGGCGTTTTGATTGCAATAGTACTCGACTTGTGGTTGTTGATTGTCGGCCTGAAACAAGTGAATCGAATTGAAGGTTGGCGTGCCGCTCTGGCCGTTTTTTTTCTTCCCCTTTGTTGTTGTGCCTTTGTGGCGGCAGGAATCGCCTTTGCAGGATTTTCTCTAGCGAAACCGCATTGAAGTTTTGAATTCACAAAGTGCTCGCTCCAGGCCCGAGTTTTTAGGGCTGATGGTAGTGATTTCCACTCTCATAGTTCTCATTCTGTGGAGAGGGTATGGGTTTATTCATCCCCCCTGCCTTTTCCATAGATTGACGGGATGGCCCTGTTCCACTTGTGGAGGGACGCATGCGATTTCAATGTTGATGGAAGGAAAAATCGCGGAAGCATTTTTTTGGAATCCTTTGGTGGTGTTAACCTGCGGAGCAGGATCGCTTTACGTGCTCTATGCTTCGGGAGTGCTGTTTTTACGGTTGCCTGCGCTGCGCATGAGTTTTTCCCAACGGCAACACACTGTTTTTCGGACGATTCTTCTGTCCGCAGCGGCGCTGAATTGGATTTATTTAATTTTGAAATACCCCCACCGAGGCTGAGTCTTCGCTTTTACTGGATAAGGATTTTTTCAGAGATCACCTCTTGGGTGGCGCAACAGACTTTTGTAGAGGACCGACCTGCGGTGTCGAATTCCTGACGCATTTGCCGGATGGCCAGTTCCGGACGGTTGCAATCCTTACTGAGGTGTCCCAAAATCACTTGATTTAAGGGAGAAGAATCCAAGAGCTGTCGCACTACTTGTGCTGCTCCGGTATTGGAAAGATGTCCATGTCGCGAAAGAATACGCTGTTTGACGGACCAGGGTCGCTTGCTATCGAGCTGAAGAAGGGTTTCATCATAATTAGTTTCGATGAATAATCCGTGAATTCCACGAAGCGATTCCAATACCAACCGAGTCGCATGTCCAAGATCGGTAAGAATTCCGAAGAAAACTCCATCATGTGCCAAACAGAATCCGAGAGGATCGGCAGCATCATGCGGAACGGAAAAAGGGCGAATCTCAATGTCGCCAATCGTAAATTCTGTTCCATTGGTAAAAAGGCGGCGTGGGACATCCACGAGCGCCACTTTTAGGGCTTCGGCGGTCAGCGGATTACAATAACAAGGGATTTCATACTTGGCACAAAAGATACGCAGTCCCGCGGCGTGGTCGGAATGTTCGTGAGTAAGAAGCAAGCCGCTGAGAGCGGAGGGATGTACGCCACACTGTTGTAAACGTGTGGTGAGCTGTTTTGCACTTAACCCCGCATCCACAAGCAGTGCTGTCGAATCTGACTGGATCAGCATGGCATTTCCGGCGCTACCGCTTCCCAGTACTCTCAGATCAAACATTTCTTAAAATGTAACGCAGGGGATTTTCGGGGGTAAAGATTTTTGCAATCAGACATTTCAGTTTCTCTTCTCTTTTCGATAGAATCGTGCGATGGAGCAGTATCAACGACTTCTTCAATGCGTCCTCGAAAAAGGAAAATTCAAATCTGACCGCACTGGAACCGGTACTTTATCCGTTTTTGGTACGCAGGAACGTTTTGATTTGCGCCAGTCCTTTCCGCTTCTCACCACAAAGAAATTGCACCTACGCTCAATTATTTACGAACTCCTCTGGTTTCTGCGGGGCGATACCAATATTCGATACTTAAAGGACCATCAGGTCCATATCTGGGACGAATGGGCCAATGCTTCCGGCGATCTGGGACGCATTTATGGCGCTCAATGGCGCGATTGGCGGACGCCAGAAGGGCGCTCGATCGATCAGATTGATTCGGTGGTCAGTGAGATTCAAAATAATCCGGACAGTCGACGTCTGGTCGTTTCCTCATGGAATGTGGGGGAATTGGACCGCATGAGTTTAGCCCCCTGTCATGCACTTTTTCAATTTTACGTTCAAGACGGCGAACTGAGTTGTCAACTTTATCAGCGCAGTGCGGATTTATTCCTAGGGGTTCCATTCAATATCGCTTCCTATTCACTTTTGACGCTCATGATAGCCCAGGTCTGCGGACTTCGCCCCGGTGAGTTTATTCATACCTTCGGAGATCTCCATCTTTACCAAAACCACTTGGAGCAGGCACGGCGGCAACTTCAAAGAAAATGCCGTCCTTTACCTCAAATGCAGCTCAACCCTGACATTCGGGAACTTCGTCAATTTTCTTTCGAAGACTTTGCCCTCCTCGGATACGATCCCCATCCCCCTATCAAGGCTCCTATCGCCGTATGAAAGCGATTGTTGCGATGGCAGACAATCGCGTGATCGGTTGTGACGGAAAAATTCCCTGGCACCTTCCTGAAGATCTGAGATTTTTTAAGGAAACGACCTGGGGCAAGACCGTGGTCATGGGACGCAAGACCTATGAATCCATCGGACGTCCCCTGCCGGGTAGAAAAAATATCGTGCTTTCGCAGCAACCAAAAAAACTGTCCTTGCAGGACGTGCTTTATGTATCCGACTTGCAGTCCGTAGTTCAACTATGCGAAACAGTCGAAGCATTCGTGATTGGAGGGGCATTGATTTATCGAGCTCTGCTGCCCTGGTGCGACCAGATTTTTGTGACACATGTAAAAGGAAAAGGCTCTCTGAAAGGTGACACCTTCTTTCCTGTTTTTGAAAAAGAATTTTACCAGAGTCTCACCCTTCGAGAAAATTCGCAAATGAAGATAGTCCGTTATTCCAGGGTTTCGAAGTCATCTTGATTTTTTGGGACAGTCTTTACCTTAATCACTTTAACCTTTCGTGGGGTAGTAGCGGCCATTTTTTTCCGTGCGCCGCTTTGCTTGTTCCCAACTGTAACGGGAGTTCCCGGCGTTGCCCAGTTAAAGAGTCTCTGAGCATTGCCAATAGGCATCCTCACGCAACCATGAGAGGCTGGGTAGTTAGGGACACTACTGAAACCATGAATGAAGTAGTGGTTGGAGAACTGCATGCTATATGGCATGGGAGCATTCTTATAGAGTCTGGATCGATGCATTCTTTCCATTACGCCCACTTGAAAGCTTCCGTTTGGTGTGGGACTCCTGGATTTTCCGCTGCTGATTTTGCTACTAAGAACAACCCGATCCCCTTCGTACGCGGTTAATGTTTGGTTGTTTTTATTAATATAGATGCGTTTCCCTCCCGTAGCGCTGGCTGTATGAACTATAATAAATGATAGGAATACGCATAACAAATATTTATTGGTGGTAATCATAAATTAAATAATATGAAGAAGTTTTTAAGTTTTTATAAGCATAGGAATTCCAATGCTAAAATTCCCGTGGCAAGTCCGAAGTTAAAACTGGCAATTACGGTTGTCATTTGCTCTGCACAGCTCTTGCCAAGAAATTTGCAGCTTTTTTTAAGCTGTAGGCTTTATAAATGCCCTGTCAGATACGAAAAGGCATAATAACGATGTAAGTAACTTAGTTCGGCATGTTTCAGGATTGACTCAATTTGGAGAGCCACCTCCTCTTAGGATGAGATCGTATGGCAATCTATTTCCGGATGTATTGAAACACTTCGGAGATGACATATAGCGAAGTCCGTAAAAATGATCAGGGACGCCGTATTTTTTCCTTTTCTATTCCCTTTCTTTACTGTAAAATTCAAAGGGGATAAGGAAAGGCCTGTTTCAGACTTTGAAAGTTCCTTGGTGCATGATTCCTATAAATTTGAGGGCAAGAGAAATGCAACAACGTTGGGCTATGGAAAGAGGGTTGTTCGTAACGAATCACTGGGATATTTAAGAAGGAAGATATGAAGTCCACGTTACCGAGACACTTATGGCCATTTATATGGCACTTTTTAAAGGAGTATCAGTTTTTTACTATACTTTTTTGTTGCCTTGCTGTGATTACCGGATTTTGGGCTCCGATTAATAATATACTTATTAAGTATATGATCGATTTTTTTGGAGCAGCGCAGGTCGATCAGGTGACATCTCGGATATTTCTACTGGCTGTTCTACTCATTGTAAATTTTGAGATACATAATCTCTGTTGGAGAGGAATGGGGTATCTGAATTATAAATTTCAGCCGGTCATCAAAAATCAAATTATTAGCGAAACATTTGAGTATGTTCACAACCAGTCGTATCAATTTTTTCAAGATAATCTGGCGGGTCGGATTTCCAGTCAGATTAATACTCTGGCGGATAATATGGAGCGTATCATCCATGAACTATCCCGACACATTCTGAGAAGTATTTCATTGCTCATAGTGGCCTTCATCAGCATGTACTATGTGAATCCGAGATTTTTTTACGCTTTGCTCATATGGTTAGTGGTATTTGTCATACTGAGTCTGCGCATGTCGAAACGTATGATCGATTTTTCGCAATTGCATGCTACTTCTGAATCCCTTGTTTCAGGACAGCTGGTCGATAGTATTACTAATGCCAACAACGTCCGAATTTTTGCCAGACGTATTTATGAGGGATCATACCTCGGAAAAGCATTGCTCTTAACCAAAAGAACATTTCGAACAAAAGAAATGTTTGATTTAAAAGTTAAGATGCTTCAGGGCTTATCGCTCTCAGCCATGCTCGGATTTATGCTTTATTTCCTGATTGAACTCAGGATGAAGCAGATGGTCAGTATAGGTGACTTTGCGCTGATTTTGGGTCTGGCCGTCGAAGTCGGTTATATGACCTGGTGGGCGCTGGAACAAGTGGATGAGTTAAATAAAGCCGTAGGAAAATGTCAGCAGAGTCTTGCCGGACTTTTGCTTCCCTGGGGGATCACGGATAAGGAAAATGCCTCAAATTTGCTCATTACAAAGGGAGAGATCACCTTTTTTCAAGTTAAGTTTTACTATCAAAGTGCCAACCCCTTTTTTCAAAAAAAATCAGTTGTGATTGAAGGCGGCCAAAAAGTTGGCCTGGTTGGCTATTCAGGAAGTGGAAAATCCACATTCGTAAATCTGATTTTCAGACTTTATGATGTAAACGATGGAAGGATTCTCATTGACGGACAGGATATCCGTAATTGTACTCAGGATAGCTTGCGGAGCTACATCGCTATGATTCCGCAGGATCCATCATTATTTCATAGAACGCTCATGGAAAATATCCGCTATGGGAGGATCCAAGCGACCGATGAGGAAGTTATTGATGCCGCAAAACGTGCGCATGCCCACGAATTTATTGTTAACTTACCACAGGGTTATGAGTCTTTGGTGGGAGAACGAGGTATTAAACTGTCGGGTGGTCAACGCCAACGGATTGCCATTGCGCGGGCTATTTTGAAAACTGCTCCAATTCTAATTTTAGACGAAGCCACTTCTCAATTGGATTCGATAACCGAGAAAAATATTCAAGAAAGTTTGTGGGAACTCATGCAGGGTAAGACCACCATTGTGATTGCCCATCGCCTTTCCACACTTTTGCACATGGATCGAATTTTAGTTTTTGACCAAGGGAAGATTGTTGGAGATGGTTCACATGAGAAACTTTTGACGCAACAAGGTTTATATAGAATACTTTGGAATGCGCAAATTGGTGGATTTCTACCTGATAAAAAGTGAATATGAGTGGTCGCCATAGCACGAGGCATAGAATCGAAGGAACCGAAATAGGCAGAGGTGTCGTTAAAGCCTGTATCTTCAGATATGGCCTCTATTTTGCGCCTCGCTGGAATCAAAAATTCCAGGAAAATGTATGCTCATTTTATACCGGTTTCGCTATAATAGGTATTTTCCAGTTTTCTTTTCATGTTTAATGCCATTCGTAAACATCAGCGTATTCTCATGCTGATTGTAGTGATTCTCACGATTCTTGCTTTTACATTTTTCTATACCCGCACGAGTTCAATTGACTACGAAGGAAAAAGAAAAGTGGGTTCCGCTTATGGCAGCGTGATGACTCCGGAAGATGTTCACCGACTTGCTGAGAATTACCAGCTTGCCATTGTATTGGGACTCGATGAGATGCTGGAGTCCCTTGGAGGCATGACTCGTGATGAATCCGTTTCTCTGAATAATTTTATATTGAACCAGCTGATTGTTGAACATGAAGCCAAAACCTTGGGAGTGGAGCCAAAAGATAGTCAGGTAGCACTGGCTATTACAGAGCGGCCAATTTTTCAGACAGGGGGACGATTTGATTCGGATAAATATCGCGGTTTTATTAAGAATCAGCTCATTCCTCGTGGGATACGAGAAAATCAGTTGGAGGAATTGATTCGTAATTCTTTGCGAGTTGCAAGTGTACGGAAGATTGTTACCGGATCGGTTACTGTGTCTGATCAAGAAATCCGCAACGCATTTCGCGGTTATCAAAAGCAAAACCTCCAAGTAGTCACATTTGATTTGGAAAACTACGCAAATAAGGTCCGAATTCCGGAAGATCAGATCAAACAGCTATATGAAAAACAATCTGCGGAGCTCAAATCTCCGGAGACGCGAACGGTACGGTATGTAGTATTTAAGGTGCCTAAAGAGAAAGAGCTGCTGCAAGGAAAGGAGCGGGTGGAGGCTCTGCAAGCAGTGGCGGATCAAGCGGCTGGCTTTTCCGAATCTCTTTCTGAAAATAAAATTTCCTTGGAGGAAACCGCCCACCAAGCCGGATTGCTCGTCCACACTTCCTTGCCAATTGATAGAACGGGAAGTGGCCTGAGTGCGGAGGCTTTTCAGGGAGATCTACCGAACTTAGTGCCTGCCATATTCCAATTAAGTCAAAAAGAACCTCACAGCGAAGCATTGGAAGGTTCCCAAAAAACACATTTTTATGTATTCGAATTGAATTCAATCACTCCTTCGCGACCACTTTCCTTCGAAGAGGCACATCCTGAGTTGCTCGATTTTCTTCGTAAGCAAGCTGCCAGAAAACTATTATATGAAGAGGGAGGTTCAGCATTAGCGTCAATTTCCAAACAACTTTACCAAGGACAATCTCTCGCGGAAGCCACCGCCAAGATAGGAGGTAAAGTCCAAAATATTTCGGGAACAGCTCTCTATTCTAGCTCCTCGCCCGAAAATGCCCTTTATAATGAGGTGGCTTTGTTTCTCTCTCCGGGCCAGCTGAGCTCCCTTCAACCTTCGCCAAAAGGAGCTTTTTCAGTCTTTTTACGAACACGCGAAGCCATAAACTCTTCAGAACTGGCTCAAAAAAAAGATTCGCTGAAAGCGCAGCTTCTAAAAAATAAACAAACCCTCCTGTTTTTGGAGTGGTTGCAGGGCGCTCGAAAGAGAGCCAATATTCACATCAACTAGTGGAGGCCGCCAAACAGATTTGATCTTATAAAAGTGATGTGAGCAAAAAAGGGAAACCTTGTGGGCTAAAATGGTTTTTTTGCTCCCAGAGCTTCTAAAAATACGTAACGTCAGTTATAAAAGTGATGTGACGCAAAAAAGGGAAACCTTGTGGGCTAAAATAGTTTTTTTGCTCCCAGAGCTCCTAAAAATGCCTAACGGCAGTTATAAAAGATATGGCAAAAGATGTGAATCCGAGCCTCCTGAGTGATGAAACTTACGGAAACAGAACGTAAAAATTGGAGAATCTCAGGAGTAAATAAAATGCAGTCTGTCCGATGGATGACACTAGCCAGATACCGAAATCGGCCCTATGGATGACCAAGATGCCCGGCTTTCTCCCGAAGAGATTTTTGACGAAGCCACTGCTGATATTGCTCTTGGAGAATTAGAGGCTGCTGCCGAAAAATATCGGCGTTGTGTGGAGATGCAAGCGGACTACTTTGACGCCTGGCATGCTTTGGGAATGGCGCTTATGAAGATAGGAAGATACTCAGAAGCAATAGAAGCAGGGCTGAGATCCATAGAATTGCGGCCGAACGACCAACTGGCATGGTCCAGCCTTTCGCTGTTTTATGTCAGAAATCAACAAATTAAGGAAGCGGAAGCCGCCGGCGCCAAAGCCCGTATCCTTTCCTGGGGAGGGAAAATCAAAAAGGATTCTTCTTCTCACCCATGAGCAGATCCGTTTACTGACTGTGCTTTAAGATAATGAAATCTCACCATCCACTATTTACTCTTACTACCGCGATTGATTATACCAACGCGGCACCTCATATCGGGCATGCTTACGAAAAAATTCTTGCTGATGTGATTGCACGTTTTCAGCGTTTGCGAGGACGAGAGGTTCTATTTATTACCGGAGTGGATCAGCATGGACAAAAGGTCAAACAGGCAGCTGAAAAACAAGGGATCTCTCCTCAGGAATTTTCGAACTCAGTAACCGCAAAATTTACTGCCCTTTGGAGTTCTTTGGAAATTTCATACGATCGTTGGGCTGCTACCACGGATCCACTCCACCAGCAGACGGTTCGTAAAATTTTACAGAAACTTTATGAAGCAGGAAATCTCTATAAATCTACCCATTCGGGTTTTTATAGTGTTCGACAAGAGCAGTTTTTAACCGATAAAGACCGGAATGAGGCCGGAGAATTTGGGCTAGAATGGGGGGAAGTAATTTCTTTGGAAGAGGAAAATTGGTATTTTCGATTGGCAGTTCATCTTCCTTGGCTTCTGGAATTTATTAAGAATCATCCTCAGTTTGTGACCCCCACTTTTCGGCAAACGGAGGTAATCAATGCGATTCAAAGAGGAGGACAAGATTTATGCATTTCGCGTCCTAAATCGCGACTGTCCTGGGGAATAGAATTTCCATTTGATTCCGAATTCGTGACCTATGTCTGGTTCGATGCTCTCATTAATTATATTAGCTTTTCCGGCTATCTTTCCGAAGATCCGGAGGAAGAAAAAAACTTTTGGAGCCGCTGGCCCGCACTGCACATCATTGGGAAAGATATCATGGTGCCGGCGCATGCCATTTATTGGCCCATTATGTTACATGCCATGGGGTTTTCCGATGAGCAAATTCCGCGTTTGCTCGTTCACGGATGGTGGAATCGAAAAGGTATGAAGGTGAGTAAGAGCCTTGGAAATGCTGTGGATCCGGCTGAACTTGCTCTACGGTATGGGATGGGAGCACTTCGCTATTATTTCGTGCGCGATATTGTCACTGGCCAGGATGCGGACTTTAGCGAAGAACGGCTTGTGATGCTTTATAATACTGAATTGGCGAATGGGGTAGGGAATCTTCTGAACCGGACTCTTAATATGACCCACCGCTACTTGGGAGGAACTATTCGATCCGGATATGAATTTCCTGAAGGAGAAGCCTTGAGTAAAGAGAATATACAGGACTCGAAGGAATATCTTATTCATATGGAATCTTTCGAAATCAATCTTGCAATCGAGGCTATCGGAAAAATTGTTACCCGTTCGAATACTTTTGTGGAGACTTGTGCGCCTTGGCGCTTAGCCAAAGATCCCGGTCAAAAAGACCGTTTGGAGGGAGTACTAAAAATGCTCTGCGAAAGCACACGGCTGATTGCTAGCTTATTAGCTCCTATAGTACCGCAGGAATCCACTGCGATGTTGCGTCAATTAAACATGACCTCCCTCAGCTTGACTGAACTTGATCTTGCCTTAAATGTGCCCTTTACAGTAGGTGCAGCAACTCCGGTATTTCCCAGAATTGAAGAAGCAATGAGTTCGTAGACCCTGGAGCCTAAAATGGATCTACTTGCGACGAAGCAGTAACCGAGAGCTACCTTTTAGGTTTTTGCCTTTGTGAGCGAGATGAATATGGCCGCTGATGATTGCCTTGTCCGCCTCTACGGGCAGGTCTTTCTTCCTCAGTTCGGGGAGGTGCTGGCACCGATAAGTCAAAGCCTTCGGCTTGCGACCGAACGATTCCTCGTCCAATAAAACGTTCCAAAGAGCGGAGAGCTGACATGTCTTCTGGCGTAACAAAGCTAATAGCATCTCCTATTGCCTGAGCGCGTCCCGTGCGCCCAATACGGTGAACGTAGTCCTCCGGATGCATGGGCAAGTCGAAATTGACTACATGAGAAATTCCATCCACGTCAATGCCTCTTGCGGCAATATCCGTAGCGACAAGAACGCGTGCGACACCCGATTTGAAATCGCGAAGGGCTCGCAATCTTTGATTTTGAGAACGATTAGAATGTAAGGCACTAGTCGTAATTCCAGCGCTCTCTAATTTGCTAGCGATTCGATTAGCTCCGTGTTTAGTACGGGAAAAAACAAGAACCATATTCATTCTTGGATTCGCCAGGAGGTGAATGAGCAGGGATTGTTTGAGATGATGCGGCACCTCGTATATAAATTGGGTGACGGATTCGGCAGGGTTCGACCGACGGCCAATTTGAACGATTTTTGGCAGTTGCAGAAATTCCTTGGTGAGAACTTCGATTTCCGGAGAAAGTGTGGCGGAGAAAAGAAGCGTCTGCCTCTTAATGGGCAGTGCTTTAATGATACGCCGAATCTGCGGAAGAAAACCCATGTCCAACATCCGATCCGCTTCATCCAAAACCAGAAAACTGATCTCAGTTAATTTGCCGTGTCCTGCTCGAACTAATTCAAGTAGCCGACCGGGAGTGGCGATGAGGATATCGACTCCCGTTTTCAGGGCTTGAATTTGAGGGCGTTCACTCACGCCACCATAAATGGTAGCTACCCGCAAGGGAAGATGGCGTCCATACGTCCTCACGCTTTCCTCGATTTGTAATGCGAGTTCGCGAGTGGGAGCCAGGAGGAGAGCCTTTGGCAAATTCGCCCGGTTGCTAGCTGCAAGCCGGGCGAGAATGGGAAGAGTAAAGGCTGCCGTTTTACCCGTTCCAGTCTGTGCGATTCCTATCAAATCATGACCAGCAAGGATTACAGGAATGGCTGACGCTTGAATAGGGGTAGGCTCAATATAGCCAGCCTCTTGAATGGCTTGAAAAATAGAATCCCCAAGCCGGAGGTCACGAAAAGACATGTAAAATCACAGAGAAGCGAAAACGGCAACGGACATTTTCTTAGTTATCGGAGGCGATAAGTAATACGAGCTTTGTCTAAATCGTATGGAGAAATTTCCATCTTTACCTTGTCACCCAAGGTAAGGCGGATAAAACGCTTGCGCATTTTTCCGGAAATATGAGCCAAAACCCGGTGTTTATTTTCTAGTTCAACATGGAACATAGTGCCTGCCAAAACGGCTACAATAGTTCCTTCAGTTTCAATCGCTCGTTCAGCCATTAGAGAGACAAAAGTTTAGATTTATTCTAAGGGCTTTGAAGCAGATTTTTCCCAAAAATGCCATTTAAGAATCTTGGGAACGACGTGATCCACTGAAAGGACGTTTTCCTCCGCCTCCATGGAAACGGCGTCCGCCACCACCACCACCGCCGCCACCGCCACCGCCACCGCCACCACCCTGAGCACGGTCTTCACGAGGACGAGCTTCGTTTACGGTCAAATTGCGGCCATGAAGATTCTTTCCATGTAAGCCATTGATAGCGGCTTCACCTTCGCTAGCGTTTGACATGGCGATAAATCCAAATCCACGGGAACGATCGGTGTCATGATCGCGCATAATTTTCACGTCTGTAATAGTGCCAAACTGCTCAAACGCTGTGCGCAGCTCGTCTTCCGAGGTGTCAAAGGAAAGATTTCCAACGTATAGTCTCATATATCTGTATCTTGAGTGAAAGAAGCAACTGACTGCTGCAAAGCTGTCCCCGAGTATCGGGTTTCAAATCACCATCGAGACTAACTCACCTGACGATTCGCCACGCAACCAACATATCTAATCGATTCTAACGGTCCCTATTTTCTTCTCAATAGGAAAATTTGCAAGGCAAACTTTTGGCCCCTAAGTAAGAGGATGAAAAATACCGGTTATGCCGCTCGAAAAGAGCCATATTAGATCGATGGAAATTGTAATTTCCAGGTATCCTACAGATGGAATCCGCATAGCCATTTGAATAGATCTCAGACACAAAAATAATTTTGTGTAACAGGTTGTGCAGTATAAGCTTAATGAATATTAGGCAAGGGTGGTTTGCAAAACTGAGGCGTCCCCTTTGGGATGTAGTTCCATTGTGAATAATTGTGCTGGCACTAAGAAGGATTGTCCGACGGAAAATTCTTCTCCTCCACAAAAAATAGTTCCGGAGACGACAGTATAGAGAGCAAATTCCGGTGTGGAGAAGGCCGGGACTGGCTGGGAAATCTTCATGAAGCGGACCCGGAAAAATGGGCAATCCGCCACGAGATCCTGAGCTACAGGTTGGGATTGCGGTTCGAAGTCACTAAAATCGATGGAAGCCAGGGATTCTTGAATATGTAGCTGACGCGGGCGGCCATCGAGGCCTGAGCGATTCCAATCGTATACTCGAAAAGTCGTATCGCTATTTTGTTGAATTTCTACGATAACATTATGTTCTCCAATGGCATGGATCCTCCCACTGGGAATAAAGATGGAACCTCCGACATGAACGGGAATTTCATGCAGTACTTCTTCAACGCGGCCTGATTTGAGAAGTGTTTCAAAAGTGCTCTGAGAGGTGCCTTTTTTTAGGCCGGCATAGATTTTCGCATCGGGAGCTGCATTTAAGAAATACCAGACCTCAGTCTTCGGTTCGCCATTGAGGGCCTTAGCGACCCGCTCGGGGGGGTGAACCTGTACGGAAAGACGCTCATGGGCATCGAGTAGCTTCAAAAGAAGTGGAAATCTTGAAGAAGGAAATTCAAGCAAACGAGCTCCGAATATTTCTTTTCTTTTGCTGTTCCAAAGAGCATTCAGGGTTTGACCATGAAGAGGACCAGACTGCACGATGCTCTGGGCGTCTTCTCGGTCCACCAATTCCCAAAGCTCTCCAATAGGAACTCCCTCAGGGAGTGATTTTCCATAAGTACTCAATTTTCTGCCTCCCCAGACGCGTTCCATGGGAATTGGTTCAAAAATCAAAGGTTTTTCTAAATTCATGTTCATTTTATACGGGCTTCATTAATCACTGACGTTATGCACTTTGAGGAGCTCTGGGAGCAAAAAAACCATTTTAGCCTACAAGGTTTCCCTTTTTTGCGTCACATCACTTAATACAAGGGTAGAAATACGCATCTGACTCTTCGGTGAATACGCGTCAGAATTTCCCAAGGAATCGTGTTTGCCCAGTCTGCGACATCGAATGCAGTAATCTTTTCCGCCTGTTGCTCCCCGATCAAAACCACTTCGTCACCCGGAGAAACCGTAGGATGCTCGGACACATCCACAATAGTTTGGTCCATAGTAATGCATCCTACCACCGGACAACGATGTCCATGAATCAAAACATATGCGGAGCTGCCGGAGAGTTGCAAGGGGTATCCGTCCGCATAACCCACTGAGAGAGTGGCCAAACGGGAAAGCTTAGAGGTGATATAAGTTCGGCCATAACTGATACTGCGTCCTTTGTTGACATCACGAACATTGATGACGCGCGCTTTCCAAGATAATACGGGTTTGAGTCGGTGTTGATGCTTTCGAGGAGAGGCAATGCCGTAAAGCGCCAATCCGGGTCGAACTAAGTCAAAGGCATAGTGAGGAAACTCCAGAATTCCGGCGCTATTTAATGCATGGAGGAGGACGCCGGGGAAGAGTTTGCGAAAAGCATCGCTGTGTTTCTGCATCCACTCTAATTGTTGCTGGCTGAACACAGGATCTTTGTCCCCCGAAGGGAGATGGGTTGCGATAGAATGAACTGATATTGCGGGCAGCCGTGAAATGGCCTCAAGGCCAGCTTGGGCATCATCTTGCCAAATTCCTATTCTTCCCATGCCAGTGTCAATTTTCACACTGATGCGGATACGATGGGAACCGGCATATTGTGCATATTCAGTGGCTTCTTCCGCGGAGGAAACAGTTGGAATGAAACCATTCTTTACCACGTCTCCGCGTTCCGTGGGGACGGAAGGACCCAAAATGAAGATGTCGCGATCCGGAACTGATTGTCGAAGGGTGAGAGCTTCGGAGAGACAAGCCACGGCAAAGGCTTGGGAGTCAGTTTTTAGAGCGGTGGCAACTTCAACTGCCCCGTGGCCATAGGCATTTGCTTTTAAGACACTTATCACCCCACAATTCGATGGAAGTTGCGAGCGAAGTTCCTTCAAATTCGTTTTTAAAAAATCCGAGCGTATTTCCGTCCAACTTCGAAACATTTTGTCAGCCGACAAGTTATATATTAGGATTTTTTCCTCTGTAAAGGAAGGCTTTGCGGTGTTCCTGTAAGTCCTTTCAATACAGATTAAAAAAGAATTACCCTGATGAAAACTATTTATCTGGTTGCTAATGGAGATGTACGCCTCTCTGCAAACCGTGTTTGCCAGCCTGCTCAAGCGGCTATGGAAACTCTTATTGTTAAAGCTGTTGAAAAGGAAGGTTGCTCTCTGCAACGCGCCCACCCATTCGATCCCGTTAAGCAGCACGGTTTTATCGACAGCCAGAAGTTTGGAATGGAAGTATTCGAGAAAATTCCGGTGGATGCCCCGCTCATCGTTGCTGAAGCGGTCTGGATGTACAGTAACCATGTTCTTGCCGGCTTGATGTCCCATCGAGGACCCATTTTGACCATCGCCAACTGGAGTGGTACTTGGCCGGGTTTGGTGGGATTATTAAACTTAAATGCCAGTTTGACTAAGGCGGGTGTAAAATTTAGCTCCCTCTGGAGTGAAGATTTTACCGACGAATTCTTTGTAAAAGGGTTGCGCGAATGGCTGAAAAACGGCGTCGTAAAACACGATCAATCACACATTCGTTCCTACGAACAGGGAAAAGTGCCTGCAACTACGGAAAAGATTGGAGTGGAATTTGCACGCGACCTTAAAAGGAGAAAAGTCATCATGGGCGTTTTTGATGAAGGCTGTATGGGGATGTACAATGCTATTATTCCCGATGAATTGTTACATCAGACAGGAGTCTTCAAAGAGCGTCTGAGTCAATCTACCCTCTATGCTAAAATGCTGACAGTGAAGGATGATGAGGCGCGCGCCACATACGAATGGTATCTCAAAAAAGGAATGAAATTCCAGCTGGGAACCAATGAAGAATCAGATCTCACCGAACAGCAAATTCTCCAGCAATGTAAAATGTATATTGCGGCAGTTCGTTTGGCCGATCAGTTTGGCTGCGGGACGATTGGTATCCAATATCAGCTTGGACTGACGGATCTGACCCCAGCGTCCGATCTTGTTGAGGGCACCCTTAATAATGTCGACCGGCCGCCCGTTTATTCCGAAGATGGACGTGAACTTTTTCTGGGAGAAGCTCTCCCTCACTTTAACGAAGTGGATGAATGTGCAGGTTTGGACGGGCTCGTGACTTATCACCTCTGGCGCAAACTAGGCTATCCGCCTGAAAATACTCTGCATGATCTCCGATGGGGACGGCACTATCGGGACGAAAAACTCGATGCTTATGTCTGGGTATTATTAATTTCCGGAAGTGTGCCTCCCGCGCATTTTGCAAAGGGCTGGGCTGAAGCTACGGGTGAAAGACAGCCTGCGATGTATTTCCGTCTAGGGGGGAGCACCGTAAAGGGAGTTTCCAAACCCGGGTGGCTGGTATGGAGTCGCATCTATATCGAAGATGGAAAATTAGCTTATGATACGGGTCTCTTGCAGGCAGTGGAATTGCCAGCAAAGGAAACTGAAGAACGTTGGAATCTTACCACGTCACAATGGCCCATTCTTCACGCTGTATTACCTGGCATTAACCGTGATCAAATGATGGCGCGTCACAAATCCAATCATATTCACGTAGTTTATACTCCCGGAAAAGAAGAAGCCATCCATGGACTCAAAGTCAAGGCTGCCACAATGCAAGAACTAGGCATGCAGGTATCCTTCTGCGGAGATCTCGAATAAAAAAAGTTAAGAGCACTAGCTCCTCTTTTATATTTTTGGAATATTCTAAATTGTAGTACCGGAGAGAGTTTTCGGCGTAAGAATTGCCGGGATGGCGTCGTTAATCTGCCGTTGTCCTTTTCCACCACAACGTTCTCTGGGAATAAATTCGAGATTCCCTGTGACCAGATCTCTTACCTTTACCACCGAGACGTTTCCTTTTCTCAGAATTCCATCACTCCGACTTCGAGCCGTCACAGAAAGGGTTGCTATGCCTATAATCTGCTTGTTTAGGAGCGATTGCTCCCGAACGCAATAATCATTTGAATGATAAAAATTTGTATTCAACAGTACAGGTTGTATCTGTGGCATTAAAATAAAATTGTCAATCTTTAAAGTATAGCAGGTTCTATAAAGTAGCGCGCATTGTGTGATTTATCACTCAGGAAATAGTCCTGAGTGATAAATTCGTGACATATATGCTGGATGATATTTTTAGCTAAATACTTAGCAAAACATAGTCAGTATTTGGGTCGACAGGAATCTTAGACCATGGTGCGCCTCCTGCGGAATCCGTATCAAAAATAGCAGAACCAGCGGGAAACTCTTGTAGTATATTAACATCTTTAGGCACTTGATTTTTTGGAACCAATATCACATCTCCATTCTCCCTTTGAGGCAGGCCATATGTGCCATCTATATTTTCAATGTAAAAGTCTCTTCCTTTCGTAATGGTAATTGGTTTCTCCACCACGACATGAGCGCCTTCTGTCTTATATGTGGGCACTAACCTACCATTGGGAAGTAATTTAATTCCATCACCTAGGAGAAGGGCTTGTGATCTGCCTTCCCCCAGCGGACGCGGAGTAATTATAAATATAGCGGGCAGCTCTTGTAGTATATTAACCCCTTTAGGCACTAGTGATTTGTGCATTACCACCGCATCTACATCAAATTTAAATGATTGATTTTCTTTGCCTTCACTCCCATGAGTTGTAATGAAATATTCTGTTCCTTTCGGCATTACGATCGGAGTTTTTGACGCAATTTCATCTGCCATCTTCCTGCCTGTGTTATTGAATGCTTGAGATTTTTTATTATGCCCATTGTCATCGGTATTCTCTAGTCTCACATTGGCGTTTCTAAAATCCGACACTTCGACCGTATTTTGATAAACTTGGTCCATCATATCGGTGCTGGGATGTATCATGGGTCCCCATTCATTTGTGTAGGAGAATATCTCCGGAAGTACTTCCGAAGATAAAATGTTTAATTGTACCTTTCCGAAATTTAAATCAGACATCTCAGTATGATGCAAATTTCCCATTTTAAAATTCTTCTCTATTGCTTGCAAATTTTCCTCTAAATGCCTCTTTTCGCTTCCTTTGATAGGCGCCGAATGGACAGCTTTCTTTGTTCTCGTAATATCTTCCAACCTGGCTTTATAAGTTTCTTGAGCGATTTTGAAATCATTATATGTATTTTCGTATTGATTATAATCTGTGGTGCCGGTTGTTTTTTGGAGTACTTTATTATTAAGTTGTTGAGTTTTGGCAGGAGTCTGTTGCGGATGAGGTTCTGCCATTTCAGGATTTCTATCTTGTGTTGACTCTTTATCTTTATTAATAGACGGAGTTGAATCAACTGGATTGGTGTTTATTAAGTAATTTATTAAACTAATTAATGCTATGGACATATAAAATGTATATTTTAATTTAAGGAATTGAAATATACACGCGTTGTGTTTTTTTGCAAATTCCCGTAAAAATTAAGCCGAGTCATCCGAGGAAACTTCCCTCAGAGCCTGTCCAAAAAGACTATAGTGGCGGCGCGATCAGGGATTTCAGCGTAGAACAAGACCCAAAGGAAGAAGGAAGGAGTGTATGATAGATACACGCTGACTGAGAACAGCGTCCTCCGCTGAAAGAATGATCGCCCAAAGGATTGCCGTTCTTTTCCCGCTGAGGAGTGTTGGCAAAACCGGCCCATATCACCACGGATATGAGCCGAGCCTCCCTAAGCTGAAAAACTTCTGGTAAAACACCCACGCTATAGTCTTTTTGGACTGCCTCTAAAGCTAAATCTAGCGTTACAGTTGCGTTTTTTTAGAATGGAAAAATTGAGTCCAAGCTTGATGAGCTCTATGCCAAAAGGACCAAGTAAAAAGAAGAGAGGGTGGGATAGTCATCTGGATGTTTTTCAACATCTTGTGTTAATAAGTGATGTGACGCAAAAAAGAGAAACCTTGTAGGCTAAAATGGTTTTTTTGCTCCCAGGGCTTCTCAAAGTGCATAATGTCAGTTAATAATTCCATGTCTATATTAGGTAGGACATAAAATGCTTGTTATCATTTTATACGGACTTTGCCGGATTTTGCTATAGAACCTCCTATATCAACCAGGACATGCCCTTTGCTTGTGATACATAGTCGTCCCTGAAAAAGGAAATAAGACTTTAGGAATAAAAAGAAAAATGAGTAGGTGAAAAGAGGCTGAAGAGAGAAGAGAGGAAACGGAAACAAAAAAAGGCAAACTCCCGCAT
>JAHFTB010000027.1 GCA_023269545.1 Verrucomicrobiota bacterium | reverse complement strand
TAGCAGCAGACTGACTGCATTTTTTTTGAATTGTTGATCGTAGTTTTTTGGTGGTTTTGGCATGTTGCAGTGCTTTCTTTATCACTGCCTCGGGCTCTCCTCAATTTCGGGGGAAGTTCATCTCCATCGTGAAATCGCTCAGCAAATTTTCTCATAATCTTCTTCATGGTCGCATGAAGAACTTGGTCAGGATTTATTCCTGCTGCGACAAACGCATCGTGCTGAGGCGTTGACCTGGAAAGAACCAGTCGATGTTGAATCACAGGCTTCCTGGAAGATGAAGGGAAGGCGGCGAGATGTTTGAGCCAACTCTCAACAATTCTTTTCTTCCGTTCTTCATTTGAAAGGAATGTAGGCGAGGTACTCGTGCCATCGGGATTTATTCGCACCATATTGTGCAAGCATCCCCCACAATGAACCTGTCCGATGCTTTCCTTTGATGCATAGTCAGCGAATGCCTTGAGTTTCTTTCCAACTTCACTTTTGTTTAGAGCCCGCTCGCGCAACCATTCTTTCTTCTGCGAAGTCTCATCAAGATACTCGATGTCGAGTACACCGCGATTGGTAGATTTGTGAGCGAAAATCTGTCCGTTTTTCATAATCCCATCTCGATGAGTTCCGTGAGGTGATCGATTTTGGTTTCAATTCGGGAAAGAACATCCGGACCTGCGATATCTTGAAGCGAAGCTTGCAGAATAATTGCTTCGAGCGTTTGCGATTTTGTTTTAGATTTCAGCGCCTGATGAATTTTTTCAAAACGCGCTTTTGATTCCCCCGAGATATCGAAGGCAAACTGAACATGATTTGGATTATTTCTCGATTTCATATTGGCTTGCTAAAAATTTGCGAACGAAAGTGAGCCAAACTCGGAGCGCACCTGATGCGCGGAGAGGTTTTTGAAGCGAAGCGGAAAAAACGAGGACGTGATTTTCCTAGGAAAATCACTATCCGGCCATGACTTTTTCCTAGGGGCACGACTGTGACTATAGGGGGAAAGGCATGGTTCTGCGATGACTCCGAATGGAGGTCTTGGCTCTTTACCGACTGGTAACAGAGGGTGGTTTTGGAGCGCTTCCAGAGCTAAATTAAGCAGTGAGAAACCGTAATTTTGCTTCGGAAAAAACTTGCTAGCGATCAGAACGTTGTGGTTATTTTGTACCTCACTTGTTGTTTTGCAGCGGCTCCGATAAGGCAGATTAGGGCTAGGAGCTGTCGCATAAAGAGCGGATCTCTCCAACCACTCGCAACTGAATTCAACTGAAATTTGAAGCCATGCCTTTACGTCACAAAGATCTCGAAGAACTAAATTTTGACCGCGATGCTTATTCCAAAGATCGTCCGCTGGGTACTTGGAAAGCCAGGATTGACCAGGCTGTCTATAGCAAGGGCTCCAAGACAATCGCATTCCAGAAAGGCAAACGCGCCGGAATTCATCTCTATGTGCAACACGAAAACGGAAAAAAGATTTGGCTCTTTGTCCCTCTGTTGCCAGGCTTAGCTTCCTTTGCAACGGCTGCGGAGCTAGTGGCTGGAGACATAATCGAAGTGGAAATTGGAGAGTCCAAACCGGACATTTCCGTAGTGCAGCGCCTACAAAAATTTGAGCGTCCGGAAAGATAGTGTCAACTTTTAGGATGCGTTTTTGATCCATAAGCTCAGGGAACTTTTGATAATTTTTGCATGAGAGATGTTTTTGAGTGACGACTTCACCTCTCCCAAACGGTTGCGATGTCATTAGATTGGATGAGGCGACGCATGATGGCTTCGACCCGCTTTTTACTAAACGTCGCTTTCAAAGCCTCACCCTTGAGATTACTTGTCCAAATAGTTGGAAGCTTTCGAGTTGCCCGATATTCTAATAGTGCGTAGATCTCGCTTTCAACCCGCTCGGTCGTCCTCTGTTGTCCAAGATCATCGAGCAGCCACACATCGGCGTGATATACGGATTGAATTTCTCGTTCAGCTGCTACTCTATACTCTCTCTCATCGGCGAATTGATCCACGCAGAGTTTGGAAAAGTTGGCCGCATTTGTAGCTCCAACCTTCCTCCCATCCGAAACCATTTGTTTAAGCAGCATGTAAGCAGCTCTGGTTTTTCCCCTGCCAGACAACCCGACGAGACCTAAACCCCGTGGACCGTAACGCCAGTTCATTGCAGCATCACGAAACTTATGATGAAGTTGCGAAAGATCGGTATTTTGGTAAAGCGGTGGACAAATTTTTTAAACGCCTCTTCTCGGGCTTTTATTCGCCTCGCTGTTGCCTTGCCTCCTCTTCTAATTCAAACGCCTTCCAGGCAGCTTCTGCGCATTTCTCGCACTGTTTTTGCAAAAAGACTACAGCGCCGTTCCACTCGATATCGTGAACATCAAATGTTAAGCCACAATCGCTGCACTTCCGTTTTTTGGTTGATAGGGTCATAGTTTTCAGTAGGTGTAAAGTGGTTGAGGTTCTGGTACTCGAAGAGCCGGGCTCGCTTTTTTGATCCAACCGATGAATCCATGTCGGTTGGCGCTCCTCCCGGTACGGTTGCAATGAGCTAGAAAAGACTTTAATTCCCCTTCCACATCCGTATCGGGATGTTCCTCTTGGAGCATTGCCATCCACTGCTCCTGACCAATCGAGGGAGTGGGCGGTGGTTGGTTGGTAGGTTTCTCCGGTTGAGATGCAGTTTCGGCCTTTGGTTGTGTAATCGGCCTACCTACCTGAATTCTCTTATAATTTATTCTTTTCTTATTATTCTCTTTGGGTGAACTGGGGTTCACTAGGGTAGTGCTCCTGAGTTCACTAGGGGGAGTGATCCCTGGTTCACTAGGGCTAGTGAACTCTGCTTCACCAGGGGTATCCTTATGCACTGTCATCGAAAACTGATGATCGGTTTCATTTTGCATCCACTCGTGCCAAAGGAATTCGTAGACATTCGCGCGATGACCTCGGCTGGGATCGACATGCGTAACTCGAATGAGCCGGTGACTGCACAGCTCACCAATGAGCTGGATGATGTATCTGCGAGAAACATGAAGCTTTTCGGCAAGGGTGTTGTAAGAGGGCCATGCTCGTCCTTTGCCGCCGGCAAAAAATGTCAGGTGCGCGTAAAGTTTCTTTGCTTTCTCAGAAACCTCCCGGCGTTCCTCGAGCCACTGTGGAATCCACAAACCATAAAATGCGCGGTGAGGGTTGAATACTTGTCCGGGTGAAAGTGTCATAATAAAATGAAAATAAAAATGTTAGTGTTAGAACTCCTGGGTGAAATGATGCGGAGATACTTCCCGTGCGGCTCTTCGAATCCCGCGGGCTCAAAAGGCGATAAACTCACCCATCAAATTCGTTTTCGGTTTTTTCATAAGTGTCATAAATACAGGTGTTAACACCAGGATAAAGCTGAACAAATGAATAGATACACATCTGTGTGTTCAGAACTTTTTCCGCTCAGCAATTTTTCGTTTTTTTGGGTTTAATTTGTGACTTCACCTTGCGGATTTGTGAACGTCGTTTATGGGCGTACGTTTTTAGTCCAGTTTCTAGTAGAAGCTTTACCGCATCACTCATATGGGCAAGCTTCAGACGCTTTTGTATCTCCCGGATATCGTTTGCAAGATCTTGATCTATCCAGGAATTAATTTGTTCTTTTCCTTCAGCTCTTTTTCTAGGCACGAGATTACTCTAGCACTGGTGTTAACACCAGTCAAGGACTTTTTTTAAGGGAAATTTTCAATACCTTTAATATAAAATCCTTATATTTAAAATCTGCCATTGTGTTAGAGGATGGACTATAGAAAAACGTGAAATACGGCCTCAAAAGCAGAAGGCATGCATACTTGCAATCCATTTAAATTTGCAACAGGTTGCTCTAATGATTTTATAACAAATTAGTTGCAATTATTTTTGCGGATTGATATGTACTTAGCATTCTCAAATAAACACTGTTGTAAGTCTTCAATTTTTGTTCCGACGCTTTAAAATAGTGGAGCAATCTTCTTATTAAGCAGGCTGAAATTAAGAAGCAAAAATTTCTAAAAACAATTAGCGCAACAACGTCATTTCATAAAACAATGAAAAATTCTTGACAGGTGTTAACGCCACGAGGAAATTTATGTCACCACACAAAATTCCCCTAACAGTTGAAATCGGTTCAAAAACAAAAGAACATATCACAAGAATTGCGAAATCTGAGAACCTCTCAATTTCGGAGGCTATCCAAATGCTTTTAAGAGAGGGTGTTAACACCATAAGGGGCCAAGATAACAATCTTGAATAAAGTAATTTTATTAAAATGAACTCATTCCTCTTTCTCGGAGCGGCGTTTGATAGCGCGTTGAGTTTTGCTCTTGGACTTGTAGCTAAGCTGGCCTTCGTCGTGGCCATTATCATGATCATTTCATCTGGATGGGCATGGCGCAGCGGGCGTCCTGATGAAGCCAAACTCACCCTTTTGGGCGCAGTGATCATCGCACTCGCATCAGTGATCGCCTCGGCTCTTTTTAATGCAGGTGACCTACCAACCGTCAACATCGGTAAATAGAGTCCTCGCCGGACGGGCAGAATAGACGTACTTATGAAAACTATCGATACTCAGGCCGGAGATGATTCCGAGGGGAAAATTTGGGGAATGGAGGGAAGTAGCCTTTTCATATTCATTGGAGGAGTTGTTAGCGGAGTCATCGTGTCTGTGGCCGCATTTAGTTACTGGAGTTGCCCACCAATGATGGCCCTCGGATATGGAACGGTGCCCGCCGTTCTGGGAATCGTTTACGTTTTTACACTCAGAGAATGTCGGCCAAAGGGGTATGATATGGATGTATTAGAGACACTAATCTGCGGCAGAAGCTGGCAGCAGAAACCCACCTCCAAGTCTCACCCGCTACAACAGGAGGAAATCCCATGATCCCACCAGACGGCTGGATTGCTAAAAACCTCATCATTTGGAATTAACTGAGTACACATGGATTTGTCTCCAGGGGATATGATCTTTCTCTTCCGGATCTTCGTCAGGCAAGCGACGGGATTTTGGAACAATTCTCAGACATTTGCAGACACATCCTCCATTTACTTTCGCCAACGCTGCATGCGCAATTTCGATGGGAAGTAAATGGGAATTACGCCCAAGAATTAACCGCTTACAAAGAGTACACCGACAAACATTGTGAGCCTGGAAACTGGTCTGAAATACAGCGTAACGAACGTTACAATCGATATCTGGCCAAAGCAAAGGAAGGAAAACTCCGCAGAGAAAAGCTCACCCTTTATTTATCTAAAAAAGTTTCCATAGCTCCTCCAAAGAGAGCTAACAGAGAAGCGCTTCAAAAGTACAACCTTAATGTCCTCACTCAATTTGATGAATCCTTTGAACAAGAGCGGCGGGTTATTGGAGCTTTATTACAGCAATTGGGAGGCTCGATGCGTCTCCTCGACGATGCAGATCTGGCAAACATCTATGCCACATTCTTTAATCCATCGTACCTAAAACGAGAGGGATTTGATCCGCTCACAAAATTTAATCCCGCCGAAACGATTCAGCAAAACTGGTGGAATCAGGGCTGCCAGGGAGGAAAGAACTTCGGTTGTTTTTACGACTGGTACTTTCACAACTTTGTTATTCTCAAACGACGTCCTCAGCGTGCTTGGCCTGGGATCATGTGGCACTTAACCAACCTGCCATTTCTGGATTATTCAATTACCGTCAACTTAAGAGCTCTCAATGTTTCAGATGAAAAGAAAAGAGAACAAAACGCATTAACTCGCCTTACGGGGGATTATCAAGCGGAAGGTCGGCGCGAAACCTTAACTGCTATTCAAAATCGAGAGGCCCGGATTGATAAACTCGTCTCCGGAACAGTAGTCCCTATCAATTACGATTTCATCGTTCACCTCTGGGCGGAAAACGAACAAGAACTTGTTTCCAAGACACGCTTAATTGAAAGCGCCTTCGGCCAAATGGCAGATGCTCAGTGCTGGACAAGTAACATTTCAACAGAAGTCACGACGAAAAACATATGGACTCAAACATGGCCGGGGTGGTGCTTCGGGAATTATACCACTCATCAAGATAAGGGGGATTCGTCGTGGCTCTGTTGTCTCTTGCCGATGAGCAGTTCATTCACAGGCCACCTGGGTGGAGCCGAAGCTTTGTACGATGGACCTAATAATACTTTAGTTGGAGTGAAAACATTCATTTCCGATACGCCTCAATTAGCCGCTTTAGTGGGAATGAGTCGGGCTGGCAAATCAGCATTCGTTACCGATCTGCTTACCCAAACTGATCCCTATTATGGCCATACCCTCATCATTGAGGAGGGGCTCACCTACGGCATTTGTACACAAGCAGTGGGTTCCAAGCCTATCATTATCCGGGAGGATGGAGACCTGTGTCTCAACTACCTTGATACCCACGGCGCTCCACTTACTACCGAGCAAATCAACATGGCCGCCGCCTTAGTTTTAAAACTCTCCGGAGCACCGGCAGACGAAGACAAACGCAATCTGCGCCGCTCTCAAATCACTCAATATGTTGAGAAACTCTATAGCGATTTTGCAGAGAAATGGTTTGAGGAGGATCTATCGCGACTAGAGCGAGTTGCCCGTCAGGCCATGGCCGTTCAGACTTATAAGCTCTCGGTAATGCCAGCCGGGTCCACCTTTCTTGCAGCGTGGGCTGAGTTCCAATCACTCTCAGAGGAACAACGGCTAATCGCTCTTTCCAAATTTTCATCCGATCGGATTTCAGCCTTCGTGACCGACCCGTCCGCGGAACGACTCATTCGTAATATGGCTTATGCCTGGTTTAAGCGTGAGGAGTATCCCATTCATCTGGAATTGCAGCAAATGATGCTCATGGCACCATTTCCGGAGCATGATCGGGATGAAATCAACCAAATCGCCACACTCCTTGCTCCTTGGAATGAGCAACAACTTCTCTGTGGTCACTCCACCCTGGAGCTAAAAGGCAAATACACCCATTTCGATCTTACTTACATTCCGGAATCCAATAAGGCGTTGAAGGAAATTGCAGGATTTTTAATTGCTAACTACGGAAGACAACACATCATTACTCTCCCTCGTAGCATTCGTAAGCGGGTGGTGTTTGAAGAGGCATCCCGGACAATTGGCATTAACGGTGGATAGGAAGTTATTCGGGAATTCTACGCCCAGCTCTCTAAATTTAGCACCTGGATTATCTCCATAATACAACAATATGCGCAATTTAAAGAGTCTAAAATTCATCCGATCGTCTTTGGAAATACTAAGCAGTTCTTCTTCACCCGTATTAACGATCGCCGAGATGTCGTTGACTTAGCGCAAGACATTGACCTCTCCAAAGCGGCTCAAGATGTCATTACCTGCTATCCCTTACCCGAACATCTCGATGAGAAAAATCGTTATTCCTCGCTCACCTATTATCACTTGGATGCCACCGCCCCGCTTTGCGGGACTCTCCATAATCGAGCCTCCAAAGAAATGCTCTATTGTGCATCAAGTACCGGAGCTGATTTTGAACGTCGTGAACGAGAACTTCGCAAATCATCGAACGTACTCTCCGGAATTTTGGAGAATGCTCAAAACCTCATGATTAAACCACTATTTTTCCTTCTTGTTGGGGGTTTCGTCAGCCTGTCCGCATGTAGTTCTACTACCCCACCTCGTAGTCAATGGCACAAGGGCTACTCTGCGGGCATGGCTGACGCTGCCAAAAGGCAGTATTTCGCTCAGCGCAATCTCTATGAATACGAGTTTAAGCGCTGTCAGGAAAATCCAGGAGTCCGGCGCTATTCCTTTGTAATTCCTCCGGACCCCAATGCCTCGGAGAAGCTCGTTCCTTACACCATCACCATCCCTGTGGAACAATGAAAGCACCTTATTCTTTCCTAGTTGTAGCCATTAGCATTTCTATCCATTCCATTTATGCCACCGGCTGGCCGGTTGTTGACGTCGCGCAACTGACCTTTCAACAACTGAAATGGAATGCGGAACAGATCAAATGGGTCGACCAATTAAGAACGCTGGAAAATACTTTACAAACCACACAGCAACAGCTCCAAGCAATAAATTATGTGAGGTCTGCAATCGGTGATCTGAAAGCTGTAGTCAGCGGATATATCGATGCATATACGTTTTCAAATCTTTTAAATTATAATAACATTCCGAATACATTGTGGGATATTCAGCGGCTGATTGCTCGTAGTCGACATGCATCCGAAACAATTCGATCGCTGTATGACGATGCAGAAATAGATATCGAGCGGTATGTTCAGTCAAATTCTTACACCGGAATGTCGGCGTTCCGAGACTCAAACGATCCGCTGAAGAGATACAGAGCAATCGAGAATGCTTTTACGGAATACGAAAAGAATATCGATGAAGTACAGAAAAATCGAGTTTTGCTGGATAAGCAGATTCTACAGTTAAATTCTCAATTAAAGGGAGCGAAAACGGATGCCGAGGTGCAGAAACTCCAGGCTTCGCTTCTAGCATCGCAAACGGCGCTTTCCAGCTTGGATCAAATGGAGGCAAATTCCGAGGAGCGTCTGAAGCTCCTCATGGCTCTTAATGAAAATAGGGAAAAAATGGAACAGGCAGCCTATGCGGAAATTAATCGAAGGCTCGATGAGAAGGCTGCTCAGGAATCAGCAAAAGCTCGCAGTGCAATATTGAACAGCAAATAATTATGGAAACATTTATACTTTTAGCAAACGCCTCAGCTTTTGACCGCGGAGTCGATCAACTCCGATGGAAACTCCTCCCATTAGCATTTATATATGCCATCGGTTGCTTAACAGCAGTATCGCCATTAATGATTGCACTACTTGCAATTAGTTATACTCAGGCAATTGGAATTAGGTTCCTCATGACTTCTCTGTGTGTGGCGATGTGGTCACTTGGATTTATTTTTGTGGACTTGTTTCTCAGTTACCTCGGTACGACGAGTGTATTGACAGGAATGCTGGGTACTGGAATAGGTGCCGCTGTAGGTGGTGTACTTACGATAGTCAGTTGGCCTGCGGCGGTAGGAGCTATGTTAATCGCGGCACTAGTTCCAACATTTCTTTACATTGCGACCCCTTTGGCCATTGGAAAATTAATGGCAGGAGCTAATGCAGGAACTGCCGCAGCCTGGGGAGGACTTTCGCATATGGCAAGCGGTGCGCAACACGTTTCGCGAGGTGCACAGGTCGCATCGAGCTTGCATGCCGCTGCTACTGGTAAAACTGCTTCTACTGAGGGAAGTGTTCAAAGACCGCCTAACCCTATTGTATGAAATATGAGCAAGCTTCCTACTTTTAGTGCAGTTAACGCTATCACCAATAATCGCATTGCTGCCAAATTATGGATGAGTATCGCAGCAGTGTGTTTGACGGCAGCCATAGCTGCCCCTTATTTGATGGTCCTTGCTCTGAAACAGCAGGAGAAAGTGATAGTTATCGATCCCGCTGGAACGATCGTCTATAGCCCATTATTAGCATTTAATGAGGCCGGTCAACTCTATGCATATCAAACTAAACTTGCGTGCGTCGCTTTGCTCCAAAGGAGCCCATCAGGACCCGACAATCCCGAACTCCTTCAAAAACTCTATGAGCAAAATGCGAGGGAGCAAGCACAGACAATTATTAAATCTCAGACGCAATATTTTACCGATAAACAAATCCACCAAAAAGTCGAAATTAGTAACATCGATATCCTTTCCACGAGGAAATTAAAAGCGGCCCGCGGGCAGAGCTACGACTCGTGGATTGTTCGTGCCCGCGGGAATCTCATTCGAATTGGTGCCTTTGAAGGCTTGGCAATTGAAGAACCACGTACATTTAACCTCGACATAGAATTTATACGCAATCCCGACATTGTCGGCAACGGGCTCTTCCCGCTTCTAGTTAGGAATATCGCATACGAGGAGAAGGTATTATGATTTCCTTCCGATTTAAGCACAGCCGTCAATTTCGTGTCGCAATTCTCGTTGCTTTTCTTGCTTCCGTCCAGACCCTAAACGCAAGCTCCATCGTCCAGAAACCGCTGGATGAATTCGTTGTTTATGAAGTTCCAACAGCCTGGAAGGTTGGGACCACAACCATTCTGTTCCCCTCTGAAATATCCGCCCTTTACGGAAAATCCATTGCCACCCAGGAACAACCTAATGCCAATTTTCTGATCTCCTTTGTGCCCGGAAACTATTACGTGACGCTGCGCGCCCTGGAAAAATCGGCGGAAGATTATCTCACCATCATCTTTAACCGCAAGGCATACATCCTTCATCTTGTCGCAAGCAACGAGCCCTTTAGAACGCTCACCCTCTTTAATCCTGATAAAAATCGCACCGAGCGGACCACTATTCATCCTTCTCAACTTCTTTCTCTATTAGACAAAACCAAAGCATACAGCCTCTTTCAAGCGCAGCATCCGGATGCTTTGGAAGGAGTGCTTCATTTCTCTCCTCACATCGAAAATCCCTACCAAAGTTTTACTGTAAAAATCAAAAACGTCTGGCGCTTTGAGATTCAGGATACACTCGTCTTCGGGCTGGAATTTGTTAACCCTTCCAACACCACAATCCACTACAAGCCGCAGGACTTGGCAGTAAAACTTGGAGAGCGAATCTATACCCAATCCATCGTAGATGCATCCGGGTCTATACCGCCTCATACAACAACGCCCGTGTTTTTTGCCATTACCGGAGACGGCTCCGGAGGACGCAATCACCTCTCTCCGGACAATAATTGGTCCATTTTAGTGATTCGAGAGCCCAGGGACAACAAACCTGCGGGAGGCAAGTTATGAATGTCAATCTTCGCAGAATATTGGAAGAATTTAAGAAGCCGTACGCCAGAATCCTTTTATTCCTTGTGATAGTCGGCTTAATCCTCTGGATCTTCAATTTTCGGAAGAGCCAAAACAGTAAAGCCATCAAGGAGACAAATGCCACATCATCAGCGCCAGCTTCAGCTAGCACCGGCTACTACTCATTCCACTACCAAAATTCCGAACCTTTTGTTCCCAGAAAAGACAGGACCGATCACAGAGATGAACCTGTTATTTCGCGGGTTATCCAAGCTGCTGCGGAACAAACCGTAGATCCTCCTCCGCCAATTCCGCAGACCATATTTGCAAAAAAGGAAACTGATCCGCAAATTTCTGATGAATTCTTACCCTTCGGCCAGCTAATAAAGTGCCAACTGGCCAATACCATAGAATCCACCAACCTCGATACGCCGATCTTCGGATATGTGACAAAGGATGTCTACGGTCCTGGTGGCAACTTAATCATCCCGGCTGGTACCGAAGTCCATGGAGAAGCACTCAAATCTAGTTCACGAGATCGCATCGGAGCACAGAACAAATTTGTTTTGGTGTTTATTGAATCCGGAAAAGAACTCAAAATCGCAGCGAGCGTACTCGACTATGCACCGAATGGGACTTCTTCGGAAAAATGGGCGGAAACCGATGGTTCTGGAGGGCTGCGTGGATATCAAATCAAATTTGATAAATATGCCGAAGCCAAAGCCATCTTAGGCTCAGCATTAGCAGCTGGAGCTAGAGCATTTCCCGAACAAATGAACCAACTGGGACCCTTTGGAAATATAACCAGTGTCTCTCAAGGCGGATGGCAAGACGCGCTCTCCGAGGGCATCGGTGCAGGAGCTGATATCTATGCGCGTCGCCTGCTGGAAGCTATGAAGGAGCTTTATTACGTCCGTGTGGACGCAGGAACCTATTTTTATTTGTACGTTCGCCAAACCATTTCGCTAGCTGACGCCCGAATTGGCGGATCCAAAGAGTAGGCAATTCCATCACAACACCTTTTACCCAAACCGTAGTTACCCAATGAAGATCCACGCCTTTTTGATCTTGCCTTTCTTTTTCCTGGCAGCCTGCGCCGGCCCAATTGAACAAAAGCTTCCGGTGGGTTTAAAAAAGGAACCGAAGCGGCAATTAGTTGGAACTTTCGTTCCTGATCGAAATGAAAATATTGCACTTTCGTAGCAAGTAAAAGCTTGCCAGGCAGGTTGTTACGTAGATCCCTCCGATTTTAATACTCTTCATGAGCGTCATACCATTTACCGACAAGAACAAAGCGGATATTGGAATCTGGCTGCCGCTAAAGGCGCTGGCGCATCGCGATCTTACTATCTTACTGCCGATAAAACTCAGCAGAATCAGCAGCAACAAGCTCACTATGAAGCAGCCCAAGAACAAGCTCGTGTTGCCAAAGAGCAATTAACCAGCGCCGAACAAAAAGTAGCTGCTTTGGAGAAAGAGAATTCCGCTTTGAAGGAAAAGATCCGGCCTTCACAAATTTATGAACCAATTCAACAACACCAATGAAACCTATGAATATTAAATTAGACGAAGATGTTTACGAAACATTCACAAGTGCGGCCAAGATTATTGGCCGGAGCGGATTTTCGGTGCCCATACCACAGCTAGCGGAGACAATCATTAATACAGAGCTGGCAGGAATGGATGCCAAGAAACTCGCACGTAAATTCATGAAGTCATTGACCGATCGGCTGAGTAACATCGAATCGGAACCGGAGAATGATGAGGAAGAAATTAAGGAATAATATTATGGCACTTGTAAAACAATCGGAGCATCAATTTAAAAGAAATCCGGAAATCGATGAAAAACTTAACCAGTTTATCAAAGATAGTGAAAAATTAGTGGCTTACGTCAAGGAACTTCCGAGAGAAGAGCTGGAACGCAAATACCTGTTGGCCAAAATGAATGAACAAAACAGGCGAGAATCTTATGGCGAAAAAGTACGCGAGTTTATTAATAAACCAGAAAATACCGAACTTAAAAAATCGCTCGTCACAAAAATTAATTCTCAGAAGAATAGCACGCTTATTCAAGAAGCTAAGCGAGAACTTTATAAACAAGGAATAAAAATGTCGATGTAAGCCGATAGTGACCGACTGATAAAATTCACTCGATTACTCAAAATGAAATATTCGACAATTTTACTTGAACGCCGAAGAGCCGCAACCATTGAAGAAGCTGAGCGAATCCTCGGCGGAGAAGGGATGTTACGGCTTGCTAAAGAAGCGGGCTGGATTAAGGCCAAGATTCAATCTAAACGGATCACCCTTTTCGATTACGACGAACTTCTGTCCTGTTGGAAAAAAATATGCGCCGAAGGTTACGAATCTTTGAGAGAATCAGCTCTAAAAAACCGTCATTCTACACAGAATGATCAGTCTAATTTCCAAATGCCACTTCGATCTCACGGTCATTAGGAAGAAGTTTCGCGTAATGCCTTTGAACAACCCCTACCCCATCTCCTAGCCAACGAGAGATCTTGTAAATGGAGACTCCTTTGCTTGCCAATAAAGAGGCGAACGTGTGTCGCATAATGTGAGGGGTCACCCAAGGCACATTCTGGGATTCCATATAGAGTTTGAAAGGTCGTCCAAAATCATACCTGTAGATATTTTTCCGGCGAGCCGGAATTTCCGGATGAAGCATGTAAGGTTCCCGTAGTCCATATTGACGCAAAAACTGCTGAAATTCCTGTGTCAACGGAACGCTGCGTTCTTCCCCATCCTTGAATTCTATGGTCGCTGTCTTTCGTAGATGCAAGATCCCACCCTCCAAATCGAACCAAAAAGCCTTTGCCTCCACAATCTCGTTGAACCTGAGTCCAGCGTAGAAGCCACAATAGAGCGCAAATTTTAGGTCTTCGCGGGGACATTCCCGAATCAATCGGTCACGAAGATCCGCTGTGCAAAAGTCTTTGCGAGCAGCTATCTTTGGGGCTTTCAAATTCAGTAATGCCGCAACATTGGTAAGGCACGAACGCTCAACTTCAACACACCAGCGGAAAAAAGCCCTTAATTTCATGATGTTACCATGGGCTGTCCGAGGACTCCGAGTGGCTATTCTCTCAGAATAGTATTTTTCAATAAGCTGTTTAGTCACTTCCCCCGGAGTGATCTCCCCAGCCCAACGGGCAAAACTCCTCAAAACGTATGCTGAGGAGTACTCGCTGGAAAGAGACCATTCTTTTCTGTCCCTTCGGTAGCGAATGTAGCGTTCTACCGCAAATTTTAACAATGTCCCCGGCTGAAGCAGAGAGGCATCTGAAAACGTCTGGACCCGCTGAATCGCCTCAGAAAGATCGGAAGTTTCGAGTGAAATGTGGTGTCGTTTGCCGGCAACCTGCTTCGCATACCAGTAGATTAGTCCGCGGCGATAGATACCGCGAATCTGTTTAGCCACCTCCCCATGCCCGCCTTTCATGGGAGAATGATGTAACACTTTACTGTAACACTTCTACGCGGGAATACCCCGACATAGGGCGACATAGAAGAAAGACGGTGGTCTTTTCTAGAGTAAACCGCGGAGCCTACGGGGCTCGAACCCGCAACCTCTGCCGTGACAGGGCAGCGCTCTAACCAATTGAGCTAAGGCTCCTGAATAGTGGGGGGATAGAAAAGTACGCCTTCTGGTAGTTACATGGCAATCGTTTTTTTAAAGCGTTATTGTATATCCATGACTCATCGGGTATTCCAAATTTTATATGGCTTACGACTCGTTTTCTGAATTTTTGCAAGCCTTGGAACAGGCCGGTGAATTAAGACGCATCGCCGCTCCAGTAGATACCGATCTTCAAATTACCGAACTTGCAGATCGAGAAATGAAATCACCCGAGGGGGGGAAGGCCTTGCTATTCGAACAGCCTCTGATCGACGGAAAGCCCTCTGCTTTTCCAGTAGCTATCAACACAATGGGATCCCATCGGCGCATGGCTATGGCTCTAGAAAAAACTTCCATAGATGAATTGGCTGATCAAATCCAATTTATCCTAAAAGCTAAACCCCCTACGAATTTGCGAGAGGTGGGGGCACTCCTTCGCCAAGGACTAAGCTTGCTGCACGCCCGCCCTCGCCGTGTCTCCACAGGACCATGTAAAGAAGTGATTCATCGCTTTGATGATTCGAAAGGTCAAGGAGATCCCATTTCGCTCAATGAACTGCCCATCTTGAAATGTTGGCCGCAAGATGGAGGACGTTTTATCACTTTACCGACTGTTTACACGAGAGATCCCGATACCGGAGAAAGAAACGTGGGTATGTACCGGATGCAAATCTACGACGGCCGCACCACCGGCATGCATTGGCAAATCCATAAAGTCGCCGCTCGGCATGGAAAACGGTATTATGAACGCGGAGAACGTATGCCAGTAGCAGTTGCTTTGGGAGGGGATCCTGCCCTGACCTTCGCCGCTACCGCCCCCTTGCCGGATGGACTGGATGAAATTCTTTTTGCCGGCTTCGTCCGAGGTCGTTCTGTGGAATTAGTAAAATGCGAAACCATCGACATCGAAGTACCCGCCCATTCCGATTTTATTCTCGAAGGATACGTGGAACCTGGAGAACTTCGGCCGGAAGGTCCCTTTGGCGATCATACGGGATTTTATACCACATTAGATGACTATCCCATCTTTCACCTCACAGCGCTTACGTATCGACGCCAAGCCGTATATTCAGCTACCATCGTGGGAGTTCCTCCAATGGAAGACTTTTATATGGGGAAAGCGAGCGTGCGTATTTTCCTCCCTATTTTTCGAATGAACTTCCCCGAGATCAAAGACATTGCACTTCCTGCAGAAGGTGTTTTTCACAATCTGGTATTTGTCAGTATCCGTAAACAATATGCCTGGCAGGCTTATAAAATCATGCATGGTCTTTGGGGAATGGGACAAATGATGTTCAGCAAATATATCGTGATCGTAGATGAGGACTGTGACGTGCATAATACGAGTGAGGTTTTATTTCGTCTCTGTGCCAATACAGATCCTCAACGAGATACCAGCGTCATAAAAAATCCCAGCGATGCATTAGATCATGCGCCAACAATTCCTACACTAGGAACGCATATGGGATTCGACGCCACACGTAAACTCCCCACTGAAGGATACACCCGAGAATGGCCGGAATTGATCCGCATGTCGCCCGATATTCAACGGTGGGCCGATCAATTTTTATCCAATAAGCAAACCTTGCAAAGAGAATACCGATAACGTATATGCAGGAGTGAATTTGCGCCGGCGTGGCGGAATTGGCAGACGCGCTAGACTCAAAATCTGGTATTCGCAAGGATGTGTGGGTTCGAGCCCCTCCGCCGGTAGTGCTTGCGTTTTTCAATAGTCTCAAGGATAATCAGATTTTTTACGGCATATTTTTACGGTATTCCTCCAGCTCGATTCCTTTATTACAGATAATTCCTTCGGGAACATCAATCCGACAAAGGCTTTCCTTTCCTGCCAACTCAACCGTCCCATCGAGGAAACCGGATTATGGAAAAGGCGAAGAGGCTATGTCACGAAATCAGCAGGTCGTCGGTTCGCATCCGACTGCCGGCTCTTTTGTTTATCAGAGGATTTGGGATTTCATCGCAAAACATTCTAAAATCCAGTGCCAGATAAGTAACAGTATTTCGTGCTGATGTGCACCTTGCAACGCTGGTTCACGACCTTGTCTTTTAACGTGATTGATTTACTTTTGAGGGCAATCATGAAATTCATTTTCAGAAAAAATTGAAATTCCTCACTTCTTCTTCGCCCGCGCCATTCTAGAGCGTGTTATGAACTTTAAAGAAGAGAGAATGAAGCATAAGAAAAAGAAAGGCGAGCCAATGGAGTCCGGCGAGAGAGGAAGGAAGGTGCTCATAGTCTTTGGCCAATCTCCTAAAGCGAGCAGCCCAGGCAAATGAGCGTTCTACGACCCAACCTCTCGGCAAGAGAACAAAGCCTTTTTTAGCTTCTTGTAATTTAATAACGAAGAGTTGAATGCCATTTTTTTATGCATCTTGAAAAGCAGTTTCCCCAGTATAACCTTGATCGACAAAAGCTAGTCGAACTTTTGCTCCAGTAGTCTTCTGTAAAGATTCGCAGAGATCACCTACTTGTGCTCGTTCCTGTTCATTTGCAGGTGTCACTTTTAAAGCTAATAAGTGGCCTAAGGTATCTACGGCCACATGAACTTTAGATCCTTTTTTACGCTTATGGCCATCGTATCCTGCACGGGCTCCGCTTTCCGGCGTTGATTGAAGGGTGCCTCCATCAAGAATAACGGCTGAAGGCTCAAGTTTTTTTCCGGATAAAAAGCGTAATAATTTACGTAAATCATGGGCTATAGCTTCAAAACAGCCCGCCTTTATCCAACGTTGAGCTTGTTGGTATACCCCTTGCCATGGTGGAAAATCGTTGGGCAGCATTCTCCAAGGACAGCCTGCCCTTATCAGATAACGTATCGCATTAAATATTGTTCTCATCGGAGATTGCCTTTTCGGAGCTCCTTCTTTCATCAGTTCTAAATATGGCACACAATATCCCCATTCCTCATCACTCTGATATCCTTGCCTCTCACTTCTTTTTCCACAAATCTTCCTCGCCATTCAACTCTTATAACCCTTTCCTCTCACTCCTTTAAAGTTCATAACACGCTCTAGGCCTAATATTTTTCTTCCGCCTCTATGAGAGCGAGATCTGGCTCTTCCCTGATCACCGGCATGATCTCGACACGGCTCTTATTTTTTCCATCTAATTTTAATTTATTAAAAATATATACTTTCTTGGTGTTTTTACTCTGGGAATTCGACTCCATTTTTGGAGTCTCTGATTTTTTTTTATTAAAAGCCTGTGCTAATTCTTTTCGTTCAGCAAGCAAGTCGAATTTCGGTGGTGAGCTTTGTTGCCGCCACCCGGGACAGTGTCCCATTCTCCATGTGATGCTGCAGATGAAATTGCGTGCAGTTGTAAATTTCGTATTTAAATACGAACCCAGTCGGTCAAGAAAATTGACATGCCGGGCTATCGACGCAGAAAAAAATTTAGCTGACATAGATCCTTGGAATTTTTGCTATGATTGAAAAAGTAACCTGCCTTTAAAAAGTAACCTTCCGCAGCAGTGGTGCTGCATATGAATACAACATTTCATATTTTTCGCATTGCCAATTTTTCCATAAAGCGCCTGAAGAAGCGTTTGAGAAAATTTGGATGCTTCGGATTTGCGGATGCGCAAGGCGGGCGGAAGGAGTTTGACTTGGGTATGTCAGAATGCCGCCTAAAGAATTTTATGCACCGTATTTTGGAAAGGCTTGACCTGCGTATTGCAGGAAACAGTTGAGGGCTGTTTGTTTCTAACGGTTCGATTTTCTTCTCATCCACACATTTGGAAAGGTTTTTGGAAAGGCTTGACCTGCGTATCGCAGGAAACAGTTGAGGGCTGTTTGTTTCTAACGGTTCGATTTTCTCCTCATCCACACATTTGGAAAGGCTTTTGGAAAGGCTTGACCTGCGTATCGCAGGAAACAGTTGAGATATTTTTGTTTCTAACTGTTCAATTTGCTCCTCATCCGCAAATGCTTGTTTTTGAAGTGCTATGAGGTGATCTTTAAAGCAATTGAATTTTTTTTCAAGACCCATAACAATAACGATGAAATTTTGTTTATTTTTATAGGACGCTTCAAAATCACAGAACTCATTTAAGTATTCTTGCTGGTAAACATACAGGTGGTATTTTCTGGCTTGATTATCTTCAAGTAAATTATTAAATTCACCGATTATGTCTGCTTGAATTTTGGTGAGGGGGACAGTGGATTCACAATTTCCAAGAATTTTTTTCCTAATAGCATTAAGATTGATTTGGTTTTTTGAATTCACTGCTTTGATTTTTTCATAAGAAGATTCTGATTTGTTTGTCTTCTCTAATAAACTGTTCATAAAATCTTCCGCTCGTTCTCTTAGCTGCTTTTCAAAGTTTTGCTGTAATAAACTAATTTTGTCTTCAAATCCTTTACATATCTGATTTAAATGTATAGTTGCATTTTCTAAATTTTTACTCTGGTGGATTTCGGTTTTGAGGTCAAAAATTTGCGTCCGTGTAGCATGCGAAATGCTTAAAAGATTCCTATTTCCAGGCCTGTCTTCCTTCCACGCTTCTATGAGAAAATTACGCCAAACTCCTTGGACATTAAATATGCTATTTATAATATTTTTATCTGGATTTAAAGCATCATTATCTTGGCTGAATTGGTTTTCAAACTGATCTTCGTGAATTTGATTAAATAGAATATCTTTGTAGAAAGCGTTTGTTTTTATTATTACTTCCCGAAGTTTATTGTCTGCCTCAGAATCAAATTTTGCTAATTGCGCCTTCTTTGAATGACCCAGCCATTCATGGGTCAATCTGGTGGTGCTCCATCGGGAAATTGAGGCTTTTTTATCATTATTCCCAGGTAGTATGTCGGTTTCTACTGAGCTGGGAGTTCCTATCGGTGGCAACGACCGCGTTAATTTCTTTCTTTTTGAATTACTCAACCGTTTACGGGAAGATCCGCGAGCATTCCGGCGGAAGGTTATTGAGGGGGTGTTCCAGGGTATATTATTAGAAAAAATACGAGAATTGCACGATGAGGCCTGTTTTTTATTATCCTGATTATCCTTAGATAATATTTTGTCTTCAATGGGACTTGCGGGCTCTCCCCTGTGGCATGGATCCGGATATGATAGATTAAGGATATGAGGTGAATTTTTAATCAAAAAATTATCATCTGGTGGTGCCATATTAATTATTCTTAGCTTTTTTAAACTGTGTGGTCTGCAAATAAACATTCGGAGAGGAGTGAAGAAATTTCAAATAGGAAATACAGGCAAAAACAACCTATTGCACCAGATTCTTAGCTAATGTTTAGCTAAATTCTAATTAAATAAACTAATTAAAGAGCTCGCCGGGACGAACAGGAGGAGGAAGACCGATTTTTTGATAAGCCCGTGGAGTTACTATGCGGCCCTGAGCGGTGCGTTGCAAATATCCTTGCATAATGAGGTAGGGTTCATGCACTTCTTCGAGGGTGCCAGCTTCTTCTCCTACGGCGACTGCGAGGGAATTTACGCCTACGGGACCCCCGTTAAATTTATGGATAATAGCCTCGAGGAGGCGCTTATCCATCTCATCAAATCCATCTTTATCAATTTCCAACATCGCGAGCGCTTGGTCCGCCACTGCTTGGGTAATGGCGCCTTGAGAACGAACCTGCGCATAATCACGTACCCAACGGAGCAAATTATTAGCAATACGCGGAGTCCCTCGGGAGCGCCGAGCAATTTCCAGAGCCCCCTCGGGATCTATGGGGACATCCAGTAGCCCGGCGCTGCGCTGTACGATTTTCTGCAAATGAGGGATGTCGTAATAGTCCAGCCGGCAGGTCATTCCAAATCGGGAACGCAGTGGGGCGGAAATCATACCGGACCGTGTGGTGGCTCCCACTAAGGTAAATTTGGCAAGGTTCAGACGCACGCTGCGGGCGCTGGGTCCTTGATCGATGACGATATCCAGCTTAAAATCCTCCATAGCAGGATAGAGATATTCTTCTACAGCGGGCTGCAGACGGTGGATTTCATCGATAAAAAGAACTCCCCCCCGTTCCATGTTAGTGAGGAGTCCGGCAAGATCACCTGCTTTTTCGATCATGGGACCGCTGGTGGTTTTTACCGAAGTGCCTATGGTGGCGCCGATAATATTGGCCAGAGTGGTTTTACCCAATCCGGGAGGTCCGCTCAGCAGAATATGTTGGAGGACGTCTCCTCTGCCTTGAGCTGCATCGACCATGAGCCGCAATCGCTCAATGGTTCTTTCCTGACCGCAAAACTCTGCAAAAGCGGGGGGGCGTAACGAAACATCGAGTAGCGTGTGGGTGTCGTCTTCAGAAGTAAAGTTGTTCGCTTTCATATCCACTTTTTTATCTGATGGAAGTCAAAAAAACTCTTGCAAGAAGGAGAAGGAGGGACCAGCAGCAGAGAATCGTACTGACCCAAAGGTAGATGTCGAGACCTGTGGGAGGGAGAATTTTTGTAGTGGCGAGAAAAAATACTGCCGAGGGGGCGAAGGATACCAAAACATCCCAAAAACCGTTCATTTTCGAGGGAAGCGAATAAATCAAAAATGCCACTGCCCCACCTGCAATTTGGAATAGGCAATAGCAGATGGCAAAATGTCGGGTTTTAGGCAGGAAAAAACGGATGAAAGCAGCCGGCCAAAGAACTCCGGCAAATAGGGATGCGAAAATCAATGCCATCCGAGGTTCCTGGCTCACTCGCTCCCATCGAAGGATTTTCAGCGAGATAATAAAAATAAGTAGGGAAAATAGTGAGGCCGAAGCCCAACCCGGCAAAAAAAAGACTGAGAGAAAATATGCCAGTCGACTCCGCTGCGACGACACTACGGGGGGCAGAGGCTCGGATAAACCGTCTAATAGCGTATAAAGGATGATGACAGAAGCGGCCCCATAAGCACTAGGAGCCGGTATCCCCAGACGGGAAAAGAGAAAGGCTCCCCCCAATGCGATCAAGGCTATGAGCCGTTTAAATAATGCAGTGTTTTCTTCCGGAGGAGCTATCTTGGAAACTCCGGCTTCCAATAAAACTGTGATGACTAAAATAGCGTCGATCAGTACCATGACTAGCATAGGGAAAGGAATCAGCCCTTGCATCGTAAAGGCCTCTGAAAAGCGGATGAGGAGGAAGATGATCAGGCAGACCATCAGAAGCAGTACGAATTTTAGTATCCCCCGATATACGGATAGTGAAAGCAACAATGCGGTAAGAACCATACCGGTCAGAAAAATAAGTCCAAATACCTCGAGATTACGGAGGAGAGAGGATGCGCCGAAGAAGTAGCGTAAGAAGATATAAGGAACCATCGTGCCAGCCAAGACGGCCATCCGCAGGGTGGCTGAAAACCATCTTCTCCAAACTAGGCCGGATACGGATCTTCCGGCAGCAATCCTCTCAGGCTCCCGGATGCGATGATGCATTTCCAAAGCAAGCCTTCCGTTCATTTGAAAAGGAATGGCTATCAGCAAGATGACTCCGCAAAGTATTAAAAAAATAGAATCGTCCGGATCCCTCCACGGGAGCCATCCGGACGAGACGGAAGATATTGACAGCAAGGTAAATGCAAGCAATGGAAGCTGACTGAATAAAAGCCAGGTGCTGAGCCCGGGATTACCCAGGAACCGGACTTTCTTTAAGGAGAGCATGGTGTGCCACATTATCCATTCAGTTCTTGAGGGCAATTCGCAGCTTTTTTCAGGCTGTATAGTCTATACTGGCTTCGCTATACTCGAGATGGCTTTTTCAAATTCCTCCAGGCTGGCTCGCACACCCCGTTCGTCTCGAAGTAATGAGGTGCCCACTAACGCAGCTTGGAATGTGGATCGAATCTCTCCAATAGTGGTAGGGGAGAGCCCGCTCTCAGCAACCCGGATCGTTCCGGAAGGAAGTTTCAATTGAAAGATACTCAAATCCACGCTGAAATCTGTTTTCGAAGCCCCAGTTCTGCCCATAAAACCCTGATCAGTTTTAAATTTGCGACTATTTACTCCCACAATTTTAGCATCCGAAGGAAGAAGCTCGATTTCTTCAGCGGTGTGGACTTCAAAAAGCGCTTCCATCGCAAGTTCTCGAGTCAGGTCATAGAAACCACGGAGGCGCGAAGCATCGAGAACATTCGCCATGAGGAGGACGGCATCCGCTCCAAAAGCACGCGCTTCCCAAATTTGATATTCTTCCAAGATAAATTCTTTGCGTAAAATGGGTTTGGAAACTCTCTTGCGGATATCTCTCAGCCGTTCCGAAGACATCCCGAAGTAAGTGGCATTTGTGAGGACGGAAATTGCCCGCACAATAGGAGATTCCTCGTAAGCTAAAGGAGCATCTTCAACGTTTTGCGAGCGCATCGGCCCTACACTCGGTGATTTTTCTTTAATTTCCGCAATAAGACCGAAAGAACTGGCCAGCGCTCGATCGAATGGGAGGGACGGAGGAGCATCGGCCGCCATGGAACGGAGTTCTTTCGCTGTACGCTTCAGCTTAGCTGAAGCGAGCGCAACTTGTACTTCCTGCAAAATTTCTTCGAGAATCGTCATAGTAGAATGATCTCTTTGAGACGACGCACCGCAAGAAAAACAGATCCCTTTTTCCGGAATGTCAAGGATAAGAGAAGAATCGAAGCTGCTGATCATAATGAAAATCGAAGACGCTGTCTATGAGCATCAGAATATTAGAAATGATTCAGGCCCTCGGAAAGAGTGGATTTACAGCTCCCCAAGCCGAAGGGATCGTTCAGCAGACTATGAATGCCAGGGAAGACAGCGATTGGGTCACAAAGATCTTTTTGAAGGTTGAGCTGGCTGAATTGAAGACCGAACTGAAAACGGAGTGGGTGCGCGAAATGACTAAGTTAGAAAATAATTTAATTAAAAGGATAGTCGGATGGCAGATTGGCACCATAAGCTTAGTGCTTAGATTAATACTTGGACTGATCTATTTTTTGCATTCTAAATAACATATAGCGGAATGCCTTTAAAATGAGAACGAATGTGCCTGGGATTTTTGATTCCAGCGAGGCGCAAATAGAGGCTCTCTCTGAAGATACGGACTCTATTTTGTAACAAAGCGAGGGTGTAGCAAAGCCGGAGCTAAAAATAACGGTAAATTCGAACTCATTGGATGTCGGCTTCGCTATGTCTTTTCTTCCGATGGATTTCCACAGCCCTTTATAGCGCGCCTCCATATCTGAATGTAAAATGTCGCATAGGTATTTCAAACGCCTCTCTTTTGCGTAAAAACTGCTTACAAATAAAATTCGAATTTCATTATTGAGTATACTAGTAATGCATTTCGGCAACACAATATTTTGCCTTTAATACTCTTCATAATATGGCTATATCCCTAACAAATACTGGTTATAATAATACAATTTCCACATTATTACCGATCGATCACCTGAACAATCCTCCTCCTGCTCGGGATCGCGATCAGTGGACGGATGTTCCGAAATCTGATCCCTCAACAAACTCAAAATTGACAGAATTGGTAGCGAGCAAGTTTCGCACACAAACAAACGGTCCTTCCTCATTTGATCCAAAACCGACCCCGCATCAGAAGGATGTGATGAATCAGTTTTTCAAAAAGGAATTTGCATTCGAAAACTGGGAGGGGAATGAATACTGTGACCCAAACGACGCAAAAGCTAGGGCATTAGAGGCGCTTGAAAAAATTCAAAAGCAGTTGGGGAGACCACTCACAGACGATGAAATCAAGCAACTATCCACGGATATCATGTATGGGATCTATACCGATTGCGAGGATTACTCCACTAGAGGAACGCCGGCGACACCGTTTGATGACGTCGTACAACAAATCATAAACAAATGGACCCATCGTCCCTCAGATCCATTCCCTATCAGCGATGAACAGAAAAAAATGGTGGAGGCAAGTGCAAGTTCTTATGTTGCCGCTGGCGGAGATACAGTAGGCGACCATTTGAAAGATTTATTCTATAAAATGGTTGATGATTTAGTCACTGAGCTCCAAGACAAGATTGGAAGACCCCTTACTAATGACGAACTCCATAAACTGGTGGGTGAAGCAGCTGATGCTATAATAGATAACGATGTCTATGGGCAGAACAAAGGCCTTTTAGGTGTAAAGGATGAGATGCTTAAAAAATGGGCTGCTAAATTGGGTGCTGCCTAAATACACCTTTTTTGCTCTCAGTGGGATGCGGGGAACGTTTAGCGATAGCAAACGCTTCCTCGTAGCCCATGTTGACAGCCTCTACGAGGCGACAGAAAAATTTCCGCCGTCGTTTTTAGGATAAGGTGAGTGGATGTTTATTTATAATGTAGCTGCCGGAGTGGCAAGAAACTGCACTGGCTCGCCGCAATAGTCTTTTTGGGCAGGCTCTTATTCGCGAGCGCATTGCCGCGCCACCCACTCCGCATACGGGGCATGAGAGGAATCAGCGACAAAGGACAGTATTTCGGGAACTTCGTAGGGATGGATTTTTAAAAGTTCCCGATGAAGGTCGTCGACGCGGTCTACTGTGGTTTTGAGGAGGAGGAGACATTCCGAAGTCTCTTCCAGGGCTTCCTTCCAGATGTAAATGGATGTCGCATTGGGAAGAATAGTGCCGCAAGCGGCTAACTGTGCGGTGACCAGTTGATGTGCCACCCGCTGAGCATGGTCAGCATCCGGAAACGTTGTAAGGATCAATCGGATCATGCGGCTACGGCAACAGTTTTGCGACAGATCCATCCGCCACCTTCCACACGGTCATGGGCATAGAAGACGGCAGCCTGCCCGGGAGTCACTGCACGCTGAGGTTCGCGTAACTGAACCAGGGCGCGTCCTCCTTCCAAGGGACGAACCCATGCGGCGGTGCCAGGATGGGCATAGCGAATTTTTACTGTTACTTCTTTCCCATTGTCAGGAAGCGGTTGCAGCCAATTTGCTCGATCCACTTCGAATTCTTCCAGAATCAAATCCGCTTCAAATCCCACGATCACTCGGGAACTGCCAGGATCGATGTCCACGACGTAGAGGGGCTGCGGAGATCCGCCTGGCAGGCCTTTGCGCTGGCCGATGGTATACATTTCTATTCCTTCATGAGGTCCCAGGTATTTGCCTGCGGTATTGTAGATGCCGCCGGGATGAAGTTGCTTATCCCCTAAATGACTTTTAAGAAAAGCTTTATAGTCATTTCCTGGAACGAAACAAATTTCCTGACTATCTTCTTTATCGGCCACTTTCATCCCCAATTCGCGAGCAATGGCGCGGATTTCCGCTTTTGTCATGCCTCCCAAGGGAGTTAAGGCTCGAGAAAGTTGTGTTTGAGAAAGGCTAAAAAGAAAGTAGGATTGATCTTTACGCGGATCCCGCCCTTTACGAAGAACGGCGCCGGATTCGGCATGTTCAATGATTGCGTAGTGGCCGGTCGCAATGTACTCCGCTCCTAAGGAACGTGCTTTCTCCCAAAGGCTTCCGAATTTAAGTTTTTCGTTACACATGACGCAAGGATTCGGAGTGCGTCCGGCTCGATATTCACTGGAAAAGTAATCAATCACCAAACGTTCAAAGTCCGCCGCTTCGTCGACGACGTAATGCGGGATGCCCAGCGCATGGGCTACGCCTCGCGCATCTGCAACGGCTTGGGGTCCACAACACTTGTCTTCCGCACGCGAAATACAGTCTTGTGGCCAAACCTTCATAGTAATCCCAATGACGTCCCATCCCCCTTGTTTCAACAGGTGAGCAGTTACGCTGGAATCCACGCCGCCGCTCATGCCTACAAGTACACGCCTCCCATGTTCCGGAGGAGAACCAGTTTGCTGATCAACGTTCATAAGGGATAAGAATAACCACAAGGAGGCAATGGGTCAACTCAGCCTTGTAGGGTCATCATTTGCTCCCAGAGCTCCTCAAAGTGTGTCACGTCAGTTAAAAATATAGAAAGAGGCGAACGTCTCCTTTATTTATTCAGTTCTTGAGGACACTTCCCAGCTTTTGTTTGGCTGTGGGTTTTCCATATGCCCCTTTACAGTTCATAAACAGATTCTCAGGACATTTCGTTGTAAATACCTAGATTGAAGAAACCGAGGAAGAAGGAAGCGAAAAAGCACTCTCTTTTCAGAGCATTGAATCGAAGAAATCAACATGCTGATTTACAAATTCTTACAAAGCAACTTCCGCAGAGTGATCTCTGTTCGATGTTCCTTCCGTCTCTTTATGATCCCATTCTCCAAGGACCACAATGGGTAATTAGGACCCTTCCAAATTAAGTGAATATTACCACTTTAAGGCTCCTTGTTTTTTTTTTAAAAAAAAGGAAGATGAAAGCTTGGTCAATTAATTTTAACTCACCACATTTTTATTATGGCACAGTCTATCCATACAGCTTATAATCCACTCGTATCACTTAGTATTATCCAAGAAACAGTGAAAAAGAAACAACAACAGACGACCCTCGAGCAAGAGGCGCCTGTGCAAAGGGAGGCAACCCTCAAGGATAGCCAATTAGTACAATTACTCGCTAACAAAGCCGTTGCTCCCAAGGATTCTATTCATGTTGAAAATTCTTCTATTGCTATTGATGCGACGTCCACACCTGCCGAGCGGCCTATTCCTCCTAACTTCAATCCGGATGTCGGCTACGATAAGGACAATCCAGCCTTCAGTCTTTTCACAAAAGAAGAATGGGAGGAGATGATGAATGCCTCCTATGAGGCTGGCGACGGGAAAACATCCCCCTATCCTTCTGGTGCGGTTGGCCGTTTTTCTGTCGAACAATATGGAGCAGAATTAGCTCGCACATTAATCACTGAAATCAAAGAAGGACTTATAAAAGAAGGCAAGGATCCATCAGCAATAGATATTGCTAAAATAGTCAAGGAGACGGCTGCAAAGATAGCTAATGCGGGCGATGCATTTTCTGCAGCAGAGGCAGCTGCAAAGGAGTACCTTGCCACTCACTAAAATACCACTATAGTGATTCTATTTTTCGAATTTAGAATAGGCAACTGTAATCCATTCATTTTAAGAAAAATACTCAAGCGTAGCGGGAAAAACGGAAGTTAGGAAGACACCATAACCGCCTTTGTGCAAAGGCGTCCGAAATCCACTTGCACTGACACAATCCACTTGGCGTTGAATGACTGGTGTTATGCATTCTTTCTGTAGGAAGTGAAGTTGCTTTTAAGGATTCTTCCTATGAACTGCGTAACATTAGTTAATAACTGACGTGACGCACTGTGAGGAGCTCTGGGAGCAAAAAACTATTTTCATCCGCAAGGTTTCTCTTTTTTGCGTAACCTCACTGAATAAGAATTTAGTCTTTTCTTTATATTTAAACCGAAAATACGCTCAATCCTGGTGTGCCAAGCAGGCTGAAATAAAGCCTCTGAAAAGCGGATGAGGTGCATTTGGCTTTGATTGAAATTCCGGATGGAATTGGCAGGCTAAAAACCACGGATGGTTCTGTAATTCGATTAATTCGGCGAGAGTCCCCTCGGGCGAGGTGGCGCTTACAATAAAGCCACGTTTTTCCATCTCTTCTCGATAACGCATGTTAAATTCATAGCGGTGACGATGTCGTTCCTGTATTTCAGTTCGTCCATAGACTTGATGGGCCAGCGTATTTTTCTGAATCACGCTGGGACATGTTCCCAGTCGCATGGAAGCTCCTTTGTGGGTAACGTTTAATTGCGCCTCCAAAATAGCGATCACGGGGTACGCCGTTGCCGGATCGAATTCCGTGCTATTCGCATTTTCAAATCCACATACGTTACGCGCAAACTCAATGGTGGCTATTTGCATACCCAGACAAAGTCCAAGGTAAGGCGTACGGGATTCCCGGCTGTATTTGGCCGCGAGGATTTTGCCTTCCACTCCCCGATCTCCAAAGCCACCGGGTATGAGGATGCCAGCCACTCCTTGTAAATATTTTTCCGCTCCCTCTCTTTCCATATTTTCGGCATCCACGAGAACGAGATCGATTCCACAATCATGGCTTGCTCCGGCATGTGTGAGGGACTCGTAGATGCTTTTGTAAGCATCTTGCAATTCGATGTATTTGCCAACAATAGCCACTCGCACTCGCTTTTTCGGGTTGATGACGCGTTGGACAAATTTTCGCCAGTCGGCCATGGCGGGTTCTGGAGTTTGAAATCCCAAAACCTTACAAACAAAAGAATCCAGTCCTTCGGATTGAAGATGCAGCGGAAACTCATAAATAGTATGCTCCACATCACAGGCTTCTATCACTGCTTCTCGAGGAATGTTACAATAGAGGGACAATTTTTGGCGGGCTTCTTCATCGATAGGCATCTCACTCCGACAGATCAGTACCTGGGGCTGAAGACCGATTTCTCGCAACTTGGCCACGCTCTGCTGCGTGGGCTTGGTCTTCAGCTCGCCTGCCGCTTTGATGAAGGGGATTAATGTGACGTGCATGATCATGGCATTTCCCCCACCCACTTCGAGGATAAATTGCCGGATCGCTTCTAAAAAGGGCAGTCCCTCGATATCTCCCGTCGTCCCCCCAATTTCCGTAATCAGCACATCCACTTCGGACGACAAACCGAAACGACGAATGCAGGTTTTAATTTCATCCGTGATGTGCGGAATGACTTGGACGGTTTTTCCCAGGTAATCTCCACGTCGCTCTTTGGAAAGTACGGTTTCATATACTTGGCCGCTGGTAACGTTATTGGGACGAGCCAAGACGCACTGCGTAAAGCGTTCGTAATGACCCAGGTCCAGATCGGTCTCCGCACCATCTGCCAGTACGTACACCTCGCCGTGCTGAAACGGATTCATGGTGCCAGGATCCACATTTAAATAAGGATCCAATTTTTGAAGAGCTACTTTCAACCCTCTCCGTTCGAGGAGCGTTCCTAGAGACGCAGCTGCAAGCCCCTTTCCGAGCGAGCTCACAACGCCGCCCGTCACGAAAATGTATTTCATTTGCGTAGACGGTAGAGGAGAGGTGATGGAAAATCCAGGCAACTTCATTGCATTTTAATACAAAGCCAGGAAGCCGAATCCATGGGACGCGTTGGGTGGGGTGGGACACGCGGAGGCTATAAATCTCATTATGGTACTAAATATGAGCGAATTAAAATCTTTCCGAAATTTGATTCCCATAAGCTGAGCATATATCCTTGGGACACACGGAAAAACAGAGTCCTGAGGAGGCTTTCCGAAGGCAAACCTCAGAAGAAGTGAGAGTTAGCAAATCCCAACTCAGTTAACTGACGTGACGCACTTTGAGGAGCTCTGGGGGCAAAAAAACCATTTTAGCCTACCAGGTTTCCCTTTTTTGCGTCACATCACTCAGTTAAAATATGACAAAGAGCTGACCTGATAGGAATTTTGTTATCATTCTCAAAAAATCCATCAATGATTTAGGGAACAATTGATGATGTAGGGAGCCATTCGCGGCTTTTTTAGGCGCCGTGAGGTCTAGCAACAAAGAATCGCGAACTACCCACCACCAACTTCCAGGAACTACGAACTAGGGGGAATGATAAAGCACTCTGACATTTTCCAAGGTGACCAGACTCCCTTTTAAAAGGGGCCGAATTTCCTCTGCAAATTTATAAATTCGGTCTTCAACATCTACCATCTCCACCACAACGGGAAGGTCTGTCGAGAGGTCGAGAATTTTTGCCGTATGAATGCGATGAGAAGTCCCAAATCCCATGGAGCCTCGCAGGAGAGTGGCTCCAGCCAATCCGGTTTCCCGTGCTTTCCGTATAATGAATTCATAGAGAGGCATATTTTCCCAGCAGTCGGATTCCCCCAGATAAATTTTCAGAAGAACTGTGTTTTTAGGGAGAGTCATAGGAAAATTACCGGAATAGGAAAATTACCGAAACTTTGGCCAATGGGAAATCACCATTCCAAGCCAGGTGAAAACCAGGCACACCGCAAGGGAAAGCCCAATATTCATCAGAGCCCACCGCATCTGTCCGTCCAATGCCAACAGCATGGTTTGTAATGTAAATGAGGACATTGTAGTAAAACCACCGCAAATACCGATCATGACAAAAGCACGTACAGTGGGAGAAACTATAAAAGAACCATTTGAAGACGTGATTCCATAAAACCATCCGATAAACAAGCAGCCCAGAGCATTTACGGCGAATGTCCCCCACGGAAAAGCATTCCCCCACTTGCCAGCAACCCAAACCGAGAGAGCATAACGGGCAACACTCCCCAAAGCGCCTCCAAGAAACACCATCAAATAAATTTGTAATCCTTGTAGCATTCGCACTGAAAATTTTGACAGAGTCCTCGTAACATGTTCCAGAATATTTTTAAGAGGACTTTTATGCAAAATCCATCCACCTGGAAGGAAAATGGAGATGTTGGCAGAGGAAAGCATCTGGCAAAAAATGCTTGACCTGATCAAGAGAAGAAGCGGTCTGGCGAGGGATGCGGCCCCAAACTAATGTAGTCCATCAAAGATGGCTGCATTTTATTTTCTTCCGAGATTTTTCAACTTTTTATGTTCCATTTTCGTAAGTTTCATTGCTAGAGAGGCTCTGATGGGCATCTTTTGCCATATTTTTTATAATCAGGTTGTTACTCAACAACAGAGGGAAACGAGCGAGCTTTTCTCTAGCATCTGCGTAAGTCCTGATAATATTCGATCTGTTTGACGTCCTACACTAGTAAGCTTATAGATAATGGAAGCCAAGGAGTTACATCAGCAGGTGAGCAGAGCGAATCAAAGCAGATGCAAGAGTTTCGGTGCGAGAACGCCCGGCTCAGACTCGGGAATGACATTTTAAAAAAGGCAGTCGTTATTCTGGGCAATAATCCCCAGCTGAGTGCCGGAAGATGATTTTAGAAATCCAAGAAAAAACAGGGGCCAGTCTTCATAAAATCTGCAGTACCCTGTATATCCCCCGGAGTACTTTTTATGAGGCTGCGCAAGCAAGCTCCATGCAGCTTTTTGAAATGAAAAAGGGGGAGCAAATTGAGACCATATTGAGACACCATCGTGGACGTTATGGCCGTCGCAGAATTTACAGGCAAATGGCGGAAGAAGGCATTATAGCATGAAACATAAAAAATAGTGCCATTTTATGTTTCATGCTATTTAGCTTTGATAAGATGGACTGGGAAGCTCATTGCTTGCATTTTCTTAAAGGTTGTTAAATATTGTCATTGATTGTGTAAATGAATCACGTCTCATCATACGCCATTCCTTTCCCCACTTAGGATTAAGATGGACGCCATAGGCTGCATCCTTGGCTATTTGATAAAACGCTTTGAGCTCCTCTGGATTATTGATAACTATATGATCTGATTTCAAAATTTCCTGTATGCGAGGAGGTAAAAAAAACGTCCCTGGAAAATTGCTATCTAAATCGGATGCGGGGCTAGTAGAATCTATGTTATGGTGTATGACAGGTCGATCCGTTCGACCCAAGGATTTGTTTAAAATATTAAGCATCTTTAAAAGTTGACGAGAAGCATTCCCCTTTCCCGGAATTTCATCCTCATAGAATTTTTTTCTACTCACTTTTGTTAACTGTTCTGTTGAATATTTTTTGCGTTGTATTAAAAAATTATCCTCGGTAGTATCAGGAATAGGAAGTTTATCGTCAGGACCATGTTCTTCCAGAGGAAAAGCCAGCTCGAATAAATCGATATCAGCTGTAATAGGAAGGCCGCCTTCGCAAACCACTTGGAGTGGTTTGTTCGCATGCAATATACGATAAAAGCGATCATTCACGGTAAGTGCTTCTTTACTTTTAGGGTTACATACAGTCCCATCCGTAAAAGGAGCAATAGCTTTTAAATCCTCTTCCGAATTTGAAATAGGAACAGCTATAAAGGTTTCCCCTCGGATTTCTTTTGGAGGAGAGAGTTTTAAAACCCCCGAATTTAATTCATGAAATATCGTCCCTTCTTCCTTCAAATCTTGCATTCTCCATTGAGGCAATATTAAATCGCCTGACTCAACTCCCTTGTCTAAGGATTCCTGTACCTTTTTGGTTAAGTCATCCGCTTTTTTCTGGTCATTTACTTTACTGAAACGCTGATTCACACAAATGTGCCCATGAGCAGGTCCTACATGCCCTAATATCCCCGTCCCGTCGGAACTCTTCCCTTTGCCATTGCGCATATCTTTAGTGGGGAGACCTGACGCCATGCTTTTTCTCCCATCCTCAGAAACCGGTCGGCATCCGATGATACAGTTATATTCCTTACTGACTCTCTTGAAAATGGGGATCCACACTGTTTGGATTCCAGAAATATTAGAAAGTTGGATGTCGTTGTATTTTTCCCATTTCATCACGCTCGTTCCCGGTTTTATTATTTCCGATTCCGAATGCGCATGGTGGAGTGACGGATTTGCGTTGGCTGGTGATGGTTGATTTTGATGCACCTGTTCGGACCTTTTGTGTGTAGAGGGAAAGGTGGATAAGCTTGCATGTTTATGTATAAGATTGGCGGAACCTGATGGATGTCTCTCACTTAAGTGGGGCATCTGACGAGGTGTAGGACTGCTAGCTGTACATAGCCTATTTATGTTTGCCAGAACTCCGGAATTTGACGTAGAAGCAGGAGCGGGGACGGGAATCTGTGACTTTTGAAAAGTGTTAATTTTTGTTGCTGGATCCATCGTATATTGTAAGTGAAAGATACTGTTTTACAGATAGCGAAACCTATTGCATAACTAAGACAAGAAGAAATTATGGGTAAAGAAAGCACAGGCTTACGTAGGGAATACGCTGAAAACACGAGTGCGATCCGCACCCTCCGCGGCAGAGGGAAGATATGAAGAACTAATGTAGTCCATCAAAGATGGCTGCATTTTATTTTCTTCCGAGATTTTTCAATTTTTTACGTTCCATTTTCGTAAGTTTCATTGCTAGAGAGGCTCTGATGGGCATCTTTTGCCATATTTTTTATAATCAGGATTTACTCAACAACAGAGGGAAACGAGCGAGCTTTTCTCTAGCATCTGCGTAAGTCCTGATAATATTCGATCTGTTTGACGTCCTACACTAGTACAGCATAGGCGATAGGGCTGTTTGGGGCTGCGTTGTTTTCCTCGTAGTTGCCAGAGTGGTCTACCTCGGATAGGTTCCAGCGATGCAGCGCAGATGGATTTTGCCCCCGGGGGAAAAAAAATATTTACAGGGAGCTTCTCTTCCCTTGCCGAAATGTTTGATTTCTTTGCTTTTTCACAAAGGATTTTCCACTGAGGAGGACACGGAAAATTTTCTATATCCCAAACTCAAATCTCTTTCCGCTCCGGAATTACTACCGGAGATGGATCGTGCCGTAGAGCGATTAGAGATCGCTGTGAAGGGGGGTGAGCAAATCGTATTGTATGGGGACTACGATGTGGACGGAGTGGTCTCCTTGGCATTGCTTTGTCGAATTCTTTCAGCCTATGGAGTGAGCGCGAAATGTTTTTTACCCCTGCGTGCCGAAGAAGGATATGGTTTGAGCGCCGCGGGTGTGGAACGTTGTTTTCAAGAACACAGCCCCCGATTATTGATCGTAGCGGATTGCGGAACAAATTCAGTAAAGGAAGTTGCTGAAATTCGACGACGCGGAGCGGATGTGATCATTCTCGATCATCATGAACCAGATTCTGAGCGCCCGGACTGTACGGCACTTGTCAATCCGAAATGCGGCTCGAACTACCATTATCTCTGCAGTGCGGGGGTGGTATTTAAATTGATCCATGCCTTTTTAAAATTTCATCCCATGCCCGGCCTGGATCTCAAAGAATATCTGGATCTTGTTGCTTTGGCTACCGTGTCGGATCTGGTTCCCCTCATAGAGGAAAACCGAATTCTCGTCAGAAGGGGACTGAAGCAGATGGAAAATACTCGATGGTCGGGGTTGGCGGCGCTGATGCGTGTTGCTGGCGTCAAAGCTCCCGTTCGGTCGGCCGACATCGGATTTCGACTCGGGCCGCGTATTAATGCCGTCGGGCGATTGGGAACCGCTCAACAAGCGTTGGCATTATTGCTCTCCGAAGATCCTGTGGAATCCGCTCGCATTGCAGTAAATCTCGATGTGCAAAATCGGGAAAGGCAAGCGGTGGAAAAATCGGTTGTCCGAGAAGTGGATATTTGGGTGGAGGCGCATCACAATCCGCAACGTGATGTGAGTATTGTAGCCGGCCATCGAGATTGGCATAATGGAGTGCTCGGGATTGTGGCTTCACGGATTAGTCGGCGCTATCACCGCCCTACCTTCCTTGTAGGGTTTGACTCCAATGGCACAGGTAAGGGAAGTGGACGTAGTATTGAAGGGCTTTCACTAGTGGAGGCACTAGGTCGTTGTTCGCATGTGTTGGAAAAATTTGGCGGTCACGACATGGCGGCAGGCTTAACGGTGCGAAAGGAAAGTTTCGAAATATTTCGCACTTATTTTGAAGAAGCTGCCCGCGGCCTGCTTACAGAAGAGATGTTGATTCCACTCCTGCGGCTGGATGCTGAAGTAGAGGGAGCGGAACTCTCTCTCTCTCTTCTCGAGTGGCAAGATACTTTGGAGCCATTTGGATCTTCTAATCCACAACCGCTCTTTCTTCTCCGACGAATCAAGCCCGCCTGTGAACCCCGTTGGATGAGAGACAAACATCTGCGGCTGGAATTTGTTTTTGATCGTCAGCGATTACAGGCGGTTTTTTTCAATGCTCCTGATATCCCCAATCCACCGTGGGACATTGCCTTTCACTTAGACCGCAACGATTTTAACGGGCATATTTCGCCTCAATTGCGGATTGTAGATCTGCGCACTAGCACAGCATAACATGTGAGGCACTTACTCTATAAAATAGCCTATACATCCTCTTAAATACTGGGTGGATAAGGTGTATTTCTTCCCATTTTGTTGCTTCCTATAGCGTTTGATATAGTTTGTATTCACGAAAAAATGGGTAACATTGGGTAATAGAGAAAATTGAACCATGTCAACCAGATCCAGCCCCTATATCATTTCATCTTATTCAGCTCGTCCCTCCACGCCGTGGAAATTGGAATTGCGAGCTTCGTTTGCTGGGAAACGAGTCAAAAGGTTTTTTCTACCAAAACCGAAGCAGAGGCTGCGGCCGCTACTTTGGTAGCTCAAGTCAAGATGCACGGTAGCCAATCCCTGCTTGAACAAAAACCAGCAGGTATTTGACTCTCCGCAGTTCTGGCAACTTACAGAAAACATAGAACTTTCGGAAGCGAAAGGCATCTGCGTACGGCAGCATATATTTATAAGGCACTGGAGGAGAAATTTGGCTCTATAGCCATGGATTTTATTACTCCTCTGGATCTGGAAAAATGGCTCCATTCACGAGGCAATTCCCCAACCACTGGAGCTTGCTATTTTCGCTATGTACGCATGTTCTGGCGATGGGCATACAAGAAACAACTAATTGAATAGAATATCATAGAGCGGGTAGATTCACCAGTAGCAAAAGTCCGCCTCAATATTTTAACGCCAGCACAAATGAAATTTCTCGTTGATGTAGATTGCCCGAATTGGCTGCACGTTGCTTTTTTGTTGTGCGGCTTTTCCGGGCTACGGACAGAAGAACTACTCCGCATGGATTGGAGTGCCGTGCTTCATGATGAACAAAGCATTCACGTCGGAAAAGGGATTCAGAAAAATTCCGGTGGATGGGCTGAACGTTATGTGGATTTTACCGACCCAATAAAACGGCGAGTAGAAAAAATCGATGGGAGCGGGCGCATTATTCCTGTTGGATTGGAAACATTTCGACATGCACGCACTGTCGCAGCCAAAACAATAGGCTTGCAAATTTGGCCTCCAAATTGTCTACGGCACTCTTTCGCTTCTATCATCTCGCTGTGCATGGAGATGCCGGGAAAACGGGCCACCAAATGGGCCATGCTTCTTCAGCTATGGTTTATCGAACGTACGCTCAGGCCGTGCGCAAAAGTCAGGCAGAAGCCTGGTGGGCGATTTGAATCTCCACCTTCTCCAACTCGCTTCAGTGATGCGGTACTTGCGAGCCAAAGGAGATGCAAAACGCAGCCCAAAGCATCAAGAGGCTGAGATTGCCAGGGCCGTGTACAGTGATGGAGGAGTCAGGATATGCGACATTGGCTCCAATACATCCGTACATTCTACCCTGGGTTGGAGTGGCGTAGCTTTGCGCTTTGATTCAAAACCATGAGTGTGCGAGCACATCAAAATGCCCCTCGATTAGTCAGATAAGATCAAAGCCATCAATACTTTGCCAATTTTTACGGTTTTCAGAAAAGATGGATATTTTCTACCGGGATGGTTCTGAGAAGAATGGAAACAGAGGTCGTAACTAGAGCGTGTTATGAACTTTAAAGAAGAGAGAATGAAGCATAAGAAAAAGAAAGGCGAGCCAATGGAATCCGGCGAGAGAGGAAGGAAGGCGCTCATAGTCTTTGGCCAATCTTCTAAAGCGA
>JAHFTB010000058.1 GCA_023269545.1 Verrucomicrobiota bacterium | reverse complement strand
ACACGGGCAAAGCCGCAGGGCTGACGCTGAACAGTTGCGCTCAGCAAGAGCAACTGCTTGTGTGAACAAGTTCCCTTAAATTTAGCTGTTTTCACTATCAATCTGGTCCCAAAAAAGGTTGTACCTCACCCTGCTTTTCTGAATGCTGCCATTGGTCAACTCTACAATGTGATTTTTCAGAGGATTTTCTCAAAACACATCTCGTTCCTGTGGATATCGCAGATGACGACAGGGAAATGCTGAATGTAGTAATCAAGAATGCAAAGAAGTATTTCGCAAATCCCAACGGTTATGATCAAGCATGGAACGAGGAGATGGGAGATGAATAAAGCTCATAACATGCTCATCCATACTTTTTGAGAGAGCAAAGAGAACGCACAAATAGAGATTGTGAAGTTCATAGACAGGAAATAGTCACTGTCCCATGCCTCTCAAGCCAGCTTCATCGACAAGTACTGGCCTCCGTGTTGAGGGTTGGCAGCTTCCTGGTGCGGACAAAAGATTACAGGATGCGTTGCCATTAGTAGTGAGGCAGACAAACTCACCGCCACCGCGTCACAGGTCCCTTTCCTTTCCAAATAATGACAATATTTCCTGGAATCATACTGATCAGCAGCCCGTCAGACATGTTGACCCGAAAAATCGCAGTTTTGATGCTAACAGTTTTAATTCGACAGATAGTAAAATGTCCGCCTCTTTTGCAAAAGCTCAGGCGGCTGGTACCGCTGAGCTTAATCTGCAAAGTAGCCCAACTCCTCCAATTCGAGAATTGTTGTCGGAGGAAGAGGTGATTTCTGCTGTTAATAAAATGACAGAAAATATTAACAAGGATTGGAAAAAAATAAAACAGCTTGTATCAAAACCAGATCCCCAGCGCACTGAGCAAATTAAGTGGAATAAAAGAATCCAGGAAACGACCGATATACTGACCAGATTTAAAGAGCAGGCTACTCTATTTGGAAATAAGTGGAGTTGTTTAAAAGATGGCTCTATTTTTGGATATTTTGTGGATGATCAACCAGTGGGATTGATAGCAATGCTGAAGGCGACTGTTCCCGAGGTTGATCTACTTGTAACACATCCCGGTTTACAGGGTTGTGGAGGCATCTTAATCGAACGCGCTGTACAGCTATCCAAAAAATGGGGAGGTGACGGAAAACTCACACTATACGCCGATAATAAAAATGCAAAACAGGCCTATCTTTCATTAGGTTTTCGTGTCAATAGCCAAGACTCAGAGTTTGATCTTACCTTTGATCCTGCAAATATCAATTCTACAAACAATATATGGTGCACACATAACGGCGAGTTACGATTAGAAAGATATATTAACAAACAATATGTCGGATAGCCTTGCATAGTGCTGCCAACACTTCGCCATTTGGCATCATCTTCATCTTCTAGCATTCGAGTTAATGTAGAATGAATAGATTTTTCTCTGCTTGTGTGGATAATTATTTTATGATCTGGATTAAGCTTACAAAAAAGAAGCACATTATACAGATGTGCCTTTGGAATATCATTCCCATGCCATACAAAATGTATCTGTTGCGGAGGATTACGCGTAGATGATGCTAATTGTTCATTGCGTAATGTAGCGATGTTATTTAGCGCTTATCGCGGATTTCCGCGATCTAACTTTAAATTTGTTTCTTTGAAAAAGCTCTTTTGCTCTTGTTGTATCTCATTATCGATTTTGAACTTGTTTCTACGGAATTCCCAAAAAAGATATTCGACCCAATTTTTTCCAACAAAGCAGTGGTTGTAAGCATATTATCAATAATAAATATATAAATCGCAGATAGCAAAAATTCAAATTGGGTAGTTTTTCCATCCTAGCTATTCCGCATGTGAAAGGTAAGGCTTGAATGGGCCGAAGTCATGGATTAGAAAACAAGCAGGGCGAGGTATGTATGTTCGGATTCTGTCTCAATTCAGCCTACCCTACATCAGCCCTCACTTGTACGTAGCCTACGATCTCAACCCTTGTCACTTTGAATCGCACCTTTTCGCAATCCACTTCACTTTGCAAATGCCGCATCTCTGAATCGAGTTTGAGAAGGGGAGATTTAAATCGCCCACCAGGCTTCTGCCTAACTTTTGCACACGGCTTGAGCATAGGTTCGATACACCATAGCCGAAGAAGTGTGGCCCATTTGATGGCCAGTTTTTCCAGCATCTCCGTGTAGGGCGAGATGGTAGCTGGCGAAAGAATGACGTAGACAATTTGGGGGCCAACTTTTTAAACCTACTGCTTTGGCTGCATTCCCGCGGGCATGATAAAACGCATCGGGTAAAACAGGTATAATTTTACCAGCGCCCCTTAACTCATCCGCTCTACGCTTTATTGGGGCAGTAAAATCCACATATCGTTCAGCCCATCCACCGGAATTCTTTTGCACGCCGCGTCCCACATGGATGCTCTGTTCATCATGGAGAACTGCAAACCAATTCATGCGCAATAGCTCCTCCGTGCGCAAACCGGAAAAACCACAAAGCAGAAATGCCGCACGCAACCATTGCGGGCAGTTCAGAGTAAGCAGTGCCTGCATTTGCGTGGGACTCAAAATATTGAGGCGTACTTTTGTAACAGGAGAGTCCACCCGCTCTATGATATTACGTTCAATTAACTGTTTTTTGTATGCCCACCGCCAGAACATGCGGATATAGCGGAAGTAGCGAGCGCCGGTTGTGGGGGAGGTGCCTCTGGAATGAATCCATTGTTCTAATTCGAGAGGGGTTATAGAATCTATGGCAACAGCTCCAAATTTTTCCTCCACTGCTTTATAAACGTGAGTCGCTGTTTTCAAATGTCTGCCACTCATAGCGCTAACTTTGTGCTTCCGGAAGGTTGCTAAGACTGCTGAGAGTGGGAGACCCACTGATTTTTGTTCAGTTAGAGACTGACTGCCATGCATTTTAACCTGAGAAACAAAAGTAGCTACTGCGGCTTCCGCTTCGGTTTTGGTAGCAAAAAATCTCCTGATGCGTTTTCCAGCAAATGAAGCCCTCAACTCTAGTTTCCATGGAGTTGAGGGATGGCCAGGGTAATAAGAGATGAGATAAGGGGTGCTTTTGGCTGGCATAACTGGTGTCCGATGGTGCCCATTGATTCGTGAAAACAAACTATATCAAACGATATAGGAAGCAGCAAATGTGGAATATCACACTTCAAGATCCCGGCCTATCTCTAGTATTTATCAGGCTTTCGAGACCTTTTACAGAGTGGTGGGCAGGAGTGGATTCGAACCACTGAAGGCGTAAGCCAGCGGATTTACAGTCC
>JAHFTB010000026.1 GCA_023269545.1 Verrucomicrobiota bacterium | reverse complement strand
CGCACAAGCTGCAGCCCCTCTCATGAAGCCGCCCCACGGAGGCTCTGTGGTTTTCTATCCTCCGGTAGCGCCAAATTTGGAAATGTAGGACAAGCCAACTATGCGGCAGCTAAAGCCGGTCTGATTGGCCTTGTGCAATCCCTCGCTCGCGAATGGGGAAAAAGCAACATACGTCTCCACTGCGTCCTCCCCGGATACATGGAAACCCGCATGACCGCCCACTTAAAGCGTGAAGCCAGTGACCACGCCTTGGAACGTTTTAATACCATTCGAGAGACCGCCCGCTTCATTGTATTTTTACATTCCCTCTCTCACACCTCAGGACAGGTCTTTCAATTGGATAGCAGAATCGGACGTTTCTTTTAACCCAACCTTGCAAAATCTTTCTCCCCACCATGCCATTCAAACGGTTGCTTCATGAGAATGGGTATAGGAATGCCAGCGGCTCATTTTATGCAGGCTTTGCTATAAAGGACCTTTACAAGATATAGTCCATGCGCGGGGGCTACATATCGGTTTTTTTTTACTTCCATAGGAGAACCTAATAACGTGGGAATCCAATCGGCAACCTCTTTTCCTTGCCCCACCCGCACCAAGGCTCCCGTCAGCATGCGCACCATCTTATAAAGAAAGCCCTCTCCCTCGAACATCAACTGGATTTCCTGAGGAGCAGAACAGGTGACTTGTATGCGTTTAATCGTCCGCAGAGCATCCCCTTCCGGCACGGTCCTTCTTGCTTTGGCTCGGATCCTATTCGCCGAAAAAGCTGTAAAATCGTGACGTCCCTCGAAAAGCGCGGCATTTGAACGTAACAGTTCGAAATTAAGGGAACCCGGCACATGCCAGGCACGGCGACATTCCAAAGGTGGCATTATTTCCGCATTCCAAATTCGATATCGATAGATCTTACCAGAGGCAGAAAATCTCGCGTGAAAATCCGATTGAGCCTGACATACCTCAAAAATTCGAATCTCCGCCGGCAAATTAGCATTTAAAGCCCGTCGCCAATCCATCAAATTCATACTCCCTTCGGGCACATCCGCATGAGCACATTGACCCAAGGCATGCACCCCTGCATCCGTCCTCCCCGCACCATGCAGAACCACTCGCTTGCCGATGATCCGCAAAAAAGCCTTTTCAATAACATCTTGCACCGCATTTCCGTCCGACTGGCTTTGCCATCCCGAGAAAGGGGTCCCCTCGTAACCCATAGTGAGCTTCAAACGCATCACAGAGAGGGCGGCTGCGCATCCATCCAACTTTGTAGTAACAGCTGAGCTGCCACTTGATCTACAAATCCCCTGTACTCCTTTGTCTTCTTACCTGCTTCCCGTAAGGCCCGTTGGGCTGCCACAGTAGTCCATCGCTCATCCCAAAGATGCAAAGGACACTTGATTTCCTGCTTTAAGAGCGTGGCAAAAACTCGGACCTTCTCGGCCGCCGCCCCATAACTCCCATCCATATTTCGAGGAAGGCCGAGCACCACATCCCGAACATTTTTTTCCATCACAATTTCCCCGATCTGCCTCATCACCTTTGGATTACGGGCATCCAAAGTGATCAAAGGATGGGCAAGCATCCGAAGCTCATCTGTAATTGCCAACCCTATACGAACCTCGCCAAAATCCACTCCCAGAGCTCTGGGACTGCAATTGTAAGTGGGTAATTCGTAATTCATAGTGCTGGTAAATATTTTTAGACAGGCTCTTAGGAAATACTTTTAGTGGGGAGCCCTCAAACAGAATTAAGTAGGGATAAATTTTCCTACCTTTAATTTTTTAAACAGCTCTATGAAGGCATCGAGCGTACTCTGGTAACCGGCAAAACCGGCTTTACGGCTCTTACTGACGTCGGCAAAGGCCTCCCTCGTGCGGCCCAGATCGGCATCCGTGTGCCACCATGAAACCAGATTATTGATATCAGCCTCACGCAGCTGATATTTTTCCGCAATCACTCGCCATTGCGCCGGCGCATCATCCATGCGTCCTTCCAACGGTTTTATATTGCCGGGGAAGGGTACTACCGCTTCAATGCCAAAGTAATCGGCAATCTGCTGCCACATCCATTTCCAGCGAAACACGTCGCCATTAACCGTATTGTAATCCTGGTTCTGTGCCGCTGGCGTCGTCGCCGCCCATTCTAGTTGCCGCGCCAACAGACGCGCATCAGTCATATCGACGAGGCCGTTCCATTGCGCTTCTGAACCAGGAAACACAAAGGGCTGCCCGGTTTCTTTACACAATGTGGCATAAACCGCCAGCGTTTGCCCCATGTTCATCGCGTTACCCAGCGCAAAACCAATAATGGTATGTGGGCGGTGAACGCTCCAGCTGTAGCCATATTTATTCGCTCCAGCAAACAATTCATCTTCTTGCGCATAATAGAAGTTATCCACCGGTTGACGCCCTTGTTCTTCACGGAAGGGGGTCATGGCCACCGCACCTCTACCGTGGGCGTCAAATGAGCCAATATAATGGTTGAGACCAGTCACCAATGCCACATGAGCTCCGCGCAGACGCTCGCCCAGCGCATCAATCACATGACGCACCATTACACCATTAACGCGAATGTTCTCTTTTTCATTTTTCTGACGCGACCACACGCTAAAAAAAACTTTATCGAACTGCTGATCTTTCAATGCGTGATTCACAAAATCCACAGAGGTAAGATCGGCCGCGAACGTCTGGCACCCTGCGGGGACTTGCGTGCGTCCGCGGGAAAGGCCATAAACCTGCCAGCCCTTGCTGAGTAATTGTTCTGCTAATGCCGTGCCAATCACACCACTGATACCGGCAATCAACGCTTTTTGCTGCATTACATGCTCCTTTTTATTTCTTTTAATATGTGATGTTACGCAAAAAAGGGAAACCTTGTAGGCTAAAATGGCTTTTTTGCTCCCAGAACTCCTCAAAGTGCGCAACTTCCAGTACACAAGTAAATTGCACAAGCTAACAACCGTCTGCACTGACCCAAGTGCGGATGCTGCAAACCCTCCACATACAGCTAGCTTACCCTGCAGAAATAGAAAAACTCTTCGCACAGCATCCTGACTGCACCCTCTTTGCTTCCCTGCCTGGAATCGGAGATATAGCGGCATTCCGCGTATCAATAAAATTTTCTTGCAAGCGCATGCTGCCTTATTTACTGTCCACATCTTTATGGCAAAGAAATCCTGGCTTGAACGTAATAAGCGCAAACAAAAGACGGTTGAAAAGTATGCCGCCTTACGCGCTGAGCTCAAAGCCAAGAAAGATTATGCCTCTTTGGCGCAGCTTCCTCGCGATGCCAGCCCCACTCGTTTGGTAAACAGATGTCAACTTACGGGCCGGAGACGCGCATTTATCCGTAGATTTAAACTATCTCGTATTACATTTCGCGAAATGGCTTCCGCAGGGCTGATTCCAGGGGTCACCAAATCCAGTTGGTAACTGGGTAGTTTTATTTCTCAGACCCCCCACAGCCTAAAAACCTAAAAAAAGCTGCGAATTGGCCGCAAAGGGGACAAGGATTGCTTGAGGCTCACTATATCCATTATAGCGAAACCTGTATAGCAAAGCTATAGTGTTGCAATGAATGTGTGCCTTTACCTCACCCGGCATTTCATTGCCTTGACACTCCGCCTAAAGGCATTTCATTCCAGTATTCTAATTCGCTGACAACGGACCGGTTTGCGATATTCTGGATATCGAAGATGTTGTTAGAAAGTCAGTTGAAAATGATTCTCCTATACGGGCCAAAGTATTGGCATACCAGTAGCGCGGCACCTGTTGCATCCAAAAATTCATGAGCCCATTGATCCCGGATTCCATTATCCGCATCACAACAGAGTGGGATCCGGCAGGGATCATTTTTTTAAAACTCTTTGCGATTTTTGCTTTGGTTTTAATGAATAGTTTCTTCGTGGCTTCGGAATTTGCCATCGTAAAAGTACGTTCCAGCCAATTGGAAACCCTTCTGGGAGAAGGGAGCAAATCCGCAATGGAAGCCAAACAAGTAATTTCCCGATTAGATTCCTATCTTTCCGCAACCCAATTGGGAATCACCCTCGCGAGTTTAGGATTGGGGTGGGTGGGAGAGCCATTTATAGCAGCCATGCTTGAACCTTTTCTTCACAAAATCGGGATTCAATCCATAGCACTCATTCATACTATTGCGATTTCAGTGGGACTCTTAAGCATTACAATTCTGCACATTGTATTGGGGGAAATGGCTCCAAAATCAGTAGCCATTCGCAAAGCATTGCCCACCATTCTCTTCATCAGTCGCCCACTTCAGTGGTTCTATATCCCTCTGAGTCCTTTCATCCGCCTACTGAACGGCATGTCGAATGTCTTTCTGAAATACATTTTACACATTCAACCTGTCGAAGAATTTGAACTGGCTCATAGCGAGGAAGAATTGCGCGTCATCCTCTCCGAGAGCGAAAAGTCCAAAGAAGTTTCACCGATGGGGAAAGAAATCCTGATTAACACGCTCGATTTAAGGCGACGCGTAGTTCGGGATATCATGACTCCGCGAGGAAATGTCATTTATCTCGATGTGGAAGAACCATTCGAACATGAAGTAAAACGAGCCATTGATTCTCGGCACACTCGTTTTCCTCTCTGCCGCGGACATCTCGATGATTCCTTTGGCCTCGTCCACATTAAAGACCTACTCGCCCTAGTACATGAAGGTAAAGCAGACCTGATGGCAATTCGTCGAGATCTCCTTCACGTTTCGGAAATGATGTCCCTGGAAAAACTTCTCCCCCTCTTCTTGAACAAACATGCTCATTTAGCAGTTGCCGTAGATGAATACGGAGGCACCGTCGGTATCGTAACACTCGATAATGTACTCGAAGAAATCGTCGGTTCCATCCAAGACGAATTTGACACCACGGAGCAGGAATTTCACAAAATTAACGAGCAGGAATTCACTGTTGAAGGAGCTCTGGCTCTGTATGAACTTGCTGACAAGCTTCATATGGACTTTGGCTCCCCGGAAGTCAGCACAATTGGAGGCTACCTCACAGTGGCATTGGGGCATATCCCCCTCCAGGGCGAAAACATTCGTATAGGGGATTACCTAGCCACAGTAACCGAAACCGATGCTCGGCGTGTCCTTCGAATTCATTTCAAAAAGCAAATTTCATCATAACGAAAATCCCATAGCGGAAAAGACAGGACTGACGCAAAAACAGGGGAAAACGAGCGAGCTTTTCTCCGGCATCCACATAAGTCCTGCAAATAACTGAAACGAAACAGTTACAAGAACAAGTGTACAGCCCACTCAGCTGATAAATAGAACAGATCCTCTATAATTTACCCTAGGACTGTATAGCGAAGCACCTGCAAATTCTCTTTAAGAATCCATATAAAGGCCAATTCGGATAAGACCTACAAAAATGATTCCGGAGAGGAGGGACAAGAGTTAAACTCCCCCCGAAGACTCAACCCTCATCCCCAACCCCCTCCGGAACCAAATTATCACAAAATGTGCAACTAATTGTATAAAAGACCGTAACCGAAATCACCGCCACATGCGAAAGTACCACTACAGGCACTTTCCCTTTTAAGAAGGAAGCATGCTTGTTTTACCCCCACTGCGCCCTCTCAAAAAAGTTACAGAATACTATTGTTTCAGCAAAATGCCAAATGTTCGCACAATATACCTATTAACAGTTTCCTGATAAAAATCCGAACATACCGTCGCATATTAGAAATTACTTGACCCACTTTGCAGCTGCATTAGGATTCTTTGGATCTTATCGAGAGTGACCGAGGGACTGGCCCAATGAAGTCACGGCAACCGCTTCACGGAGAAAAATCTCCGGAAAGGCCCAGGTGCCAAATCCAGCCTAAAAAAGGAAAGATGAGATGAAATCAGACCCTTGGTTTTTTTCGTCTCCTTGTCTGCTCCCGATAAGTATTAGCAGTGTAATAACGCTATGAAACCAAACGGGAAAACGTATTTTAAAAACCTGAAATGTCGGGAATGTAACAGGCTTTATCCCAAAGAAGCCCTGCACGTCTGTGAATTTGATTTCGGACCTCTCGAAGCTGCCTACGATTACGAAGCAATTCGGAAGGATTTAACCCATTCCGCACTGGAATCCCGCCCCTATTCCATGTGGCGTTATCGAGAACTTCTTCCCATCGATGGAGAACCGACAGTGGGCACACAAGTCGGATTTACACCCCTCGTTCGCGCCGACCGTTTAGCTGAGAGGCTTGGCGTCCGTGAACTCTGGGTCAAAAACGATAGCGTAAATTATCCCACCCTTTCTTTTAAAGACCGAGTGGTTTCCGTAGCTCTTTCACGCGCCCGTGAACTTGGATTTGAAGTGGTTGCCTGTGCATCGACAGGAAACCTGGCAAATTCTGTCGCCGCCAACGCTGCGGCCGCAGGTTTAACAAGTTATGTCTTAATCCCTTGCGACTTGGAACAAGGCAAAGTGCTAGCTTCTTTAGTTTATGGCACCCAAGTCATTGGAATCAAAGGAGCCTATGATTTAGTCAATCGCCTCTGCTCGGAAATTGCCGGAAAATATGGATGGGGCTTTGTAAATGTGAATTTGCGTCCTTACTATGCCGAAGGTTCCAAAACCCTAGGCTTTGAGATCCTTGAACAATTGGGTTGGCGTATTCCTCAACATACTGTCGTCTGCATGGCCAGCGGTTCCCTACTTACCAAAATCCATAAAGCCTACAAAGAAGCCTCATTGATTGGACTAGTTAAAGAAACCCCCTTTGTGATTCACGGTGCGCAAGCCACTGGATGTGCTCCTATTAGTAGCGCCTTCAAACGAGGAACCGATATCATCAAGCCTGTTTCCCAACCCAACACCATTGCAAAATCCTTGGCAATAGGCACACCTGCTGACGGGTATTACGCCATCCATACTATGCGCAACACAGGAGGATCCTGCGAAGACTGCAGTGACGACGAAATCATCGAAGGCATTCAGCTCCTCGCGGAATGTGAAGGAATTTTTTCTGAAACCGCTGGCGGCGTTACAGTTGCCTGCACCAAGAAACTCATCGAAAACGGAAGTATCCCGCGTGATGAATCCATTGCAATCTGCATCACTGGAAATGGCCTAAAAACACAAGAAGCTATTTTAGGAAAATGTGGAGAACCTCGCATCATTTCCCCTAGCCTTCGTGAATTCGATGACCGCATTGGTCGAGAACTCCAGCGCACCCCACATCTTTCCACCTAACCTCTTATGCCCACACTCGTTCGTATCCCAACTCCACTGCGTAAATTAACCGCGGAAGCGGAAACCGTCTCCGCTGAAGGAAAAACCATCGCTGAAATTCTCACTCACTTGGACCAGACTTACCCTGGCCTAAATGAACGCATTTGTGATGAAAACGGAAATATTCGCCGATTCATTAATATCTTTCTGAATGATGAAGATATTCGCTTTCTTCAGGACAAAGCCACTCCCGTTAAAGAAGGTGATGAAATTAGCATTCTTCCCGCAATCGCGGGGGGATAGGATATCCTCCTGAAAAGATACCAAACAGGACTTACTCAAAAACAGGGGGAAACAAGCGAGCTTTTCTCTGGCATCTGCGTCAGTCCTGTCTTTATTTCTTTATTCCGTGCTTTCTTTTTTTATTTCCCTCCGCCTATCAAATTGCCATCCTCGAGCCGGCGATTATCGAATTGCCGAGGTAAGATCATAGCGGATATCGCTTTCCCTTTCAGAAGCTTACCTGGACTGTTCACTCTTATGACAACGCAAAGCACCAGACTCTGGCTCAGTTTTCCAACCAAATTAGTTACCCAGCCCGTTATTTATGATCTGGGAAAAAAATTTCCTATCGCCACCAACATTCGCCAAGCGAGCGTCACCGAAGAAATTGGGATTATGTCCGTCGAATTTGTAGGAGAACGAAATGATATTGCCCAAGCCATTCAATGGTTGGAGAGTTTGGGAATCAAGGTAGAGCCGGTCGAAATCAATACCATTGAGGGTTAGTGGTTCGTGGTCGTGGCTCGTAGCTTTTTGTAGACTGTGGGCTCTGCCCAGGAATAATATAGCGGAACCAAAGGATTTACACACTCTTCATGGAAGCAATTTGCGGCTTTTTAGGCCATGGGGTCTACAAATCACCCACTACGAACTTTCTCCCTCCTGCAGACTGCAAGGAAAAAGAATCGAGCGGCAGGATTCCTCAGGTCTATCTATACGGAAAATCAAACGTCTCAAAGCTGCGACTCCCAACTCTTCCGAACTGACCGCAGTTGTGGTTAACAATGGTAAGCCCACTGGTTGTGCATGCGCATTCCCATGAAACCCAGATAGCGAAACATCCGAAGGAATCTTAAAGCCTTCCTTTTGCAGATTGCGAAACAGAGAATATCCCAGCATCTGATTGGAACAGATCCAGGCAGTGACTCCAGATTTTGTACGAGCAACAGCCACTTTGCTCATTGGCAAAGGATCTGTGAGCGCAAGAGAAGAAGCCTCTTCCAAAGAAACCTCAATGAGATCTTCGGATTGAAATGGCAAACCATGCGCGGCCAAAGCTTCCACATACGCACTGAATCGAGAACGCGACACACTCATCAAAGGACAAAAACCAAAAAAACCAATTCGCGAACGCCCATTGGCGACAAGATGCGCGACAAGATCATACATGCCCTTCCGATCTTCAATCCCCACAAAATCCACGCCTCGATAATAATGAATGATTGAAACTACGGGCATACTCGCGCTCAATTCCCTCACCACGGTTTCCGGCCAGCGATGTAAAAGGACTACTCCACACGCATCCCCTGACTTCATAGCCATTGGCTGAGACTTAGGATCCAAGATACGATTACAATTTTCGGGCATGTAGTGATGCGAGATTAAGCTCACCTTAAAAGATACCGCCGCTTGACTGAGCCCCGCCATGTACACACTATCGGAATCCAGCTGTTGCGCCTGCGAAAGCACCAAAATATTTTTCGTCCTGTTTGTGGTTCCGGAAACTCGATGCGAATCCAAATATCCCAAAGCCTGTGCTTCTTCAAGAACACGTTCGCGAGTGGTCGGATGAATACTACTCGCTCCTCGCAAGGCTCTGGAAACTGTTGAAATGGAGATTCCTAACTTGCGCGCGATAACAGCAAGATTGACTTCTCTCTTCGCAAACCCCATGTCGACTAATGATCGTCTAGGCACAAAATTATCAAATATAAGAATGTGGTAAAAATGGGGACTATCCAATCCTTCCGGAATGGAGAGAAACTCTGCAATGCGGAGATGCCGTGTCTAACAGTGAAAGGTTCAACATGATCAGTGATATCCAATTCATAAATGACGCAAATAATAACGTGTGCGGTTCCAAGTGCGACAGCACCGGAATATACCAAATATAGCGCGACGAGCTCGCAGTCCTTTATTTACCAGACAAATGCACGTCAATAAAGGTGACAGTAAAAACCCGACAAGTGGTTACGATCTTACAGGCACAATCTTGAATATTCATTTTGGATTATAAAATTTAAACTTTGAAAATTTATCTGGTGGAAAACAATTCCATAGTAAGCGCATTTCGTACCCGTAGTATCGCTTTCTCATTCAGCGATGGTTGCGTTCAATCAACCAGAACTACGGATCTCATACCTAATGCCTAACCCTGCATCCTGATGGTATAACGAAGCCAGTATAAAATGAGTTCGAATTTACCGTTATTTTTGGCCCCAGCTTTGTTACAAAATAAAGTCCGTATCTTCAGAGATATGGCCTCTGTTTTGCGCCTCGCTGGAATCAAAAATTCCAGGAAAATTCATGCTCATTTTATACCGGTTTCGCTATCACTGTTTCCATTTAGCTAGAAGACGTTTTCTGTCTTGAAAACACTCCTGCTCCTGAAAAATTTCGGAAACCAAAAGCACACAGCGATTAGCCAACTTTCATACTTTCCGCTAATAAGCGCCAAATCACAAAGCTATTCTTTTAAAGCCAAAAAATAGCATTATTTAGCATTTCTCATCATTGCTCTGCTTCGGAAGATAGGCTTTCGCGAGCATGATCGATCTGCTTTTTTTGATCTGGCGTTACTTCCGGAAAGTGAAGGTTTAAAGACTGAAGTGTTTCAATAACAATCGAAGCCACTATGATTCGCGTAACCCATTTATTATCAGCAGGAACCGCATACCATGGAGCATGCGAAGTTGTGGTATTTCGGATCATCTCTTCATAAGCGCGCATGTAATCTTCCCAATAGTTTCGTTCTCTCAAATCCGAAGCTGAAAATTTCCAATTCTTTTGTGGTTCGCGTAATCGTTTAAGAAAACGAGCTTTTTGTTCTTTCCGAGAGACATGCAGAAAAAATTTGCGAATCACCACTCCGTTTCGAGAGAGATGTTTTTCGAAACCATTAATGTCCTCGAATCGTTCGTCCCAAATCCGCTTCGTCACCAGGGAATCCGGAATACGTTGATTTTGGAGGAGTTCCGGGTGAACTCGAATGACTAAGACTTCTTCGTAATAGCTTCGGTTAAAGATTCCAATGCGGCCACGCTCGGGCAAAGCTACAGTGGTTCTCCACAAGAAATCGTGTCCCAATTCTGTGGAAGAAGGCGTCTTAAAAGAAGTCACCTGACAGCCTTGCGGATTGATTCCCGACATCACATGCTTGATGGTTCCATCTTTTCCCGCCGCATCAGGAGCTTGGAAAATAAGTAAAAGCGCCCAGCGATCTTGCGCATATAGTTTTTCCTGCATTTCGCTGAGCCGCTGAACTCCCGAGGTTAACAATTCAGTGGCTTTTTCTTTGGATTGCAAATCCGCCGTATCCTCCGGATCCAAGTCTTTAAGTCGGAAGTGACGCCCGTCGTCAACCCGATACTGATTCGCTAATGTTTCAATTTTCTGAATTGCAGAATGAGGCATAGCCAAGGAACGGATACCACAAATTGTGCCTTGTTTACTTGGAAGAGTAAATATTTTAGTGGATACTCATTCGCAATCACAGAGATCCCTCGCAAATCGCTAAACGGTCCGACAGAAATCTTCCAGACGATCCAGCCCTTTCTTGATCACATCCATGCTCGTTGCATAGCTGAGTCGAATGGTACGGTCGTCTCCAAAAGCAATGCCAGGCACTATTGCCACATTTGCTTTACTTAACAAACGGTCCGCAAAATTTTGAGAATTTAAGCCTAATTTGCTGATATTTGCCAAAACATAAAAGGCTCCCTGTGGTTTGAGGGCGGTCACGCCATTGAGGCTTGAAAGACGGCTGATCATGTATTCCCTGCGGAGGTTGAATTCCTCACGCATATCGGTCACACATTGTTGGCTGCCAGTCAGAGCGGCGACGGCACCTTTTTGAGCGAAGGAACAAGGATTGGAGGTACTATGACTTTGCATGGAATCGATCACACGGGCGATCTGTTCGGGAGCTCCCAGATAGCCGAGACGCCAACCGGTCATTGCATAAGCTTTGCTAAATCCGTTGACGGTAATAGTCAGATCGTATGCTTCCGGTGTCAGGGAGGCGATACTCACATGTTCCACTCCATCGTAGGTCAACTTTTCGTAGATCTCATCAGAAAGAATGTAAATTTCTTCCTCTGCTGCCACCTCGGAAATTGCCCGCAATTCTTCTCGCGTATAAACAGAGCCCGTGGGATTACCGGGGGAATTGATGATAATCATTTTTGTTTTTGGAGTCATCGCGTTTTCAAACTCCTCAGCAGTCACCTTCCATGCATTTTCCTCCCGGGTCGAAACAATGATCGGCACGCCTCCTGCCAGACGAACCATTTCCGGATAGCTCAACCAATATGGAGCTGGAATAATGACTTCATCGCCTTCATCGACACACGTCATAATGGCATTGTAACAAGATTGTTTGGCTCCATTGCTGACAATGATTTGGCTCGGCTTGTATTCCAAGCTATTGTCTTTAAGAAACTTTTCAGAAATTGCCTGGCGCAGCTCGGGAATACCCGCACTAGGAGTATATTTGGTCATTCCTTGTTCCAACGCGGCTATCGCAGCGGCTTTAATATGTTCGGGAGTATCAAAATCAGGCTCGCCTGCACCAAAGCCACAAATATCGATACCCTCGGCTTTCATGGTTTTGGCCTTGCTATCAATGGCAAGAGTAAGGGAGGGAGTAAGTTCTTTGACACGTGTGGAAATATCCATTTGAGACGGAGTGGTTTTTTTGAGGTTAGACATCGTGGCAGGGCGATTCAATAGCGGCTTTTCGAGAATTGGAAAGTAATATGCATCCGACAGCTATCGAACAAGCATGGAAGAGACGAGCTCCAAATCTGACGGCTGCCGGATTGGGAGAGACTATTCGGAGAGCGAGATTCTTGCCTTGTGTCCATTTTATTCGGAACCGCTCTATTCTCGTTCCCTCTGTGCATATGAATTTCAAGTACTCTGAGTTATTGTTTTCCACGCAAAGGATTTTATTTTATAGTGGAAAAAATCCGGAGCGCTTTTTATATATTAAAAAACTACCCTAAGGGGGAACAACGTAGATGCGATCAGATTCCTACGTCAATGGTTTTTGAGCGACACCAGCAATCCACTTTCCCCGATGTCGAATAGTAGGGGCGGAAAACCCACCTTCGCGAAGAGCCGAAACTACCTCAGACAGCTGCTCCGTGAGTACACCGGAAAAAATCCACCAGCCGCCTCGCTCCAGAGATTGAAAAACATCCGACACGATTTTCATCAATAATCCGGCGAACAGATTCGCACAGATCACTCGATATTTTCCCGAAGGAAAGTTTTCCCGGACATCCACCACTTCAAAACGAAGAGCTTCTCGTTTTTTTATCACATCACGATTGCGTCGCCAATTGCTACGCGCAATGCGAATCGCGACGGGATCAAAATCCACGGCCAGCACCTCCCCCGCCCCTAGCGCACTGGCGGCTATTGCCAGAATGCCACTGCCCGTTCCAAGATCCAGTAGGTTCCATCCCGGCTGAAGAGAACGCTGAAGATCACAAAGAATTCTGAGACAAGAAGCCGTCGTAGCATGTGAACCGCTCCCAAAAGCCATCTCAGCAGGAAAATAAAGAGGAATGGCCTTCGAAGTGCGTTTGTTTGTGATTCTTCGTCCATTTTCTGCTTTTCGCTCGAGACTTTTTTGAGAATCCAAGGAAGAAGCATATGCAGTTTGGTTGCCGCAGATGATCAATTTCCCGCGAATAGGAATCGGCTGGAATGTTCCTTCTAACGTGGCCTTCCACTGCGCGTCGTTGACGGGAGAAATTCTTCCACCAAAATGCTTCAACAGACTCTGCGCCTTTTGATGATTACAATATATCTCCAATCGCGCGCTGGAGGAGCCAGGGAGTGTGGTTACGACAGTGCTTCCACTCCCCCTCAGCCTTTCCAACCACGAATCTTCCCATTTGGAAGGGATCAGACGCGTCCAACGGTAATGACGAGTGCTCAGTGTGACTTAATATTTGACGGAACATCCGTATGACTTAGTGTTCGCATTGGGAACAGGTTTCCCTAAGAAAGATTGATCTAACGCTTCACGAACGTAGTTATGAGCCTCTTGAAAAGGTTGTCCAACTGGCGTAGGTCGATCATCAATCGCTCCTTGATAAATAAGAGTTCCTTCGGGATTTATAATAAACATGTTGGGAGTGGTCTGAGCACCATAAAGACGTCCGACTTGTCCACTGGGATCCAGCAAAAGCTCGGAGGCATGAGACCCCATTGCCTTTTTCTTGGCTTCCGCATCCACTGCAGTGAGGTATCCTTGCTTTCCTGGTGCGGATGAAATGATAGAAAGCCAAATCACTCCTTTGCCCGTAAATTCCTTTTGTAAATTTTGCATATTTTGAGACCCATAATGATATCTTACAAATGGGCATTCAAAATTCGTCCATTCTAAAATGACATACTTCCCCCGATAGTCGGAAAGAGCTGTCTGCTTACCATGAGAATTTTCCAACTGAAAATCCGGTGCGACTTTTCCCACATCCGCATGCAGCCACACCAAAGAAATAGCCAAACACACCAGACAAGAAAGAAATTTCATTGTCAGCAGTGTGCTACTTTGCAAGCAATTTTCAAAGAAAGATTTTCCTTAGAGCCTGTCCCAAAGTCCTCTATGGAGAAATTTCGCTATAAAGTCTTCAAAGCCTTAAGCACAATCGATTCTGTAAGTAGCTCAGGAAGAATAATAGGCGCATCGCCTTTTCCAGCAGGATAAAAAAGATAGAACGGCACTCCCGCTCGACCAAATGCTTTCAAGGCTACGCTAATGGCGGGATCTTTATTTGTCCAATCGGCTTTAAAGGGAACCACTCCCTGAGAGTGAAATGCAGCGATTACCGCCGGACGTTCGATAGCAGTTTTTTCATTAAATTTACATGAGAGACACCAGTCCGCAGTAAAATCTACGAAGACCGGCTTACCAGCCGCCAAAGCCTCGTTCACAGCAGCCTCGGAATACGGCTTCCAAGGAATCCCAGCAGCCTGAGCCCGATTCATTCCGGTAACCTCAGGCCACGCGAAAAGGGCTCCAAAGAAAGCTATAATTAATGAGATCAGTATTACAAAACGAGAGCGCCATCTCGAACTGCCCATTTGCACAAAAGAGCCTATCATCCAACAACAAAATCCTAAACAGAGAAGAAAGGCCAAAGTCCCTATCACTGCAAATAGGCCTCGCTGGCTTCCCAAAACCATTAAAAGCCAAACCACTGTAGCCAGCAGCGGAAAGGCCATCAATTGCTTCACACGCTCCATCCATACTCCAGGCCGCGGAAGAAAACGAATCCAGCCTGTCTGAGCGGAAAGCAATAAATAGGGAAGAGCCAATCCCAAGGCTACGGATGCAAATATTAGAAAAACCATCACCCCACTCTGGCTAAAGGCAAACCCCAAAGCCGCTCCAAGAAAGGGAGCCGTGCAGGGTGTCGCAAGCAAGGTCGCAAAACCTCCGTGCAAAAAAGATCCCAGCAACCCCTGCCGCTCCGAAAGTTGTGAGAGCCCAGTCGTTGCCGAACCCGATAAGATAATTTCAAATACCCCCAGCAAATTCAGTGCAAAAACAAAAACCACCGCAATAATGATGAAATTAAATGCCGGGTTCTGAAATTGAAATGCCCAATTAGCAGTCTGGCCCTGATGCTGAAGGAATACAACCACCACCGCTAATATAAAAAACCAGGCGAAGACGCCCGCAGCAAAAGCCAGTCCATGACGAAAAATGACCTGCGGCTTTTCTCCCGCCTGACGGATAAAACCAAAAATTTTTAATGAAATAACCGGGAAAACACAGGGCATTAAGTTGAGAATCAACCCCCCGAGGAATCCATATAAAATGGCTGGAAGGAGTGTAAGAGAAGAGACTGCAGCCGTAGTATGACCAAGCTTGAATTTGGGAACTGAAGATGGCCCTCCTTCATTTAATTGATAACCTTTCCGAGTACCTTCCTGCGCTTCCGTAACAAGAATCCCCTTCACCCCCCCCACTACTGGAACTCTAATCGTCCATGTTTCTTGGCCGGGACGGCGCGATTCCGTGATTTTCCCAACCTTTTGATTAGTTGCCGGTAAAGGATAGAACGAGAGACTCTTGATATCTTTTCCCGGTTGAGCAGAAATTTCCATCCCTCCTGCAAACTGAGAAATAGTAACTGGAAACGTCGGGGCAAAAGCGGGCAACCGCCGATCAAATCGCTCGAAAATCCCAGTGTTTGCAGGCACAGTACTCGCCCCTACAGGCAATGTAAGTGATACCTTGGCTTCTCCGGGCACACAGATCTCCGCACACACGAGCCAGGTGGCATCTCCTTGAAGCACAATTTCCTTAGCATTCAGATGAGGCGGCGGTCTGATCTCAGTAATTAGAAGAACATCCTTCTCATAGCCATAATCCACAATGTCTCCCGCAAGGGTCATTCGATTAGGAACAGGCCATTGAAAGGCCCCTGCTTTAAATCCAGGAGGAAATTGCCACTGAATGGCAGTGGGAAGCCCCACATCACCGGGATTTTCCCAATAAGTGTGCCATCCCGGCAATATTTGAAGATAAAGCCCCACCCGGAAAGACTTACCGGGAACCACAACCGAAGAATCCGCAATGAGGGAAGCTCTCACCAGCTCTTTTCCTTGCCAAGTTTGCGCTTGAGTACTGGGGACAAAGATCAAGAAAAAGATAAAAATCCCTGCTAAGATATGCCTTAATTGTGGCCACCGAGAGAAAATCCTCATTTCTGCCCAGGAACCGGGCTTTCTTAAGGAGAACATTTCTTTATCCATTGAGTTTAGGGGAGCATTCGCAGCTTTTTGTAAGCTGTGGGATCTAAAGAATAACGCAAACTCACCCTGCTATCCAGAAAGATTCCCGCACGGCATTTTCTTTTTGGACAGGCTCTTATAAGGATCCGACAAATTCAGCCATTCGTTCCATTGCGATCTTAATCTGGTCAAGACCCGTAGCATAGCTGCAACGCACATGATCCCCGCAATAAGTACCAAAAGCATTTCCAGGTACCACAGCAACCTTATGCTCATGCAAAAGTCGCATGGAAAAATCATGCCCACTGAGTCCGGTATCACTGACCTTTGGAAAAACATAGAAGGCGCCGCGTGGCTTAAAACATTTGAGTCCCATATCATTTAATGAACGAACAATGACATTCCGCCTCATTTCATATTCTCGTTTCATGCCAGCCACCGCTGCCTTCCCTCGCTCTAATGCCTCAATTCCAGCTTCTTGTCCCATCCTTGGCGCACAAAGAATGGAATATTGATGAATTTTCATCATGGCCTCGATGATTTCCACCGGACCACATGCAAATCCAATCCGCCATCCCGTCATGGCAAATGCCTTGGATAAACCATGCAATAATACGGTTCGTTCCTTCATGCCAGGCTGGGCTGCAATAGACACATGGGGCTGTCCGTCATAAGTCAATTCACTGTAGATTTCATCTGTCAGGACCACCAAATCATGTTTCACACAGATCGCCGCAAGCCGTCCCAATTCTTCGGCAGGCATTATGGCTCCACTCGGATTCGTCGGAAAATTCAACAGGAGCGCACGTGTACGCGGTCCGATCGCGCTCTCCACATCTGCGGCCTTGAGTACAAAGTCATCTTCCCATCGCGTGGAAATCGGTCGCGCCACGCCACCTGCTAATAAAATAGAAGGTGAATAGGAGACATAGCAGGGCTCATGGTATAGGACTTCATCCCCCGGATTCAAAAGTGCACGTAAAGCAATATCAATGGCTTCCGAAACTCCCACTGAGACAAGAACTTCAGTCAGTGGTTCATACGTAACCTTAAAATTCTCTTTAATATAAGCGGCAATGGCACAACGAAATCTGGGCAATCCCAGATTGGAAGAATATCCCGTCCTTCCTCGCTCCAAACTATAAATTGCAGCCTCACGAATATGCCAAGGGGTTGCGAAATCGGGCTCACCAATTCCCAGAGAAATCACATCACGCATGGATTGCACGATTTCAAAAAAATCGCGAATTCCCGAGCGGGGAATTTTTTTCACCACATCCGCAATACGCACACTCATGGTGCAACTGTCCACCTATCCAAGGTAACTTCCATTTGGTGGAATGTGCCATTTTCTTTGTAGGTTTTTAAGCGAAAATGCGTGGTGGTGGACTGAACCGGACCAATAGTGCTCAGCTTTTCGGCCACGAACGATGCCACCTGCCGGATGTTAGCAACTTCCACTATAATGAGAAGGTCATAATCTCCACTCATCAGATAGCAACTTTGTACCTCTTCGAAACGTGCAATCCTTTGAGCAACCCGGTCAAATCCACCCTCCCACTCAGGAGTCATCTTGACCTCAATCACAGCGGTAACCAAGCCACAGTCGCATTTTTCCCGATGAATAACTGACGTGACGCACTTTGAGGAGCTCTGGGAGCAAAAAAACCATTTTAGCCTACAAGGTTTCCCTTTTTTGCGTAACATCACTTAATAATTGCCTGATAGCCCAAAATAATCCCTTCCTTTTCCAACTCGGCAATACGCTTTTCCACTTGTCCGACTGAAAGATCGAGAAGCCGGGCAATATCATCATGGGGAATCATCGCATTGCGCTGAAGAATTTGAACCAAGGATTCCATAGGAAGAAAATAAGTGCGTTTAAAATCGAGTATCTCCATTAGTGCAGAACTTGCAAGCAGACGAATTGAGGCCCTAGGACTGCCGTCCAAGTAGAATCAGTGTCTTTTTTCATTCTTAATCAACGAGATATGCAATCATAACCACCGCGCCATCACAGGACGTAAGGACAAAAGGATTTTGAAGACACAATCGATACTCCTTTCTCAAATAAGTCCGGACTTGACTATCCCGGAATCTCATCAGAATTTTTTTGGGGTGGCCTATAAAACACGCCAGAAAGAGGCTATTTGGGATGTGATTCAAGAGTCGCCGTCACCTCTCACAGCGGCTTTGATTTGTGAAAAGGCTTCAAAAAAAGTTGCCGGATTGGGAATAGCCACGGTCTATCGCACCCTCAAACAGTTAGTAGAGGAAGGTCAGGTGCGCCATATCGAATTCTCAGGAGTTCCCCCACATTACGAAAGTTCTGCCAAACATCATCATCACTTTTTTTTGTGCGAACAATGCAAACGGGTATTCGACGTGATGGGCTGCTTGAGAGGCATCCCACATCTTCTTCCGAAGGGATATCATATGAAACGTCACGAAATTGTCCTCTACGGTAATTGCGCAAATTGCGTTTCTCACTAATATTGGCAGATGAAAGTCGATGACTGGAATGTTCTTGGCATTGTGGCAAAGCCTAAAACTGAGAATTGACACACAACTATCATTTTGGAAGGTTTTGCCACCCGATGAAATTTCCGCTTCTTTACCTTTGTTCCTTATTGCCCAAGAACTGGACTTTTTTAAGATGGCATTTCTTCATCCCATTCGGTTCTTGGAGGCAATTTGCGACCTTTTTTTTGCTGTGGGTTTTATCCATCAGCAAGCTGGCTGCGGCTCCCGAAAATATCGTCGCTGCGGAAAACTTCTATGGGAGCGTCGCTGAACAAATAGGAGGCTCTACGGTAAAAGTGGTGAATATCTTGAATCACCCAAATCAAAATCCCCACGAATTCCAAGCGGACGTTGCCACTGCAAAAGCAATTGCAAATGCGGACATCGTGATTTTTAACGGCCTGGGATATGACGATTGGATGGAAAAACTCGTGGGCATCCCAGGAAAACCTCACCGAGTCGTAATAAGAGTAGCTGATCTTATCGATGCAAAGCCCGGAAACAATCCTCATCTTTGGTACGATCCAAAAACCATATCCTCTTTGGCAACAAAGCTATCCCAAGTTCTCAATCACCCGCATGCAGCGCTCGTATTCCACAAGTCCATGCAGCCGCTATTCAATAAAATTGCAGCACTCAAAAAGAAAACATCCGGTGTGAAGGTGACAGCTACCGAACCCCTCTTTGGTTACATGGCCGCCACTTTGGGATTTGATATGCTCAACTATGACTATCAGCTTGCGGTGATGAACGATACGGATCCGAATTTTATGCAAACTGTAAATTTCGAAAAAAGTCTGACCGATCATACGATAAAAATCCTTTTTTATAATAACCAAGTAACAGCGCCTTCCGCACAACGGATGCTGTCCATAGCAAAAGAACATGGCATTCCCATCGTTGGCATCACGGAAACTCAACCCATTTCTACAAAGAATTATGTGGAATGGATGATCTCCGAATTGTCAAAAATTGAGAATGTCCTAAAGCCTGTTAAGTGATCAATAACCTGTCGTTGCTCAATGTGAGCGTCTGCCTGGGGGGCACGCAAATTCTTTCTCACGTCACCGCAAAAATCCGGGCAGGTGAATTCATCGGAATTTTTGGTCCCAATGGAGCCGGGAAATCGACATTAGCACATTGCATTCTTGGCCTCATCCCTCTTACAAACGGGAGGATTTCGGTTTTTGAAAATCCGGCCGGCCGCCGCAATCATCTCATTGGCTACATGCCTCAATTCAAAACCCACCTCCAAAGCACGGCTCTCAGTGCATTTTCGGTTGTAGCAGCTGTCGCTCAAGGAAATCGCTGGGGATTGCCCTGGATGGGTAAAGTCTTAAAAAACGAAGTCATGGAAGCCTTGGAACTCGCCGGTGCAATCGATTATGCTCACCGCCCCTTTTCCGTATTGTCCGGAGGAGAGAGGCGTCATATTGCGCTTGCCCAGGCGCTTCTGGGAAAACCTCGATTACTCATTCTTGACGAACCACTGGCAAGCCTTGATCCGCGTAATCAGATGCATCTGGTTCAATGTGTGAGAAGCATCAAGGCTTCCACCGGCGCCACAATCCTCTTTATTACTCATGACATCAATCCCCTGCTCGGCACCATGGATCGAGTTCTCTATGTCGCGGGCGGAAGTGCGGCATTAGGGAGCGTGGACGATGTCTTAACCAGTGAAACCCTAAGCGCCCTTTATCGTACGGAAATCCACGTTGTTCGCGCGGAAGGAAGAATTTTTATCGTTACAGCGGAAGGCAATGTGACGGAGACCGCCTGCCATGCTTAAAACTCTGTTCGAATATTTATCTTACGATTTCGTCCGTAATGCACTTATTGCCGGCTCGTTGGCGGGTATTTTAGGAGCTGCCGTAGGATATTTCATGATCATGCGCAATGTGAGCTTCGCCGCTCATGCATTGGCTCATATTGGATTCACCGGAGCTACGGGTGCAGCTCTCTTCGGCTTAAGTCCATTGAATGGCATGCTCATTATTTCCATATTGGCCGGCACCTGCATGGGACTCTCTGGCAATCGCATTCAACGTAGCGACATGGCGATTGGCATGGTACTATCCGTCTGTCTGGGCATTGGAACACTATTTTTAGCCCTTTATAAGGGCTTCGCCGGACAAGCCACGGCTATTCTATTCGGGAATATCTTTGGCGTCTCCTGGGGACAAATTTTCCAAATTCTGGGTCTCACCATACTCAGTCTCTGCGTTTTGGGTTTCTTTTCACGAAAGCTGTTTTTTGCCAGTATTCAACCCGATCTTGCCGAAGCACGGGGCATTTCCCTGTCCTTTTTATCGACAGTTTTTATGATCATTTTGGCTATCTCCGTGACACTGGCCAGCCAAGTAGTGGGAATTCTACTGGTTTTTACTTTAATGGTAGGACCGGCCGGCATTGCCACCCGACTATTTCGAGGATTCTGGACAACTAATTTTGCAGGTATTGGTATCGCTCTATTTGCAATTTGGGTGGGTATTTTACTGTCGTGTTTGACCAATTGGCCGCCAAGTTTTTGGATCACCGGCATTTTTTTTATTTTATACCTCTTGGCAGAAATCCTATGCCGCTTCATACTAAGAACAGATCGCTGGTAAGCTCGTTCGCAACTCTTGTTAAGAAGTGATGTGACGAAAAAAAGGAAACCTTGTAGGCTAAAATGGTTTTTTTGCTCCCAGAGCTCCTCAAAGTGCCTCACGTCAGTTAAGAAACAGGATAATTTAAATTCAATCAGCTTCCATTGAAGAACTTGTCAAGGACATCAATCCCCAGTAATATTGGAATCGAGTAGATTCTACTATGCTCAACCCTAACCGTTCCCCCCATAGATCCCATGAGAACTGCTAAAAAAACCACATCGCGTTCCGCCGTTAAACAGAAAAAGGTGAAGAAAAAGACACCTCCTAAGCACGCTTCCTCACCAATGGACAAACTTACGTCCAATGCTTTGAAATTTATCGATCAAGCGGCAGATCTTCTCCGGAAAGGCGTCACCATTAGTGCCTCTCAAAGTGATCAAGTCCGACATACAACTAGAAAAAAAGCCCATGCGCTCCTGGGAAAAGCTCACACCTCGCTCGGTGAAGCACTGGATACGGGAGCTTCCGCCATACATAAGTTATTAGGAAAAATTTGATATTTTGCGATCCAATCCGTACTTGCATCCCGCACCGCGGAGAACCAAAAAATCAAGCACTCCAGTCCACAAGTATTAGTTCGTAGTGGATGGTTCTTAGTTCGTAGACCCCACAGCCCAAAAAATGCTGTGTATTGTCCTCAAGAACCGAATGGATAACACCAGGCTTTCTTAGAGCCAGTCCAATTCTGGGCAGAAGATATCGACATAGTCGAAAATAAGAACATACTCATTTTGTATTAGCCATCCGGACGGTCGACATATGTCCATCTTTCTCCGGATTTTTCATTCATAAAAAATGAAAAGCGGAGATGCCGGAATTTCCCGAGAACACAAGTTCCGCATCGATGAGACGTTTTTCAGACGGTATATTTTCTTCATTAATGGTATGTTTTCATGAAATGGTTGATATTTGATTTTCGAGAAGTTAAAGCCACCATCGCCTTAGCCTTGCCCATTGCCGCCGGAAATTTGAGCGGAATGCTCATGGGATGGGTGGACACACTCATGGTTGGCCGCTTAGGAGCCATTCCTCTGGCATCTGTTGCATTCTCGATGACCATTTGGATGCTTTTCTATTTTCTCGGTGCGGGATGTATTCTGGCTGTTTCCGTCCGCGCCGCCGAAGCTCATGGCGCACGAGACATTCCAGCTTTGGGAGATTGGCTTGCAGCCTGCCTCATCATTGTCCTGGCAGTGGGAGCGATCACTACCACGGCAGCATTGGCAGGTATCGCACTCTTCCCTTTTTTAGGTCAATCACCAGAAATTTCACAACATTGTGTGGGATTTTATACCTGTATTGTCCTTTCACTCACACCCAGTTTCCTTTGGCTGGGACTGAAAACATTTCTGGACGCCCTGGGAAAGCCGTGGCTCGGATTTTGGGTGCTCATTTGCTGCGTAGGAATTAACATCTTCATCAACTGGCTTTTGATTTTTGGAAACTGGGGATTTCCTCAATTGGGTATGACTGGCGCGGGTGTAGCCACATTAATAGCACGAATTTGCGGAGCCATTTCGATGATCCTGATATTCTTATTCACCCCTTACCTTCGTGATCTTTTCCTTCGTGTCGTGAACTGGAATTGGAAATCCATTCGTGATCTGATCCGGTTGGGAGTGCCCATTACCTCACAAATACTGAGCGAAAGCATCGCATTTAACGTCGGGACTATCGCCATCGGCTGGCTGGGAACCATCCCACTCGCGGCACATCAAATTGCCATTACAATAGCTTCAACCACTTTTATGATCCCCTTAGGAGTGGGAACAGCTCTGACTATTCGTATGGGAAATCTATTAGGTGCAGGGGAAAACAAACGTCTCCCCGGAACTGTTTATGGAATTCTTCTGACGACATGCATTTTTATGGGCTGCATCGGCGCTTTGGTGATCTTGTTTTCCGGCCAGATTCCAAAATGGTTTGTAAATTCAACTGCCGTATACCCTATAGCCCAACAACTCCTGATTATCATGGGTATCCTACAAATTACAGACGCCTTATACATTTTAGCACAAAGTGGATTACGAGGTCTCTCGGATGTCCATTTTCCTGCACTTACCAACATTTTTGCTTATTTAGGCTTTGGATTGACCTGCGCATTTGCGCTAGGATTTCTGGCCAAACTCCAAGCCCCTGGAGTATGGATCGGACTCTTCTTAGGCACCGCTCTGAGCGGCACCCTCTGCCTTCTGCGACTTCATAAAAAAATTACCCAAGCAATTTCGGCACAATGCTGAGACATTTGATAGCGAAGCAAGTAAGAAACTGCTCCAGGGATACTGCTCATGAAACCTACCTCTCATTATCGCTATATTTTATTATGCACATTTGCTGCCTCTCTCGGAGGATTTCTTTACGGTTATGATACGGCCGTAGTCTCAGGTGCTATTGGATTCCTAAAAATTCATTTCCAATTGAGTCCAAAACTTACGGGTTGGGCAGTCTCCTGTCTTTTGGTAGGCGCCATCATTGGATCCGCCGGCTCCGGTTTTATCGGAGATCGCTATGGCCGAAAATGGAGTTTATTTGGCTGTGCCCTCCTATTTGGCGGCTCGTCCATATTGTCCGCCTGCGCGAACTCTATCGTCCTCTTCACCATGGCACGTTTTATTGGCGGCATCGCCATTGGGGCCACCTCTATGCTCTCCCCTCTCTATCTCGCAGAAATCTCTCCAAAGCAAATGAGAGGGAGACTCGTTTCCTGTTATCAGCTGGCCATTGTGGCAGCGATATGTCTGGTATTTTTCATTAACATACAAGTCCAGAGAATAGGAGGTGATGCATGGAACATTACGACAGGATGGCGCTGGATGTTTGCTTCATCCATACTTCCCGCAGGCTTATTTGCCGCACTCTTACTTATGGTGGGTGAAAGTCCTCGCTGGCTGATGAAATTTGGCCGTCGTAAGGAAGCGAAAGCTGTTCTCGAAAATTTAAGCGATAATTCCCATGCTCAATTTGAATTTCAACAGATCGAGGAAGCGTTGCAACAGGAGGATGGCCGCTGGTCCGAACTTTTCACTACAGGCTACCGTCGCGCTTTATTGATAGGTATCCTATTATCCGTTTTTGCACAGCTGAGTGGAATCAATGCTATCATGTATTATGCATCGGAGATTTTCAAAACAGCAGGCGAAACTTCTGACATTGCTTATGTAAAAGCTGCCGCAATCGGCCTAATCAACCTCTTATTCACATTTGTTGCAATGTGGTTTGTAGATCGTGCCGGGCGCAAACCCCTTCTGCTTACGGGAACATTAATTCAGGCTGGCTCTCTATTTTTAGTGGGCTTCCTATTCCAAAGGAACCTCAGTGGTCCCCTACTGCTCATCGCAGTTCTCACTTTTGTGGCAGCTTTTGCAGCTACCTTAGGACCGATTACCTGGATCGTAAATTCGGAAATCTTTCCAAATAAGTTGCGCGGTCGCTGTATGTCACTGGCAATCCTTGCACTTTGGGTAGCAAATTTCTTAGTGACACAGACATTTCCCATTCTCAATCAGACATTAGGAGCCGCATATACATTTTGGATATATGGCTTTTTCAGTTTACTCACCGCACTTTTTGCTCTGATTCTGTTGCCGGAAACGAAGGGACGCACTCTGGAAGAAATCGAACGATACTGGCTAAAACAAAATTAATTGATAGACTCCCACAACCCAAAGAAAACCGTGGCCTCTACGAACTAACGTAAGAGGCTCGGAATGGGACGGATGGGAGCTGTATCCTTATTATAATCGATCTCTGGGAAATCAAATCCAAATAAATTGTAAAACTCTTTTTGATAGCCCGCAAAATCAGCTAGTTCGTCGATAGTTTCGGTGGTAATTTCCTTCCATATCCTAACCACTTCAGCCTGAACATCTTCACGCATTTCCCAATTATCAATTCGGATACGACCTTTCTCATCAAACTGAGAGCCATCCGTGGAGCAAAGATGGTCAGCAAAAAGGCGATATATTTGCTCGACACATTTTTCGTGAAGACCTTTGGACTTCATTACCTTATAAAGAATGGAAATATATAGTGGAACCACTGGAATTGCGGAACTCGCCTGGGTAACCAAAGCTTTATTAATGGAAATCACCGCTTTCCCACTACCAAATTGGTTGTTAAGCTCTTGTGCCGTTTTTTCCAAATCTAACTTAGCATGTCCAATAGTACCATCGGTATAAATTTCCCAAGTAATTTTTGGACCGATATAAGAATAGGCGACCGTCTGAAAATTGTCGGCCAGCACCCCTGCCTCCGACAGAGCCTCTATCCACATCTTCCAATCCTCTCCCCCCATGACCTTAATCGTTTGGGCAATTTCTTCTTCGGTCGCGGATTCGATAGTCACTGACTCAATTTCTTTTTTATCAGTATTGAGATTCTTGTCTGTAAATTGCGACTTCGTTGGCTTTAGGACAGACTTGTAGATCTGACCGGTTACCGGATCCACACGACGTGGAGAAGCCAAGCTGTAGACAATCATATCTACTTGTCCGAGATCTTTTTGGATGGTTGCAATGACCTCTCTTTTTATCTCGTTTGAAAATGCATCCCCATTAAAACTCTTGGCATAAAGCCCTTCCTTTTCCGCAGCTGCTTCGAATACTACGGAATTGTACCAGCCAGCTGAGGCGGGTTTTCTTTCGCTACCCTCTCTCTCAAAGAAAATGCCAATTGTGGAGGCTTTTCCTCCAAATGCCGCCACTATGCGCGAGGCAAGTCCATACCCAGTCGATGCACCCACCACTAATACACATTTTGGAGCATCCTCCAAGGAAGGCTTGGATTTTACATAATCAATTTGCTTCTGAACATGGAGCTCACAGCCATCAGGATGAGCAGTAGTACAAATAAAACCACGAATCTTCGGTTCAATAATCATGTCGACCATGCCTTCTGCCGTCTTTTGTGCTTCGAAGCAAGTCTTTCATAGTGCGGGATTCAGGAACTCCCAGGGCAAATTCGAGACAAAATTATTGTGAACTTCCTAAATTTGTAATAAATATTGATACCTGAGATTTTCCTGAGGAGAACACTGATTTGATGTTAAGAAAAAATTCTTTTCATGTGGATTGTTAAACTTGCACTACAGCGGCCTTACACGTTCATCGTGTTAGCCTTACTGGTCCTGTTGGCCAGCCCTGTAGTTCTCTTACGCACTCCCGTAGATATTTTTCCGGAAATCAATATTCCGGTGATTAGCGTTATTTGGTCATACGAGGGAATGGCCGCCGAGGATATAGCAAATCGGATCACTTCTGTCTTCGAACGGGCACTTACAACCACAGTAAACGACATCGAACATAGCGAATCGCAAAGTTTTCGAGGACTTGCGGTGGTTAAAATCTTCTTCCACTCCGGAGTTAATTTGGAACTGGCGCTCGCCCAAGTGACAGCGATCTCCCAAACAATGCTCAGAAGCATGCCCCCACACATGGACCCGCCGCTCATTCTTACCTATCGAGCATCCAGCGTCCCCGTGATTCAACTGGTACTCAGCAGCTCCAAATTATCGGAGTCGGAAGTATTCGATTTGGGCCTCAATTTCATTTCTCCCCAGCTTTCTACTGTCCCCGGAGTCGGAATACCCTATCCCTATGGAGGCAAGTTCCGCACCATTCAAGTCGATATCGACTTGAATAAGCTTCGCAGTCGAGGATTGTCTCCTGACGATGTAGTCAATGCGGTTACAGCAGAGAATTTGATCATCCCGGGAGGGACTATCAAGGTCGGCCCCATAGAGTATGATGTAAATCTTAACGTCAGCACCTCTACCCCCGAGGATCTGAACGCACTTCCCGTCAAGACGGTGAACGGTTCGGTGATTACTTTAGGCGACGTCGCACATGTCCGCGACGGTTTTAAGGATCAAACGAACCTCGTCCGCATGAACGGTAACCGCGGAGTACTTCTCACAATCATCAAGACGGGATCTACTTCGACATTAAAAATCGTACAAGCCGTTCGTTCGATGCTCCCATGGCTGCGCAAGCAGATGCCTCCGGAGTTGCGAGTACAACCCCTACTTGACCAGTCGGTTTTTGTTCGAGCGGCTATTTCCGGGGTACTGAAAGAAGCAAGTATTGCTGCGCTACTGACCGCCGCCATGATTCTCGTATTTTTAGCCAATTGGCGAGCCACACTCATCATCGCCGTCTCTATCCCTCTTTCCATCCTTTGCTCGATTTTGATCTTAAGCGCCTTAGGAGAAACGATTAATCTCATGACACTGGGGGGACTCGCTCTGGCAGTCGGTATTTTAGTAGATGATGCCACGGTGACCATCGAAAATATTGATTCTCACCTCAGTCGAGGGAAACCTCTGCAGCAAGCAATTCTAGAGGGCGCTCATCAAATTGCCGTTCCAGCATTAGTATCCACTCTCTGTATTTGTATTGTATTTATTCCCATGTTCTTACTCTCCGGAGTAGCGCGCTATCTTTTTGTTCCCCTAGCTGAGTCCGTAGTGTTTGCGATGTTGGCCTCTTATTTTTGGTCACGGACTTTGGTTCCTACTTTGGCAATGTACTTGCTAAAATCAGAAGCCCATGGACATACCACAGCACAGCCAAAAGGATGGACCGCCCCCTTTGTCCGTTTTCAACACAAGTTCGAACAAGGCTTTTTGGCTATAAAACAAGGTTATATAGACCTGTTAAGCCGCGCTCTGACTCACCGCAAACTATTTCTCCCCTGTTTTCTCGGAGCCTGTTTGGCCAGTCTCCTCCTGCTTCCTATACTCGGTCAGGATTTTTTCCCTTCATCAGATGCCGGCCTCATCCGCATGCACGTGCGTGTAAAAACCGGTACGCGTATTGAGGAAACCGTTCGGATTTGCGATGAAATAGAAAAAAAAGTCCGCGTCCTCATTTCCCATGACATAGACAATATTGTGGACAACCTCGGCCTACCCTATAGCGGTCTTAATACCTCCTATCAAAATAATGGTACCTTTGGTGTGGGCGACGCGGAAATCCTGATTTCCTTAAAAGAGGGGCATGCTCCTACGGCAGATTATGTCAAAAAGCTCCGGGCTGAACTCCCTCGCCTCTTTCCTGGTATCAGCTTTTTCTTCCAGTCTGCAGACATCGTTGGCCAGATTCTCAATTTTGGTCTTCCCTCCCCCATCGATGTCCAAATTAAGGGGTATCATCTCAATGAAAATTTTGTAGTGGCATCAAAGCTTCTCCATCAGATGCGCAGCATTCCCGGCATTGCGGATGTCCATATTCAGCAAGCATTTGATCAACCTGGGCTTTTGCTAAATATGGATCGCACCAAATCCAGTCTCCTAGGTCTCACCCAGCAAGATATTGCCGATAGTGTGCTGGTGAGTTTGAGTGGTAGCTTTCAAGGCACACCCAATTTTTGGGTGAGCCCCAAAAATGGAGTTGCCTATAGGCTCATTACTAAAGTGCCCCAATATCATGTGGAATCTTTGCAAGATCTGGAAAACCTCCCGATCCGCAATGAAAGACATCCCTCCGCTCCTAGCCAGCTACTTTCTAATCTTGGGCGGATTGTTCGAATATCCCACGCCGGTATTATCACCCATGACAATGTCATGCCCACAATAGATATTTATGCCGCGACGCAAGGTCGCGACCTGGGAGGAGTCGCTGCGAATGTTCGCACGTTAGTGAATCAAATAAAACCCGAACTGCCCCGTGGCAGCACTATTTCCGTACGAGGTCAAGTAGAAACAATGCACTCCTCATTCATGGGGCTTGGAATTGGCGTAATAGGGGCTGTAGTTCTTGTTTACTTGCTCATTGTCATAAATTTTCAATCTTGGCTGGATCCTTTTATTATTATTACCGCCTTGCCTGGAGCGCTGGCCGGGATCGTTTGGATGTTATTTCTGACTAGCACCACAATTAGCGTGCCCGCCCTGATGGGAACGGTGATGTGCATGGGAGTCGCCACAGCAAATAGTATTCTTATGATTTCATTCGCAAAAGAAGTTTTGCCAAAGCTCAAGAATGCCACTGAGGCTGCTTTAGAAGCTGCATCCAGCCGTCTTAGACCGGTATTGATGACTGCATTTGCAATGGTTTTAGGGATGATTCCTATGGCATTAGGCCTGGGTGAAGGTGGAGAGCAAAACGCTCCATTAGCTCGTGCGGTGATCGGTGGTTTGATCTTTGCAACTGTATCCACTTTATTTTTTGTTCCGACAGTCTTTGCTTTCTTTCATCGAAATTTTCATCTTCATAGTGCGAATACATCCGAAGGCGGAAGCTCAAGCTCGCATGCCGACGGTGCACCTCCGGCTTCATCGATTTAATTCCATTTCATGCAGACTAATAAAGAACGGAATCCGGATCGTTTTTCTTCATCCAATTCTCCCAAAAGCACTTCACGTTCAAAACGTATTTGGCTATGGATCCTGATCCTCGTAGCAGCTTTTCTGATCCTACGTGCCATAGGAGTAAAAATTTCCGCTCATCGCGAAGCCGTTCAAGCAGCTGAAAAATCCGCTTATCCAGTCGTCCAAACCATACATCCCAAAGTCTCTCATAAAGACGATCAACTGGTCTTACCAGGTACCGTACAAGCTTTTTCCGATACTCCCATTTTTGCCCGTACAAGCGGCTATGTGAAATATTGGCTCGTAGATATTGGAGCCCGTGTTCGCAATGGGCAACTACTCGCTGAAATCGAATCACCAGAACTAGACCAAGCATTAAATCAGGCTATTGGGAATGTTCAGCGAGCTCAGGCTAATACGGACCTCGCGCGAATCACAACGGCCCGTTGGAAACAAATGCTCGCAAGAGATACGGTATCCCGCCAGGAATCAGATGAAAAGGAGGGGAACTTTGAAGCACAAATCGCTAATTTAGCTGCATCTCAAGCTGCTGTCGATCGCTTAAAGGAACTCAAGAACTTCGAGCGAATCTATGCGGCATTTGACGGCGTGATCACCGCCCGCAATGTGAATATTGGTGATCTCATTACCGCAAATAATACCACACAAAAGGAAATGTTTCGTATTGCTGATGACAGTCAGCTCCGCATCTATGTGAATGTTCCCGAAAACTCCGCCTCTTTTATTAAAGTGGGCGAGTCCGCAAAAGTAACCCTTGCCTCTTCTCCCGGAGTAATTGCCCTTGGCCACGTAGTGAACATCGCTAGCGCAATCGATCCTGACTCCCGAACCATGCTGACTGAAGTCCGCGTAGATAATACCAACCATAAATTTCTTTCAGGTGGCTACGCAACCGTTTCTTTTGATCTGAAATTTTCCGCACCTTCACTCATACTACCAGTAAATACGCTTCTTTTCCGTCCCGAAGGCACCTTCGTAGGCGTTGTAGAAAAAGACAATAGAGTCTCTCTTCGTCAGATTCAAATCGGAAGAGACTATGGAAAGACTCTCGAAATCACTCAAGGAGTCACTCCTGCGGATCGCGTCATTCTTAATCCTTCGGATTCCCTACAGAATGGCAATCGAGTTCAAGTGGACAACAAGAATACTATTAAATAAGGGATGAAATTTTTCAGCGATAAAACATGATCAAACTCCCTATACCGCTTCTTCACACGTCTTATGAGGTACTTATTGGAAAAGGCCTCATTTCCCAAAGTGGAGAATTAGCTGCCAAAGTATTAGTACCTGGCCGATGTGCCGTGGTAACTGATTCCAATGTGGCAACCTATTATTTGGAGCCAACCCTCGCCTCATTACAAACCGCAGGCTTTGATCCGGTAACATTCATAGTACCAGCCGGAGAAAAATCCAAAAGTATGAGTCAAGCTGAAGATCTCTGCCAACAGATGATTGCAGCAGGCATGGATCGCAAGTCTTCTTTATTTGCCTTGGGCGGAGGCGTAATCGGCGACCTGGCCGGATTTGTTGCAGCGATTTTTCAACGGGGAATTCCCTTCGTTCAGCTACCCACTACTATCGTAGCACAGGTGGATAGTTCAGTAGGGGGAAAAACGGGCGTAAATACCTCAACGGGTAAAAACTTAATCGGCACCTTTCACCAACCTCGCCTCGTAATCGCAGATCCACATACGCTGGAAACTTTACCCGATCGCGAATATTGGGAGGGGTTTGCTGAGATAATCAAGCATGCCATTATCCGAGATGCTTCCATGCTCGAGAGCTTACCCACTAAGCGCTCGGACCCTCTTGCATCCCTCATTGCACGCAATGTCGCTATCAAAGCGGCAATCGTAGTTGCAGACGAAAAGGAAGAAAATGGACTGCGCGCACTGTTAAATTTTGGTCACACTCTTGGCCATGGAATCGAAAATGCAGCTGGATACGGTTTCTTCCTACATGGAGAAGCAATTAGCCTTGGCATCATAGCCGCACTCTGGCTTTCCGTACATCATGCCGGGCTTTCTGATTCAATCTTACAACAGATCACACAGCTTCTTCTTGCTCTTGCCCTGCCCGTCACACTTCCCAATCACATTGACACGGACTCCATTCTGACCTCCATAGGAAAAGATAAAAAATTTGAACGGGGAGCCATGCGCTTTGTACTGACAAAACACTTAGGGTCCGCCTATGTAAGCAGTGAAATTACCGGGCAGGATGCACGTGCGGCAATTGAATACCTCCGCACACCCAGCTAGATCCTTGCGGCATACGCGCAACTACTCGTTACATTCTTTTTCCGCTGTATTTTTTCTTTGAGCACATCCCAGAGTTACTCACAGGAATTCAATTCCGAGCTATAGGGCGGCAGCGATATTCCACTGCCTCCGGATGAATTGTTAGCCTCCCATTTCCCTTTCTTTACTTTTATTCTTTTATATAGCGGAATTCCTTTAAAATGAGATTGTATGAGCTCTTGTTTTATTACTGTATTTCGTGTCACATGAAAGCACCTACAGGACTTCCTCGGATTCTAGAGAAACGCTCACTCGTTTTCCCCTCTTTTGCGTAAGTCCTGACCTATACAAATGCAGACTCAAACGCGAGAGGATTATCGAACTTTATTGCTGGCTGCGGTCGGCGGGACACTCGAATTTTACGATTTCGTCATTTTCGTTTTTCTTGCTACGGTCATGGGACATGTATTTTTCCCGACCGGGAGCCCCGATTGGTTATTACAAATTCAAACCTATGCGATATTCGCTGCAGGTTATTTAGCTCGACCGCTGGGCGGAATCATTATGGCGCATTTTGGGGATCTGCGTGGTCGCAAGCGCATGTTCATGTTAAGTGTTTTTCTCATGGCCTTACCCACATTTGCCATGGGCTTATTACCCGGCTATGCCACGTTAGGCATTGGCGCACCGGCTCTGCTTTTGTTTTTGCGCATACTTCAAGGTGCTGCAATTGGTGGGGAAATTCCAGGCGCATGGGTATTCGTTTCCGAATACGCGCCAGCGGGACGCGTAGGTTTTGCCTGTGGAGTTTTGACAGGAGGATTGACAATGGGGATCATGCTCGGTTCGCTCGTGGGGAGTGCTATGCATGCACTGTTCAGCATTGAGCAATTGACTCTCTACGCGTGGAGAATCCCATTTTTACTGGGCGGCGTGTTTGGACTGGTTGCAGTCTATTTACGCAGTTACCTAAAAGAAACGCCGGTTTTTAAGCGCATGCAGATAGAAAAAACATTGGCGCAAAATTGGCCGATCAAGCAAATCGTTTGTGAACATCGCATGGCCGTTGTCCTATCGATACTCGTTACCAGCTTACTGACAGCTGGGATTATTATCACAGTATTAATGACTCCCACTTTACTCACAAAAATTTCCAGCATCCACACAACCGATGCCTTCCTTGCTAATTGCTTGGCAGTTTTTTGTTTGTCATTGAGCTGTGTAGGTTATGGTTATCTGATTGACCGCTGTGGGGTAGCGCTGACTTTGATTGCTGGTTCGATTGTATTTGCACTGATAAGTTACGGTTTTTACGCACTGATTCCGCAACATCCGAACTGGCTCTTCCCGATGTATGCTCTATTAGGCACCGCATTGGGATTGATTACTACGGTTCCTTGCCTTATGGTAAGGCTCTTTCCTCCTCCCGTACGCTTCAGCGGGCTATCATTTGCATATAATGTAGCATATGCATTTTTTGGTGGGGTGACTCCCATCCTGGTAGTACTGCTTTTACACTATTACGGTCATCTGGCGCCGGCATATTATATTGCCGTTTTGAGCTTGGTCGCCGTCCTAGTAGGATGCTATTTATTGTTTTCTGGTGAAAAGGAATTTGTGGAAGTTTTCCCACACACCCATACTCACATTACGTAAGATATCGATCGATGAGGCTATAAACCCAATCTTTCGAGCAGTGCCTTTAAAGGCAGCTGTATACCTATATAAAAGTCTCCGAATTCCGCATATTCGGCACTTACCGAATCAAATCGCATCTCATAAACAATTGCTTTAATATCCGACGTCGTATGTGCAAAGAGGGTAACGCCCCATTCTCCATCGTCCAGTCCCGTAGAACCGGTGATCAGCTGTCGAATCCTCCCTGCATATGTGCGCCCGACTCGCGCGTGACCTTCCATCAATTTTTTTCGGGTTTCAAAGTCTAAAGAATACCAGTTTTGCCCCAAATTTCGTCGCTTAGACATTGGGTAGAAACAAAATACGGGCCAATCAGCCAAACTAGGATATAAGCGATCCTTATTGTATTTTTCCATCCGAGTACGAAACGCAGTTAATTTCAGATCAAATTCCGGAGAATTTGGGTCCAAATTTTCTTTTTCCTTTAAACTGAGGATATACTCGGCCTCATTGGTCGTGTATTCACTTAACTCTGTCAGAGACAACCAACTAAATGTGGGAATTAAAACTTCAGGTCCCAATAAATTTGTGAGTTGCTTTGTGACCATATCCACGGTATGTAGATCTGGAGAGGTGAACATAAAGCCCAAATCAGCTTTTGTGCCAACCATGCTGAACGTGAGAAGCTGGCTATTGGGTGTTGAGCGAATTTCCTGTATAAACCGGGTAAAATTTGCATGAGCAACACCACGTTCCTGAGTAGAAAATGAGGCCCATTGAGCATAGTCTATTCGATAAAATAGATGAAGGACATGCCAGCCTTCCTTGGGCATTATGGAGGTGAGTGCTCTCGAATTATGATCCATGAATACAGAATTTGAATGAGCGGCCAGAAAAAACAATTGCAATCCTGCCTGCCTTTTTATTTTTAATTATAGAGAAAGAGAGAGAAATCGATGGCTGATTTAAGTAACAAATATTCCGAAAATGTCCCTGGCAAATTTTACGTGGACGATCAGTGCATTGACTGTGACCTTTGCCGGGAAACAGCCCCAGCCAATTTCACCCGAAATGACGATGGGGGCCATTCTTTTGTGTTCAAACAACCAGAAACTTCAGAAGAAACTGACCTCTGTCAACAAGCCTTAGAGGGGTGTCCCGTAGAAGCAATAGGAAGCGATGGGGAATAATTTTCGACGACAAGCCTGAAAGGAAGTGTAAAAACTCCTGTGAGGAACACAGAGGTTTTGGCAAAATGGCAAAGCCATGGATCAAAAGCTAAAAACTCGTGTGATGGCAGAGTGGCGGGGATTCCTAGAGGTGCCTGCTAAACCTACACGCAGCCGGAGTGTCGGGAAAATCCTTGAAAAACTCATTCCCAGTCTGGGCTTGGGGGAGCGCTTGGATGAGACCGCTGTTCTTCAAGCATGGCATGAAATTGTGGGAGATTTCATTGCTAACCATTCCACTCCACTTCGTCTGAAAGCGGGCATTTTATACATCCAAGTATTTCAACCTTCTGTTCGCTATGAATTGGACCGCACTTGGAAGTCTCAATTGCTGGAGAAATTACAAAAGAAGTTTGGAAAAAGGACTATTCGTGAAATTCGTTTTTAAGGCTATAGCCCAGGGTACTTTCAGGTTCATTTCATAGGTGCTTCGCTGTATTTTCTATATCTTAACAAGTATCTGACAGTTAGTATGATCCGCAATCTCATTTTCGACTGGTCAGGCACTTTGATTGATGACTTCAGTTGCGTTCTGAAAACCACCAATGCCTTATTTCGCTACTTCAGGCGTCCCGAAATGTCTCTTCCTGAATTTCGTACAAAATTTCGACTACCCTTCGCCGAATTTTATGCGGAGCAGCTTCCGGAAGTTTCTGAAGAGAAACGAGAATCTCTTTATGAGCAGTTTTTCCAGAAATTTGAGGATGGAATATGCCTGTTGCCCGGAGCCCGGGAAATCCTCAGCTTTTGCAAAGCGACCGGTCGACGCCGTTATCTTTTGAGCACCATTCAGACCGCTTCTTTTGAAACCCAGGTTGCTCGATTAGGCATTAGGGATTTCTTTGAGCACGCTGAAACCCGTGTGCTGGATAAGCGGGAAAAAATTCAGGAAATGCTGAGTATTCATAATCTCAATCCAGTCGAGACTGCTTTCGTAGGCGACATGGTCCATGATATCGAAACCGCTCGGCGCGGTGGAATATGGGCTGTGGCGGTTCTTACGGGATTTGATCCACCGGAAAAGCTTCTCTCCGCTACTCCTGACCTTGTCGTGCGCAATCTTGAAGTGCTCCATGCCTTTCTATGAAACAAGATATCATTCAAATTCAGGGTCTGGCTATTTTTGTGTCCGTGGGTGTGCCTGAAGAAGAGCGAGCCTACAGGCAAAAACTCCTCATCGACGTGCAAATGGAACCACAGCATTCTTTTGATTCCCTTGGAGAAAATCTCTCTCTCACTGCTGATTATGATCAGGCTGCACAAAAGATTCGAACACTCTGCGACAGCGTTTCTTTCCGCTTGATTGAAACCTTGGCTGTCGAAATTGCCAACCTGCTTTTGTCTGAATTTTTGATAAAAAAAGTGATGGTCCGTATTCACAAATTTGTTTTGCCCGACACTGAATTTGTGGCTGTTCAGACAACACGCGAAAGATCCCATTGACCCTCATTGACAGAGTTGCTACTTTTTTACCGTTCAGTTTCGCAATGCGGGTGTAACTCAGTTGGTAGAGTGCAACCTTGCCAAGGTTGATGTCGAGGGTTCGAGTCCCTTCACCCGCTCCATACTGTATTTATAAGGGTCTAGAAGGATAATACCGGATTTCTACGGATCTTTTTTACGGCATTCAATCTGATGTGATTCTTTTGTTGCACACAATTCTTTTGGAAACATTCATCTGACCGAGGACTCTCCCTGACTCTTCCCTAGGTGCGCTTGTGAAGCCAAGAAAGTCAACGTGGGTGAAAGTCCCACCCGTCGAATTAGGCTGTTCGCGACGGAACCCGGAGCCAACTGCGTCGTCGCGAGGCGGGGTGGGGAGCAGGCAAACCGGGGAACGAACAGGCCGCAACAAAAGTGAACCATAATGAGCCTCGATAGGAGTAAGAAACGAGAGAAGCAGCCGAGCCGCTCTAGGGACGGCGAAGGCCGGAGGGAGGAGCCTGGACAACAGCCTGGGGTTCCTCAGCGCTCTCGCGGGGTTGACGTGGGCAGCATGCCCGGAAGTGACCTTGGGTTAAGCAAGGAGAACTCGCGCCGTGATCCCAAAGGATCAACTGCCAGTACAAGCCTCCAAGGCAAGACGGGCATGGCGGCACGAGAAGTCGGAGTCCTCGATAGTAGCGTAGATCCATGGGAAAGTACAACCCACGGGGAGCCAAGAGAGGATACTTGTTCCAGAACGCAGAAGCGAAGAGAAGGAGACGGTGATGGCTCCTCGGAGATAAAAACACCGGATAAAGTTCGGCACCTTCAAATCACGTTGTATCGGAAAGCGAAAGCAAAACCAGAATACCGATTCTGGAGTTTATACGGGGAACTACTGCGACCCGACGTGCTCAAACTGGCGTGGAAACGCGTCGCAAGCAATGGAGGAGCAGCGGGAGTAGATGGAGTGAGCATCCAAAAACTGAAAACTGCACCCGGTGGCATCAGCCAATGGCTGCAAGAACTAAGTGAAGAACTCAGAAGCAAGCAATACCATCCCCAAGCGGGAGTGATGTGTCTTTGAAATTGCGGAGAGGGCTTCCATAAGCGAAAGACACAAAACAATGGAAAATAAGCGTAGCAAATGCGGACATCGATACGACCGAGAATACAAAGAGAATGCGGTGG
>JAHFTB010000025.1 GCA_023269545.1 Verrucomicrobiota bacterium | reverse complement strand
TTCCTGCTGCTGCCGCCCTCGTCGTGGGTAGACATGGAGGGGAGTTGCTCCTGAGAGCCATTGAATAAAATTTGTTTGTTCCTGACTCTTTGCTACTCGCACTTTTCCCAGGGTAATTTTTCCTGTTTTATAATTGATTTCCGATATAGGAACATTTGCCGCAGGCATGAGTATGCCATTTTGTTTGCTATATACTCCAGCATCGCGAGCTTTAAAGTAATCAATAAAGTATTTATAGAAATTATGGACTTCTTCATTATTCTGTGCAATTTGTCCCCCCAGTGCGGAAAATCCAATTCCTAATCCTATTAATGGAACGGCTAATGCTCCAAAGCCCCCTATCGTCCCGGCTGCTGCGGGAAGAAAATAGCTTGCCACCATGCTCCCTCCTTGTAGTCCCAGAGCCACGGCATTAAATCCTATTCCTATTCCCAAACTCACTCGCTTTATCGGATCTTTCGTGGTAGCTAATTCGTAGCTATCGAATCCGAGTGACCCCAACATAAACACTACATTAGCTTCATCAAGTACACGCCCCACGGTTTCTAAGGATTGCTCCACGGCTCCTCCAGGAGCCATGATTTGGCTCACTAATTTTCCTAATTCCACTCCATCTTTGGCGGTGGCCACTCCCATGCCTCCTAGGTTCCAATAGACTCCCAGTTTTTCCGCAGGAGTGAGGTCACTCCATTTTTCTTTAAAATATCCCATCAATGCTCTGACAAAGAAGACTCCGCTCATAGTTCCGGGACGCCCTTCATTGCTTTCTATTTCTTTTGGAACTAATTGTCCATCGCTGGTTCTCTCGAATTTTGTTTGTAAGAATTCATACGCAGGTTTTATTTTCTCTTGCGCGATTTTTAATGCCTGTGCTTGCTCGGCGGATATTTCAATGTCTCGGATGCTACTATCTTCCGGATTGATTACGGGAATAAAGTACTTGTCTCCCTGCTCTCTGAGTTTCTCGAGAATAGGTATGAAATTTTTTCCAGTTGTCTGATTAGAAAGTGCTGCCGCTTTTTCTTGTAATTGACTCCTCACTGCTTTTTTTACCGTCTCAGCTTCCTTAATTTTTTCCTCCGCACTTGCCTTCTCTTGCTGCTCCCACGCATAGACATAATGAGCTTCATTGCCTGCATCCAATGGGCCCACATATCCTGGGGGAGGATTTACTGTCATTTCATTAGGTCGTAGGACCTGCCTACTGAGATTGATAGCATCACCCTTTTTTTCAATTATTGATATGGCATTTGCCTTATGGGGATGTTTGGGATCCACTTGATATACTATTCTTCTTCCGCGCATATAAACCAAGTGTTCCGATACCATAATTTTTGAAAAATCAATGGCAATGGTTTTATCGACAAATTTTTCAGCAATGGCCATTCCAGCTGTATCTTTTGTAGTACAGGATAATATTTTAATTTGATCAATTTTTGATCCGCTTTTTATTTTTTGGGAAAGTTCTTCGGAAATTTGATCATAAGAAATATTTTCAATGAGTCCTACTTCCCCATTGCCATGCCCTATTAATGCCATTTCAGCATATTTTCCTTTAAGTACTCCTTCAAATGGCATCCAGCTTTCCACCCATCCTTGTTGCTGAGAAGGATGATATTCCCACCATGTGATTTTTCCATTTGCATCTTGGCTCATCGCATAAAATCCCCCATCAGGTTGTTCCCTCCATAAATCTCTTATTATCTGTTGGAATTCGGTGGGATGACTATTTTTTAAAACTTGCTCCGGCACTACCAAAATCACCACTTTCCGATATGCTTCTCCGCTATGAAAAGCGGGCGCAGATCTCAAGACTTCTACTGTGTCGCTATTCCCAATAGGTTTTATTTCTATCTTATTTTCAGCATTGAGTTGTACTAAGGATCGAAGTTGAGGGGATTGATGCACTCTCAATCCGGTTTGCGGATCAATGACCCATGTGCGACCTATCACATCCACTTCAATGGGGCCCTCATAAATTTTTGCGGTGGTGTTTGCTATTTCCACTCCTTTTTTCTTAAGCCGATTTAATAACTTACCTGCAAATGTGCTTGCATCCATCCTGTTTTTTTCCTCTCTGGCAGAAGTAGCGGTCCATGCTTTGAAACGGTCTAGCCATCCCCTTTTTCCTGTTTCTTCTATGGTCCCCTCGCTTTTTATTTCTGGATAATGAGAGAGCCAAGCAAGTTTAATCCTTGCAATAGGTTTTACTTTAGGACCGGAAGGAATAATTTTTTTAATATATTGTGCCACTATTTTTGGATCCGGAGCCTTTCCGGCAATAGGTTCTCCCACCACAACAATACGAGTATTTTTTCCCCATGCATCCGGGTTAAGTTTCGAAATAATTTTTCCATTCCAGAGTAATTGTTTTTTAATGGGATCCAATTTTATTAGCATTGAATTTTTATGCTCATTATCGAAGTATCTGGCAGCTAATTCACTACTTTCCTGACTATCCAACTGAATCACAATTTGTTTGTCATATTTCGAATTTTCCGCAAAATCAAATTGTTGAGGAAGTGCTTTGGGCGCTCTCCACGACGACGCTTCCTCTTGATTGGGAGTTTCCACTGTGGCGATTATGGGAGCAACAATTAACCGATTGGTATATTGTCGATTAGGTACTCGATTTTCTTGAAAGTCATGATACTTCTCCTTGAGAAATTCATCTTGAATATTTTTTAAAAATGCGTCATATGTAGCCGCTTCAAAAACCAATGGACCGGTTATATTTCCCGTGGTAGCTGACTGTGAAAGAAGTCCATCGAGCCGATATCTGGAGGTTCTTGTTTTTATGACATCCGGAATATTTTTATCCCAGATCATATTAGTTTTTTCTAATTCTTGATATCTCTGGTTTACTATTTCCCAATAACGCTTAAAAATATATGCTTCTTTTTTCCCGTGAAGAACATTATTGTCGAATCCAAATGAAGTATATGTTCTTTCTTGTATAGCAATTCCACTCGATAAGACATTTGGCTGTTTTATGGGTTGAAATAACCGTTCTACATCAGACCGTATATTGGAAGCATCAAGATTTATGTACTTTGCAGGAGCAGCTTCCACAAGGCTTACATATTTTTTGACTAGTTCACGAAATTTAAGAGCTGCCGTAGGATCAACTCCATGGACTGATTTATTAGCTATTTCAAGCATTTTTTCAGCAACAATATGGTCCTGCTGAATTGCTTTCCGAGAATCTCTCTGAGCAATAAAATTTTGAACTGCCTGAAATTTTGAGCCAATAAAATATCTATTCCAATTTTCAGGCGATTGTCCGACAGCAGGCAATATATGATAGATATCGGTTTCAATTTCAGAAATATTTGCATCGAAAATATTTTCTCGTATCAATGGGCCTTCATCGGCATCCAGGTAAGTACCTCCCTGATCATGTAAGAGAACGGAACGTCCCAGATCTGCCGTGGCGGCCAGATTACCCCGGAGCCACATTTCATGTATATAAGGTTTATAAATCGGATGATTCTTATCAATATAAGTACTAAGATCCAGCAGTTGGAATTTTTCCCCATACTTTGATTTTAATTCCGATTCAAAATCCTTAAATGAATTTTTGGCTGCCTGAAGGTCTTTCTCTAGTTCCTGACGATTTCCTCCTAACCTCTGAACCATAAAATCAATGGCGCGTTGATTAAATTCATTTGCAGTGGAAGCTGTTTTGATTAGGTCAAATGCATCATTTTGTAATTGAATCACTGATTTATAATAAATTTGATCTCTCTCCTCAGATGGAGGCAGATTGTTTATACGAGCTTGTGCCGTGCGGTAGATGAATGACTTCAGACGGTGAGCCATAAAACTGCGGGGATCGTATCCCAAATGAAAATTTAAATTATTTGGATTACTTTCAATAAAAAGCTTAATGTAATATTTTGTGGATTCTGTTAAAGATCCATTCCAAATGAAGTGAACATTGTTCTCAATTGTTTTTTTAGCTTGTTCTAATTCGGTATTTAATTCTGTGCGTAGCGTGGTCAGGATGGGGCTGTCTTTTATTCCGGTTGCCTTTGAAACGTCAGCAATTGCTTTAAATACAATAGGTATTGTTAATATACGTTCATTACTCCCAGGGGGAAAAGACAAATACTTTTCCCATGCTTTTCCCAGCTCAGAAGCAGGAGAAGATCCCTTGTCAGATAAGGAGTCCTCCAAGGGAAGTTTTATTTTATCTTGCACCAAGCCTTTGCGTAACTCTTCAAGTGTAAGGAGAGAAACGGGTTGAGATATAATAGGACTTTCGAAATTATTATTAATATTTCTTTTTGTTCTACTTAATGCCAAACGCTTGATTAATTCAGACGAATGATTTGACATGACATCCATTGAACTATCATCCGCATCCGACGGGACTGCAGATGGCTCCGTCATAGGAGTGAAGGTGTCTGGCGCTGGAATTAGAAAAGAGGAAACCTGATGAGAAATCTCCATATAAAATAGTATTGCGTTGATGTGAAGTTAACATATCCAAAACAATGATTGGATATTTTCTTTATTTTCCATCCGTATCATACGAAGGAATAAATTCCGATTGGATAAATTTTAAACAGCTAATTTAAATTACAATCGGCTTGCGGTGGCACATCACAAGTTAAAGCACGACGTAACTTTGTGCAACCAAGCCCGCGGGGTTATTTTTACAGCAACTCATACCCATAGCCTGTAAAAAAAATAGTATAATGCGTGAAGATATTACCCTATTATTGGGTAATTTGAGCGCAGATCCGTATTTTTAATGTTTTTTTAGTTTGAGAGCCTGTCCAAAAAAGAGCCCTTGGAACCACTACGAAAAAAAACTACAAAGAAAAAAGCACCGAAGTGGCTCTCTGGCTATACCCCTCATCTGCCAGGAAAACTCCTGGTTTCGCTATAGCGCTGGACACTCCAGGGCACCAGTACCTTGAGCTTCTGTTTGGCAAAACCAAATTGATAAGGCAGGATTCCGCATACTTCTCCGTCTAATTCCACGGGAATATCTTTTCCGTTGCTACTGATTGTTAGCTGGTTCGATTGGAAATACTCCACATCGCGCAGATCCGTGTGATTGCCAAAAAGGATGGCTTGCATATAGCGGAGCACGTCCCAATGACTTTGGTTTTTGAAAACAAGAACATCCAAAAGGCCATCATCTAATACTGCTTGGCGGAATAGGGAAAATGGGCCTCCATAAAATCTGCCGTTTCCAACCAATGTAAAACATCCCTCTCGCCTGACTCCGCTTCCGCAGTCGATCTGCAAAAGAGGAGGTGTCCGTGCTACGATTTGCGCCAACGAGATCAAATAGCTCATGGGACCCAATATTTTTTTGGAATCAGAACTGGTATTGCGCACCACTTCCGCGTCCAACCCCACTCCCGCTAACTGGACAAAGTAGCTGTCGTTTGCTTTTGGCAAATCTATTGTTCGGACTTGTCCGGCCTCAATCACTCGCCAGGCCTGGCTCAGATTATTCAGTGGGAGGCTTAGCTCGGTGGCAAATACATTCATTGTCCCCACCGGCAGAATACCGAGGGTAGCAGAGAAACCGCCTATGCCATTAACCACCTCATTCACAGTGCCATCCCCACCAGCTGCTACTACGGTGGAATAGCCTTGCCGCATAGCTTGTTGAGCAATGATTTCGGCATCTCCAACAGTAGAGGTTAATCGTACTACTATTCGTGGAGAGAGGGCTTCTATCTTCTTTTGGAGACCCTGTTTCCCTCCGGCCATAGGATTGAGAACCACTAAAATTTTATTCATCCTTCACATTTTAAAACGGTTGCGTAGCCTGCACGCGTGTCCAAAATTTTTAAGGCCATTCTGTGGGGTGTCGCGGTAATTGTGGCTATTCTTTTGCTCGCCTCAATGAGCATCAATTTGTATCTGCAATCGCAAGGGGTTCAACGGCGTATTTCCCAGGCAGCCAGTCATGCCATAGGACGTCAGGTCGCCATTCAAAGCACCTCTTATACTCCTTGGAGCGGCATTGTCCTCGGTAAGGTCACTGTTTCAAACGCCGAAAATGCCAACAAGAGCAGCAGCCCTCCTTTGCTGGAAATTAGCAAAGTCCGATTCCGTATTCTTTGGATGCCGCTCTTATTTCATAGGAAGGTCATTCCTTCTTCGGTTCAAATTGAAAGCCCAGTAATCATCTTATGCCAACCGGACACGAACAATTTTAGTGTTCCCAACTCACCTTCATCCTCTGTTACTTCTGTCAAAAGCCAATCCGCCCCCTCCGCTCCACCCGGTATATCTTCCTCTCATCCCGGTACGGCATCTACTTCACCCTCTTCGGGCACCAACCCAAGTCCCTCATTAGCTCGATCCCAAGCGACTTCGGCGCCGTTATCAGCGACCTCTCTCCCGGCTACTTTGCCAAAAATTGTAATTTCCGATGGCAAATTGCTTCTTATTTCAAAGCAGGGAAGCCACACAGTGGTGGCAGATGGAATTGCTGCGCAACTGAATCCCACCACCCCCCCCGGGCACCTTGCAGGGCCGATGACGTGTCAGCAAGTCACCCTAGCGAATGCGCTTTTCTTTAAAGACCTTCGGGCATCCATTTCCTACAGTGCCCATACTTTCGAAGCAAATCCTATAGTGGGCTCTCTTGCGGATGGGAAAGTTCAGGGGGAATTTCGTTATCAATCAGGCCCATATTCGACATTCGAAGCGAAAGTAAACGGATCGAATATTTCCCTGGCTACTCTTTTGAAACAGGCGGGCTACAATGCGGGCGGATCATCTGGTTTCCTGCGTGGCGATATGTGGATTTTTGCCAACAAAGGGGAGCCGGAGGGCAGAGGAACGGTCCAGCTCCTTCAAGGCCAACTCGAACCCGCGGACTTCCTGCGTCAACTGGGGCGTATCCTCCAAATCCAAGAATTAGAGCTCCTACATTTGAAAAACGCGATCTCGTCTTTTCAGATTCAAAAGGAGCGCCTGGTTTTTGATAATATATTCTTGGAGTCAGAAAATCTCATCTTAAAAGGCACCGGCCCCGTTCGCTTCGATGGTCACTTGAATATTTCCGCTCAACTTCTGTTTAACAATCGACTTTATGCTCAATATCAAAAGCTTATGGGGAAAACCCTTCCTCCCTCCTCCATTAGCGGCTATCACGAAGTCGCTTTCCATGTCTCTGGTCAGACCTCTCGTCCTCACGCTAATCTTTTGGAGAAATTGACCGGGATCCGAATTCGAGGCAAAATGGAAGGGTTCCTTCAGCAATTGATGGGTTGGCCTAAGAATTAGTGGGGGGTGGGTGGTTCATAGAGATGGCCTCCATTTTGAGCCTCGCGGGAATCAAAAATCCCAGGCACATTCGTTCTTATTTTGTGATGTGACGCAAAAAAGGGAAACCTTGTGGGCTAAAATGGTTTTTTTGCTCCCAGAGCTCCTCAAAGTGCGTAACGTCAGTTATTTTACAGGAATTCCGCTATATCAATTGTCGCGAACTAGGAACTAAGAAGATGCGTATCATCGCAGGATCAGCTGGAGGCATTGTGTTCGAGCCTGCTCCCGAAGGGGTCCGCCCTACTATGGATCGAATTCGGGGAGCTATTTTTTCGAGCCTTGGGGAGGTGGTTCCCGGTGCTCGTGTATTAGACCTATTTGCAGGCACGGGAGCCCTAGGCATCGAAGCCCTGAGCCGCGGAGCGGCATCCGCCACCTTCGTGGATCGCGAGGAACGCTGCTCCCAAAGCATTCGTCGAAATTTAGCTAAAAGTCGACTCTCCGCTACTGTTTCCACGCTCGACGCCTTCAAATTTCTCGATACCCAGGCCACACCCGATGGCTTCGATCTCATTTTTGCTGACCCTCCTTATTCTAAGCAAGCGGGAGATGCGGATGAGGCGACTCGACTTTGTATGTCAAAGCCCCTGGTAGAAACTCTTTCTCCAATGGGCATTTTTATCTTGGAAACATTCCTCAAGTTCCGACTTCCTCAAGATTGCGGATGGAGGCCACTGAGAGAAAAACGCGCCGGTGAAACTCTTTTTTTCCTGCTCCGCAGAATGAGTGGATAGTTCGTGATTCTTCGTGGGGGGAGGATATTTCATGGGAGTGATTCACAGTGTGCCATCAATTGTCAGGAACCACGAACTAGCAACTTCTACGAACTACGAACTAGCAACCACCAACTATAAACTCATGTGTGATACGCTTTTTCTATAATCTTTTTTTCCCATTGGTACTGATGGTCCTCTTGCCGGGATTTTTGGTGCGCATGCTGCGGCGGGGGAAATATCGGTACAAGTTCGGCCAACGTCTGGCCTTTTATTCACCAGAGGTTCGGACTCGTCTCTCCTCCAAAGCCTGGATTTGGATACATGCCGTCAGCGTGGGGGAAGTTTTGATCGCCCTCAAGCTCATCAGGAATATGAAGGCGGCGGATCCCGCCCTCAATATTGTCCTCTCCGCCACTACATCCACCGGATTCACGCTGGCAAATCAGGAAAAAGATATCGAAGTGATTTATCACCCGGTGGATTTTTTTTGGATGGCTCGACGGGCAATTCGGCTCATTCGCCCGAAACAACTGATTCTAGTGGAAGCCGAAGTATGGCCCAATCTTGTATGGGAAGCAAAACGTTCCGGGGCATCCGTCACCCTAGTCAATGCCCGACTTTCCCAGCGTTCTGAACGGCGATATCGCACCTTCCGCGCCATCCTCGCCCCTCTCTTTCAAACCTTGGATGCTATCTGCGTTCAGGAGCCTTCTGACATCCAACGCTGGACCATCCTAGGCGCACGTTCGAATCAGTTGCATTTGACGGGAAGCATCAAATTTGATGATGCAGAAAAAAACTATCCCGCTGTCCGGGATTTTCGGCCCCTTCTTCTTTCTCTGGGATGTCCTGCCGATGCCCGCATTCTTCTTGGAGGAAGCACTCATGCCGGAGAAGAAGAAATTCTGGGCAAAGTATTTTACTCGATTCGGAAAGTTCTGCCCCACGTATTCCTTCTTATTGCTCCTCGACACACGGAACGTATTCCGGAGGTTCTGGAAGAACTTCGCTCATGCGGACTGCATCCCATTTTGCGGAGTGCCGAACAGGCTTTTTCAGCGGATATCGATTGCATTGTAATCGATTCCACAGGGGAATTAAAAGACTGGTACCACTACGCGGATGCTGTCTTTATTGGTAAGAGTCTCACCGCCAAAGGCGGACAAAATCCAGCCGAGGCCGTGGCTGCCGGAAAACCGGTTACTTTTGGTCCTGAGATGCAAAATTTCCAGGCTTTTACACGAATGTTACTTGCTGCAAATGGAGCCGTGGTGAGCCACAATGAAAAAGAATTGGAAGAGAACTTGTTCCGGATGCTCAGCGACCGTTCTTGGGTGGAATCTATCCGTACAAACGCAGCGACTTGTATGTCGCACCATCGCGGAGCCACGCAACGTACAGCGCAGATACTACGTAAATTTCGATCACATTGATCATTTTCCAAAAGAGATTCTTTTGCGATGTTCGCTCAGGTATCATCTTATGAGTTCTTCTATTTATCGCCCACTTACTGGTTTTACAATCGCCACTCGCACGCTCTCTCTTACATTACTCTCCGGAGTACTTTTTTCCTATGGTGCCCTGGCAGCAGATCCTAGCCCTACCGCCGCCCCTGTCTCCTCAAGCACTGCCGCCGCGATTCATCATCATAGGTTTAAAGGCACTATTACAGAGGTCACTCCCACAAGCGTCACGATTGTGAAGAAAAAAAGCCATGAATCCCATACTTTCCAGCTGTCTCCGGAAACCACTGTGGCAATCAGTGGCCATGGAGCTCTGAGCGATTTGGCTGTAGGTCAGCAAATTCAGCTCCAATCTTCCACTGATGGCCAGAAAGCTTTACATGTTTTTATCCACAAGAGCCATTCTTCCTGCACAGCAGCGGGAGAATCCAAGGGATCTTGCCAGGATAAATGCTACGCCAAAGAAAAAGTCAGCGTGGTCCCTGCCTCCGCTTCTACCAAAGAGCAGAAACCCTAGTGAATGCCAGGCAGTTTATAGACGCCACGTCTGAAATTAGTTGGTAGAAACTGCCGGCCCCAAAAAGCTGCGAATTGCTTCCCATGAATTCACAGTTTTTTGGGCTGGGGATACAAATCAAGAATTCATATACAACTTGTTTTATATAAGCGACTTGTAATTAGGGCATGAAATGATTATTTCTATGAATTCACAGATACTCTCCCCATGCCTTCCCCCCTCCGCCCCTCGTTGGTTCTTTGTACCCTCTTGGGTTTGTTGTCCGTTTCCACTCTTGTAGGCCAATCCGATACTCAGACCCAAAAGCTTCCTTTCCATGGCAAGCTGCTATCGATCAGTCCGCAAACGCAGGCGATCACTATTGCCGGGCGCGCTCCTCGCATTTTCTATCTCACTCCCACTACTCGGATCACTGATGGCAGTGGCAATCCTTCCAATTTAGGTGCCGCGGTTATCGGGGAGGATGTGGGAGGCTCTTACATGAAAGAGGCAGGTGGTCGGAAGGTTCTTTTTTCCGTGCGATTTGGAGCAAAAACCACTGTCACAAATCCCTCGACCCTGATGCCGGCTTCTCAACCCGTCTCCACACCATCCCCTCACCAGACAGCTTCCACGATGGAAACCGCTCCCGCAACGGGTGCGATGGCTATGTCTTCTCCTACATCTCAAAAAAAGAGATTTGCTGGTAAAATAGTCTCAGCATCTGACAGTAGCCTCGTAGTTCACGGACGCTCAGATCAGACCTTTATTCTGAATGCAGGTACCAAAATCACCAACGCAGCCGGAAATCACGCCACACATGTTGCCTTAAAGCCAGGCGAACATGTGACTGGGACCTATATCCAATCTCCTGATGGGACGTTGACGGTTCAAATAGTAAAAATTACGAAATAGCTTTTATTCGTATAGCGAAAAGCCACTGGCCTATTTGACCAGTGGCTTTTTCATTTCGCAGAGTCGTGCTCTGGCAAGATTAGGAGCCGAGAAACTTCGATTTTAAGGCGCTCAACGATTTCTCTGTTTCACCAGGAGTTTGGCTCACTTTACCGCCCGGTGTCAGCTTATCGATAATCACAGGCAGCAGTTTCGAGATGCTTGCGGTAACTTGTTGGTCGGACATGCCGACGGCCGATGCAATGGAACGAATTCTGTCTTGTCCCACTGTTCGGACTATCTGTTCTTCGGAGATAGAGGGGTTGGCTCCCGTACCTATCCAGGCGGAGATCATATCGCCGAGCCCCTTTTGTTTAAACTGTTCCACAAGTCCGCCGATACCACCCGCTTGGGAAATCATCTGGCTGACTTGGTCCATCAGCGCCGCTCCCTTTTGCGGTTGATCGGTTCCACCCTGTGCGCCTTGTTGTGTCGATTTTCCTGATTCGATTCCAGTTAATAATTGGTCTAAAAATCCCATAATAATATACCTCAATTGGGTTATTTGTTTAAGTTACGCTAATTTAATCAGCGCTTCTATTATAAAACTATTACACAAAAAAATACCCTCACAACTATTATTTTTTTTGGAGAGATTTTATTGCTATGGTATCAGCCATCATGTGATATTTAATCGCCACTTTATCCCCTACTTTAATATCTCCCGCCGTCTTGGTATTGGCATCTCGGGCGATCGTCCATGGGGATGTTCCCTTTTGAACCGTAATGGAGGTGGAGGTAAGCGCTGTCACTGGTCCCGTTACCTGGTAATTTTCATTGGCAAACGTGGAACTCGCACAGACCAGTGGCAAAGCAAGCGCTGCAAGTAAGGAATATTTTATTGATTGCGGGGTTTTATTCATAAGCTTTATTAAGATTTCATCCATAAAATCTAAAATTTCAACCCCTTGCCCCTTTTTTTTTATATTTCCTAAGATTTAATTAAGTGATTTATTCTCAGGAAACCAAGATATTCTTATTTCTTTATAAGTGATGTTACGTGCGTTTAGGAATTCCGCTATAAAATCACTTTATAAAATTTCGCCATCTTATAGGCTAAAAAATAAGATGGGAGTACGCATAAAATCGGATAGCGTTAATTTGAGGACAGTAATTTTTTAAGGGATAGACTCCATGGTCCCCTCTTCCCCCTGGGTCCTGAACCAAATAGTCTCTGCCTCTTTTGCCCACAACTACCATGAAGTGACTGGCTTGCAATCGATTGCGAGACGTCAATCGTACGATCACCGGATTTCCACGCAGAAGATTCCAGTCCAAATAAAATCGCGAAGGAGCCGCCTCGTAGTGGGGCAAAAGCTTCACCGTGAAGCGAGGATCGTATTCGGCCGCTTTGTACCACTCGATCCATCCTTCCGGAGTATACCCACCTGGCAGCGCCGTTAAAAAGGAATTCAATCGCTCGGGGTCCACATCCACTCCCTGATATGCCAATACCATAGCCGCAGAAGTCACGGCACAGCCTGCCTCCGCAAGAGTTTCGTGAGGATTTCCGGCCAAAAACTTCGTTCCCCATTGCGGATCCGATTGAGAAAAATGAGGCACTGGCAACAAAATGGAAAAAGGAAGCCCATCCGAAGCCCCTACCGGCCCTTTGCCAAAATACCACCATGCAAAAACTCCCAAGCAAATCAAGGGAGCCCAAGTTGCAATTCGGGCAGAAAGATTTATCATATTAGTATGTGATGTGACGTAAAAAAGGGAAACCTTGTAGGCTAAAATGGTTTTTTTGCTCCCAGAGCTCCCAAAAGTGCGTCACGTCAGTTAGTATTAGAATTAACTATGTGGAGAACTTTTACTTTTGTTGCGTTTATTTTTTGCACCACCACACTTTTCCTGCAAGCGGGGGTCGGCTCTGAGGAAAACATTAATGCCATCATTCTGAAGGAAGTTTCCGGCATGCCAAGGGGGGGAGGTTATTCCACCCGCTCAGCCTCACTGCGCGCCTTCGCCTCCTCCATTAAAGCCTCTCCAGCCGAGGGCCTCATCATCAATTCCTCAGTAGCGAAGCCTAGTTTCTGCTCCGCCGCCACTTATACCATTTTCCTGAAAACTCTGGTAAAACTCCAGAAAAACTCGGTCATTTCTCTTTCTCCCCAAGTTTGGGATACTCTCCTAGTCCGCAACCAGCCGGATGGAGTAGGAATTTGGGGACGATGGAATGCCAATGGACCCGGAACCGGATGTCTTTTTCATGAATTGAGTTTGGGCCCCAATTTCACGAGTTTTTCAGATGCCAAGCCAGGTGACTTCGCAAAGTTTTTCTGGAATTCAGAGGTCGGAGAATTCGAACACGGACATTCCGTCATCTATCTGGGAAGTGAAAACCGGAACGGTACCGTTCGCTTTTGGTCCAGTAATATCCCCGGCGGATATGGCGAAAAATCCGTCCCTCGCACGCGCATTGCACGAGCAATATTTTCTCGCCTCACCACTCCGCAAAATATCGGCAACCACTTAGCCCCTAAAAATAACTACCTGGCTTCTCTCCTGACCAAGCGCTCTACCTTTCAAGAAGCACTGCAACACTGCGGGATCACGACAAAATAAAGTCACGGAAAATCAGAAGATTGCTGATAACTAATTAGGCGACTGGTTGCTCCCAAAGAATCAGAAATTTTTAGAACATTTACTTGGCAGTGGCGTGGGTCCAGCGGGGTGAATCAGAAATGATGGGGAAACTCCTCTCTGATCAGAGCGCGGCGGAATTGGAGGTGGTGTATTAGCCCCTGTAAACTGCGGAATTATATTAATTATAACCAGTTTGAGAGGAGGTTGGCGGCGGCGGGTACGATGGTGCCATCGTCCTAGTCGCAGGTGCCTTCATCTTCATCTTGGTTAGCAACCATTTGCTATCGAACTATTCTTCAGGATGTTCCGAAATAGCTGAGCTAGACGGTGGACTCTCCGTTGAGATTTGCGGCAGAATAGAATGAGATGGAACAGGATAAATAGAGGGCATCTAAAAATTGTCACCCCTTTTTTCCTTGCTGGAAAATGAACAAAATGGGCAATACTTACTAAGTGATGTGACGCAAAAAAGGGAAACCTTGTAGGCTAAAATGGTTTTTTTTGCTCCCAGAGCTCCTCAAAGTGCGTAACGTCAGTTACTAAGACCGTAAGTTTCTTATTTTTCGCAAGCCGCCAACTGCCGTACCGCTTCATAGAGAACGGCTCCTACGGCGGTGGCTAAATTGAGGCTGCGAGCCTCGGGTCGCATGGGAAGCGTCAGACAGGAGTGAGCATGTTCCTCCAGTAAGCTTTCTGGCAAACCTCGCGTCTCGCGTCCGAAAACCAAAAAGTCTTCGTCTCGATAAGCAGCTGACCAATAAATTCGTTTGGACTTAGTGGTAAGAAAAAAGAAGCGGCCCTCGAGATTTGCAGCCTGGAGTGCGGGGAAAGACTTCCAGAGCTGGACGTCGCACTGATTCCAATAATCCATTCCGGCTCTTTTGAGTGCTCTGTCGTCAATTTTAAACCCCAGGGGCTCCACCAAGTGAAGCCTGGCTCCCACGGCAACACACAACCGAGCAATATTGCCTGTGTTGGGCGGAATTTCGGGTTCGACTAGAACCACATTCAACATATCTGCATGCTCACTTCCTCCGTTCCGCATTGAATGGTTGCCAATCGCCGCGCTTCAGCATCTGCCTCGAGAATTTGCCCCAGATCGGGATTGGGCAGGGTCTCTATTTGATCCATTACATCGGCGACCACTTCCCAGATCCGAGGAAAGGGAATCCGCTTTGTCAAAAAAGCCTCTACGGCCACTTCATTTGCAGCATTCAAGATAGCGGGAAGAGTTCCCCCACTTTCTCCTGCTCGCCGTGCAAGATGCAAAGCCGGAAAATCCTCCCAGCGAGGAGCGAAAAATTCCAGTCGACTCAAGGTTTCCAAATCAAGCGATGGTCGCGAAGAGGACACTCTGTCCGGCCAGGTAACGGCATATTGAATAGGAAACCGCATGTCCGAGGCATTCATTTGTGCCAAAATCGATCCATCCACAAACTCGACCAAGGAGTGAATGATACTTTGCGGATGAATAGTCACATCAATACGGTGGATCGGAGTTTCGAATAGCCAGTGTGCTTCGATCAACTCGAGCCCCTTGTTAAACAGAGTCGCCGAATCGATCGTGATCTTTCGTCCCATGTTCCAGGTGGGGTGACGGAGCGCCATTTCGGGGGTGACTTCCACGAGTTTCTCAGCGGGAATAGAGCGGAAGGGACCGCCTGAGCAGGTGAGGATGAGTCGACGGACATCTTCGATGCGGCGTCCCTCCAAACATTGAAAAATAGCATTGTGCTCGCTGTCTACGGGTAGGAGCTGTACCCCTTTTTTTTGAGCGGAGCGAGTGACTGTTTCGCCAGCCATGACGAGGATTTCCTTGCTGGCAAGGGCGAGATCACATCCCGCCTCAATGGCTGCCAGAGCGGGACGCAACCCCGCCGTTCCCACAATGGCAATGAGAACCATATCGGCAGCGGTTTCGGTGACAAGACGAGTTAATCCCTCTTCCCCACAGAAAATCTTTAAATCGTCCGCATCTAAAATCTCCGCTGCGGAAATATCTCCCACACAGACTGCTTTGGGTCTGAATTCTCGTATGGCTTGAGTCAACTTTTCGACATTACGAAAGGCGGACATCCCTACAATTTCCATACGATCCGGAAATTCGCGCGCCACCTGCATGGCGCTTTCCCCAATCGAGCCTGTGATCCCTAGCACAATCACCCGACGTTTTCTCATAAAAAGTGCATCATTCCACGCAAGTAAAAGAATAAGATGGGTAGGGTAAACAACAAACTGTCTATCAGGTCTAATATTCCTCCGATACCCGGAAGGATCTGACTGGAATCTTTGGCTTGTGTGCTTCGTTTGATAATGGACTCGGCAAGGTCGCCGACCACGGCAACCCCTCCTAAAAGGAGACCCAAGCGGATCACATCCGGCCAACCGAATAGGCTCAACTGAGGACGAAGAAGTAAATAGAGAATCGCCCCCCCCAACATGGCTGAAAGAATAGCACCGCAAAATCCTTCCCAGGTTTTCTTTGGGCTAATATGTGACATGAAATGGTGACGTCCAAAAAGGCTGCCAAATACATAAGCCCCCATGTCGCTAAATTTCGTCACTACAATCGCAAAAAACGCATAAAATTGTCCCGTGGGAGCACCATCCGCCCCTGGTGGAGTCAGAAAAATAATTTTGGAAGCGTAATGCAACATCCAAGGGATATAAAGAATGCCAAATAATGTAAAAGCAACCGCCTGAAGAGATTCTCGTTCCCGGATGGGAGAACACATCTGACGGAGGAAAACGGCGATGACCAAGAACAAAACCATGGCCGCGTCGAAATCCAAGCGGTTTGAAATCCCGTGAACTTGGTAGTAAAAGAAACTGCCGATCAGAAGTACCGCCGCAATGATTGTGCCCGTTCCTGAAAACGTTTTCACTCCGCTGGCTCGCAGCATCTGAAAAAATTCCCATTGTGCTATCAATCCCACCCCACAGATCAAAGCCAGATAGAGCACAGGCGCCTTCAAAATAACCGCCAGGCTTACAATGATCCATAGAACCAGGGTACTTCCCAGACGGGACAGAAAAGTCAATCGAGAGTTAGTCATCAGAAAATTATCGGTGTTGCTCCGGACCGGTCGGCAGCACTTCCGAATGGTCTAATTTCCGGTTACACCAAGTCAATTCCTCCGATTATCTAATTTTCCGAAACTCCATGCTTTTTCCATTGCTCTCTTTTTTAAGAGCCACACAGCGATTCGATCTAGAAAAATAATGAGAAAAAAAGCCACAAAGAAAAGAAAGCACCGAAGTTGCCTCTTTTCAGAAGCATCGTTTCCAGTCTAGATTCATTCACTCATCCGCACCATGCCAGTCAAAGAAAAAAATTCTGTTGTTGAAGATAAGGCGCTCCTACAGCGCAACAAAAACCTTGATGCCGCCTTGCAGCAGATCGCTAAGGATTATGGAGAAGGTGCCATCATGCGACTGGGAGATGCCTCCGCCACTACCGCCGTGGAAGTCATCCCAACCGGCAACCTGCTCATTGATAGAGCCTTGGGGGTGGGAGGTTTCCCTCGAGGCCGTATCGTGGAAATCTTTGGTCCGGAATCTTCCGGAAAGACCACACTGACTCTTACAGCCATCGCCCAGGCTCAAAAACGTGGCGGCCTGGCAGGATTTGTCGATGTCGAGCATGCATTAGATCCTCAATATGCTCGTCGACTAGGAGTCAAACTGGACGATCTTCTTGTCTCCCAACCCGGTTCCGGGGAGGAGGCTCTGCGTATTTGTGAAACATTGATCCGCTCCAATTCCCTGGATGTTCTCGTACTCGATTCCGTCGCCGCACTAGTCACGCGAGCTGAACTTGAGGGTGAGATCGGGGATGCGGTCGTCGGTGCTCAAGCCCGATTGATGAGTGCCGCCCTCCGCAAGCTGACTGCCCTCATCTCTAAGGCACGCACTTGCTGCATCTTTACCAATCAAATCCGCGAAAAAATCGGCGTCATGTTTGGTAATCCGGAAACTACACCCGGCGGCAAGGCCCTTAAATTTTATTCCAGTGTCCGCGTAGATATTAGACGTATCGGAGCAATTAAGAGTAGCGATGGAACCGTCACCGGGAATCGGACCAGGGTAAAAATCGTCAAAAACAAAGTCGCCCCTCCATTTACCGAAGCTGAATTTGATATTATCTATAACGAAGGCATTTCCGGAGCCGGTTCACTTCTCGACCTCGCCGTGGAAAAGGGGGTCTTAGAAAAACGCGGATCCTGGCTCAGTTACAAAGGGGAACAACTCGCTCAGGGGCGTGATGCAGTCAAAGAAATTTTAAAAAGTAATACTGAGCTCTACGAAAAAATAGCAACGGAAGTTACGGCCATTCTGAATGCCAGTTAACGGACGGTATGTTCTGCCAAGCCAAAACGAGTCCCAGCGGTTTATATTTTAGTGAGTCGTCCCTGAAAAAACTGCTAGAGCAAGTAAATAAGGTGGATGAGAGGGATAGGTATCATTTCGACCCAGAAAAAGAAGAAACAGGAAAAAATCCGGTCGAAATGAAATCCCAGAAAACAAATAAAAACTAGCAAGTCTTTTTATTTCAGACAGTGAAAGAACAATGTGCTTAATTGTGGGATGACTCCTGCTGAAACAAATGTATCATTTGAGCGACGAAAACGTGGGAGAGAGATGGAAGGCAAAAATCTCAGGCACATTCGTTCTCATTTTAAAGGAATTCCGCTATATTGCGCCTTTGCCGCACCAGATAGCATCGATAGTTTTACCTATCTCGTGATCTAGCGCGGCAGGCCTAGCTTGTAGAGATACAGTTGAGAAGGGAATGATCCACTCTAAATTTTGTGAGTGATTAGGAAGATCTGCTAAATGCTGATTCTTATCTCACTTTTTAGGAAGGCATCCCTTCTGCTAATTGTTGGATAGCTTGCTCGGACATGTGTTTCCCCGTTTGTTTATCTATTATGCTTACCATTGTGCGAAGGGTTTTTTCACTGATACCCAAATCTTGTGCACATTTCTTAATGGCCTCTTGTTCTTCTGGGGAAATGTCTCCAGTGGGGGCATCAGAAGAGCCGGACTTGCTGGGGTTTGTAGGAGGAGGGGTGGAAAACTTCTCAATCAATTGCAAGCTCTCCGCTCCCAATTGGTCACTGGTTCCTATGTCCTTCCCTTCATCTTGGTCCTGCTTTAACGATTCTGCCAATTTTTTAATATCTTCATCGGACATATGGCCGCCGGTTTTCTCGTCTATATTGACTGCTAACTGGCGCAAAAGATCTTCAGGAACATTATACTCTTTGGCATATTTTGTTATGTCTGCATTCTCCGAATCAGACAGAATATAGTCGGATATTAAGTTGTTAAAATCTTTGTCGGATAAAATTGTTCCCCTATTTTTCCAGGCATCAAGAGGCTGTACATCGTGGTGATCGATCACATAATTTCTAAATTTTTCCCATAGGCGATCGATGTCATCTTTAGACATAGGTTTTCCGGTTTTTGCGTCTATTAGCCTAATTAGGTCTCTGAGCGCCTCTTCATAATTTCCACTGACGTCCCCAGGAATTCCAGCATAATGCGAGCGTGCATTATATTGACTGGCATATTTCTCTTCTTCCGGGCTGATGTCTGGAGTGTTGGCATTTAGGATATTAGTGAAGTTGTTAAATGCATCCTGATTGCTTTTGTCCCAACATAAAAGACTATCTACTGCATCACGTAATATATTATCATTAATAGATATGTCCGACGGTTTTTTTCCAAGTAATTTAGCGACCTGCCCTTTGGCCGCGTTTATCTGCTGATCTAAATACTTTTCGAACTCTTGTTCAGTATATCCATTGCGTGGGAACCCACTAGATGCAGCCTTTTCATGTATCATCTTCTTTTCTTCTGGAGTTAAGTTAGGATAATCATCACTATTTTGTGGAGAGGGTGGAGGAGTGCTTTCTAACTTGGCCTTTTTGGGGGTACTGCTCTCTATGCATAGAGCAGTAAGTTTTCGTTTTGAAGGCGATGTGGAATTTTCGTCGCTAGGAGGGGGATTGTTTGACGGAGGAGAGGTGGGGGCATCGGATTTATTTTTTCCATCGCATAAATCGGGCGTCGCAATGTTTGGATAGATATTAGTATAAATATTATTAGTAATAGAAGACATAATTAAGTTATTTATTGGAGAAAAGCTTAATTTAGAGATCTGAGGAAATATATCTATTGATTTATGCTCGTAGGAGATACCCAATCTCAAGTCGTAGAATTTCCCAATGGATCGGAGGAGATTTTGCGTATGAGAGACTGGTATTTGAGCGAGAAGCCGTATGCCTTCTCTGAAAGAGTACACCTTTAGGAGTGTTATGAAAAAGGTACCCATGCCCAGAAGAAGCGTTACAGGATTACTACACCCGCAGAATACGGATATATTTTGTCATCCAATCCTCGGATTTGGAGCAGAATCAAAGGGGCGGTATATTGAGACACTTCAGTGTCTCAATATAAAATAGATCAGTCCCACTGTCAGAGCCAGCGAACCAAACTGCAAACTGATCAGCCACTTGATGGTATCGTTTTTCGAGTCTCCAATTTTGGCTATCAATTTCGTTTCCAGGCAGGCTCCGCTATGCATAGAACGTATTTGAGAGTTGATTTAAAAATCCCAAATGCAGGATAGGAGCTTCGTAAAATATGATTATTCCAAATGCTCCACAAAGTAGTGGGTTAAGAAGCCATAAAAATTTACTTGGAAAGCGGCAAAATCTCGTTTGTTGGTAAGTTCCGGTTCGCTTTCTTCTGAAAGGTCCGCTTCACTAAAGCCTAGCTCCGTAGCAATGGCAATACGAGCCTGGGTTAAGGCGTTGATCCAGGCATCGGCATGTGAAAAAGGAATGGTGAGCTGAAATCCTCCTTTTTTTTCCTGCGTCATTTTAGCTAAATCGGATGCAACGATTGTTCGACAGGATTGAAAATGCTCAGCAAGACCTGGTTGAATATAAGCGCTCCAATCTTTGATGAGTTCTCGTTCCTCGGGATCATCCGTTGGCGGCGGGTAAAGTCGCTCGTCCGCATTTTGTGAAAATTCTGTTGTCCAATTAGGAATTTCTTTGAGTAAATCTGCCAAGAGCGGCGGAATCAGATGAAATTGAAAGGGACCGCCTGGCTGAGCTTGAAATTCCATAGACGTCGAAAAAAGAGCGTTGAGTGGGGGGAGACTATCCGCGCTCCAAGGTTGCCAGGAGCAGGTGTCCGTGGAGTTGTTGAACATATAATTCCGCTTTTTCCTTTCCGCCAGTCCAAAGCGTGGAACGTCCTTGATGGTGTACTTCCAGCATATGATGTTCGGATTTTTCCTTAGAGTAACCGAATACCCTTCGGAAGACGAGGGCGACATAAGACATGAGATTGATGGGGTCATTGTGGACCACCACATTCCATGCCTGATCGAGGCTAATTTTTTCTTCCGTTTCCGGCAACTCCACCGGTACAGTTTGTGATTTGTAAAGATTAATAGCCAACATGTTAGATAGAAATTTTTTTTAAACAATCTTTAGCATACTCTAATAAAATATAGCGAAGTCGCAGCTAAGCAGCGCGAAAATCCACTTGGCTTTCCCATTTTGCCTCATACAATGCAATAGCAATATATTCTGATAATTTCGAATCAGGAGAAGAAGGAAAAGCCGTCCATGCTTCTTGGTAGACGTAGGAGGTGATGCAAAGCGGAGGAGCAAAATGGAAAGCGGCACAACGCGCCGCATAAGCTAGTGCAAGATGACACCCTTGACTCGGATCTGCTTGTAGTCCACGCACGAGCTTTTCCAAAACTCTTTCTCCGCGTGGAACTGTAAGGGAAAGCAGGAGGTGACGGCCTGAAGCTAGGCTGGTCCTTTGCGTGGAAGCTGATAGATGCCTGGAAATTTGGCCTTCCAAGTTTTTTAGTTCTTCGGTCTGACCCAAGGCAGCAAATCGAATGCTTTGTTGCAAAACAGGATATAAAATTTTTCGAAAAATATTCCGAGACCAGAGGATCCATGCTTGCTCTGTGGTGCCATGAAAAGTAGCTCGGGAGAGAGTGTCATAAAGTGGATTCGCAAGCCGGAGAGCGTCAAAATAGGGCATAAATAAGAAAGTACTATTCGGCGCTTTTTTCATATAGGATCCACTAATGTTCGGAATCATCATTTATCACATTTTACGACACACCGCTTCTAAAATTGCATTTTGTCTTTGTGCCATTTTTTCGGCTTGTTGAGGGGTCTGGTCATCATAACCATTGAGATGCAAAAAACCGTGAATTATGCAAAGAGCGGTTTCCATAATGACGGAATGTCCATATCGTTGGCCATTGGCAGATGCAGTTTCTACGCTGATAATAATTTCCCCATGGGGAAAGGTGATCACGTCGGTGGGAGAGGCATCATCAAAAAATAGTTTATGAACGGAGGAAATAGCTTTGTCTGAAACGAGGGTAATTTCGATAGCTGTCAGGTCAGGCAAAACCGCGTCGGGTCCTCCAATGTGGGAGAGGCAGTCGGAAAAGGCCAGATAGGCCATTTTCTCCAATAGAGGCAAGGTAAGGCGTTCCTTACGTTGGCGGTTAACGATACGAAGGATAATCAAGCAGCGGGTTTTGCTTCCCGGCGAATGCCAGGAGATTCTTTTTCCTCACGCCGAGGATATGCGATACGTGAATGAAGCATGCTCACGAGAGTGAATTGAAAAGCTTCGCCGATCCGTCGAAAATCTCGAAGGGTCAATGGGCATTCGTCTAATTCGCCTTCGGCTAATCGATTATGAATTAAGTCCTGCACGAGCTCACCAATTTTTTGAGCGGTAGGACGTTCCAAAGAACGCGAAGCGCTTTCCACACAATCGGCAAGGCTAATGATAGCTGTTTCTTTGGATTGAGGTTTCGGTCCCGGATAGCGAAAGGTATCTTCTCGTACGCCCGGAACATCTTCGGGCCGCATGTTCATAATCTTTCCGCCCAGGCGGGCATCTTTTTGTTGCTGGAGCGCTCGTTGATAAAAATAGCTGACAAGGGAGGTGCCGTGGTGCTGCCGAATAGCATCCATAATCTGGTCATTTAAATTATGTTGAATAGCCAGCTCCACTCCTTCCTTAACATGGGCGATAATAATGAGAGAACTCATCGTGGGAGTCAGCTCGGCATGAGGGTTTTCTCCGGGTCTCATGTTTTCGGTAAAATATTCGGGTTTTACCAATTTGCCAATATCATGAAAGTAAGCTCCCACACGGCAAATAGTCGGGTTGGCACCGACAGATTCCGCGGCGGCTTCGGCAAGGTTTGCCACAGCTAAACTATGATGATAGGTGCCGGGGGCTTCCAAACTCATCCGCTTCAGTAAGGGATGGTTCAGATCTGCCATTTCCAGCCATGAAATATCCGTTGTGATCCCAAAGAGGCTCTCCAAGGCAGGTAAAATCCCCCCCACGACTACAGCAGTTAAAATACCCACTCCGATCGCGGCAAAACTCTGCCAAAAAAGCATGCTCCAATTTATTGAGTCCATGGATTCCCAAACGAGGGGGCCGATTTGACCAAAAATAATGGCTAAAACCCATGTGGCAAAACCTACTGCCACTCCCGCACGAATCAAACGGCTCCGACGCCGAACTTGAATCGTTGTGGAAACCGCAATAAATCCCGTGATCAGCGAAATCACGAGAAAAATAGGATCGATGCTCCGCACTAAAAAAGCACCCCATAAGCTGGAAAAAATCGCCGCATACAGACCATGACTTTTCCCCAACAAAACCGAAAGGACCAAGGTGGCAAACACATAGGGAACCAATAGCGGAGCAAGCTGCACGCTCAACCGGCCGGCCTCAGGCTGCATGAGGATGACCTTGATCATTGCAAGCTGGACGAAAAGAGTCCCAAAAACTAAAGCAAGTCTCGAGTTTAAAGCCAGTGTAACCGGTTGATTTATCCAGAGTTGCACTACTGCTGTAGCCAGGATGAGCAAGGAAATCACAAATTTCTTAGCTGGCTCTTCGGAAGCTCCCGAAAAAATCAATATGCCCAGTCCGATGATGAAGCCACCCAGAATGGCGCCCTTGACCCACCAACTATCCCGCAAGGCGGGCAAAAAAGGGCTTTCTTTCGAAGCCCGCCGAACTTTTCCGCAGGCTAATCCCTTTTCAACAAGTCGTTTGCGCTGAAAAAATGTGAGCATGATCGTCACCCAAAGCTTCTCAACTCCTCCGCCTTTCTAAAAGACGAAAAAGCCAAATACTAGTTTGAACTAAATTCTAGTTTCCTGCAACCCACGATAAATTTGGTAAGCGTGTATCACTGTCCGAACCAGAGGATGTCGAACGACATCTCCTTCTGAAAAGGATTGAAAATGAATGCCTTTTACTTCTTTGAGGGCTTCGGCTGCTTCGATCAAGCCACTTCTTTTATTTCGAGGTAAGTCGATTTGGGTCCGATCTCCTGTAATCACACACTTGGAATCCATCCCCAAACGGGTCAGGAACATGAACATTTGCTCGGTCGTCGTATTTTGGGATTCATCCAAAATCACGAAGGATTGGCTCAAGGTCCGGCCCCGCATATAGGCCAAGGGGGCGATTTCCAGGATTCCTCGATCTACATAACGTTGAATTTCATCTACTTCCAACATGTCATGAAGAGCGTCGTAGAGAGGCCGAAGATAAGGGAGAATTTTTTCTTGGAGGTCGCCTGGTAAAAATCCGAGTGCTTCGCCCGCTTCCACGGCGGGACGTGTCAGGACGATTCGACGGACTTTTTCTTGTTTAAGGGCGGAAACCGCCAGTGCTACGGCCAGGTAAGTTTTTCCAGTGCCAGCCGGTCCGATTCCAAACGTAATATCATGGTTCTGAATCGCTTCGACATACAATTTTTGCCCGGCTGTTCTGGGAATTACCGGTGGCTTGCGCACGGAACACTGTATTTTTTCTTTGAATAACTCAGAGAGTTTGAGGGGGCGCTGGGATTCGTCGACCGAAGTCAGAGCATACTGAAATTCGTGTTGCCGGATCGTCCCCCCTCGTTTACAGACATCGTCCAATTCCTGAAAAACCGAGCGCGCTCTTTCTATCGCAGCTCCATCGCCTTCAATGCGGATCCATCCATCTCGAGTGGTTAAGCGAATCCTTAATGCACTCTCCATCTCCCGAAGAAGACGTTCGTCATTTCCATAAAGAGATTGAAGAGCGCGAGCGTTATCAAATTCCAGGATGATGGACTCCATGAGAAGATCAGAGGCTGGCAGCCCCGCTAATGATAGCCATAGACGAGCGCCCAGTTCGTACGATCTTCCGGTGAACGAACTACTTGTATAATGGCGTAATAGGTGCCTGTCTTTTGGCAATTGACTCGTACAGCTGCAATGCCTCCCTTTTGCCACGATTCAGTGTCAGCCAATTTGCCGCTCGAATCGTATAAGTGCACCGTAATATGCGCTGTTTTGGTGTTGCTTGCCAAAATGAACCAGTACTCATTCCCCCAAAAGAGCTGAGCCGTCACCGCCTTACGGTCGCCGACTCCGAGGTCCCCGGCCCATGCATCTTCTCGCATAGTATAGCCGTGCTTCACATAAGGAGCAGCCGCTTCGTATGCAAAAGAAAGAGAATCATCCACCGTTGCGCCTGCCGAAACGGCGAAAAGAAGCAAAATTCCTACCAATACGCTGAACTTTATTCTCATCGCGACATGACTATTGAGCGGTAAATAAAGAGACAACCTGGTGTGTTAAAGAGTTGATTTTTTCCACATCTTCTTTGGGAATGACTTGCACAGCGCCATGTACGATTAGGGGCCGAATTTGAAGGAGGACTTTTCGGATATTGGACACATAGTGACTTCGCTTAAGACGTTGGGGCATGCTATCGATACGACGGAGAAAGTAATTAATAAGTTCGGGTTGGTGAAGTAGTTCCGCAACCCGAGGATCATAATTTTTTTTCGCTACCGAAGTGAGGACCTCCGTCCCGCGCAGCCATCCCCCGAGGCTCACCAGTTGTGCCAAATCATTGTCATCGAGTTCTTGCATGGCAGTCCGGACATCTTGCAATGCTCCATCAAATTCCCGACGTACGGCAGGCCAGTCTTTGGCATCGGCTTTATCAGTGATGCTTTTGCTCCTCGCAATCACCGCTTTACGCACATTAATGGCGTCGGCAAGGTTGAGTACTTCGCGGCCGATTTCCTTTACTTTTTCGGAATCTTCCATTTCCACAGTGATAAAGCCATCCGCAATTACGGCTCCCAGAAGAAGCGCCACCTGTGCCCGATCTCCGGTATTTCTCCCAAATGAATCGGGAAGCTCTTCTTTCCAGTCAGGCGTGCCGACTTTATCCAATACGTTGAAAATTTCGCTGGGAAGAGGAACTACCACTTCATCCACAGCTGTCGCTGGAAATTGGGAAAGATCAATTTGCTTAGGCGGTTCTTCAGAAGACCCTGAATGTTCGGGAGTCACTCCAGGGGGAGGAGGCAGCGTCGCTTGAGGAGCGGTCCCCGAGAGTGTATTTTTTGGGGAATGCTTCGGAGTCGCATCAGGAAAGTACTCACTTTGCGGAGTATGATCCATGGGCGGATCGGGAGAAAGCTCTGTGGGATGCGGAGATGCAAGGGGTTGGGCATGGAGGCCCGTCACAAAAAGGCCTGCTAGGGACAGACTAATGCATGCCCAGAAAGCGAATTGTGGTTTACGCATTGTCAAAAATAAGCTACCTCGCATTTGCTTCGGAACCTAGAACACTCAAACATAATGAGATGAATATTTTGAGATTACAACAACTTCTTGCAACTGCATTGACTAAGCGATTGGCGGTCATTGGCGATGTCATGTTGGATGAATTCATTTGGGGCCGAGTATGCCGCATTTCTCCGGAGGCTCCCGTGCCAGTCGTGGAAGTACAGAGTGAATCCGCTTATCCCGGAGGCGCGGCTAATGTCGCCCGTAATCTCCGCCCATTTTGTAAAACTGTCCATATCTCCGGCCTCATCGGCACAGACCATGCGGGGCATAAACTCACTGGAATCCTCCATGAAGAAGACATCTTAACAAATACCCTCATCGAGCAATCTAATTTTTCAACGATCGTAAAAAGCCGTATCATCGCCCGTCAGCAACAAGTCGTGCGAGTGGACCGTGAAACGGAATATTTGCCTTCCATGGAGAGTGTCGAACAAATTGTGACACTTTTTGACCCGCTGTTTCCCTGTCTGGACGCTATTGTTTTTGAAGATTATGGAAAAGGATTTCTTAGTCAGCAACTCATAGACCGCCTTTGTCAAAAAGCCTCGGCGCACGGAGTCATCTTAGCAGCCGACCCCAGTCCCAAAAATCCCCTGGATTGGAATGGCGTGACCGTAGTGAAACCCAACCGATACGAAGCCTTTGCCGCAGCGCACATCCATCAGACGCCGGCTTGTGAGAATCCTTTGAATGACGCCCCCCTCCTTGAAGTTTGCAAAATTCTCCAAAAGCGCTGGAAAAACCCTCAACTTCTCATCACCCTGGGAGAACATGGGATGCTGCTTTGCCAATCCAACACGCCCCCTTACCATACTCCTACTCGAGCCAAAGAAATTTTCGATGTCTCAGGGGCCGGAGATACAGCTATCGCCCTCTATACCCTGGCTCTTTGTGCAGGGGCCTCTCCTGAAGAAGCTGCGGAAATCTCCAATCATGCGTCAGGTATTGTCGTCGGCAAACTCGGCACCGCCACCTTGACTGCACAAGAATTGATAGCCTCCTTTCAAAATAACAATGTTCACCAACTGGCCAAGAGGCAGTGGCTCCCTATGGGAAAAACATAAAAAGCACCATGAAGCGGCCTGCTGTATTTTTTGATCGGGATGGGACGCTGATGGACGAGGTCGATTTTTGCAATGATCCTGCGGCTGTCCGAGCACTGCCGGGTATGAAAGAAGCCCTCACCGAATTGCGCAATGCCGGGTGGCTGATTTTTATCATTACAAATCAAAGTGGCATCGCCCGGGGCAAAATTTCTTCTGCTCAATATGAAGCCGTGCATAAAGAGCTCCTCCACCAGCTAGATTACCAAATTGACGCCACCTACTTTTGTCCGGATCTTCCTCCCAGCCCTCGACGCAAACCTCAGATTGGAATGGTCTTGGATGCGACGCGGGATTTTCCTGTAAATCTCGCCCAATCCTATTTTGTGGGAGATAAGGAAATGGATATCGAATGTGGAAAACGATCGGGCATGCATTCCATCCTCGTCACTTCGGGCTATGGAGACCGATATAGGGACTGCGGAGCCGATTACCTATTTCCGGATGCCGTCGCCGCCGCAAAATTCATCCTGAGAGGGAAATTCCTATAAAATACCTGCCCAGGAATTGGGCTTTCTTTAAGGAAAGCATTGCGTATTCCCTCAGTTTCTGAGGGCAATTCGCAGATTTTTTAAGGTGTGATGTCTACAAACTCTCAACAACCTACTGATTCATCCAGTCGCATAGCCGCCATCATTCCCGCGCGCTGGGCCTCCACTCGTTTTCCAGGCAAACCCCTACATCCTTTAGCTGGAAAGCCCATGATTCAACACGTTTGGGAACGCTGCCAACGCTGTCAACAAATCGACGAAGTCTATGTGGCAACCGACGATGAACGAATTTTTCAAGCGGTTCGAAAATTTGGGGCGGAAACTTTTCTCACCTCCTCTTCACATCCGAGCGGAACCGATCGGATTGCCGAAGTCGCCGCTCGTCTGCCGCAAATTACACACATTCTGAATGTGCAGGGCGACGAGCCCACTGTGGAAGTACGCTTACTCCATCGTCTCGCCAAGACATTACGCGAGTCGCACGACATAGAAATGATTACCGCAGCCACCCCATTCCCCGAATCTGCAAACCCCAATAGCCCGCATATGGTGAAGGTCGCGGTGAATAAATCGGGAAATGCCCTCTATTTTTCTCGGAGCGACATCCCATTCCACCAAAATGGAGGCGCCTCCGCCCAACGGCTATTGCATATGGGAATTTATGGATTCCAAAAATCGTTTCTTTTAAAATTTGTCTCCTGGCGCCCTTCTTCCCTCGAAAAATGCGAGAAACTAGAACAATTGCGTGCCTTGGAAAATGGCACTCAGATTCGAGTGCTCGTCACCCGTCGGGCCAGTGTGGGAGTGGATACACCGGAAGATATTCTCTTAGCTGAAAAATCCTTGGAAAAAATGACGAGAGATCGTCATTAAGGCACTCAGCGAGGGTTCTCTCCCGCTCATGGGGTTTTCTGAAAAATTCACTTTGTTCACTATCAGTACTTTACGCAAATTCCAGAGAAAAGCTCGCTCGTTTCCCCCTGTTTTTGCGTGACATCACATAGTAATACACACTCGCATTTGCCTCGTAGGACTCGCCGCATATTTTTTCTTCTTTCCAGGAAATATTTACATCTATCTTTATGTGAATAGTCTCCTCTCAGTTTTTTTAGATAGCTAACAAATCCATCGCCAGTTCCTAAAAAATCTGCGGAAAACTACTCCACTATAAACTGCTCAGTCTGGATTCCTAATACTACTCTCTTTCAATCGCCACTTCCGGAAGGAAGGAACAGCATTTTACTCTGTAGTTGCTGGATCTCTGAGGGGATATTAGGGATTACGTGGATCTAATCGATATAAAAATAGGTGAAAACTACGGTGGCTCATGGAGAAGATATTCCTACCCCAACACCCATTGTTTTTTATTGAATGCAGCAATAAAGTCTAAAGCGCAAAGTGGTTTGCACACTTACATACTTACTCATAATCATTATGCCTCCATTTAACGTTTCTAATTTATCAGCCTCCTCATCTTTGGTAAGCTTTGTCCCTCCACCTTCTTCTAAAGAGGGAGATTCAGAGAACCAAGATTCTCGTTTCCCTGCGCATGTTCAACCAAACATACACACCTACACCTCGAAAATATTAGGATTAGTAGTAGCTGCTAACAATAAACCGCGTCCGGAACATGCTCTTGCCGCTGATAAGAAGCAAGATCCCGTACCCCTCGCCACCTCACAAAAAAAGGATCTCAATTCTGACCAGAGTGCTCCTGTAAAAAAGGATGCGGATCCAGCGGCGCCTTCTTCGCCATACAGCCCTACCCCGCAGGAAGAAAAACGTATCGAGGACGCTATGGAGCAGTATATGTTTGGCAACGATGAGATATCATTAGACGATCTGAATTTTAACAAACAAAAATTAAAAGCTGCTGATTTTAAAAAAATGTTTGATCAAATAGTGGAAAATCTCAGGAAGAAGCTGGGTTTGAAACCAGACCAGTCTCTCCCAGACAGTGTGATCAAGGATATTGCCAAACAAATCTATGCTGAAGCACTTTTAGCTAAGATGAATCCCAACGCCCCTGGAGCCAAGATGAGTGATGCGGACATAATAGCTAACATCACCCAACTTGAGCTCTCCATCCTCAAGGCCTCCGATCTTCCTCCCCAAGAAGGACTCACCGAAGATGAGTTAAAAGAGATTAAAAAAGATATTGCTGATCAGCTTTCTCCCAACGGCCTCATTGGAAACTATTCGGAGAAGGACTTTAACCAAGTCGTCGCTGATGCCCTAAAAAAACTCAAGGAAAGACTTAAGGCCGCGGGGATGTCACCCGATTTGTCAGCCGCCGACATCAAGGAGCTCGTCACAGAGCTGGCAGAGGCAGCGCGCGATATCAGTGAAAAAGACTCTGTCATCGATCCCGAAACGAGGACTATGGACCAAGTGATCGACGATGTCACAAAAAACTGGGTCGCGGCCAATGCTTCCACGGATGTCTCAGACCGCGAATTAGAATATGCCCTAAAGGGCGTAGATGGAAATGCATCTCCCGAAGGAAAAGCCGCTATCCGGGAAGCCATCCACCGTATCAAAGAAGAACTCAAAAAGGAGGGAAGATCCACGTATATACCCGAGTATGCTCTCCAGCAAATAGCAGTGGATATGACCGAAGCAATGGCTGAAAATCCAAACGGCAAGTCAATAGACGAATTAATAAACGATGTGGCAAAAATGGATCTAGCGATTATATAGCCAAGAGAGTCTCCAACGGCGGATATCACTTTTTCTCATGCGGATGAAACCACTTTCCGCATGCTTTCTCTACGGAACTCCGGACTTGGGATACCTCCGTCCCGAAGACTGTGACCAAACCGTCCATGCCATGCTCGCGGGAGGAGTGCGGATCCTCCCACGAGCATTCTTTGTGGCACGAGAAAGAGAATTCTGGCAATCGGATCTGTCAGGAAAGGTGTCTTCGAACAGATGCTGTCTCACTCGAATTGCCCAGTTACCGCCGGCCTCAGGATGTCGATACGATTTTCCGTGAAAGTCTCATGTTGCCGTTTCAGGAGGGGTGTTCATATGTTCCGGGAGAGATGTTGCGAATTATTTTAAAGAAGAAAACCTCTACAAAGCCCACCCATCTCTCTACTGCTATCCTTTTATGTGTTCTCGGCATAATAGGAAACAAGGGGCAACAAAAAAAATTTTCAGAGTAAATTTTTGGATGCTAGTTTCGCACACTGGCGCACAGAAATAGCATGAGCCTGCTTTCACCTGAGACTCCTCTGCAGGAAGCAGTTCCGCACCTTCGTGTGGCTGCCTTAAGGAAACTGGGACTCCATACGGTGGGGGACCTGCTGGAACATTATCCACGAAGATATGAAGACCGCAGAAAATTTGACGCCTTTCCGGATGTCGAATTAGAAAATGCCGTTTGCCTTCGAGGGGAAGTGATCAAGACCTCAGTGCGTCGCTTTGGAGGCTGGCGTAAAGTATTTGAGATCGTACTCGGAGAGGGAGAAAACTCTCTCTTTAGCCGTACCCTGACCTGTCGCTGGTTTAATCTCCATTATCTTCAAAAAATGCTGGTTACTGGCCAGACGCTCATTATTTACGGAAGACCCAAAGCCCGCGGACGGCAGCTCCTCATCGATCATCCGGAATTTGAAGTTCTGGAAAGCGATGCGGAAGATTCCATTCATCTGAATCGCATTACCCCTGTCTACCCTGCGGGTGAGGGAATTACCCCTCGAATGTTGCGTGGCTGGATGCACCGCCTGCTGAATCAAACGGATTTGACGGCTTTCCCAGGTTGCTTGCCGAAATGGCCTCACGGCATCACTCGAGAAGCCGCACTGCGTTCTTTGCACTTTCCTGATTCTCTCAAAATGTTGGAAACCGCGCGCAAGGCATTGGTCCTTGAGGAATTTTTTGGTCTGCAAACCCTTGTTTGTTCCCGACGTACTTATAGACACGCTGTTCCGGGTGTGGCAAAATGTGCCTCCGGAGCCCTCTGGGAGCGATGTCTCGCTACACTTCCATTCCGTCCCACCCATGCCCAACTCCGTGTGATCGAGGAGATCCGAGAAGATCTGGCTGCGCCTCGCCAAATGAATCGTCTGTTACAGGGCGATGTGGGATCCGGGAAAACTCTCGTGGCATTGGCGGCCATGCTTCTGGCAGTAGAGGCGGGACATAGCGCTCTATTGATGGCTCCAACTCAAGTGCTTGCAGATCAGCATTATAGTAATTTTGTGCGTTTGCTGGAACCACTGGGCATTGCCGTGGCTCTCAAAACCTCCGGTCGACAGGAATCTTCCTCTCTGCCGCTCTTCGATGGTGGTAAGAACCCTCAAATCACCGTAGGAACACACGCTCTCCTTTATGAGGAACAGGCTTCCTCACCTCCCGGACTCATCGTGATCGATGAACAACATAAATTCGGAGTCATGCAGCGAGCCCGCCTGATTGGAAAAGCGAATGTCCCGGATGTCCTCGTGATGACAGCAACCCCCATTCCTCGCACTCTGGCACACACTGTTTACGGGGATTTGGATGTTTCTGTGATCGATGAGGTGCCCGCTCACCGGGGGCGCATAGTGACTGCCGTACGGGAAGTCTCGCGACTTGATGATATTATACGATTTCTCCGAGGGGAAATTGAAAAAGGCCGCCAAGTTTATGTGGTGTATCCCTTGATTGAAGAATCAGAGAAATTCGAGGCGAAGGCCGCTGTAGAGGAAGTGGGACGCTGGAGAGGGCTGATGGCGCCTCACCGCGTGGAACTTCTTCACGGACGCATGGCGAACGAAGAAAAAGAATCTACGATTCGAGATTTCCGTGCCGGAAAAATTGCCGCACTCATTTCAACCACAGTCATTGAAGTGGGAGTCGATGTCCCTAACGCAAATGTCATGCTCATTGAAAATGCGGAAAGATTTGGCCTGGCCCAACTGCATCAGCTGCGCGGTCGTGTCGGACGCGGAGAACACAAGTCTTGGTGTATTCTTTTACACTCTGCAAAAGCAGGACTTGATGGTTTAAAAAAATTGAAGGTCTTGGAACAAACTACCGATGGATTTCGAGTTGCAGAAGAAGATTTTCGGATGCGGGGCCCCGGTGAACTGGTAGGTACCGCCCAAACAGGTCTGCCTGGTTTTAAGATAGGAAATCTTCTGCGAGATGCAGCCTTGATGGATCAAGCAAGGGTGCTGGCATTAAATACACTGCAGACAGATCCCGAACTACTCTTACCCTGCCATCAAGGAGTTTCCGCCTATTTGCGTCGCCACCAAGAACAACTTCTTGCCGCCTCCGCCTAGAGATGGAAAGGAATTCCGCTATAGCGGACTGACACAGATTCCGGAGAAAAGCTTGCTCGTTTCAGCGCGAAGGCACAGAGAGAAGAGGCTTTTTTAAAAAAATGCAAAAAGCCGTTGACGATCTGAAAACTATCTGAGACATTATCTGTCCCGTGCGAGACCGGGAAGCTCAGTAAGGAAACTTTAAAAGCTTCGACTCACGCGGGTAGTAGTTCTCTCGGGCGGCATCACCGCTTCGTGTTTGATCTCTCAATTGGGTGGCTTGCCTCCTGATTTTGAAAAACTGCACGGACGCAAGGAGTCGTTCAGAACTTTGATATTTGACAGTCTGAATTTGATTTCCAAGTCGGAATTCAAATCGATTATATTAGACAAACACAGCAAAAACTGAATTGTGCGTTCCTTGTTAGTTTCGAATGTCCACTAGATGGACGATACTTAATAATTAACGGCACCGAACACAATCCGAATCTCATTCGGATTGACAGACGGAAGCCAGATTTTCCCTTTTACAAGGGATCAAATCTTTACGGAGAGTTTGATTCTGGCTCAGAACGAACGCTGGCGGCGTGGATAAGACATGCAAGTCGAACGGGATCAGATTGGTAGTAATATTAATTTGGTTTAGTGGCGAACGGGTGCGTAACACGTGAGCAATCTGCCTGAAAGTGGGGGATAACTCGCCGAAAGGCGAACTAATACCGCATGTGGCCAAGGATGAATCATCCTGAAGCTAAAGTCGCAAGACGCTTTCTGATGAGCTCGCGGCCTATCAGCTTGTTGGCGGGGTAACGGCCCACCAAGGCTATGACGGGTAGCTGGTCTGAGAGGACGACCAGCCACACTGGAACTGAGACACGGTCCAGACACCTACGGGTGGCAGCAGTCGAGAATTTTTCACAATGGGGGAAACCCTGATGGAGCGACGCCGCGTGGAGGACGAAGGGCTTCGTGCTTGTAAACTCCTGTCAAGCGGGAACAAGAAAGTGATAGTACCGCTAGAGGAAGAGACGGCTAACTCTGTGCCAGCAGCCGCGGTAATACAGAGGTCTCAAGCGTTGTTCGGATTCATTGGGCGTAAAGGGTGCGTAGGCGGTGTGGTAAGTCGAATGTGAAATCTCGGGGCTTAACCTCGAAACTGCACTCGATACTGCCATACTAGAGGATTGTAGAGGAGATCGGAATTCACGGTGTAGCAGTGAAATGCGTAGATATCGTGAGGAAGACCAGTTGCGAAAGCGGATCTCTGGGCAATTCCTGACGCTGAGGCACGAAGGCTAGGGGAGCAAACGGGATTAGATACCCCGGTAGTCCTAGCAGTAAACGGTGCACGTTTGGTGTGGGCGGATTCGACCCCGTCCGTGCCGGAGCTAACGCGTTAAACGTGCCGCCTGAGAAGTACGGTCGCAAGATTAAAACTCAAAGAAATTGACGGGGGCCCGCACAAGCGGTGGATTATGTGGCTTAATTCGATGCAACGCGAAAAACCTTACCTGGCCTTGACATGCAGCGTGACAATCGATGAAAGTCGGTGACTGTCCGCAAGGATGATGGGGCTGCACAGGTGCTGCATGGCTGTCGTCAGCTCGTGTCGTGAGATGTTGGGTTAAGTCCCGCAACGAGCGCAACCCCTGTGAGCTGTTGCTATCCCTTCGGGGAGCACTCTGCTCAGACTGCCCTGTGAAACGGGGAGGAAGGTGGGGATGACGTCAAGTCAGCATGGCCCTTACGGCCAGGGCTGCACACGTAGTACAATGCTCACTACAGAATGAACCGAGACCGCAAGGTGGAGGAAATCTATAAAAGTGAGCCCAATTCGGATTGTAGGCTGCAACTCGCCTACATGAAGCCGGAATCGCTAGTAATGGCGCATCAGCACGGTGCCGTGAATACGTTCCCGGGCCTTGTACACACCGCCCGTCACATCATGGGAGTCGTTTGTACCCGAAGTGCGTGCGCCAACCCGCAAGGGAGGCAGTGCCCTAAGGTATGAGCGGTAACTGGGATGAAGTCGTAACAAGGTAGCCGTAGGGGAACCTGCGGCTGGATCACCTCCTTTCTAAGGAGTAGTTGTTCTGCAATGCAAAATATAATAATATATAATTTGCAAAGCAAACGACAGGTCGATCGCTAAACTATACACATGTTGTAACGTGCATAGCATGCGATAAGCCCTAAGTAAGTGAAAGCTTATTTGGGCCGAAACTTTAGGAGCGCACAATTCAGTTTTTGCCAAACGATAGCAAACAATTCTGTTACGATAATATCGTAACGAATGGCCCGGCCAGCTGTCAGCCGTAGCATTTGGAAGTCCACTTTACTGATTTCAGTGAAAAGGAATTCCGATCAGCCAAACGGTCATTCAGACCGGGGGCATAGCTCAGTTGGTAGAGCGCCAGCTTTGCAAGCTGGATGTCAGGGGTTCGAATCCCCTTGCCTCCACGTTTCTTTCCCTTATGAATAAGAGACGCGGATGGTAAAATTTAAATAAAGTAATTTAAATTTTCTCTTCAGCTTATTTCCGGGCCTGTAGCTCAGTTGGTTAGAGCATGCGCTTGATAAGCGCAGGGTCACTGGTTCGAGCCCAGTCAGGCCCACCAACACTGCTTATAAAAGGGCACGATGGGCAATAAATAATCGATTTGGCGAAAATACGAATTTTGACTGCAGGAACTCAGTTCAGGCGTCACTTCCGAAAATTTCGGAAGGTGGTACTTATCGGGCAAGCCCCGAAAAGTGTTCTTTGACATCCGCATACAGGGTAGAAAATACAACTAAAATGGCAATATACAATATTGTCATTGCTAAACAGCTGAGTCTGTGGCCCGCAAAATCTGATGCAAATTGGATTTTGTGCGACCAACAAATAAGAGATTTCAGTTATCAAATGGTTAAAAAAGCTACTAAGAGTGCATGATGAATGCCTTGGTGCCAGAAGGCGATGAAGGACGTGATAAGCTGCGATAAGCCACGGTAAGCGGCAAATACGCTATAACCCGTGGATTTCCGAATGGGGTAACCTCTTCCGATTCATATTGGAAGTCTACCGCTTGAATACATAGAGCGGTATGAGCGACACCCGGTGAAGTGAAACATCTCAGTAACCGGAGGAATAGAAAGCGAATGCGATTCCGTAAGTAGTGGCGAGCGAAAGCGGAACAGCCCAAACCAGATAGCTTGCTATCTGGGGTAGTAGGAGCCCGTTGTGGTAGTTCGAATATTAGGTGAAGCGTGTGGAACAGCGCTCCGCAGAGGGTGACAGACCCGTAACCGAAAATTGAAGAACGCCTAGGGAATTCCTGAGTAATGCGACACACGTGAAACTTCGCATGAATCCACGCCGACCACGGCGTAAGGCTAAATACTAACTGGCGACCGATAGTGAACTAGTACCGCGAGGGAAAGGTGAAAAGAACCGCTGCGAGCGGAGTGAAATAGTACCTGAAATCATGCACTTACAAGGTGTCAAAGTCCCGCAAGGGATGATGGCGTGCCTTTTGCTTAATGAGTCTGCGAGTTAGTGTCTGTGGCAAGTCTAAGCCCTTCTGGGGTGGAGGCGAAGCGAAAGCGAGCCCGAAATGGGCGTCCAGCCGCAGGTGCTAGACCCGAAGCGGAGGTGATCTACCTATGGCCAGGATGAAGCCTCAGTAATATGAGGTGGAAGACCGAACTCGTGGACGTTGAAAAGTCCTGAGATGAGCTGTGGGTAGGAGCGAAAGACTAATCAAACCCCGTGATAGCTGGTTCTCCCCGAAATCTATTGAGGTAGAGCCTCGTGTGCTGACCTGCGGAGGTAGAGCACTGGATGAACTAGGGCCCATACCCGGGTACCGAATTCAATCAAACTCCGAATGCCGCAGGGCGTAACACGGGAGGCAGTCCGTGAGGGATAAGCTTCACGGTCGAGAGGGAAACAACCCAGACCAGCAGCTAAGGTGCCTAAATAATGCTTAGTGGAAAGGATGTGAGGTTACTTAAACAGTGAGGATGTTGGCTTAGAGGCAGCCATCATTTAAACAGTGCGTAATAGCTGACTCATCGAGTGATCTCGCGCCGAAAATGATTGGCGATAAGCGTTATACCGAAGCTCTGGATTTGTCGGAAATACGTTTCCGATAAGTGGTAGGGGAGCGTTGTCAGCGCATTGAAGCAGTCAGGTAACTGTCTGTGGAGTGCTGACAAGTGAGGATGCAGACATGAGTAGCGATAAGCCGGGTTGAATTCCCGGCCGCCGTAAACCCAAGGTTTCCTGGGGAAGGTTCGTCCTCCCAGGGTTAGTCGGAGCCTAAGTCGAGGCCGATGGGCGTAGACGATGGACAGCAGGTTCAATATTCCTGCACCGGCTTGAGTTAAGTGCGATGGGGACGTGTGAGGGGAGTGTAGCCGTCGAATGAAAGTGACGGTCCCGCAAGGGGACGTGGAGGCTTTGGCCGAAGCGGATTGCATAAACTAAGCACCAAGAAAAGCCATCGTATGTTCCTTGAGCCGTCCGTACCGTAAACCGACACAGGTGGGTGGGCATAAATGTGCCAAGGCGCGTGAGTGAAACCTCGTTAAGGAACTCGGCAATCTAGCCCCGTAACTTCGGAAGAAGGGGTGCCCGTAAGGGTCGCAGTGAATGGGGTCAACCGACTGTTTAACTAAAACACAGCACTCTGCTAAGTCGTAAGACGATGTATAGGGTGTGACACGTGACCAATGCCGAAAGATTACGGTAAGAGGTTAGCCCGCAAGGGCGAAGCTTTGAACCCAAGTCCCGGTGAATGTCGGCCGTAACTATAACGGTCCTAAGGTAGCGAAATTCCTTGTAGGGTAAGTTCCGACCTGCACGAATCGTGTAACGAGTTGACCGCTGTCTCAACGAGGAGCTCAGCGAAGTTGTAGTGGCGGTGAAGATGCCGCCTACCCGCAGTAGGACGGAAA
>JAHFTB010000024.1 GCA_023269545.1 Verrucomicrobiota bacterium | reverse complement strand
GATCCGTTGATCACTGCCGAGCAGATTGGAACGATAGACAAGACGTTCCACGGGGCCGAGCTTTGCTGCGGCTGTGTCGTCCCACAAATAATCAACGTGTCGGAGATCTGAGGATGGCATAAATAAAATGGTATGGAAGAAGAGTCCTGAAGGTGACCGGTTTGTTAAAACCAGTGATAAACTAAACCCTCGAGGGAATAAACTAATAAACTAATTCGTCTGAAAAATAAACAAGATCGTTGAAGAATAGTGGAACGATCGGAATGAGACTGTCAAAAAATTTATGAAGCTTCGAAAAATCAGCCGATTTTTCCGCCTCCCTAAGCAGAAAAACTTCTGGCCATTTCATAAGAAGCTCTGAAGAAAGAGAATATTATTTTGAGATAAAATTCTTGCCTCTCCCACGCTACGCTCTCATTTTATATGTATTTAAGCTGATATGTATCGCAATATTCTCATTCCGGTGGAAAATAGTTTTGCGGATCTGACTATCGTGAATCATGTGTGTGAGCTTGCTCGTCTTACGGGGGCTCGTCTGATTCTTCTTCATGTTTCTAATGGTTGGGCGGCAAGAAATTATAATCAACTTAATCTTGCTGAGAGCGAAGAAATGAAGAAGGACAGGCAATATTTGGAGAACTTGTCACAAGGTCTTCGGGAAAAGGGTCTTGAATGTGACTCTGAGTTAGCTTTGGGAGAACCTTCAAGCGAAATTATTCGAGTTGCCGAATCGCGCAAGGTGGATCTGATCGCCATGTCGACTCACGGGCATCGTTTGATTGGAGACTTGGTTTACGGAAGTACGGCTGACTATGTTCGTCACCTGGTCGGTATTCCTGTCCTGCTTCTTAAAGTCCCGGGGAAAAATATTCCTTAGTCTTTTTGGACAGGCTCTTATAGCGAATCCAATATGGAATGAGTTCGAGATTTGCCGTTATTTTTGCAGTGTGGAAAGGAAGCGTTCTCATCTTGAAAGGGGAAGCGTTCTCAAAGCGTTGGTCACACTGAAGAAAGTAATGGAAAAGAAAACGTCATGTTTATTTTATAAGACTTTCGCTATATTTTCGGTATCTTGGTTCTACTAAGCCCCAGGGTGCTTTAATACTAAAAGGGGATCTGAGATGCCACTCGGGTTTCATGATAGTTCCTTCGGATTCGTATTCAAATAATCTGCTGATTGGGAAAAATATTAGGCCCGGTAATCCCCGAGCATTGATCTTTATTAGCATATTCATCTCACCGGTAAGAAACTTAATACCTCCTGTGCCAAGCAGCGTAAATCCATGTCCTTCAAATCGTAAGTTGTCAGTAGTGATAATGCGATTTGCCACTTGGAAATCTACGGTGGCATTCTTAGCGGGCGCATTGCCTGCTCCCGGTAAGATTTGATTTAAAATAAGAGAGATGGGGCCGAGGAATGGAACCGAAAGGACGGTGCCATTTTCAATATGAAAACTGCCGCTGCCCGCCAGGTCTGATTCTTTGCCTAGCTGAGCTTTAAATCCGAACGTTCCACTCAAAAATCCTTTGGAAGAATCGTAGTCAAAATAAAGCTTGGTAAGTTTTGCGAAATCAATATGAGAAAAACTTAAATCCACTCTGAAATTAGGATTCTTTGGGTCGATGGAAACGTTGGCCGCAAGTGCCATTGTTCCTTGAAAAATTCGGGCGGAAGGGATCCCTACCTTCACCCAAGGACCTTCTACGTGGACGTCTGCGGTAGTGGCTCCAAAATTCAGCGTTCGTTTGAGCAATGTATAATTCAGACCTGCTTTGGAGTCGATATGCACCCAAACATTATTGAGATTTGCATTATTGAGATGCACTATTCCGTTGACTTGGACATGGGGAGGGGCATGAAACTTATATACAGAGATGACTTTTGCAATAGGAGGACTGATCCAACGCAAAACTTCTTCGGGAACCATGGTGGAATCAATATTCTGCAGATGAACGTGCTGCAGTTTAAAATCATAAGTTACGGTACCGGAGCCGCGTCCACCGCCCCGTCCCAGCAAAAAATCAGAAAAAATAAGGCGCTGTGGCTTGACGTAAAATTTGCTCCGAGCGAAGTCAATCCAAGCCTTGCGTACAGCTGTGCGCCCAAGGATGAGTTCGCCTTTACCGGAAAGTACAGCAAGATCCGGCTTGGGACCTTCCAGGCGAAGACTGATATGTGGGGAATCCACAATTTCCATTGCATTAAAAAATGCTCGGGTAGGAGGATCAAAAAAATCGATAAATTCTTTGGGGTTTGCTGTGCTATCCGCCTGAAGGCGGAACTTGTCCGGCGCTATTAAGATATCTGCTTTTAGTGCGCCGGATTGAGTTTGAAGGTGAAGATCCTTAATGTTTGTCCGGTTATTTTCAGCAGTGAATTTGAAATCCAGCTGAGGGAAAAACTTTTTTTTGTAAAAGAGGGAGTGGAAATCAGCAGAACCGATCCCTTTATATTTAAACTTTTTATCGCTCCAAGAGAACTCTGTATTCAAATCCACTTGTGGAGGGAATGTCATTTGCACGTCCCAGAGAACCTTCATTTTGGATTTTGGAATTAGCCCATGAAGAATTGGGATAAAGTTTATGGAGCTATGCAGATCCAGATTGCCTTTCGATGTATCGAAATTGGCCATTCCTGTGGCATTCAGCTCACCGCGGGCATCCTGAAGGAGAAGTTGTTCAAGCTGCGCAGTTCCATTTTCAGCTGTAAATCTCAGATTGAGTTTGGGAAAAAATTGTTTATTATAAGAAAAGGAACGGAGGGCGAGGGAACCGCTCCCTTTATATTGAAGCTTTTTATTTTCCCACGAAATATCTGTGGAAATATCCACCTGAGGAGGGGACTCAATGCGCAGTTTTTCTATGCGTCGGATGGTGCACGGGGGAAGGAATTCTGTAAGAATGGGGAGGGGATCGAGAGAACTGCTAAGATGGCAACGGGCTTTCGAAGTGGTAAAATTGACCCCGCCAGTAGCTGTAAGTTTCCCTTTGTTGGATATGAGATCAAGTTGCTGTATTTCCAGAACGTTGTTCTTAGCAACAAGTCTTAAGTCCAAGAGAGGGAAAGAGGTATTTTTGTAAGAAAAAGATTTTAATATTACAGAAGCACTCCCATTACATTGGAGGTTTTTTTTACCCCAGGAAATATGCGTATCGAGATGGACTTGAGGAGGCTGCTCCATATGCAGGGGCTTTAGCTTGCGGAGCCCTTTGAAATGGGGGGCGAATTCAGTAAGAAGTGGAGTGAGATTGAGGGAGCTATTAAGAGTTACATACCCTTTCGATGCATTTAAGTTGACCAATCCCCAAGTTGTCAGGTCGCCTTGGGAATCCTGCACGCGAAGTTGTTGTACTTGCAAAGTTCCCTGAGCGTAACTGGCGTATAATCCCACATGCTTAAGGGAAATACTATGATACCGAATGTCTTTGGCACGAAGGGTAAGATCGATGATCTGAATCTTCTGCGGAGTAGCAAAATCTCCTTGAAAAACAATGTCTGCCTGAGGTGGGCCATTCGGGTACTGAACCTTTCCTAATTCTTCAATGAGATGTTTCAGTCTTTGTAAATAAATTTCTCTTTGCTTAGCATGGTCCGGTGTCGGTTGGAACACATGTAGGTTCAAAAGCGTACCATTCATGGAGAATCGAATATTCTCGAAAATAAAGCTTGAATTCGAAATCTTCAGAAATCGCGGCTTGATGAAGATTTCCGCATTGGCATGGCGGATGGGAAGATAATACTTCGAATTATCCGAGAGAGGAATATCTACCGAAGCATTGTAGAGATTGACTTGTTTGACAGGAAAGTGTCCGGGAAGGAAACCGAATATATTGAGCGAAGCGGTGACGCGTTCGATGTGACCGATTTTAGATTTCTCTTTTTGTGTGGATTTGAGAACGACGTTCTCGGCTGTCAGTCCATGAAAAATACGGAATGAGAGGTTTCCGATATGGATCTGAAAATTTTTTCCGCTCAAGCTCTTCTCGATTCGTTGCTTGATCATTTTCTTGAAATCCGAATTTTTCAGCACAATCAGAGCCGAAGGAACTCCGACGAACAAAAGCAAAAGTACCCCCCCTGTGAGGACTCGGAGGAATGTGTGCAAGAAAGACGAGAACTTCATCTAAATTCAGAGGGGTGTCCTGAAAGGTAAATTACAAACAGATCCCATATCGAGCGCGATGTTTTCTCTATTTGCAAGGGAGTTTTTTTATTAAAGGCAGTTGCTCAATGAAAAACGAATTGGGACAACCACCTCTGTTGCCAATGGGATTCCGTATTTCATCGCCGGTTTGAACTTCCAGCGGTCACGTATAGTCCTCAGCGCTTGCTGATCTAATTCCGTATAACCAGAAGATTTCATCACGGATATCGCAGAAACTTTGCCTTTCTGGTTTACCATGACGCTGAGAAGAACCAGTCCCATATGGCCGGATCGACGCGAAAAAGGAGGATAGAGAGGTTGAGGAGCATATAAGTAGCCGGCCTTTGTGATATTTTTTCCGCATGCTCGCTGCGGGTGTGTATCTCGAGAATTCACAGTGGAGAATCGAGAACTGGGCACTGAAGACTGAGAAGTATGAGAGGAAGTTTTCGTTGCGCAAGCCGATGCCAAAACTGGGAATGATGTGGAAATATGAGACGAAGCCACAGCCTGCTCCAAAGGGAGGCTCTCTGTTGTTAAAATGCCCTTCTGATCGCCCTCGACGGGAGGCATTTCCGATCCCTGATTGTAAGAAGGAACTAAACTGAGTTCCATGGAGGATTCTCCTATAAGGCTCAAAGACGTTTGCATTCGATTCATTGTAGGGTTCCGGATCAGGAAGAGCGTGGCATGTACCCCGATTGCAATCGTCAGAGCAAGCAGCATTCTCCATGGAGCTGAAGAACACGCTTCCCGAGTATTCGAACTCATTTCGCAACTGTTTCAATAGAAACCTTCGTAATGCCCAGCTTGCGTACCTGATCAAGAATTGCCACGGCCTGGCCAAAGTAAGCTTGAGCATCTCCGTTAATGAATAGCCGGGGATCGGGATTCTCTGCTTTTACTTGATGCAGCTGCTCTATGAGTCGATCCCAATCGACGAGTTCTTTATTGAAAAAAAACCGCCCGTCAGCGGTGAGAGATATGGTGATACAGCGATTGCGTTCCTGTGCTTGACCTGTTGAAGCCAGAGGTAGGTCCACAGGGATACCCTGATTTTTGATCAAAGACGTTGAAACCATTACAAACGTAGCCAAAAGGAAAAAAATAATATCGATCAATGGAATGATTTCGATGCGCCCCTTGCGCAATGGTCGTGGAGAAGGGATATGCATCTTATTGTTTCGCTGCCGTCGGTTCGCGATTGCTACAGCAGATTTCCACATGTAATGCGGCGTCCTGAATTCGAAGACGGGCTTTTTCCAAGCACGAATTAAAGTAATTATAAGGAATAAGGGCTATGATGGCTACGCCCAGTCCAAATGCTGTGGCAATGAGCGCCTCGGCAATCCCGCCGGTAATCGCAGCCGGTGTTCCCAATTCCTCGGTCCCTAATAGTCCAAATGAATGGATCATTCCCGTAACTGTTCCTAACAAACCTAGCAAAGGAGCAAGAGTAATGATGGTGTCAAGAATATCCAGACCTCTGTGAAATCGGGCAAGTTCACGATTCGCCGCTTGGAGGAGAGCAGTGGAAATAGAGGAGTCTCGGTGCTGTAAGCTGGTTGTGAGTAAGCGTGCAACGAAATCTTTTGATCCTTTTCCCATGCGGAGTGCTTCTTCGAAATTTTGATTGTCCAATGCACTGAGCATTTTTGTGATCACACGGGGCTGAAGCCGCGCCCTCTCTCCTATAAGGAAGAATAGACGTTCCATAGCAATTGTGAATGCAATGACTGACGCCACAAGAATGGGCCACATGAGAGGACCTCCTTTGGAAAAAAGCTGAATCACCATATAAAAATCAGAAAAAATCACAGTGAGATTGAGTCTCAATATAATTGCAGTATATTTGAGACTCAATCTCATTTTGCATTTTCATACATGTTTCGTCGTTTATCGTCCTTCGTAGTAGTCTCTTCTTTGTCGTTTATTGGTCCGACTTTTTCTCAAGAACCTGCTGGCGAAAGAGAGGTGTTGGAAGAAGTGTTAGTGGAAGGCGGCTATGATCGCAGGCCGCTGGGACCGTTTTTACCAGACGTGGAGGGGACGAAAATTAACGCTGGTAAAAAGAGTTCTCAAATTGTTCCGGAGGAATTTCCCGAGATTAATGGCGCAAATTATCGCCAGGTGATTGCCAGGACCCCTGGTTTGATTATTTCTGAAGAATCGAATCCCCTCATTAGCATTGGTGCACGTGGTTATGAGCCGGGGCGTACGGAATATTTCCAGGTTTTAGAGGATGGCATTCCTATTTCAGCCTCGATGGTAGGCTATCCCGAGGCTTATTATATGCCGATATTTGAGGCGGTAGATCGCATTGAAGTCATTCGCGGTGGAGCCTCTTTGATGTATGGCCCACAACCTGCGGGGGCAATTAATTTTATTATGAAAAAGCCACCGCTTGATAAGAAATTAGCGGTGGAAAGCTTGAATACCATCGGTAGCTTCAATTCCTATTCAAATTTCACTTCGGTAGGGGGGGCAATAGACCGGTTTGGGTACTATGGTTGGTATAATTATTGGAAATCGGATGGCTTTCGTCGGGATAACAGTGATTTTTCGCTCAGTGCATATCACATCGCTTTTGCACTGGATGCCACAGGTCCGCAGCGGCTTTATGTCGATTTTACGGCCTATAATGAGACCCATGGATTTCCTGGTGGACTGACCTTGGATGATGGTCCCAATGCGGTGAATTATTATAAAGATCGGAATGCGACGTCTCGTTTTTATGATAGAATGCAGCTCAGTCGCTATGCAACGGCATTGATTCACGAATGGGATATTTCCAAAGATACCCTTTTTACATTCCGGGGATGGTGGAGTTATTATATGCGATATAGCCGGCGTCAGAATGGCGGTGGATTTGGCACATTGCCCACGGGGCCTAAGGCTCAGACTACGTACCTTCGATGGGATCAGTATTATACGTTCGGTCTTGAACCTAGAATTCGCCATGATTGGCAACTCTTTGAGAAGACGCAGACACTTGCCGGCGGGTTGATGTTATATAATACTTATTCGCCACGTGTCGATAAGGTGGGAGCTACGCCCGCTGCTGTGGATGGAAAGGTACTCAGCCAAAACCTCCGTTCGTGCTGGTATTTTTCCGCTTTTATGGAAAATCGATTCCAGTTCGGAAATTTTTCCATTATTCCCGGCCTTCGCTTGGAGAATATTTGGCAGTCCGTTACCGAGTCGGCCAATGTGAAGAGGACTCAAAGGGGAGAGCCTCTGGGCAAAGAGATCAATTACAAATTTGTCCCATTGTTTGGTTTGGGATTAGAATATGCCTTTACGCAAAAAATTACTGCGTATGCGAATGCTTCGCAGTCTTATCGTCCTCTGATTTTTGCGCGCACCTTGCCGACGGATCCCAATAAAATTGTAAATGGGAATATTAATGAAAACTTTACTTGGAATTATGAATTTGGATTCCGTGGCGATCCGCAACCTTGGATTTTTTGGGATACTAGCTTCTTTATAATCAATAATTCTAATCAACTGGGAGAGCGTACCGCAAATAATGGGAACCTTACTATTTATGATAACTCAGGACGCTCTGTTGTCTCCGGATGGGACTTTGCGATGCAGATCGACTTGATTGGATTAGCAGACCAAATTTTTCATGGTTCCTCTGCGGGAGGCGGAAAGGAAAAATCGGAACTCGGTAGCTGGTCCAAAACCTATGGATCGCTCAACATTTATAATGCACTGACACTCTCCACTGGAAAATTTACCGGTGGTCAAAATGCCGGAAATACACCTCGCTATCTTCCACCCTATCTCTATCGGTTTGGTTTGATATACGACTTAAATAGTCGTATAAAAATAGCTTTTATGGGAAATTTTATAGGATCAAGTTTTGCTGATGATAGCAATACAGCCTCGCGATTTATTCCTGCCTACGACGTTTGGGATCTGACCGTGGAAGCCAAGGTTTATAAGGATTATGTGAGTATTATTGGAGGCGTAAATAATGTATTCAATCGTAATTACTATTCACGAATTAAACCGGATGGAATTGACCCTGCGATGCCGAGGAATTGGTATGCGGGAATAAAAATTGAATTTTAGGTTCTTGCGGAATTCCGCTATAGTCTTTTTGGACTGGCTCTTAAATTTTCAAAGAAGCTGATAAGGATCGACATCAATAGAAAGGTGAACATCTTGTGGGAAAGATATTTTCTCCAGGACAGGACGTAGGAGGCGGACGAGGAGAGAGGCACTTTTTCCGCGAAGGGTGAGGTGAAATCGAAATTGTCCCTTGGCTTTTTCCAGTGGAGCCGGCACGGGTTCTCCTAAGATGACGTTTGGAGGGAGGATGGCGCGTAGTTTACGGGCAAGGGTTTGCGCGGAGAATGCGGCGCGTTCGCGATGAGCAGAGCGGAGTGTAAGAAGGAGGAGTCGCGAAAAGGGAGGATGCCTGAAGCATTCGCGGAACTGAATTTCCTGCTCAAAAAATCCTTCATAATCATGATGACGGGCAAATTGAATGGAGGGGCTGAAAGGGGTAAAGGTTTGTACAAAGACTTCTCCCTGCATTTCTCCGCGCCCTGCTCGGCCGGCTACCTGAGTGAGAAGTTGGAAGGTACGCTCTCCCGCACGAAAATCTGGCAGATGAAGGCCTAGATCCGCATTGACGATTCCCACTAAGGTGACGTTGGGAAAATGGAGTCCTTTGGCAATCATTTGTGTGCCGATGAGAAGATCGATTTGTCCTTCCTTAAACCGTCCGAGAATTTCACGATAAGCGTTCTTTCGAGTCATGGAATCTGCATCCATGCGAGCGATGCGGGCGGAGGGAAATATGCGACGAGCGATTTCCTCGATCTTTTGAGTGCCGGTTCCGGAGTGTCGAATCGCGGGGTCGCCGCATCCGGGACATTTGGCGGGGGGCAGTGCGGTGTGGCCACACAGATGGCATATCAGTCTGGAGTCAGCACGATGATAAGTGAGGGAAAGGCTACAATCCGGACATTGGCAAACGTATCCGCAAGCGGTGCAAAGAAGAGCAGTGGAAAATCCGCGACGATTCAAAAAAAGAATAATTTGTTCCCGGCGCACTAGCCGGTCCTGAATGGCTGCGCAAAGTGGAGCACTGAGAATGGAGTCTGCTCCGCTTCCACGTTTGAGTTGGCGGAGATCCAAAATGCGCATAATGGGCATGGAGCGGTTATCGGCTCGTTTTTCTAAGCGCAGCAGGCGATATTTGCCAATTCGAGTGTTAAAAAAACTTTCGAGTGAGGGGGTGGCGCTTCCTAATAAGATGGCGCACTTTTCCTTCGAAGCGCGGAGAACAGCAAGGTCTCTCGCATGGTATCGCGGCGCTTCTTCTTGTTTATAAGAATTTTCGTGTTCTTCATCCACCACGATGAGGCCCAGATTTTCCAATGGGGAAAAAACAGCGCTGCGTGCCCCAATCACAATGCGAGCCTGTCCGGAGTGCATTTGATACCATGCGTCAAAACGTTCTCCTTCGGAAAGGTGACTGTGTGCTACTGCGACTTGGTTTTGAATAGAAGCAAAGCGGGATTTGAAACGCTCTACCGTTTGTGGCGTCAGTGAAATTTCGGGTACCAGAACAATCGCGGTGCGTCCCAGGCGGAGAGTCTCATGGATGGCGCCCATGTAAATCTCGGTTTTTCCGCTGCCAGTAACACCATGCAATAATAAAGGTGGCGATTGCTCAGGCTCCCTAATACAGGCGATCACTTCTTGTAAGACGTGGCTTTGTTCGGGACTGAGCATGGGCGCGGCATTGGGTAAAAATATTTCTCCGGCGAAGGGATCGCGGTTCACCCGTTCCTTTTCGATGCAAACTAAGCCCCGTTTTTCCAAACCGCGAGCCAGTGCGTTGGCTCCGCGCAGTACTTTTGAGAGTTCTGTCAGTGCCATCCGACCTTCTTTCGCATTCAAGAGATGGAGGAGTTGCGCTTGTAGGGGGGCTATTTTTTGCAAGGCGGATATTTCTTCAGCATCTACTGTGCGCGCCAGTTTCAGGATGCGACGTTCCTTATGAGATATCTCGGCTTCCCGTACGGAGACGGGCAGCACGCACCGCAAGGCAACTTCCAGAGGGGTGCAATAATACTCCGACATCCATCGTGCCAAATCAATTAATGCCGGACGAATCAAAGGAGAGTTTCCAATAGCTTCGTGGATGGGACGCAATCCCGGGTGAGCATCTTCGGAGGAAATGACGTGAATAATGGTTCCTAACACCAAGCGGCTCCGTAATGGGACACGAACACGAGTTCCTATTTCCGCTCGATTCCGAAGAGATTCCGGAACGAGGTAGTCAAAAATCTTACCAGCCGAACTATCCAAGGCGATTTGAGCAATCACGGAATCCTTTCAACAGAATATGAACAGAATATAGGGTGAAAAAATAAATTTGGATCTCCTCAGTTCCTCATCGAGGGAATAGAGGTGTAAAAAACGATTTGATAGTTATGGAAATACAACGAATTTGGAAGTGGGGACTTGTTTTGCCTATTATAGGTTTGCTCCTGGTTGGTGCCATTTGGTTGGCTCAAAAGGTGGATGTTTTTTATAGCCTGAGAGAAGCGCTTTCCGGGGATCTTTATCACCGGTATGATCAGTTGATCGCTAAGACGGCTGGGCGTCATGGATTGGATCCGAATTTGGTAAAAGCGGTGATTTGGAGAGAAAGTCGTTTTCAAACGAATAAATTAGGAACATCCGGAGAACGTGGATTGATGCAGGTCACCAATGCCGCAGGATTGGATTGGAGCCGGGCAATGAAATACTCGGATTTTCAACCGGAGGAATTATGGAAGCCGGAAAGCAATTTGGAGGTAGGTTGTTGGTACCTGGCTCGAGCTTTGATGCATTGGCAAAATCGCGATCAGCCCTTGGCTTTTGCGTTGGCGGAGTACAATGCGGGACGTTCCCGAGTCAAACGTTGGGTGACGTCGTCTGGGCAGGGAGAAGGAGCTACGGCTAATCATCTGAGTTCTTCCATGGATTTTCCCTCCACGAAAGCTTATGTGCAAAATATTATTTCCCGATACAAATTTTATAAGGCTCGCAAAGAATTTCCCACCCTTTAGTGAGTGCGTAGTTCGCGCACCACCCACTCCCACGCACCACCCACTCATTCTAGTCATGTGTCACCTCGCGGACAAATACGTTGACCATGCCGCCGGGGGCCTTTTGAACATCGGTGATCAGAAAAGGGCGCTGGGCTCCACGGCTCACCGTAGCGCCTAATTCGGGGGTTTTGGCATTGGAAGGGAATTCCACGATAATTCGGACTTTTGAAGAGGAATTGCCAAGCGGTGCATTCGAGTTTTGGGGGCGGAAGACAGCACGGTTGGCTCGAGCAGCGGTGACCAAGAAACTTCCTTTCAGATAGACCCGTTCATCGCTTAGGCCATTTTCTGCAAGATTTTGTACTTCAGAAGGTTCCAGAAGACGCCCTAAAGGCATTTGTCCGGCGTTATACGTCTGCCAGTTGCCAGAGGCCACATTAGTAAATGCAACGGCTGGAGGTGCTGGGACGGAGGGAGCGGGGGATGCGGTGGCGGTCAAGGAGGAAGGAAGTTCAGTGACGGGAGTAGCGTTTGGAAGAGGTGGAGGAGGAGGGGGCGAGGCGGTGGCGATGACGGGTGTCGCGCTAGCAGTTGCAGTCGCGGTTTTGTTGTCTTTTGAGGTCTCTTGCGGTTGGGAAGGAAAGGGGGTGGCAGTCAATGTTGCTTGGGCGGGTAGTGCCCGAGCAACTTTCATTTCTTCCACAGAAGCGGGAGGAACGGGGCGAGCTTTGAACGAGCCATTGGAAGAGGAAGACAAGGAGCGTTTTGAGAGAGCTGCGGTAGTCGGATTGTTATGAACAACAATTTTTTCCACAGGCAGAGAATTCAGAACCGGTTTTTCGATGCGAATGAGTTGTTCCTTGATATTCGGACCTTGTTTCTCGGCGGCGGTAGCGGATAAATTTTTGTCCACTTTTGCTTTTTCCGCCGGAGTGTCCAGGCCGGCTTGTTGTCGGTATTTGGTATAAGTTTTTTGAGCGGTGTTGATTCTGGCTTGGGAAAGGATAGGGAGACCGGATTTGATGTTTAGGCTATCTGGTGGCGACAGAGAAAAGCTTCCGGAACCATGGGTCGCAGCGTAACTGCCATAGAGAATGGGCAGTGTGGTAAATATCATCCGTCCATCAGGAAGGCGGTCCACATGGATCAAAGCAGAAAGGTCAAATCGCTTTTCCAAGCGGATATTGAGGCCGGTGAGTAATGAGCGATGAAGAATAGGAATTACTCTGGGGTCAGAGGTAAAGATATTTTCCAATAGAACCATGGGAAGATCCGTGGCTTGTGTCAAAGCGACGACCCCGGAAGGAAAAAAATCATTTGGTCCGAGTTCAAATGAATCGAGAATACTGTAAGTTCCGGTAATGTAGGGAACCAGGTCGCGTGTTTCTTTGTAGTTTCGGATAAAATTGCGCAAAAGGGAGTCGTTGACTTCTTTGAGAGCCCGAGGAGTCATCCCTCCATATTTTTGCATCAGCGCTTTGGGATCTAAAAATTCCCCTTTAGGAGCGGCTGTGAGTTCAAATTTTTGCGAAACTTCCAGCTTTTTAAGCTTTTTTAGAAGCTTATAGCTGAAGGGCTTTTCGGGATGCCCGAAAATAAAGTAGCTCCCTCCCCAACAAAAAAGGGTAAAGAGTACGAGCAGAAGGATGAAGATGGTCCAATAAAAGAGATTGTCCCTGCTTTCCCATCGCCGATTATCGGGTAAGTCATCAAATTCAGTATCGTGGTTGGATCTCACAGGCAGTGGAGGGAGTGATGTCCAAAGTTTTTGGAGTAAACGCAAACATTTTTTCCGGAGATAAGCACTGCTATTATCTTAACATATTTCTGTTGCGTTTGTTATGAAATTCGGGGTACAAATTTTAAACCTCTTGAGAAGACTCGGAGCCCTCTGCCTTGGGCTCAAAGGAGGTTCCACATCCACAACTGCGAGTAGCCCGAGGGTTTTGAATACGAAATCCGGCACCGTGAAGTCCCTCTTCGTAGTCCAGAGTACTTCCAGCCACCTGAGATAAACTCTTTTGATCAATAAAGATACGCCCTCCGCCGCACTCAAAAATGTGGTCATCTTGGTGCTGAGAATCAACAGCTAGGACATACTGCAATCCGGCGCACCCTCCTTTTTCGACAGTCAAACGGAGACCATCTCCCCCTTTTTCGGCAAGGAGATGGGCAAGGTGTTCAGACGCGTTCTGGCTTATTTCCAACATATCGATTAGATAGAAGTGCTACAGAGAGAAGTCAAATGCGTCATGGGTAATATTCGAATATTAACAGATATAGTGGCGAGTCAAGTTGCGGCGGGGGAAGTGGTGGAGCGTCCGGCATCCATTGTTAAGGAGCTTGTAGAAAACAGCTTGGATGCACATTCAAACAGAATAGAAATAGAATTTTCCCAAAGTGGGACAGCTCTCATTCGCGTTTCCGACGATGGAATAGGCATGGATCGGGAGGACGCTTTGCTCTGTTTGGAGAGGCATGCGACAAGTAAATTGAGAACCGGAAGGGATTTGGAATCTCTCTCGACTTTTGGATTTCGCGGGGAGGCGATTCCTAGCATTGCGAGCGTTTCCAAATTCCGTATGGTGACCCGTTGCCGAGAAGCGGAAGCAGGAACCGAGCTCATAGTAAACGGAGGGCGCATCGAGGCTGTACGAGAGAGCGGAGAAGCATACGGCACGAGGGTGGAAGTGCGGTCGCTCTTTTTTAATGTGCCTGCGCGAAAAAAATTTCTTCGAGGACTCCAAACCGAGGCCGGCCATATCGTTCATCAGTTGCATTGCCTGGCATTGGCAAATCCGAATGTGGCATTTGTGGCGGTGCGAGAGGGGAGACCATTTCTCCAGCTCCCTTCCGCAAAGGATTTGGAAATCCGAGTACGGGATTTATTTGGAGAGGACTGGATGGCTCATTTGAGGCAGGGGGAACCTGTAAAAGTGGGAGAGATTCAGGTGAGGGGATTCCTTTCTCAGCCCGGAAGAGGAAGGACGGATCGTTCCGAGCAATTTATTTTTGTGAATGGTCGTTCCGTAGTCTCGCCTGCCGTGTCGGTGCCTTTGCGGGAGACCTATCATAGCATCTTGCCTAAGGGATACCATCCGGGAGCAATTTTGTTTCTTGAGATGGATCCTGCGTTTGTAGATTGCAATGTGCATCCGGCAAAACGGGAAGTGCGTTTTCGAGAAGCGAATGTGGTGGCGGAGGCAATTAGAGCCTTTGCCCAGGGGGTATTGGAAGGGACTCGCCGAACGATTGTCGCTCCGGCGGAATGGGCAGCTTCTTTGGAAGTCGATCCGTCGAGAGCCCTGGAACCATGCACCGCATTCGAGGCGGGAGCCGTGGAAGCATGTGCCGTCTCTCTCCCCGAAGTTGCCCGAAGTCAACCGGCGAACCATGTTCAACAAATGCCAAAAGCCGACAGCCTCCCAAGGGCAATATCTCGAAAAGCGGCGAGCCCATCATTAAAAACGCCTGAACCGGAAGGGCAAAAAGACTATGAAAGCATTCCCATCCTTCCGGAACAAATGGAAATTCAGAATTTACTAGAGTTGCGGGACCTTGTGGTTGTGGGTAAGGTCGCGACACGGTTTGCCATTTTGGAGGGCAGTTTCGGTATGGTAGTCGCAGATTTGCGTGCTGCGCGCGAAAGAATCCTTTTTGAGCGGCTGCTTAATGAGATGAAGCAAGGGCATGCGGATTCTCAAACACTATTATTTCCGGTGATTTTCGATTTGCCTCCACGCGATGCCGCATGGATTGCCGAAAATATCGAACTCCTTCAGCGAGTGGGGATTTCAGCGGAATGTTTTGGAGGTGCTTCTATTAAAGTGGAAGCGGTGCCGCCTTCTGTGGATAAAATGGATATTCAGCAGTTCCTGGTGAGATTGATTGACGATTTGCTAAGTGGGGGCATTCGGTCTGGCCAGCGCGTGGCAGAAGAAGCCCTTGCTCGCTCGGTGGCTCGACTGGCAGGTGGGGAGTCTCTTCCCACAGATTTGGAACGCATCGAAACTCTTTTGATGGAGTTACTGAGATGTGAATTGCCGTACTCCTGTCCCATGGGGAAAGCCACGATGATCCCTATTCCATTGTCAGAACTAAAAAGGCGATTTGGATGGAGTGGATGAGAATCCTTCGTATGAGTTTGTAGAAGTGGGGGGTTGGCAGTTCGCAATTCTTCCTTGGTAAGCAATATTTCATGAGGCTCCTCTCAATGATTGGAACTACGAACGTATTGCATGACCCGGGAGCTTTATTATAACTGAAGTTATGATGTGATGTGACGAAAAAAAGGGAAACCTTGTAGGCTAAAATGGTTTTTTTGCTCCCAGAGCTCCTCAAAGTGCGTAACGTCAGTTATTATGCCTGATTCCCTGCGTATCGAGCCGGCTCTTTTGGAAGATTTGCCCAAGCTTGCCGATTTACTTCATGATCTCTTTTCCCAGGAAGCGGATTTTACCCCTAATCGTGATAAGCAATTGCGCGGGTTAAGATTAATCCTGGAACAACCCGCTCGCGGCCGCATATTCGTGTTGCGAAATGAAAATTATATTTTTGGAATGATCAATTTATTAATTACTCTTAGCACTGCTGAGGGAGGATTTGTCTTACTTTTAGAAGACCTTATCATTCACACTAAACATCGCCGGCAGGGTTATGGAAGCCGCCTCCTCCGACATGCTATGGAATTTGCCCAGGAAAAGAATTTTTTACGCATTACTTTATTGACGGATAAGCCTAATGAGGACGTTAAGAGGTTTTTCTTCAGGGAAGGTTTTGAGGTAAGCGACATGATTCCGTTGCGAATGAAGTTCTCTGCGGAAAAATAAAGGACGATCGGAGAGACAGATTGAATATTCGAACAGCTTTTATTCTGGGAGCGGGTTTGGGGACCCGATTGCGGCCGCTCACACAGTCGCGTCCAAAACTTTTGGTGCCCATATTCGGAGAACCATTGATCTTCCGAACTCTTGATTATCTTTTGGATCAAGGCATCTCCCGGTTTGTGATCAATACTCACCATTTGCCTCATGTATTTGATCGGTTCTTCGGAGGGCACCATGGAGAATTTTCTTACCGTGGAGCACCGCTACATCTTATTTACGAACCGGTACCATTGGAAACGGCGGGAGGCCTTCGGAATGCAAGACAGTGGCTGGGAGAAGATGCCTTCCTTGTAGTGAATGGAGACGTATTGACGAATATTCCGCTCATGGAGTTACTGAAATCACAGGAGAAAGAGGATCACTGTGTGATCCTGGGCTTACGGTCGGGACCGCCACAAGTGGGCATGGACGAGCGCACGGGAAATATATTGGATTTTTATCATAAATTGGGAATCAAAGGATTGTCCTACTTTTTATTTACAGGTCTCTACATTCTCCAACCGGAAATCTATCGATGGATTCCTCCCGAGGGACCTGTTTCCATGATGTCAGTATTCTGGCAGCTTCTGCATGCGGGAAAACGGATTTCCAGTGCGATCCTCGATTCCGGATTTTGGTGTGAGGTGGGGAGTCGAAATTCGTATCTTGTGGCACATCAAGAATTAGCTCATCAAGTAAACCCTCAACAACGTATCAAAACTCCACTCCTTACCGGGGTCGAATTGCGTGGAGTTTGTGCAGTTGGCAAGAATTGCGAAATTGAACCGGGAGCGGTTTTGGAGGATACAATAATTTGGGACGACACGAAAATTTCTTCCCGCAGCCATCTCCAGCGCTGTATCGTTTGTGATAAATCGCAGGTGGATGGGAATTTTTCAGATTGCGATTTTCTGTAGCTATGTTGTCCGATTATCTTATTGAGCTCACTCTTCGGAAATTACCGGGATACCAAGGGGATCAATTCGTCATGACCTCATTAAAAAAGGGGGGGTCCGGGCGTAAATTTTATCGCATCCGTTTCAAACAAGGAATTTCAGTGATTTTGGTTCAATATACGCAGGAGCGAGAAGAAAATGCTCATTATGTGGATATTGCAAAATTTCTTACTGAAACCGGCGTCCGGGTACCCTCCGTTCATTTTCACGAACCCACTTCGGGCCTCATTCTGATGCAGGATTTGGGTGAAGAGGATCTATGGTCCTATCGGGAAAGTTCCTGGGAAGTCAGGCGTCCTTTATATGAAGCCGCACTTTCCGAGGTTTTTTTAATCCACCAAGAACCCATTGAAAATTTATTGGAACGCAATTTGAAGATGGGACTGGAATTCGACGAACAGCTTTATCTTTGGGAACAGAATTACTTTTTCGAAAACTGTGTGAAAAGTGTGTGGGGATTGGACACGCAAGGCCTACGAAAATTACCTGCCTTACAGGAGATGGCTGCTCGGCTTTCCAGGCTTCCCCGGGTTCTGGTACATCGGGACTTCCAATCACAAAATATTTTGATCTCTGCTGGAAAATCTTGGTTAATTGATTTTCAAGGAATGCGTCCCGGTTTGGGGCTCTATGATGTGGCATCACTTTTATATGACCCATATGTGAACCTTTCGAACGAAGAACGCCAAGGATTGTTAAAATTTTATAAAGGATTGGTTGGGGATGCCTCCGCAGAAAATCATTTGGAAACCATCTTTTTTATGTGTGCGGCACAGCGCTTAATGCAAGCACTCGGCGCTTATGGATTTTTGGGACTGAAAAAAAGACGGAAAGATTTTTTGAAACATATTCCCGCAGCACGTCGCTTGCTACGGGAAGTAGCATTGAACTGTGGAGGACTCGATTTCCTCGTAGAAACTCTTGATAAGGCAGCTTGATGAAAAATCCAGTGACTGTAGTCATTCAGAATCTGACTCCAACTCTTGACGGTGGGAAAGCTTGCGTAAAACGGACAATTGAACAAGACCTTACTGTCGAAGCTGATATTTTTAAGGAAGGCTATGACGTGATTCGTGCTTTGTTAAAATGGCGCTATGTAGGCGAGATAGCTTGGAACGAAACAGAGATGATTCCTCTTGAGAACGATCGATGGAGAGGAATGTTCCCTGTGCTCAAAGTCGGGATTTGCGAATATACCATCGAAGCTTGGGGAGATGAATTTCTTTCCTGGCAAGAAGAGATTCGGAAGAAATTTGATGCCGGCTTGCGTGAACTCCGGAATGAAGCACTGGAAGGTGCTCAAATCATTGAATCCAGTGCCCAACGAGCCACTCAATCCGATGCCGCCACCTTAAAAAATTTGGCTCAACAGGCGAAGACCGCAGCTGCTGAGGAACTTCGCTCTTTCTGCGAAGACCCTCAGTTAATGACTTTGATGACCTATTGGGCTAACCGCTCTCTTTCGACTCTATTGCATCCTTTTCGAAAAGTACGGGTGGATCGTAAACGTGCTGCTTTTGCCGCATGGTATGAATTCTTTCCTCGTTCAGCGGAAGGAAAGGCAAATAGTGGATCGAAATTTCGAAACTGTCTCGGAAGGATCGATGACGCAAAGGCAATGGGATTTGATGTGATTTATTTCCCTCCCATTCACCCCATCGGACAGACGAATCGAAAAGGACGTAATAATGCATTGAAATGTGGTCCGGAAGAACCTGGTGTCCCCTATGCTATCGGAAATTTTCGGGAGGGAAAAAATGGCGGTGGTCATCGGGATATAGCTCCTGAGCTGGGAACACTTCCGGACTTCGAATGGTTGGTTGCGGAAGTACGGAGACGCGGCATGGAGATCGCCCTGGATTTTGCCATCAACTGTTCTCCCGATCATCCCTATGTCAGACAGCACCCGGAGTGGTTTTTTAAACGTCCGGATGGTTCCATTAAGCATGCTGAAAATCCTCCTAAAAAATATGAGGATGTTTACCCTCTGAATTTCCACAACAAAAACTGGAAAGCCCTTTGGGAAGAACTCTGTGATGTGCTGCTATTCTGGTGTGCTCGAGGAGTCACCATTTTTCGCGTGGATAACCCGCATACCAAACCAGTCTCGTTTTGGGAATGGATCATTGCGAAAGTCCAAGCCGCATACCCTGATGCCATATTTTTAAGCGAAGCTTTTACACGGCCAAAAATGATGAAAACACTGGCAAAAGTCGGGTTCACTCAGAGCTATACGTATTTCACATGGAGAAATACGAAACAGGAACTCATCGAATACTTTACTGAACTCACACAAACCGAAGTCAAAGATTATCTACGACCGAATCTTTTCACAAATACACCGGATATTCTCCCTTACTTCCTTCAAGAGGATGGCCGTGCAGCATTCTTGATTCGAGCCACCCTGGCAGCCACCCTTTCCCCAGTTTATGGTATTTATAGCGGATTTGAACTTTGCGAAAATGCCGCCATCCCAGGCAGGGAAGAATATCTTGATTCGGAAAAGTATCAATTCAAAGCACGAGATTGGAATGCTCCGGGTAATATAAAAAGCTATCTGACTTCTCTGAATCGCATCCGACACGAAAATAGAGCCCTCCGAATTCATGACAATTTGTTCTTCCATCTCGTAGAGAACGACAAAATTCTTTTTTATACAAAGTCAACTCCCTCCAAAGAAAATATCCTTCTGATTGTCGTCAATCTGAACCCGTTTCAGACTGAGGCAGGTTATGTGCATGTCCCTCTGAAGGAATTTAGTTTTTTAGAAAGCGATTCCTATCAGGTGGACGACCTGCTCAGCGGGAAACAATTTTCTTGGACAGGATCGCGCAATTACGTGGCCCTCGATCCCATGACATGCCCCGCACACATATTCCGGTTACGAAGAAGGTCGGATTGCAATGAATATGACGCGTAGGACGTTATATAGATCAGGACTTCCGCAAAAACAGGGGACAAGGGGCGAGCGGGAAAAGGAACGAGCTTTTCTCCGGAATCTGCATAAGTCCTGTGGATCCTCATTTTTGCACAGCTCGTCTGTGAATCACAAATAACTGAATGTGACTGCCGAAGAAGTTCAACAAATATTGGGACTCATTATAAATGCAGGCCTGGCAATGAGTACCCTGGTGATTTTTTGCATCGCTCGGTACCTGATTTGCAAAAATAGACGAAATGCTATTTCCGTGGAAATTCAGATAGAGAAGGAGAGCCAACAAATGACCATTAAAATTTCTAATAATTTGGCCATACCTATTTTTGTTACCGGCTTAGTTTGGGAAACGGGAATCTTACTTAAGAACCGACTTATGTGGCAACAGCTTGCCAAAGAACATGCAGAGATTTCTCCGGGTGGCATGATGCAACTGGTATCGGAAGGCGATGAACTGAAGACGCTTTACCGATTTTTACTTTCTTCCCTTCGGGGATGGCCTACTTTATTTGCGGAGCACGGAATGAGAATCGCTATTTGTCTTGCTGGAAAACAATCGGTCTCCTATTGCCCCCTCGCCTATCATACTGCAAGGTCCGTATTGAAAGCAGCTCGGAAAGATTGACATTAAGGCATTAAGGAAGTCTAAGTCTTTCCTTTATGCGAGTGCCAAGATGTTTTTGAGTTAAATATAAATTTGCAACGGAAAGAAATTTCTGGAGGGAATTCATTTTCGTGTCTTGCAGAGATGCAGAACTGATATTTCTGTGCTAAATTACAACTGTAATATTTTGTATTTCTGCAAGTTGAATATTTTCAGCACAACGCAGTGAAAGTAGCCCCATTCCTATCCAGTAACTTTCCATTATTTTTTAGACCATTGAAGTGATGCGTTTCGGTAAGAGAAGTTTTGAAAATCGTATGACAATAAATTCTTTAATTTTCATTTTTTTGTGCAATTTTTCGTTGAAAGTCCACACTCGCTTTCCACATGAGGGACAACGACAAGAAAATGGGCTTTGTCCCTTTAGCCAGGAAAACTTATTTTTTTTAAATGGTGGGTGGGTGGTTTTAAACGCCAATTATTGTGCTAAACTTATTAGCGTAGAATCATAAAATCCATTTGTACCCGTGTGTGTCTGAAGCGGAAGAAACATATGCCTCGAAAGAATTTGACAGTTATGAGACCCACTAAAATGATCATTGAGAATTTTTGAAATCACAAGTAATGGGTTGTTTATAAAAAATTTACGGATAAAATCTGCTCCAAAATACTCGCCGGATGAGTGATATCAATTAAATTTTTAATCCAGTGACTTCCTGCAAGAGGCATATGGAATCAGCCCGGATTTTTATCTCCCGTTTTTTAGATAAAGTGCCATTAGAATATTTGGGGAAATAGTCAAAATACATTACTCGATGCTAGATGGCGACTTCATTGAGTTATTTTGTGTGAGTTGCCTCCGACAATTTAGGTGATAGCGAAGCCCGTATAAAATGAGTTCGGCAATGACATTTTTAAAAATGAACAAACTCTATGAAGTTAGAATGCTATGCAAATGATTGAATCAGCTGTGGAAAATCAAGAGGAAAGACATGTCATTGAAATACCGGATCCGGAATCAATGTGCGACATTGTGCCAAGATGGCGGGATTTTCGTATAAATATTTTGGAAGATGATTCCTTGGATATGATCCATGCGGAGGCTCTTCCTCTTCCGGAATCACACGAACCCTTGTATCGAAGATTAGCCGCAGCCGTGGAAGAATTAATCCGAAGAGGATGCCTGAGAGTGGGAGATCGGATGCCCTCATTGCGAGTTTTAAGTCGGCGATATGGAGTCAGCATTCCGACCGTTACCCAAGCATACGTTTTGTTGGAAACACGTGGAATCGTTGAAGCACGTACACGGTCGGGATTTTATTTAAGAGGATTCCGGCCTCCTCCTCATCGAAAAGACGAACAAAGGAAGTCAGGGGACAGTTTTCTGGTCACCTTAATAAGAGATGCTATCCATCCGGACTTCATTTCTTTTGGTTTGTGCGCCCCGTCTTCCCGTCTTCTTCCTTCTTTGAAACTGTCTCGCGCACTGGGTTCCGCAGTGAGACGTGCCGGAATCAAGTCAGTAGAATATGATTTGATTGCAGGTAATTTAAATCTCAGACAACAAATTGCGAAACGCTCGGTGGATTGGGGATGTGCACTGGGACCGGAAGATGTGGTGATCACAAATGGCGCCATGGAAGCCCTTGCCCTTTGTGTCCGAGCCATATGTAGCGCCGGTGACACTCTGGCAATTGAATCCCCGATGTCACCGGCAATAGTACTGATGCTACGAGAACTAGGAATTCACGCGCTTGAAATTTCCTGCTATGCACCCAATGGACTGGTCATTTCTGAGTTAGGACGTATCCTCTCCACGCGTCGCGTACAAGGACTGCTCGTTTCCCCAAATTTTAGCAATCCTTCCGGATCTTTGATGCCGGATCGCAATAAGAAAGCCTTGGTGGAACTATGCGCAGTGCATAACATTCCCATCATTGAGGATGATATCCAAGGAGACCTTGCTTTTGAAGGCAAACGTCCTATGTGCCTCAAGGCATTGGACCGTAAAGATTCCATCATGCTCTGCAGTTCCTTTTCGCGAACGCTGGCTCCTTCTTATCGGGTAGGCTATATCATACCGGGTAAATTCTATCGGGATGTGGTGGATAGAAAAGCGATATCCACATTATCCAATGCCACCCTTCCTGCGATGGCAGTCGCGGAATTTCTTACTAATGGAGGGTATGACTACCATCTCCGAGGTTTAAGGAGAGCCCTTGCTGAACAGACAGAGGTGATGACAGAAGCCATCATGAAATACTTTCCCATTGGGACAAAGTTGATACCACCCAAAGGAGGTACGGCCCTTTGGATAGAACTCCCTGAAGAAGTAGATTCATACGCTCTCTACCAAGCTGCCCGCCAAGAAAAAATATGCATCGTTCCTGGCAATGCATTTGCAATTGCCCGAACCTACAAAAATTTTATTAGAATCGCCTGCGGACATCCGTGGAACGATGTTTATAAAAGTGCCCTGATACGATTGGGAGAAATTGTTGAACACGTTCTCTACACGAGGAGGGGAAGATAAGAACCTTGCGTGTCTCTGCAGTTATTGCTTTGTTTTCGAGGGATTGAATTTCGAAATATAGAAAAGCCCTAATAGAAACATAAAGACTCCCCACCAAAGGTCAGCATGCAGATATGCTAGGATAAGACGCTCGGGCTGGGGATGGAAGCAATAGTAAATGCCAGTGCCTCCGATAAGGGCTCCATAAATGACCAGTAATTGACCAATCAGATACCAGATAGAGATAGCGTGTTCTTTCATGGGTATTAGCGGAAGATGAAGTTAACGATGACGAGAATGAGAATAACAATTACTGCCCAAAACGCGGGTCGTTGAAAAAGAGGGCAATGCTCTTCAGAGGGAAGAGTGGTGCATCCTCGTACTAGCCCCACTAACTCCTGTTCAGGGCGTGGCTTTGTGAGGTAGCTGATCACGACGGTAACCAGAACACAGATGATCCAGCTCCAAAGTGCGCGGTACATGTTCTCGGCCATGTCCTGTGCATTACTGCTCAAGGCAATGTATTTGAGTGCCTTGGGGTCTACTTGCACCCAAGCATACATGCCAATGGAAGATCCTACCCCTGCCAATAATCCCCAAAATCCTCCCGCATTTGTTGCACGTTTCCAAAGCATTCCTAATAAAACAGTGCCAAAAAGAGGAGCGATAAAGAAACTGAACAATGCCTGAACATAGTCCATAATGCTTTTGAAATGCATGCAGAGATAAGCAGCTCCAATGCTGACAAGAACTCCCAAGATGGTACACCATCGGCCCATAGCCAGATAGTGGGCATCCGTCGCGTTTGGCTTAAACATAGGTCTATAAATGTCGTAAGTCCAAACGGTCGAAAAAGCGCTGATATTTCCTGCCATGCCAGACATAAATCCGGCAATCAAAGCGGTGATCCCAAGACCTAAAAGGCCCGGTCCGGCATAACGTGCCAGCATCAAAGGAAGAACTTCATTATAACTATGTGCGCCTCCTGAGGCAGCCATAGTTTCCGGTACTAATTTGATGGGAAGAAGGGCAAGAGCAAGTAGTCCGGGAAGGATCACAATGAACGGAACGAGCATCTTAAAGAATGCTCCGATAATAGGAGCCATTTTGGCGGCGCGAAGATTCTTTGCGGTAAGCACGCGCTGAACCACAAGGAAGTCCGTGGTCCAATAACCCATGGCAAGAACGGATCCCAAGCCAAATACAATACCCGTCCAATGAATGCCCATGGGATTGGAGGTGAAGGAAGAGAGCGGTGCCCAAAGATGAGTATAATCAGTGGCGGGAAATTGCTCATGAATCCGTTTGACCATCCCTGTCCATCCTCCGGTCTCGATAAGACCCATGATAGGAATGACCAATGCTCCCAGCCAGATGAGCATAAATTGAAGCACTTCGTTAAAAATGGCGGAGAGTAAACCGCCAAAAACCACATAGGTTCCTACGGTTAGGGAGGAGATCCAAATGCTTACATAAAGGTCCCATCCCAATACCACTTTCATGACTAAGGCCATGGCAAACATATTAATGCCGCTCATGAGGATTGTCATCACGGCAAAGGTAATAGCTGATAGGGCCCGGCTTCCGTTGCCAAATCGTAGCTGCAAATAACCGGGCACCGAATGGGTCTTGGAAATATAATAGAAAGGCATCATGACGATACCTAATAAAACCATGGCGGGCACGGCACCAATCCAATACCAATGAGCGGCTAAAATACCATATTGATAGGTTGCGCCTGCCCAGCCCATCAATTCAAGTGATCCAAGATTAGCGGAAAGAAAACTTAGCCCGGCAATCCAGGCGGTCATGCTACGACCCGCTAAAAAGAAGTCTTCGCCTGTTTTGGCAAATCGTTTTAGGTAAAATCCAATTCCCAGAACGAATACGAAATAAATTAAAATTATGAGAAAGTCGATGGTGCCAAGGTGAAGGAGATGTGGCAATTCCGCAGCAAGAACAGGCAAAGGGATAACGTTCATGGGAGTAAGTTATGCAACCAATTGTATTTATTTTCTCCCGTTTGTAAACTTCGTTTTACATGGCATCGATAATATTTCGTAACTCATTATTAATCTGAGTATTATATCGTAAAAACTGGGATCAAATATAAATGGATTCCAAATATAAATACATTTATTTGATAGGCTGAGCATGGAATAGCAGCTATATCAATTAGATAATTAGGTAATTAGGGTTTGCTTCTTTTATTATTGTTCTCCGCGGATTTCGCGAATAGCAACGGAGGAGTCATTTGCTTTAAAGATAGCGGTGCCCGCCACAAAAACATTCGCGCCAGCGGAACGGCAAACAGCTGCTGTTTCCGGGGTGATACCTCCGTCGACTTCAATGTGGAAACTGAGTCCCTCCTGAGAGCGAAGTTGAACAGCCTGTCTGATTTTTTCCAAAACCTTGGGGATAAACGCCTGCCCACCAAAACCAGGGTGGACTGTCATGATAAGGAGAATATCGAACTTGCCAATATAAGGGGAAATTTGTTCGAGAGGGGTTTCAGGATTGAGTGCTAATCCAGCAAGGCGTCCTGCCTCGCGTACGCGAGCCAGTGTGTGGGAGACTGGATGAGGTGCTTCCACATGCGAAGTAATGGAATGGCTCAATGGAAGAAAGCGATCCAGATAGTGATCAGGGTGGTCAATCATGAGGTGGATATCCAGAGGGAGCGAAGTGTGACATGAAGCAGCCTGCACAAAGGCTGAACCAAAAGAAATGTTGTTCACAAAATGACCATCCATCACATCGCAATGGATCCAATCGGAGCCAGCGGTAGTGACTCGCTGTATTTCTGCCCCAAGCTGCGAAAAATCACAGGCGAGAATCGATGTGGCGACAAGCGATTGAGAATGATTCAAGGATAAATTCTGCATCCGGCTACCCTAAGGTATTGTGATAATAAATGCACACATCGAGTTGATGGACTCCACAACCTAAAAAAGCTGCGCAGAAGAGAAAAGGTGAAGCCTCTTTATTCTCGCACTCCCCTGGTCCATGCGGTAACAGGGCGCTCATGGATGTTAAAAAAAGTACTGACGCCCCCCGGGAGGTGGATGTGGCCTCGGACAGCCATTTTATGGGTGAAGCTTTACGGCAAGCAAGGAAGGCCTGGACGCAAGAAGAAGTGCCTGTAGGCGCGGTGATCGTCCGCGCAGGAGAGATTGTTGCGCGTGCTCATAACCAAGTGGAAACTTTGAAAGATGCCACTGCGCATGCGGAAATGTTAGCGATCACCCAAGCGGAAAACGCAGTAAATGATTGGAGATTAATTGATTGCGATTTATATGTTACAAAAGAGCCCTGTCCCATGTGTGCCGGAGCAATAGTACTGGCACGCCTGAGACGGGTCATATTTGGATGCCCGGATCCACGCAGTGGAGGAGCGGGTGGACGGATCAATTTACTTCAAATGGAGGGATTCAACCATCAGTGCTGGATAGTTTCCGGAGTGCGAGCGCCGGAATGCGGAGCCATTCTAAAAGAATTTTTTGCTCATCGTCGGGCGGAGGACGCATGATCAAAGAATGAGCATACAATCGCCATAGCTAAAGAAACGATATTTTTTTTGAATCGCCTCATGATAGGCGGCGAAGACAGCCTCGGTTCCTCCGAACGCGCAAGCAAGCATCAGGAGAGTGGATTTAGGCAAATGAAAATTAGTCAAAAGGCAGTCAATCCGTTGGAACTGATAAGGGGGATGAATAAAAAGGCGTGTGGAACCCGTGGCGGACTGGAGGGGGCCTGGAGGTTGAGATTCAAGAACTCGGGTGACCGTAGTGCCAACCGCTATCGTTCGACGAGCGCCATTCACGGCATCGGCCGTTGGTGCAGGCAAAGAATAAGTTTCCTCATGCATGACATGGTCTTCGATTCGCTCGGTTTTGACTGGAAGAAAAGTGCCCGCACCCACATGTAATGTAAGAAAAACATGTGGAATGAGGGAGAGGATATCGGAGTGAAAGTGAAGACCGGCCGTTGGGGCGGCAATGGATCCGGGTGACCGTGCAAAAATAGTCTGATACCGTTCACTGTCAGCCAAATCGACGGGACGTTTGATATAGGGAGGAAGGGGAAGGATTCCGCAAGTATTCAAGTCCACGGGATCGCTCAATTGCAGAATACGCACTCCGCTTTCTTGAAGAATCTCAACCACTGTTGCTGTTGCACTCGCGATTTGGATGGTCATTCCCAGTCGCATCCGACGACCCGGTTTGACAAAACATTTCCAGCGGAGTCCTGGCATTTGTTCGAGAACTAGAAGCTCCACTCGATGATCGGATGAGAAAATTCGTGCGGGAATGACTCGGGAATCATTAAGGACGACAAGATCGCCATGCTGAATAAATTTTGGAAAATTTGCAAACGAGGTGTGGATGATACTGCCTGTGCGACGTTCAAGCACTAACATACGTGAATCTCCTCGCTCTTCGAGAGGGCGGTGTGCAATGAGTGATTCAGGTAGTTCGTAATCGTAGTTCAAATGTTTTCAGAACATTTTATTCCGCTAGGGAGTGTTATAGGACTTTCGCTATATAAAATAATATGCACGGGAAGAATTGCCAGGAGTTTTATAGGAATTCCGCTATATCAACGGACAGTGAGTTCTGCGAACCACCCACTACGAACTAATATGAGGCATCTTTTCTGATACACGCGTAAGTTGAATTCGATTCGCCGCCGCTTCAACTAATTGCGCAACACGACGTTTTAAAACACGTGCATTATTAAATAAATAAATAACAAAAATCAGATACGGGACTTGTAGCCAAAGGTCGCCGTCAATAAAACCACGATAGCCTAATATTCCCACTGCTATCACATTCGTCAAAAAAGTGGTTGTGAGCATCTTGCTTTTTAAGCCGACCCGAGTCAGGCACTTCGGTCCTCCATGATATTCCGTAACGCTTCGGAGAGTGACGTCCCACCAAATACTTCCGTAGACTTTGACATCCCATTCTTTCCAACCGGTGTCAGTGGAATAGCTCCAGCCCTCCTTTTCCAGGCTATCGATAATTTCGAGAAGAAGCGCGTCTCGACCGCGACCGTCTTCGCTCCAAAACAAGAGATGAGTGGAATTCCGCAGCCGGGAAGGTGAAAAATTTTTTTCCCGAGTTGCGATCACAGAAAGAGGCGTCCGCTTAAACTTTAGCCAAGTATAATATCGCCACCAACCTCGAACCAAAGGTTGCGTAAGAGCCAAAAATGCCACTAATAACCGGGCGCGAATCGTGTCGAAGCGCGATTCTAACTTAGCATGAATCATATAGGAAAGGGCTACCAAAAAAGTACCTCCAAACATGAGATAGGGAATAATGCGTAGAATGGGAAAAGGGATCGAAAGAAGAAATACGAAAACGGTGAATACCACCCATTCAATACTGCTCACATATGCCGCAATTTCCGACTGGGGCGTGGGGTAAATACACTGAAAAAGACCTTCACCAAAGACGCCATGATAGATGATGGGACGATTGACGAGCCATGTAAAACGGGGCGCTCCATAAATCTGGCCACGCCACTTTGCCGTGCCCGTAGGACCAAAAAAAACCAAATGCTTAAATCGCAATAGTGACTCCGCTTCTCCGTATCCTTCCTGTTGCTTTCGGAAGGCCGAGAGAGTGAAGCGACGATAGTGCCAAACAATAGCGGAGGGGCTAAAGGCGATGACCTGCCCACTTTGTTGAAGCCTCCAGCAGAAATCCACATCATCTCCGGCCTTCCGATATTCGGAATCAAACCCGCCAATGGAATCGAATGCCCATTTGCGGAAAGCCATGTTACAGCCAGGAATGTGTTCGGCTTCGACATCAGTTAGCAGAACATGGCTGGGGCCTCCGGGTGCAGCTGCCACACAAGCTTGAACCCAGTTTTCCGCAGGAGGAGAAACGTTAGGTCCTCCTACTCCGGCATAATTGCCGCTGAGGAGAGTTCCCACCAAATAATACAGCCAGTCCGGATCCGCCATACAGTCCGAATCAGTATACGCGATGATCGAGCCAGTTGCCGCAGCCGCCCCCACATTGCGGGCGACACTGAGACCGTGGTTTGCCTGGTGAATATTGCGGATCCAGGGGTGGCGGCTGGCAATCTCCTGCGTATCATCCTGAGACCCATCATCTACAAGAATGACCTCATACTCCGGATAATCGATGGCCTTGAGAGACTCCAAGCAACGGTCGAGTGTCTTGCCTCCATTATATGAACAGACGATCACGGAGACTTGCGGATATTCCGGGAGGTGGACGCGCTTCGTCATGGGCTCTGTTCCGGAAAACAAACGACGAACGGTCTGATAGGCGAGTTTGGGGCGCCTGTTCCGGGTGACGAGTCCAAATGCCCAGTCAGTAATCTCCATGCCGCCGCGGAACCATTCGTCAGTCCATGCATAGAGAACAGTGCCAGCAAGGCCGGCTCGAACGACGCTTTCAATATGCCAACCCAGCATTTCAGCCTGCTCTTCCTCCGGATGTCGAATGGTATCCATGCCAAATTCACCTAGAACGAGAGGGCGATCTTCCGCAAGATTTTGAAGTCGTAAGAGATAATGCGAAAAATCTTCCTGCCGGTGTAAATAGACGTTGAAAGTGAAGAAATCTACATTTTGAGGGAGAAGATATTCAGTAGGCGGATAATTAGCATAAGAGTAGAGAACATGCGGGTCTAGCGGACGCGCCAGATGGATCAGATGTTCGATAAATTCGGTAACGGCACGGGCCCCCAGCCAACGCACCATCGTACTGGGAATTTCATTCCCCACCAGATAGCCAAAAATAGCACCATGCCCTGCATTTTGGCGGACGCTTTGTATGACTGTTTGCTCAATTTCGCGGACTACTCTACTGTTCCCAAGAAATGCGATGTGTTCAGCCCATGGAATGGTCACGAGGACCCGAATGCCAGCGCCGGCACAAAGATCTAAAAACCACTTGGGAGGGGCGTAATAAACACGGAGAAGATTGACTCCAACCTCTTGGAGAAGAATGAGATCCCTAGAAAACTTTTCGGGAGAACCGAAATGTTCCCCATGGACATCAGGGGCAAAGGGCCCGTAAGTAGTCCCTTTAATAAAAAATTTGGTCTTATCAGACTCAAAAAAGAATTTGGCGCGAACACGTACCGGCTGGAGCTCCATGACTCGGAAACCCTTCTGTTAAGTGATAGAGGCTCTGATGTCCAGTGGCGAAATCCTCACTGGTGTAATCTTGTGATCTTAGATAAACGGATGGGAGTATGCCGGTGGAAATTGAAAGGAAATTTTTGGTCAAAGGAGAAACCTGGAGGAGCCTGATAGAAGGGGAAGGGCATCCTATACGGCAAGGGTATATTTGCCGGAATGCTCAGCGAACGGTCCGCGTGCGAACTTACGGGCAAGAGGGGTTTCTCACGATAAAAACCGGGAGAGTGGGAATTGTGCGAGATGAATTTGAATATAGCATCCCATTCGCGCATGCATACGAACTGTTGGACCGCATTTGTATGCGACCACTCATAGAAAAAACCCGCTTTTGTATTCCGTGGGGAGAGTTTATTATCGAAATAGATGAATTTGGTGGAGAAAATTCAGGCCTCATTGTCGCCGAAGTGGAGCTACCTGATGCGGATACCGTTTTGAAGACGCCGGTTTGGTTTGGAGAGGAAGTCACCCAAGATCTCCGGTATAGGAATTCCCAACTCACTGTAAAACCCTATTCCGTGTGGAAAGACATCTTTCCAAATTGACCTCAGGATGTCGATCCTACTGCTGTAGAGGAGTGGATTCTGGCGTGATAGAAGCCTCTGGAGTAGCTGCTTCCGGAGTGGAACTTTCGGGAGCAACGGAAGTTTCCGGTATGGACGAAGGAGCCGGTGACGCCGATTCAGGGGATTCGTTAGGGAATTCTTCTCCGGTCTTTTGGATGACATCCTGAATTCCCTTAAGAGCGGATTTAGCGTCATTCAATGTCCGATAAACTTTTGCCGCTCCGAAATCAGAAGCTAAAGAATCTCTTTGCTCTTGGAGAAAACTGGCTTGATCCAGCTTGCTCTGCGTCCGCAACTTAAGAATTTGCGAATCTAATTTGGCAAGATTCTTTTCTATGACAACGGATTTTTGATCATCTGGCACTGCTCGGAATTCCGTAATTTCCTTACGCAATTGATCGACCGTCTTTTCCGGTCTATCGCATCCGAGCATACCAAGACTCATCATACAAACGAGGGGGACGAATTTAAGGGACTTCATTGAAGGGGGTGTCATTGAGTTTTCCAAGAAAAGCTATCTTCTGCTATGTGGGACCCTACATTGTGGTGGATTAAATTCTCTCGATTGGTGGCGAGATGTTGAAGGATATGAAATGTTTCTTCTGGTTCCGCATCAATGTGTTGGGCGATTTTTTCAACCTTCCAATCGGAACCTATATGAGACTTTAAAAATGTAAATGCCTTTTCTTGTAATTTTAAAATACGTGCCGCAGCTTTTTTCCCAGCTTCCACACCCGGCTGATTGTAAGCATTAATATGTACTAAAGAGCCGTAAAAACCTACTGCGCGTTCATAAAGGGCAATGAGAGCGCCGAGCATAAAGGCATCGAAATGTGGAATACTAATCGTCATGGAATCCCGACCATTCTCATGAAGGGCACCCCGAGTTCCGCGGAGAAATCCTTGCAGATAATCGCCACTGGTAATATTCGGCTCCACTTCCATCTCAGAAGTCGATGTGGCACGACGCACTTCAATGAAGGTAACAAAGAAATTATGGACTCCATCCCTTAACTGTTGAACGTATGCATGTTGATCCGTAGAGCCCTTATTGCCATAGACAGCAATCCCTTGGTGCACCACCTTTCCCTCAAGATCGAGTTCCTTACCTAGCGACTCCATGACTAATTGCTGGAGATAACGGCTAAATAACAACAGACGATCTTTGTATGGGAGGAGGACCATATCCTTCTTACCCTTGCCATCTCCCGCATAATACCACATCAGAGCAAGCAAAAGAGCGGCATTTTTAAGCACCTCGGGATTTCGAGTCTTTACATCCATAGCCCGGGCGCCTTCCAAAAAGGATTCGATGTCGATTCCCTGTAAGGACATCGGTAACAAGCCGACAGCGCTCATTACCGAAGTACGGCCTCCGATCCAGTCATACATGGGGAAACGTTTGAGCCAGCCTTCTGATTGAGCGGTTTGATCCAATTCACTGTCTTTTCCCGTAACCGCCACAAAATGTTTGGAAAAAACGATCCCTGCCTGTTTGAAAGCAGCCTGAGCCGCCAACATTCCGTTCCGAGGTTCTTTAGTGCCTCCTGACTTTGAAATGACAATGACGAGGGTGGAATCCAGTTTGCTTTTGAGAACTTCTAAGATTTGAGCGAAACCATCAGGATCCGTGTTGTCAAAAAAATGAAGGGCAAGAGAATCGTGGGCGCTTCGAAGAGCATCCGATACTAGCTGGGGCCCCAAAGCGGAGCCTCCAATCCCAATAGATAATACATCAGTAAATTTCTTCCCTGTCGAACCTCGCAAAGTTCCGGAATGTATTTCGGACGCAAACCTTAAGATACTCCCCTTTGTATCCAGAATTTCGTGCTGCAATTCTTCAGTGGGCGCAAGAGACGCATTCCTTAACCAGTAATGGCCTACCATGCGGTTTTCATCCGGATTAGCGATGTCCCCCTTTTCTAATTGCTCCATATCCCGCAGAGCTTGTTCGGCAGAATCTAACATTTCAGAAAAAAAGCGGTCGTCGAAACTCATTCGGCTGATGTCGATAGAAAATCCTAAGTCATTGTAGCGGAGAAAGTATTGTTGAAATCTCGGCCAAAGGGATGTGGTGCTCATAGTATTCGAATGAAACAGAGTTGGATTTGGATGTGAACTGACGTTACGCATTTTTGGGAGCTCTGGGAGCAAAAAAAACATTTTCACCCACGAGGTTTCTCTTTTTTGCGTCACATCACATGTTAAGATAAGTGAACTGAAATACGGTCCGATGGCAAACACAAGAGCAGGCAAAGAATTCCTTTCCTTAACTGAGAAAGAAACTCAGAACCTGGGAGAGAGCTTCGCTTCGAATCTCTCCGAAGGCGATGTGCTTTGTCTGAATGGCCCTCTGGGGGCCGGTAAAACGCATTTTGTCAAAGGATTGGCTCGGGGATTGGGTTTTTCGGGTGAGGTAACCAGCCCTTCTTTTCCCTTGGTACATGAATACGAAGGAGGGCGCCTTTTCCTTGTTCATTTCGATTTTTTTCGCCTGGATCAGGAAGAAGATATTCATACCCTGGGGTTTTTCGACTATCTAGGGCAATCGGTCCTTGCTATCGAATGGGGCGAAAAATTCCCCCGGTTTCTCCCATCCGGCGCAAAAACTATCCGGTTTGAAATTTTAGAAAATGGGGGACGACGCATTGTGTTCGTGCCATCACAATGAAAGTTCTCAGTTTGGAAACCTCGACCCACCAGGGGAGCCTAGCCGTTTGGCAGGATGGAACCTTTTTATATTCTGAAAAATTCCAACAACCTCGAGGTCGGGGCAATACATTACTGCGGGTTCTCGAGCAGGTGGTGAAAAAATTCGGATCCATGGATCGGATTGCCGTTGGGACGGGCCCCGGCTCCTATAATGGCATTCGAGCGGCAATAGCCGCTGCCGAAGGCCTGAGAATTGCTTGGAAAGTCTCCGTTCTCGGAATCCCCTCGGTTCTTGCAGTGCCATCCGCCGGGAAACAATATGCAGTCGTAGGGGATGCACGAGGAGGGACCCTGTTTTTTGGCTCCATCGAAGGGGAAAATTTAAAAGAACTTGTCCTATTGCCATGCGAAGAATTTAAGCATCGTCTTGAAGCGTGGCAGGGTCCGGCTTATACCGCTGCCGCAATTCCCGAGTTTCCTCACCTGATCCTCCAAGCTCCCACAGCTGAAAAATTAGCCATTCTCGCGGCAACGCGTCCCAACCTTGCGGAAACACCGACCCCCCTTTACCTGAAGCCGCCGTATATTACCCAGCCTAGTATCCGCTCCGGAAGAGGAGCCCAAAAGTAGAGCGGTATCATTATTCATGAAGGGGATTTTTTTATTGCGCTATTTTGGGGTCCTTCTATTAGCATGGGCGGTACCAGCTTTTGCTGACAATCACCTGACCACAAATAATACGGGATGGGTGGAAAATCCTAAACCCACGTGGGAGACTCAAAAACAAGCCCGTACTTATCAACTGCTGATCCCCGCGCCCCGAGGACAGATTGTGGATCGTAATGGGAATCCCCTCGCGCAAGTTCGATTAAGTTATAACTTAGCAATTAGTTTTCCAACTCCTTTGGAATGGAATGACGCAAGGATATTAGCATTTGCCAAACAACAGATTACCTTCGTCAGCGGACTCTTCAACCGCGAGATCCGCATCTCCGATCCAACCATTCTGAAACACTATCGGAATCGGGGAATCATCCCTTTTGTCATCGTTGAGGACCTGGGGCCTACGGAACTGAATATTGTGAACAAAGGACTCCCTCCCGCCCTCATCCTCCGTCAAACCTATGCCCGAGTTTATCCGGAGGGAGAACTGGCAAGTGGTGTGATTGGATATACGGGAAAAGAAGCCCCTCTTTCCAATCGAATAGTCGAAAATGGAGATCTGATCTTTCCGGAAAGTGAGGGACGGGAAGGCATCGAACAAGCATTCGATTATCAGCTCCGAGGGACCCCGGGCAGACTGAATGCTACATACGATAAAAATGGAGCTAAGACCTCCGAACGTATTATTCTTCCCCCGGTACCCGGTTACACTGTGGTGACCACACTGGATAGAGACCTTCAAAAAATCTGCGAAAGAGTCCTTAAGGAAAATGTGAAAAAGGGGGCAATTGTCGTGATTGATCCTCACACCGGCGATATCCTAGCCCTCGCATCCTGGCCGACCTTTGATCCCAATGCATTTGTACCGGTGATAAATAAAGCAACTTACGAAGCTCTTTCAAAAGACCCCAATGCCCCCTTATTACCCAGAGCATTTCGGTCGGCTTATCCTCCTGGATCGACGTTTAAAGTAGTGGTGGGTCTTACGGCCCTTTTAAATCACTCCATCACACCCCAGACCCGCTTGGACTGTCCCTCTTCACTCGGAGTCGGCAATCTCGTATTCCGTAATTGGAAAAAATATGACGCCGGATCCCTGAACTTTTCCGAAGCCCTCATTCAGTCCTGTAATACCTGGTTCTATCAAGTCGGCCTGAAAACAGGAGCCTCGCCTATCATCTCTCTTGCTCAACGATTGGGACTAGGCCATCGCACCGGGATTCCTCTGCGTGCGGAAGAGCGCGGAAATATCCCGACAGATGCATATATGGTACGTGTGCACCACCGACATCTGCTGTCTGGCGATGTCGTCAACCTCAGTATAGGACAAGGAGATGTGTTAGTGACCCCCCTCCAAATGGCTCAGTTAATGGCCATTATAGCTAACCAGGGACTATTGCCCCAAATTCGCTTAGTCAAGCAAATCCAGACGCCGGATAACCAAGTAGTGAGCGCTTACCCAAACCGCATCCGAGAAAATGTTCTGATTCCACCCGATATTTACCGTGCATTAAAAGCCGCGCTCATAGAAGTCACCGAAGGTGGCAGCGGAACAGCACATCAAGCACAAGTTCCAGGTATTCAAGTTGCCGGTAAGACAGGCACCGCCCAATGGGGGCCTAAACTCAATCAGCGTACTGCGGCATGGTTCGTGGGCTTCTTACCCGCTGACCATCCGAAATATGCTTTTGCTGCAGTTTCAGAGGGGGATCCTGGCGATAATTCTGTCCATGGAAGCACCCACGCAGCGCCGCTGATTGGCAAAGTATTCCGCTCCGTATTTCAGGAAGGTAAAAGCGCTGCTCTTGATAAATGAAAACTCCGCTTTCATTAAAATATATAGCTTCGCTATAACCCCAGTAGCGGAATCAAAACAGAGGAAGATCACTTTTTCGAGCAAATTTGGCGTTTTCCGGACAAGCTCTATTTACTTATAATTGCCAAAAGGAAGAGCATGGAGCTCTAAAATTTAAGGGTAACAGCCCGTATGAAAACAACTTCCATGTTGAGAAAAAACAATTTGATATTTTCAATAAATTTTTTTATTTATCAATGTCCAAAAATTCCTAATAATTCTCAAAAATGTTTTCCATGTTATTTTCTAGTTTTCGTACCGTTGCTGTAATTTTTGGAATAGGCCTTATATTAACAGCTTGCGTAAATTATGGGCCGCAAGCTCGTGTTTGCGGACTCCCTGTAGGACCAGGCTATAACGATTATCAGCTTGCTCCCAATACTTGGAAGATCACCTATACAGGTAGATGTGGTTTTCTTCATAATCGTATCGATTTAACCGATCGGAATGAGGATTATATATTGCTCAAAGCTGCATGGCTTTGCAGTCAAAATGGTTACCCATGGTTTACTATTATTGCACGGGAAAACCCACCCCAGGATCATGATGTGGATACTACACAGACATATTCTCTGACAGTTTCCGGATTTAAGTCGAAAGTTCCACAAGCTCTCAATAGTTCTTTTACCCTGTCATCTTTGACACAGAAATACGGTATCTCGGAGGCAACTTTAAGCAGGTAGAGTCCTGCCTGGAAGTTATAAAGTGCGCATAGCCTAAAGCTTCAGAGCATTTTAAGGAAAGTGACGTGTAAGTTATTTCTGGGATTAGAAAAGGGGCTCTATAAAAGAATTTGTGGGTAAAAAAGAGTGGTTTTGAAAAAAGAGAATCAATCATCAATCCGAAGCGCAGGCCCCATGAATAGGTGAGTAAGGGGGTTGCGGATCGGATTGATGATTGGATTGCAGATACCCGAGCATAAAAAAGAGGCTGCGGAACCCAAATGGGTACCTATAAACCAGCCTCTGTTATGTATAATATAACGCTTAAAAATATAATGAGGCAGCTCCATCCGATCAAGGGATTTGTCTATGATGCTGTAGGATGGGATGAAAAAGAAAAGGGAAGCATATTAGCGGAAGTGCGTGCCAGGGAAGATGTTCGGGCTGTAAGAAGAAAGGGCCAGGATATGATAGACTTACAGAGCGGCGTTGGCGGTTTGTACCGCTATGGGGTTTAGTGGTTTGGCTCACTGATGCACCGCGTCGGATTGACTGCCGATACTGTGGGAGGCCTGCCGTGAAAGAAGTGCCTTGGGCCAACGGAAAAATGCACCACTCTGAAGCCTTCCGCCTCTTTCTGGCGCAATGGGCTCGGCTGCTCTCATGGGCGCAGAGGTAGCCAGAGTTTTCCGTGTCGGTTGGGCTGATGTTCTACGGCTCGGTAAAATGGGTGGTTGATTATGGCATTCCACATCGGGATTTCACTGGAGTAAAAGCCCTTGGGGTGGATGAAATCCATGTGGGTAAAAAAGATAAGTTTGGGACGCTCGTCTACCAGATCGATGAAAACTGCAAGCGGCTCCTTTGGGTGGGACGCGATCGTACTGAAAAGACTTGTGAATTATTCTTCGAGGTTTTGAAGTGGGTCAACAAAATCCTCCTCGAGACGGCGGAGAAGTTGGAAAAGGGAGTAGAAAAAAACCAACTCGAAGAAGCAAGATGGAAGGCCAAAGTAAACACTCTCATAGGGAATGCGAAACAATTCTTCGCCAATGCTCAGGAAGCGGAGGTGATGGCAGAAGAGGAACAAAATATCAGATTCTTATCTACAGAAGCAGAGAAAAATTTACAGATGAGGTGTGTCAAAATGATGGACCAATAAAATAAGAGAAAAGGTCCAAAATGGGAAAAAGGCAGAAATATAGCAAAGAGTACAAAATACTAGCGGTGGAGCTTGTAAAAGCAGGGAAACCCATTGCCGAGGTAGCCGAGGAACTGCCAATAGGAACAGGTGTGCTTTACCGCTGGGTAACAGAATCAAATAAATTACAAGATACTTTAGGTAAAGTAGTTACATCTTAAGTGGGGCGGGCCGAATCAAACGAACTCCAGGGGCTTCGGCGAGAGAACGCGCGGCTGAGACTAGAGCGTGTTATGAACTTTAAAGGAGTGAGAGGAAAGGGTTATAAGAGTTGAATGGCGAGGAAGATTTGTGGAAAAAGAAGTGAGAGGCAAGGATATCAGAGTGATGAGGAATGGGGA
>JAHFTB010000023.1 GCA_023269545.1 Verrucomicrobiota bacterium | reverse complement strand
ACACGGGCAAAGCCGCAGGGCTGACGCTGAACAGTTGCGCTCAGCAAGAGCAACTGCTTGTGTGAACAAGTTCCCTTAAATTTAGCTGTTTTCACTATCAATCTGGTCCCAAAAAAGGTTGCATCTCAAGAAGGCAAATGACTTACGGAGACTGGCGGCAGTATTCGGGAAAAATTTCGCGCCGGTTTCTGCGTCACCTCAATCTTCTTTAAGTTGATGGAGTCGGATTCAATTCGCACAAGCGTTGATATAATCGGGATAAATGCGGCATTTCCAAACCCACTGATTTTGCCTTGCGAAGGGGAATTCCCCAAATAGCTTCGATTTCAAGTTCTCTCCCCGCTTGGAAATCGATTAAAGTGGAAGGGCTATAAGGCCCCATGGTGGCAGTGCGTTTGAGCTGCATCTCTTGATACTCCGCTTCAATTGGAAGACCCAAAGCATTGGCTGCGGAGAGGGTTTCTTGCATGAGATGCTTACATTCGGAAAGTAGCCGGGGAGTGGAGAGGATTCGGTCGACAGTGATTTGCCCTTCTGTGACTGACAGCCCATTAAAGGGGATATTCCATACTAATTTACGCCAGCGCTCTTCCAGGAGATTGGCTACGGGTTTTGCTTGAATGCCGGCTTGTTTAAAAAGTGCCACTAAGGTTTCTACACGAGGGGAGACCCTGTTTTCGGAAAATTCACCGATGGAAATGCTGCCGTGTCCCTGGTGATGAACTGCTGCTGGGGAGCTTCGAGTCAGGCATACGAAGCAGAGAGCTCCTAAAATCTGACTAGGGGAAACAAAACGGCTGAGAAATTCCTCGTTTCCCAGACCATTTTGAAGGGTCATCACTATGGCATTGGGGGCAAAATGCGGAAGAATGTGTTCTAAAATGGAATTCGTAGTAGATTTAACGGAGATAAGCACACAATCCACTGGGGCAATATCTTCTGCTTTCAGGAAGATTTCTGGATGTCTTAGGTGGTTATCCCCCAGTTGACTATATACGTGGATTCCAGAGGATTTTGCTTCTTCAAAGCCTGAGCGCATGAGGAAACGGACCTCACACCCGGATGCAGCTAGTTTTGTACCGTAGTACAGACCAATGGAACCCGCTCCTACCACTGCAATTCGGAAGGGTGTAGCATGTTCGAGTGACATGGAAGTGTGATCGGAAATCTCAGCGGGTGAGGAATCTTTCATATCTTGTTGGTATCCTGGATTTTGATAAATTCGCTGTCAGTGAGGAAAGAAAATAGTGTGCGGTTCCTTGGCTGAATACAACAGGTAACATAGAGCATATAAAATTTCTGAAATTTTTCTTGCGCCTCATCGATACACTTGTACTCTGGTCGTTCCCGCACAAAGACGGGGGCTGGCACTACCACCATCGCGTGGTTTTTTTGTCCCCTAGTTTCGTGGAAGATTTTCGGAGAAGCCAAAGCTAATGCCCACCATTAACCAATTAGTACGCAAAGGACGCCGCCGAGCCTCGGTGAAATCCAAATCCCCGGCCCTTGTCAACTGTCCTCAGCGACGAGGTGTGTGTGTTCAAGTAATGACGCGTACACCTAAGAAGCCGAATTCCGCTCTACGTAAAGTGGCGAAAGTTCGTTTAACCAATAGCCAAGAGGTGATTGCCTATATTCCGGGGGAAGGGCATAATTTGCAAGAGCACTCAATCGTCTTAGTACGTGGTGGGCGTGTAAAGGATTTGCCAGGGGTGCGTTACCATATTGTTCGTGGTACTTTGGATAGTCTCGGGGTGGAGGGGCGTCGCCGAGGGCGTTCAAAGTACGGAGCCAAGAGGCCTAAGCCAGGAGCGGCGCCCAGTGGAGGCAAGGGAGCTAAGGGATCCAAGGGATCCAAGGGATCCAAGAAAAAATAATTGAGCCATGTCACGCAGACGTAAAGTTATTCGGAAAGAAGTAAAACGCGACGCACGGTACGCGAATCCGCTGGTTGCCCGCCTCATTAATGCGGTAATGCGGCGTGGTAAGAAGGCGACCGCTGAGCGTATTGTCTATACCGCCATTGATAAGGCACGTGAAGGAAGCGATGCCATTGATCCGTTGGAAACCCTGAATAAGGCCATCGACAATGTAAAGCCTCGCTTGGAAGTGAAGTCCCGACGCGTAGGGGGAGCTACTTACCAAGTTCCGATCGAAGTAAATGCTGAGCGGCAAATTGCTCTCGCCTTACGATGGATTGTCACCCTTGCTGCTAACCGCAAGGGAATTACTATGATGCAAGCGCTTGCGGAGGCCATTAAGGAAGCTGCGGCTGGTCAGGGAAGCGCGATTAAGAAACGAGATGACATGCATAAAATGGCCCAAGCCAATCGGGCCTTTGCGCATTTTCGCTGGTAAAGTATTTGATTTTAATTTTTTGACTCATGTCTGCAACTGTTACGGAAAAATCCGGGTCGGCTAATCCCAATTCGCCTCATAGAGCGTTTCCTTTGGAACGTACGAGGAATATTGGAATTGCCGCCCATATCGATGCAGGCAAAACTACGCTGACCGAGCGCATTCTGTTTTATACCGGCATGATCCACAAGATTGGTGAAGTGCATGAAGGCACTACTGTCACCGATTGGATGGAGCAGGAACGGGAACGGGGGATCACAATTACCTCTGCGGCTACCACTTGCACGTGGAATCAGCGTAAAGAAGACGGGATTTTCAAGCTGTTTGAAGGGCAAAAGCAGAGGGTCAATATTATTGACACTCCGGGACATGTGGACTTTACGGCTGAAGTGGAACGTTCTCTCCGTGTTTTGGATGGTGCAATTGCTGTTTTCTGTGGAGTGGCTGGTGTTCAACCTCAGTCCGAAACAGTGTGGAGGCAGGCTACAAAATATAACGTTCCTCGCGTTGCATTTGTGAATAAAATGGACCGCACCGGAGCTAATTTTAATGCTGCGGTCGACAGTATGCGCACTAAATTGGGCGCAAATGTATGGCCTGTTTTGATTCCTCTGGGCAGTGAAGATCATCTGCGCGGCCAAATAGATGTCATCAATAAAAAGGCTGTGATTTTTTCAGACGATGATGCTTTGGGTTCCACTTATCAAGTGACAGAAATTCCCGAGGAATACAAAGAAATCGCGGAGCAGGCCTACCAAGATCTCATCACTCAGATGGTGGATCTCGATGAAGAAATCGGGATGCTTTTTTTAGAAGAAAAACCCATCGCTATTAAGGATCTCAAATCCGCTATCCGCCGACAGACGATCGCAAATCGGTTTGTACCAGTCGCGGGAGGCTCCGCCTTCAAAAACAAAGGTGTGCAATATTTGGTGGATGCCGTGGTGGATTATTTGCCTAGTCCATTGGATATTCCTGCAGTTCAAGGTCAAGATCCGGACGATGAGTCTAAAAGCATTTTGGTGCTTGCAAATGATCAAGGCGATTTTTGTTCGTTAGCATTTAAACTTTGGGCGGATCCCTTTGTTGGTAAACTCGTGTTTTTCCGTGTTTATTCCGGTAAGCTAAGCAAGGGAGATACCGTTTATAATCCGCGGACTAATAAACGGGAGCGCATTAGTCGCCTGATTCAAATTCAAGCTGATAAACGCGAAGATATTGAAACCTGCTATTCAGGTGATATCGCCGCCATTGTCGGTATCAAAAATATCACCACCGGTGATACTCTTTGCGACGAGGATCATGCCATTTTATTAGAACCTCCTTCGTTTCCTGATCCCGTTATCTCCATGGCAATCGAGCCAAAAACCAAGGCGGATCAAGAGAAAATGGGTATCGCTCTTCAACGTCTGGCCGAAGAGGACCCCACGTTCTGTGTTTCTACCAACGAAGAAACCGGGCAAACTATTATTGCCGGCATGGGCGAGTTGCATCTGGAAATTATTCGTGATCGCATGCTGCGTGAATTTAAGGTGGATGCCAATGCAGGTAAGCCACAGATCGCTTATAAGGAAACGATTCTTTTGTTAGGCGATGGTGAAGGCAAACTGGTCAAACAATCCGGCGGCCGTGGTCAGTACGGACACGTGATCATTAAGGTACAGCCAAACGAGCGAGGTAAGGGGATCACTATTGAAAATAAAGTGGTCGGCGGTACCATTCCCAAAGATTTTATCCCTGCTGTCATAAAGGGTTTGAACGAAGGTTTGCTCAATGGAGTGATCGGAGGGTATCCCGTCATCGATGTTCACGTCGATATTATCGACGGTTCCTATCACGATGTGGATTCCAATGAAATGGCATTTAAGATGGCGGCGATTTTTGCAATTAAAGATGGGCTCAAAAAAGCAAAACCTATTTTACTGGAACCAATTATGAAGGTGGAAAATATCACTCCGGATGAATTCCAGGGAGATATTATGGGAGATTTAAATCGCCGTCGTGCACGTATTGTAGGAATCGATGGGAAGGGGACGCTCAGCACAATCAATGCGGAAGTCCCACTTGCCGAAATGTTTGGATATGCCACCGCTATCCGCTCACTTTCCAAAGGTCGCTCTTCTTATTCAATGCAACCCTCTCACTTTGAGCAAGTGCCTCAACAGGTATTGAACGCGGTGCTCGATCAGAAGAATTAACAAGAGAAGAAATTGATGGCTACTGCAACGAAGCAAAAGATTCGAATTCGGGTAAGATCATTTGACAGCCGTCTCCTTGATGCCGCCGTAGCGGAAATCGTGGAAACGGCGCGCCGCACAGGCTCCAAAGTCAACGGTCCTATCCCTCTTCCTACGGAAATTGAGAAATTTACCGTGAATCGCTCCCCACACGTAGATAAAAAATCAATGGATCAATTCGAAATTCGGACCCATAAGCGCCTTTTGGATATTATTGACCCCACCGCAAAAACCGTAGACGAACTGCGTAAGTTGACCTTGCCCGCCGGCGTCGATATTAACATTAAGATCTAGTTTTACGCCATGAGCACAGGACTCTTAGGAAAGAAAAAAGGAATGACGCGCTTCTATGATGAGAAGGGACGCGCCATATCGGTAACCGTAATCGATGCGGGCGAAAATCGCGTGCTACAGGTGAAAAACCTGGAAAAAGATGGTTATAGCGCTGTTCAAGTTGGATTTGATAATCAAAAAGAACATCGAGTGAGCAAAGCGCAACTCGGTCATTTTGCGAAAAGTGGATCCAAGCCAAAAAAACTTGTCCGCGAATTCCGTCTCAAAAAAGGGACGCCGGCGCCGGAAATCGGCGATTTATTAATCACTACTTTTGAGGTGGGTCAGTTTGTAGACGTTATTGGCCGTAGTAAAGGAAAGGGATTTCAAGGGGTTGTGAAACGCCATGGATTTGCCGGACAACCCGCCAGCCACGGTTCCATGATGCACCGGAGAAATGGTGCCATTGGGAATCGTTCCACCCCGGGTCGTGTGTGGAAAAATATGGGAATGCCCGGCCATATGGGCGATGAACGGATTACCGTCCAGAATTTAAAAATTGTACAAGTTCGTGAAAAGGACAACGTAATACTCGTGAGCGGGCCGGTGCCAGGCTCAAAAGAAAGTTATGTCGTCCTACGTCCGTCAAAGAAAAAAGGGGCTAAAAAATCTGCTCCTGCGGCTAAAAAGTAACTCATCATGAGCGCAACCATATTAACGGCAGAAGAAGCCAAAGAATCTAAAATTGAGCTAATTACGAATGGTAAAGGCACTCAGGCGGTACATGACACCGTAGTTGCCTTACGAGCCAATCGCCGCAGTGGTACGGCCAATACCAAAACCAAAGGAGAAGTAGCTCTATCCGGAGCAAAACCGTGGCGCCAAAAGGGAACAGGACGAGCTCGGGCGGGATATAAATCCTCCCCAGTCTGGACAGGAGGCGGAGTTGCTTTCGGGCCAAAACCTCGTGACTATTCTAAGAAAGTTCCCAAGCAAACAAAGCGCCTCGCTCTTCGCAAAGCACTCAGTTCCAGAATTTTGGCGGGCGATGTTCTTGTGACTGACTCTTTCAGTGTTGCGGAGCCAAAGACAAAAAAGTTTTTAACTATTTTGGATGGCATTGCTCCGCGCGATTCCAAAGTGTTGATATTAAGCGACGCCTTCGATGAAATTACCTTTAAATCGGCACGAAATGTGAAAGAAGCTCTTTTGTTGTTAGCTCATGATGTCAATACTGAGCATTTACTCGCATTTGACAAAATTCTAGTGACTCGTCGTGCACTTGCTATTATTTCTGAAAGGCTTTTGAAATGAAAGAAGCTTACGATTTCATCCAAAATATATTACTTACCGAAAAAGCAACGCTTCTCTCGGAAAAATATAATCAATACGTATTTCGCGTCTTGCCCTCAGCTAACAAAATCCAAATTAAGCAGGCAATCGAACAGATTTTTAACAAAAAGGTGGTAAACGTAAATACCGCAAATTATGCGGGAAAAAAGAAACGCGAACGCCGAGCCGACTTTGGTCGCAGGTCTCATTGGAAGAAGGCCATCGTCACATTGAAGGAAGGCGACAAGCTGGACCTTGTTTAATTGAAGGAATATATATCATGGCCTTAAAGAAATTTCGTCCTCTGACCCCGTCGTTGCGTTTCAAGACGCTTCCCACGTTTGAGGAAATCACCAAAACTCAGCCAGAGAAATCCTTAACTCGTCCGTTAAAAAAGACGGGGGGGCGAAATAATCAAGGAAGGCTGACAAGCCGTCACCGCGGAGGCGGACACAAACGCAAATTACGGCTCATTGATTTTAAACGTTACAAGCGTGATAGTGTGGCGAATGTGATCGCAATAGAATACGACCCGAACCGGTCTGCACGTATCGCATTGCTCGAATATGGAGATCAGGAAAAAACTTATATTCTCGCACCTGTTGGCTTAAAAGTGGGAGATCGTGTCATGGCGGGGGCCAAGGCGGAACCGGCAATTGGCAATGCCCTGCCTCTCAAGGCTATCCCGCTGGGATCGACCATTCACAATATCGAATTGACACCCGGCCGAGGAGCCCAGCTTGTTCGCAGTGCCGGCGCGCAGGCTTTTTTGACCAACCGAGAAGGTGGATTTGCCTTTATTAAACTCACCTCCGGTGAGATTCGCAAAATCAATGAAGAGTGTTTTGCTACGCTTGGGCAAGTGGGCAACACAGATCATATGAATATTTCAAGCGGAAAAGCCGGGCGTACTCGCTGGCTAGGCCGCAGACCACATGTCCGTGGTATGGTGATGAATCCTGTAGATCATCCTATGGGCGGAGGACAAGGTAAGAGCAAGGGCGGAGGAGGACGTCACCATCCTGTCAGTCCTTGGGGACAACTTGCTAAAGGATTTAAGACTCGCCGGAAACACAAACCTTCCGATCGATTTATCGTACAACGTAAAAAGGCTAAGAAATAATCACTATGGGTAGATCGCTTAAAAAGGGGGTATATGTTGCATGGAAGCTCCTCGAAAAAATAGATAAACTAAATCTTGCTGGCTTAAAAAAGCCTATCAGAACATGGTATCGTAGTAGCACCATTACCCCAGATTTTGTAGGACACACATTTAACATTCATAACGGTAAGACTTTTATCCCTGTTTTTATTACTGAAAATATGGTGGGTCATAAACTGGGTGAATTTGCTCCCACTCGTATTTTCAAGAAACATGGTTCTCATACTGCAAAAGTAACGAAGTAGTTTGACCATCTCTCATTAACCTTAACCCCTTCATAAAACTGGCGGCAATAGCCTTCAGTTTCATGAGCCTGGCAATCGCTCAAACGGCGCTGACAGGCGATAGATCTTTGACAAATTTTGAATTACGTCCCTCCTCTTTGGAGGGAATGAGAATCGATATGCCTGTTTCCGATGATGAGGACACTCTTTCCGCTTTGAGGGAAAGACAGATTTTATCGGAAGCCACCGTACGTGCGTTGACAGATAGCTTGGTTCAGTCCAACCTCAGCGCCGAGATTTCCCGCCGCCAAGCAGCTGACTTAGCGCTTAAGCTTGAAACTTTTGGGATTTCGAATATCAATAAAGACCCGGCAAGCAATGATCAAAAATTGTTGGTCGCTGTTCGAAGTCTGCGTGATCTTAAAAAACAGTGCGATGACGCACGGCTGGAACTTATGCGTCTTACCGAAGCAATTCTCACGCTGGTAAAAACAGCGGATCATGTGGATCCTGTTGCTCGTTTGGCAGTGGAAACGGAACTTCGCAAAACAAGGGAAATACTTGGAGACAGTGGCTTAGGGGTTCCGGCTCAGGCGATTTCAGCATCCTTAACTGATGCCATGGTAGTGGAGGTAAAGGATGATTTAAGCTTGGTCATAGCGAATATTGGCAATAAACAGGGTGTTCAGCTAGGAATGTATTTTAAAGTCCTGCGCGCACAAAAAGAACTGGGCACTGTCCGAGTGGTGGATGTGAGAGACCGGATTTGTGGAGCTGTAATTCAAAATTTGAGTTCGATTAAAAAACCTATTCGACAGGGAGACCACCTGCGAGTGGAAACCCAACCGTAAGCAATCAGAAGCATTTAAAATGCAGGTAAAATCAGTATATAAATACGCGAGAATCTCGGCCTTTAAAGCACGAGAAGTCACCCGAGCCATTCAGGGGCTTCCTGCCTTGGACGCTGTGGACGTTTTGCGTTTGGCCGCCGGCTTCAAAAAGGTATCACCTCTGGTGCTCAAAACCTTGAAAAGCGCCATTGCCAATGCCGAAAATAATAACAACATGCGCCCCGAGCGTCTCGTCGTTAAGGAAGCGGTAGTAGGTGAGGGAGCCACATTTAAGAGATTTCAACCCAAAGCACGTGGGAGCGCAGGTCCTATCCGAAAAAGGACCAGCCACATCAGGATTATTTTGACGGATGAGATAGAAATCGAACGCCGCGAAAAAGGTAGGAAAACTAACAAAATAAAGAAAACCGCTGCCACGAAAAAGCAAGAACCGATCGTGGAAACCGCGGAATTTTCGGATCAGCAATCTTAAGCATTTAACAAAATTTTTCCATGGGACAGAAAGTTCATCCTAAACTCTTCCGCCTTCCGCTCACACGAGATTGGAGCTCTCGTTGGTTCGCTTCTGAAAAGGACTACGCGGAATTCTTGTTAGCAGACGAAAAAATTCGTCGTCACCTTAAGAAGAAATTAAAGGCGGCGGCGGTTTCACGAATTATAGTCGAGCGTGCTTGGAATAGCTTGCGTGTGACCATCTATACTGCGCGTCCGGGCGTGGTGATCGGACGCAAGGGAGCGGAAATCGAAAAGATGACCCAGGAGATTTCCAATCTGGCGGGAGGCAAACAAGTAAAGATCGATATTGTCGAAATCAAGCGACCGGATCTTGATGCTCAGTTAGTTGCAGAAAACATTGCCGCTCAACTGGAACGTCGGATTTCTTTCCGGCGTGCCATGAAAAAAGCAGGGCAAACCACCTCGGATGCCGGTGCCCTGGGTATTAAAATTCGTTGTGCGGGTCGATTGGGAGGAGCTGAAATCGCAAGAACTGAGTGGTTGCGTTTAGGGACAGTTCCGTTGCACACTCTGCGGAAGCCCATTGACTACGGTTTTGCCGAAGCTAATACGACAGCCGGTAAAATCGGTGTTAAAGTATGGATTTGTAAAAAGGAGGAGAAATCCGAAGTGGAAGCGGAAACAACTTCTCGTAAGCAAGAGCTAGCTCCAGCAGCCTAAGTACTTAGAAAGAATATTTATGCCATTGATGCCCAAACGCGTAAAGTACAGAAAGACCCAGCGAGGAAGTCGCGCTGGTACTGCTTCGCGTAATTTGAAAATTGATTTCGGTGAGTTTGGATTACAAACCCTGGAAAGAGCTTGGATTACTAATACTCAAATTGAAGCTGCCCGAGTTGCTCTGACACGCAACATGAAACGTAAAGGCAAGCTTTGGATTCGCATTTTTCCCGATAAGTCTGTGACTGCACGTCCACCCGAAACTCGAATGGGTAAGGGAAAAGGCCAACCGGAATATTGGGTTGCCACGGTTCGTCCCGGGAATATTCTTTTTGAACTCGATGGTGTGCCGGAATCCATCGCTAGGGAATCTTTGCGATTGGCCGCCAATAAACTACCCGTTCGTACGCGATTTGTAACTCGCCACCACGCAGCGGCTTAATGCCTGATTACTGATCGAATGAATACCAGTGAATTTCGTGAATTGACTCTCAATGAATTGCGGACTCGCAAACGTGAGATTCGAGAAGAAATGTTTAAACTTCGCCTTCAACAACAAAGCGGACAACTAGAAAAACCAAGCATGCTTCGTACTCTTCGCCGCAACATCGCACGCATCGAAACTGTTGTCGGAGAAAAACTAAAAGCTATCAACCCAACTGGATCGAGATGACTGAAACAACTGATAACACTGTCCTGACGTCCGAAGCATCCTCGGTAGTACGCCCCTTGCGGAAAGCCCGCGTAGGCAAGGTCGTATCTAATAAAATGGATAAGACGCTCGTGGTGAAAATCATTACTAGGGTTCCCCATTCCAGATTTTCAAAAATCATTAAGCAGGTAAAAAAATTGTACGTGCACGATGAAAAAAATGAGGCCAAGGTGGGCGATCGTGTGAGCGTTATGGAAACGCGTCCGCTGAGTAAGATGAAACGCTGGCGTTTGGTGGAAGTCCTCAAACACTAATACCTTCGTAGGAGAAAAAAATGATTGAGGTCAGAAGTATATTGGATGTGGCAGATAACACCGGGGCTCTTAAGGCGAGTATGATCGGTGTGATCGGGAAGCCAACCCTCATTGCTCACGTGGGCGATGTAATCAAAGTAAATATTAAAGAGGCCAAGACCGGAGGCACTGTTAAAAAGGGAGAGGTGGTTTTCGCAGTTCTCGTTCGTAGCAAATATCCTATTCAGCGAGAGGATGGATCCAATCTTAGTTTTACAACGAATGCTGTAGTGATTATCGACAAAGATCATAATCCAAGGGGAACGCGCATTTTCGGTCCTGTTGCACGTGAATTACGCGAAAAATTCATGAAAATTATTTCCCTAGCTCCAGAAGTATTATGAGAAAACGATTTCATATTCGCCGTGGAGACACGGTTAAAGTTAATTCCGGAAACCACAGAGGGGCACAGGGAGTCGTCCTCCAGATTCTGAAGGCTAAGTCTCAAGCGATTGTAGAAGGCGTACGTATCATCAAAAAGCACCAACGTAAATCTCAAGATCAACCCAATGGTGCCATTGTGGAAAGAGAAGGCCCGATTCACATCTCAAATCTGCAACTCGTGGAAAAGGGTAAAGTGGAAAAAGGAGGAGCTAAGTCCTCTTCTTAATATGAGTACTCCCAGACGCATATTCACCTCTCATTGGAGGTACTGACCGAAATGCAAGCCGAACTTCAAATAGAATATAAAGAACGGGTGATCCCCGCATTGCTCAACAAGCATGCCTATAAAAACATTCATCAGGTTCCCAAGGTTGAGAAAATAGTCATCAACACCTGTGTGGGATCGGCTCCCGATGTGAAGGAAGCCTTGGAGGTTGCCAGAACTGATCTGGCTCTGATTACAGGGCAACGTCCGGTGGTCACCACCTCTAAAAAGAGCATTTCCAATTTTAAGCTACGTCAACATCAGGAGATTGGATTGAAAGTCACATTGCGTGGACGTATTATGTATGAATTTCTCGAACGATTTATCCGGGCTGCTTTGCCGAGAATTCGGGATTTTCGCGGAGTTTCCATCAAAGCTTTTGATGGGAATGGCAATTATACTTTAGGCGTGACTGATCAGTCAATTTTTCCGGAAATTGAATTAGATAAGATCAAACGCAATATCGGATTTGACATCACGATCGTGACTACTGCTTCCACTAATGAAGAGGCAAAGTCACTTCTCACCGAACTGGGTATGCCTTTTGCGGATCGAACCAAAAAGGTGATTCCGAAAACCGAACCCGCAACTGCTTAGTACCCTATTCTATCTCATGAGTGTTCCATCTGACCCCATTGCTGACCTGCTGACACGTTTGCGTAACGCTTCGCAGGCGCGAAAAAACGAATTTACGGTTCCGTATTCCAAAATGAAAAGCGACATTGTTCATATTCTGAAACGTGAAGGATATGTCACGGATGTGAGCTTAGATACTACTGCTGTACATCCTGTCTTGAAAATTCGCGCCAAATATGTAAATAAAAGCTCCGCCATCGTCGGATTACAAAGAGTGAGTCGCCCCGGTCTGCGTAAGTATGTGGGATCTAAGGAAATTCCACGTGTGCTGGGAGGAATGGGAGTGGCTTTGCTTTCCACTCCATTGGGTGTTTTGACCGGGCAGGAAGCTCGTCGACGAAACGTAGGTGGAGAAGTTCTCGCTTATATTTGGTAGAAGCCCGAAGAAAAGGATTAAGAATATGTCACGACTTGGTAAAAAGCCGATTAAACTGCCAACAAAAGTGAAAGTTTTACTTTCTCCGGATGGCGTTGTGGCCGTGGAGGGCCCGAAAGGCACACTCCAATGGAGTCTTCCCGCGTTGATCAAAGCACGGATGGAGATGGACGAATTGATCCTGGAAAGGGAAGATGATTCCGCTCGTTCCCGTGCGATGCATGGATTAGCCCGCGCTCTGATCTTCAATATGGTGAAGGGTGTCACAGAGGGATTTAAGCGCGAATTAGAAATTCATGGAGTAGGTTTTAAGGCTGCCCTTCAAGGAAAAATCTTAAATTTGAGCCTCGGTTATTCGCATCCAATTTTGTTTGAAATTCCGGACGGGGTAAAAGTAACTGTTTCAGAAAATACTAAATTGACAGTCGAAGGTATTGACAATCATTGTGTAGGACAGTGTGCCGCCGATATTCAGCGCTATTATCCGCCAGAACCCTATAAAGGAAAAGGCATTCGATTTAAAAATCAACAAATTCGTCGTAAGGAGGGCAAAACGGTTCAATAACCGTTACTTTCAAACATGGCTAATATTCAGAAACGACATCTTCGTCATAATCGTATCCGTAAAAAAGTTACGGGGACCGCAGAACGCCCCCGCCTGAGCGTTCATTTTTCGGGGAGACATATTACAGCTCAGGTCATCAATGATAGAGAGGGAAAGACCCTTGCCTCCGTAAATACTACAGAAAAAGATTTGCGTGGGGACGCCAGAGCCAATGTCGCCATCGCAGAAAAAGTCGGCAAACTGATTGCCGAACGCGGGTTGGCAAAAAACATCAAATTCATTGTTTTTGACCGTGGGGGTTTTAAATATCACGGAAAAGTAAAAGCCCTCGCCAATGCAGCTCGGGAGGCTGGCCTTCAATTCTGATATCATTTTTTACTTAAGAACCAGTTCATGCCAGTTTCCAAAGATAGAGAGAAAGAAAGAGAGAGAGGCAACCGTCGCGGTTCCCGAGGGGGAGACCAACAGAATAACGAACCAAAGAGCGATCTGACGGATAAAGTGGTCTTTATCAATCGATGCGCCAAGGTGGTAAAGGGGGGTCGACGTTTTAGCTTTAGTGCTTTAGTCGTATGCGGAAATCGAAAGGGAAGAGTGGGAATCGGTTTCGGAAAAGCAAACGAAGTGAGTGAGGCGATTCGAAAAGCTACGGATGCCGCTCATAAGCATCTGGTGAACATTTCCGTTACGGACAATACGATCCCTCATCAGGTGATCGGTGAGTTTGATGGAGGTCGTGTTCTATTGCGACCAGCGTCTCCTGGGACCGGAATCATTGCGGGCGGAGGTGTGCGAGCTGTCATTGAGGCAGCCGGAATTCGAGATATATTAGCAAAATCACTCGGATCAAGCAATCCTGCCAATGTGGTGAAAGCAACACTCGCTGCTCTGAAAATGCTCCGCAAACGTGAACAAATTTATAAAATCCGTGGAAAAAGCCTTCCTTCGAAAGTAAATTCCTTGGAGGTAACTTCCACCGTATCCGCTTGATTATGAGACTACACACTTTAAAACCCCGTGCCGGTTCCAAACATCGTAGAAAACGACTCGGAGCGGGTGAAAGCAGTGGTCGAGGAAAAACTTCCGGTAAAGGACACAAGGGACAAAAGGCACGTTCAGGAGGAAGTATTCGCCCGGGATTTGAAGGCGGTCAAATGCCTCTCATCCGACGCCTACCCAAACGCGGGTTTAATAATGCCGATTTCAAAGAAGCGGTAGGGATTGTCAATCTGGATGATTTGGAAAAGTGCTTTGAGGAAGGGACTGTGATTAACGAACATCTTCTACGTGAACAAGGACTGATCCGTGGTCGTCTCGATGCAATCAAACTTTTGGGGCGCGGAGAAGTTACTAAACGCTTTACGATCGAAGTGGATCGCGTAAGTGCTTCAGCCAAGGAAAAAATCGAAAAGTCCGGAGGCTCTCTTCTAATTCGTACAGCGTCCGCAACCACCTAATTCTTGGAGGGGAATATTGACAAGATGGGGGGGGATTGGTATGGGCTTTGTAACTGTGATTACTAAAGTGATGTTACGCAAAAAAGGAAACCTTGTAGGTTAAAATGGTTTTTTGCTCCCAGAGCTCCTCAAAGTGCGTAACGTCGTTACTAAAGATTCCAGACCCTTTATTTCCAGGCAATTAAAACCCACAAGAATGGTGCGATCGTTTTTGAGAACATTTTAACATCTTGTGTGCGCATAATTGTCCGGATGGATTGATAGAACCCGTGGCTACCAGACACACAACGATTAAGATATTCTTATTAAGATGCTTTAAAATATTGGGAATGCTCTAAAACCGCTGTGTCATACCCTCTGTAGTCTTTTAATTTGTATGATCTCCGCTTTTACAAACATTTTTAAAATTCCCGAGCTTCGCCAGAGGATTTTATTTACCCTGGCAATGGTAATAGTCATGCGGGTCGGAGCTGTGATTGCAACTCCGGGCGTCAATGCGGAGGTACTTCGACAATGGTTTCTGAGTGCCGCAAATTCTCAGTCCAGTGGTGGAGTCGCTGCGCTTTTCAATCTTTTTACAGGAGGAGCACTCGGCAACTGTGCGATTTTTTCGCTGGGCATTATGCCCTACATCAGCGCATCCATCATGTTCCAGCTTTTGACAGCGGTCATTCCGCGGCTCGGAAAATTGGTACGTGAGGACGGGGGTCGGCAGAAGATCATGCTGTATACTCGGTACGCCACTATCGTGCTGTGTATCATACAGGGATATTTTTTGGCTCTTTCTTTTGAGAATCCGCGTTCGAGTCCCTTTCTTCATGGGATTATGGAAACGATGCAGCGAATGGATATGGCACTGGTTCCACATCCCGGTCTCGGTTTCCGCTTATTGACAATTGTCACGATGACCGCGGGTACTTTGTTTCTCATGTGGCTCGGAGACCAGATCACGGATAGAGGGGTCGGCAATGGAACCTCTCTGATTATTACCGTTGGAATCTTGGCTCAACTCCCGGCTGGTCTGCTTCAAGCCTGGAGGACTTTTGTGCCTGGCGGGACGGGTGCGGCAACTACCGTAAATCCCATTGTTCTCGTTCTGATGTGCGCTTTCCTGGTTCTGGTAATAGCAGCAGTCATTGCGGTGACTCAGGCGCAAAGAAAAATCAGTATTCAATATGCAAAACGCGTCGTAGGTCGCAAAGTTTACGGCGGTCAGACACAATATATGCCATTGAAGGTGAACTATGCAGGGGTGATGCCTATCATTTTTGCGCAGGCCATCCTTATTTTTCCTTCCACGATTCTGAAAATGGCATTTCCCCAGCACAAAATGGCTTCTGATTTGGCAGATATGTTAGCGGCGGGCTGGCTGCACTATACGCTTTACGGTGTGATGATTTTCTTTTTCAGCTATTTTTGGGTGGCGACCCAATTTCAGCCCGCTCAAATTGCGGATGATTTAAAAAAATACGGCGGTTTTATTCCCGGCGTACGTCCAGGCAAACCCACGGCGGATTTCCTCGATTATACCATGACTCGGTTGACCTTTGCCGGGGCATTATTTCTCACTGTGATAGCAGTCCTTCCCCAAGCCCTCTATCAAGGACTCAATCTTCCTTATACCGCTGCCCAGTTTTTCGGAGGTACAGGACTATTAATCATTGTGGGTGTTGTATTAGATACCATGCGTCAGGTGGAGACTCACTTGTTACAAAGACACTACGACGGATTTTTGCGGAAAGGACGTTTGCGTGCTGGTAGGGACTACCCCAGCAGAGTCGGAAACGGTGTGCTTGTAGCCGAATCCTCTTTGATCTGGTTTTACGTCGCGGCTGCAATATTGGTGATTGCAGGGACTACTATTTTGGTAGCGTATCATCGGTGAGGATTGTTTGCCGACAACAGATAGAGCATGAGCCCAAAAGCTTCTCATGTCATGATTCCCATTAAAAATAGTCAGGAAATCGAAAAAATGCGTCTGGCCGGAGCGGTCGCCGCTAATATTTTACAAGAGCTTGCTGCTTTAGTAGTTCCGGGCCTGACCACGCAAGATATTGATGAAGCCGCAGGCAAACTAATGGAAGCGGCCGGTGTACGCAGTGCTTTCTTGGGTTACCGAAGCTTTCCCGGAAGAATTTGTATCAGCCTGAATGAAGAGGTGGTGCACGGGATTGGAAGCAAACGAATTATTCAGTATGGAGACATTGTAAAGCTTGATGTGGGAATCAATTGTGAAGGTTGGATTGGCGATACGGCCACCACCGTTCCCGCTGGCATGATCCAGCCGGAAGTCGAACGCCTGGTTTCTGTGACTCAGCAGATCCTTCTCAGTGCTATTCCTCTTGCTACGGCAGGTCGAAGACTGGGAGACCTTTCTTCCCATATCGAAGAACGCACACTTGCTGCTGGCTATAGTGTGGTTCGGGAATTTGTTGGACACGGAGTCGGACGGAACCTCCACGAAGAACCTCAAATTCCAAATTATGGAAAACGAGGTACCGGACCCAAACTCAAAGCTGGGATGACCCTAGCCATTGAACCTATGATTAATCTGGGTAAGGCGGAAGTCCGCATTCTCAAAGATAAATGGACCGTCGTGACCGAGGACAGTCGCCCCTCCGCCCATTTCGAACATACTGTGTTGGTGACAAATGATGAACCGGAAATCTTGACATGGTCAGGAAAGACGCTATTGAAATAGAAGAGGAAGTGGTCGAGCTGTTGCCCAGTGCTATGTTTTGAGTGGAATGAGTCAGTAGGCAGCGGGTACTCGCGCACGCTTCTGGTAAAATTCGCTTGAATTTTGTTCGCATTCTTCCTGACGATACTGTCATGATAGAAATGTCGCCCTACGATTTAAATAACGGCCGCATTACCAACCGGGTAAGTAGCGGCGAAAATAATGCCCTAAATAAATAGAACGCCTACAGTGGCGTCACTTGAAAAAATGAAAGTCAGAGCCTCAGTAAAACGCCAGTGTGAAACCTGTAAAATCGTACGGCGGAAGAATGTCATACGAGTAGTATGTAAGAATCCGCGACATAAACAGCGTCAAGGTTGACGTTTTATCTGAATTTCCATACCCTAACCCACTTTTTTGATATATGCCACGACTCCTCGGTGTTGAAATTCCTGGTGACAAGCGAATTGAAGCCTCCCTCCAATATATTTACGGAATCGGACCTCACGCTTCTAAACGCGTGCTCGAGCAAGCCAATATTAATCCGGATATTCGAGCCAAAGACCTCACGCCCGAACAAATCGGTTCCATTATTCATGCCATCTCGGCTAGCAAGACTTTGATTGAAGGGGATCTCCGCCGAGAAATCCAAGGCAATCTTAAACGTTTGCAAGCTATTAACTGTTACCGTGGAATTCGCCATCGCCGTGGTCTTCCTGTTCGCGGTCAACGCACTTCCACTAATGCTCGCACTCGTAAAGGACCTCGCAGAACGGTTGGTGTCGTACGAAATAAAGATGCTAAAGCTGGAAAAGTCTAATTAACCCTTTCTCATGGTCACAAAATCTGACGACACCCCTAATCCTGAAACTCCTGAAACTCCTGTTGCTTCAGAGACAAATACGCAATCGCCTGCAACCGAAATCACTTCGGAAAACTCGGAATCTCCTGCTCCTCACATCATGGAGACTTCCGCTGACACAGTAGCTACTTCCGAAACAGCATCTACTTCCGAGGCAGCATCTACTTCCGAGGCAGCATCTACTTCCGAGGCAGCACCTACTTCCGAGGCAGCACCTACTTCCGAAGCAGTAGCCACTGATCCTAAAATAGCCTCTACCGCGGTTGAACCCCCCGCCATCACTCCCAAACCAAAGACTGCAAAAACCAAGGCTCCCAAGGCAAAGAAAGAAGCCGAAAAATCCTCCTCCGGTGCCAGTGTGAGTCTTTCTTTGGATGGCGATGTGGAAAAACCTAAAATCGTCAAAGCCAAAGGTAGTAAAAATGTGCTTCAAGGGGTGGCGCACATCCTTGCTAGCTTTAATAATACTATCGTGAGCATCACAGATCTGAGAGGCCAAGTTCTCGGTTGGTCCAGCGCTGGAAAATGCGGTTTCAAAGGTTCCCGTAAGAGCACGGCTTATGCCGCGCAACTCGTCGCTCAAGATGCTTGTCGTCAAGCGATGGGGCATGGCCTTAAAGAAGTCGAAGTGCGTGTGAAGGGACCCGGTGCAGGAAGGGAATCCGCCGTACGTGCGATTCAGGCAATCGGTCTTGAAATTAACTTGATCCGAGATGTGACACCGGTCCCCCACAACGGATGCCGGCCTCCTAAACAGCGTCGAGTCTAAGATCACTTTCTATTTTTTATTTACATGGCACGTTATACTGGACCTAAAACACGAGTCAGTCGCCGATACGGTGTTCTGATTGAAGGATCACCCAAGGCATTTGAGCGCAAGAATTATCCTCCGGGTGTGCATGGCCCTAAGGGATCGCGACGCAAACTTTCAGATTATGCTTTGGCGTTGGCAGAAAAACAGAAATTGCGCCATCAATACGGAGTTTTAGAACGCCAATTTCGGCGATATTTCCAAACTGCTTTAAAGCAACGGGGAGTTACCGGAGAAACTCTTCTTCAATTACTGGAAACCCGATTAGATAATGTGGTGCATCGTCTCGGTTTCGCAAAGACTCTGCGAGGAGCACGTCAACTCGTGGCTCACGGCCATATCCGCGTCAATGGGCGCAAGGTCAATATCGCTTCGATGAACGTAAAATCAGGGGATAAAGTTGCCGTCAAAGAAAAGGCAAATTCCAAACTATTGGTTCAAAAAGGTCTCGAACTTACCCAAATTGTAAACGTTCCGGATTGGCTTTTAGTGGATCGGGAAAATATGACTGGTGAAATGGTCAGGGTTCCTTCTCGGGAGGATATTAATCCTATTGTGAACGAACAATTGGTCGTCGAACTTTATTCCCGATAGACGTTTCATTCTCATTTTGAGAAAAATCATCTCCTCCTGCCAGGAACGAAATATCCATCGTTTACATAATAGCGGAGGGAGTATTTTCTCAAGCGTATGTTGGAAAAATTAGCAAAGACCTTAAGGAAGCGCTTGGAGATCATTGCAGATCAAAAAGCGCGTACCTCGGATCCCAAAGGGCATCTAGCTATGCTAGAAAAGGTCTCTGAGGAAATTGCCCAACTAGTTCATTCTTTGCCGCAGGAGACTCATCCGCGATTATTGCATTTTTTACAACGTGCCAGTTATTCCAAAGCATTGGAATTTTTGGAAACGATGCCGCAAAAATAGAGGAGCAATCCGAGACCCATATCGATGAGGACTTCTGCGAACTGCTGACTAGGAAGCTCCAATTTCTATAATCAAGAACCCACCACCTCTACAAATTTCTCACTCACTTATGTCTCAACTTCCTTCTTTGGCATCGAAATCTACCCCAATCCGAGTAGAGGTGCCCAAAGAAGATACTTGGAATCTTACATCGCTTTTTTCTCATGACGCGGAATGGGAATCAGCATTCGAAGAGCTTCGCTCTCGGTATTCTAAAATTCACGAGTTCCGTGGACATCTTTCCGAATCTTCTGAAATCTTAAAGAAGTGTTTGGAATTTGAGAGAGAAATAGATCTTTTGACCGAGCGCGTTCATGAATACGCGATGTTACGTATCAGCGAAGATAGTTCGAATGCGTCAGCATTGGACCGTGGGGCTCGCTTTGGAAATTTTTCTTCACATTTCAGAGCGGCTTTTTCCTTTATTGCTCCGGAAATTCAAAGCATTCCTGACGATATTTTCGATCAATGGCTATTAGGGAGCGATTTGCAAGAATGGAAAACAGTACTTTATAAGCTGCGACGGACCAAGCCCCATACTCTTTCCGAATCGGAGGAACGTCTTTTGGCTTTGGTAGGAGAAGCGCTGGGAAGTCCGGACGAAATTTTCTCTCAACTGACGAACGTAGATATGAAGTTCGGAAGTGTTCGAGATGAAAATGGACACGAACTCGACTTAACACAGAGTTCACTTTCTTCCTTCCTTTTAAAACATGACGGTACTATCAGGCGTGAAGCATTCGAAAAATTTTATACGGAATTTTCTGATCACCGATATTCATTGTCAGCAGCTTTGATGGGCACCGTTAGAGGAGATGTATTCCAAGCACGTGCAAGAAAGTTTTCTTCAGCACGCGAAGCGGCCTTATTTTACGACGATGTTCCCGTATCGGTATACGACCATCTCATCCACACGGTTCGTAAAAATCTCCCCACTTTACATCGTTATTATGCATTACGTCGGCGAGTACTTAAGCTTTCCGAAGTACATGCCTATGATACAGCCGTTCCATTAGTCACCTCTATTCAGACGAATATCTCTTTTGATGACGCCGTGGAAAAAGTTTTGGCTGCAGTCGCTCCTCTAGGTGAGGAATATGGAAAGGTGCTCCGCGAAGGCCTGACTTCGGGACGGTGGTGTGACCGATATGAGAATAAGGGAAAACGCAGCGGAGCTTTCAGCGCTGGCAGCTATTCCGCGCCGCCGTACATTCTCATGAATTATAAGCGGGACGTCTTTGCTGACATTTATACATTGGCGCATGAGGCGGGTCATTCCATGCATACCTGGTATTCCCGTAAGACCCAGAGTTTTCAAGACTATCACTATCCGATCTTCCTCGCTGAAGTAGCATCCACATTCAATGAAATGCTTCTTACCGAGTATTTGCTTGCTGAAACCACCAATCCCGCAATGCGGGCATATCTTGTGAATCGTCAGATTGACGATCTTCGAGGGACCTTATTCCGGCAAACCATGTTTGCTGAATTTGAAAAAATCATCCATGAAGTCGAAGAATCTGGTCAAGCGCTTACGCTGGATTGTTTCCGTTCCTCCTACAGATCTTTATTGAATGCCTATTTTGGAAATGAGGTAGTGATTGATGATGTGCTGGAATTAGAATGTCTTCGGATTCCTCATTTTTACAACGCATTTTACGTTTACAAATACGCGACGGGAATTTCCGCCGCAGTTGCGCTGTCTCGCAAAGTTCTTGATAGTGGAGAAACTTCCACCTACCTCAGCTTTCTTCAAAGTGGAGGCAGCCAATTTCCTATTCCTACCCTAAAAACCGCGGGAGTGGATATGAATTCTCCGAAGCCGGTGCAAAATGCCTTGGATCTTTTTGCTCAGCGTGTGGATGAGCTGGAAGCACTTCTGAAAGAGTCGTAATACCATCTGTTTAAGATCATTGGAAACTGATATCGTTTCCAAAGTGATTCAGAGCATTCACCTGAAGATACGACCTCCTTTTTGTAACAAAGTTTGGAGTAAAAATAACGGCGTCGTCGTTTTTATTTTAAAGGAATTCGATATAGAACATTTAGGATAAACTTGTTACACATTTCTGCATGAGTTCTCATGTGAATGATCCATCCCATTCCTGGAAATTCTGGGTTTTTCGCAGCCTCATTATTTTTACAATTGCAATGGGTGTCACTCTACAGTGCGTCTCCGTTTCCAAGCAAATGGGGAGGCTTGCGAATGTCCCGAATTACGATGATTGCACCTACATGCTGTCCGCCTCCCTTCTGGATGCTAAATGGAAACAAGGAGATCTTCTGGGTGCATTCCATACACTCAAACATTCCCCCTATTCCGTGGGACTGGCTGCGGCGGCCTTTGCTATTTTAGGAAATCAAGACAGTGCCCCCTATCATGCAAACATTGTAGTGGTTGTCGCTTATCTGGCAGCTTTGACGTGGTTATTGCGAGGAGTGCCTTTTTTTCCTTGGCTAGTCAGTCTATTGATACTCGTGAACCTACCGATCGTGAAAATGGGAGTGGTAGAATTTCGTCCGGATATTTTTTGGGCAGTATGCACAGGTTTTGGTGCGATCTATGTACTCGTTTCTCCCGAATTATTGAAGAATCGTGGAGAAGCCCTTTTTTCCGGATTGATTTTTACCGCAGCCTATCTTGCCAAACCCACTACCTTTGCTCTGACTACCATAGTCCTGTTTGCTTCATTTGGAGGACGTTTTATGCACGCTTGGTTTTTTCAGCATGTGCAAAAAATAAATCTTTCAGACATCTGGCGTTCGACTGCCATTGTCGGGAGCGCCCTGGTTATTCTTGCTGGTTGGTATTATGTATGTTTTGGAGACTATATTTGGCATTATTTTTACGACAACTCTTTTGGCGTCAATCAATCGATATGGTCTTTTAAAGGAAATTGGATCGACTCAATTACGTATTATTTAAAAGGGAGTGCAGCTAAAAGCTCTATGGGTACCCTGGGGGCTCTTATTTTCCTTCTCACAGTAGCTCTCTCAAATTGGAAGCTTGCCACAGCCTCTGCTATGGAGATAACGCGTTTTGTCTTACTATGCGGCATCTGTTTTCTCATCTATGCCATTAATACATTAGGCATGAAGTCCCAATTTCTTGGTGCTTCGATGTACATGTTGATCATTTTTATCGGGGCTGATCTCTTAAATTGTTTTTATTTGCGGTATCGGGATGTGTTAAGAGCCAAGCAGGCGATGACCGGCAGTCTTGTTGTCTTAGCTTTTGCTACAGCGCTTTTTTTTCGAGAGTGGCCACCATATAGTGATTGGTCCGAAAAGAGTGGTAAAGCGGCTCCGTACTTTAGAGAAGCCACCCTCGACTTCGTCAAGGTTCTTCGGTCCATGAATCCTCGCCCGAAGACTATACTATTCACGCAGTCAGGACCAGTCATCCCGGAAACTGTCGGAATTCAAATGCTCCGTCATCGAGAAAATCTTATCAACTATCAATCGGCTTCTTTTGTACATACCATAGATGATTTTCGCCAAATGCAGAAAACGGCGGATATGATCGTCGTTCCCGCAATGGATACCAATGGAATGACGCGGCATCTTCCAATACAGATGATTATTCCGGATATTTTGAAAGATTTGGCTTCCGATCCGGAATTTCATTTATATCAAACCATTTTTCTTACGGAAGGCGGAAGCATATACATCTACGTGCGCCCAGCTCCGACAAGTGCGCCTTTTGTTGGGAGTCGCAGCGGATTCATTTCGTCCTTTCCTTCGCCCCTTGTTCTACGCTGAAATCTCTGATCTCGCCGCCGCTATTGTCTTTTTGGACTGGCGCTCATAGATTTATCGGACTAATTGCATGTGGGTGGAGGGATAATCAATATAGGGCAAGCGAGGTTAAGAGTACACGTAGCGGTAGGCTTGTAATTACCCACAAGTTTCGGCTGATACTGTTCTGATATACCGCTTACGTTTTACGAATGAGTTATTTTCAAAAATCTTGAACAAGATTTCCTTTTTAAATTTTCTTCGATTTCTCAGGGATTTGTTTTTTTCCGGAACCATGATAGTTTAATGTTTCCGAGTACTCCAACCGGATTTTGGGATTTTTTAGCGTCTTTGATGAGAGCTTTTGCTCTTTGACTTTTCCTATTAGCATCCGCTTCAGCTTTTGCTTTGTATTGTTTGATTCGTAAATCTTCCATCCCAGCCATACGATTTTCTTGTAATTTATGGTACCAAGGAGGATCGGTTATCTTTTCTTCGGGAAAGAATTGATCTATCCAATTGTCGCCATGATAGTTAATTTCCATCCCGCTATGACTAACGCTCTTATAATTTTTAGCTAAAATAGCCTTCCGCTTGTTTTCTTCCATAGATGTGAAGGCAGCCTTCCACTCTTGTTCTGTTTTGATAGCAAGTTTTGGATTTTGTAAAAGAAACGTTTTTATTCCTTCACTTCTATCGAACTGTCCTATACTCAAATCATAGGCAAATGTTTCACCTCCAAATCGCGCAAAAACAACGAAATGATTAGTGGGATTGTCATATTTCCCCATACCGTATATTAGCATTCCTTTTGTTATGGTTTTTACTCCATTCTGCCTCCCTAAACTTTCGATTTTTTCTGCCAATGCTGCGCATTGTTCACTAGGATTAGCCATCATCCTTTTAATCTCTTTATTATTTAAAATAGCATCATCAAATTTTTCTTTTAACGACACATCATTATCTTCAATAATAACAGGTACTCTATTTGCACTGGCATCCATGCATTCCCATTTAGTCGGACTGCGTCGAACTCGCTTTCCCGGAAAGAGACAGCTCGAAAAAATCTCTTTTTCCTCCTCTGTCATTGCTTCGAATGTAAATTCCCCCTTTTTATTTATAGTAAGGCGGACCTCTTTGCCATTTTTATTCATGAGATAGATAGTTCTATCCTCCTCATTATTATAAAACGAATAGATATCCTGTTTTCGGAAACTTAATTGTTCGCCTTTCTTGCCATGCGCTCGTAATGTTTTCCCTATTCTCGTCTCTATTTTTCCTGCAAGTTCCATAGAAATTGGATCATCTTGCGTACGAAGTACTTTAACTAAATCTTCTAATTGAAGCATTTTCGATATTGTTTTACTAGCAGAACCTAATAACGGTTGCTTTATGGATAGAAATGATTTGCTGGAAGGATTATTTAATGGCACAGATTTTATATTCTTTAATGCTTGATAGCCACTTGCTTTGAACCCATTCCGTACCATTGTCGGAAATCTGCGGACGAATCCCTTGCCCAGAGATCCCACTTTCATAGCTCCTTTAATTAATTTAGGCCCTAAGGGAATTACTATAAATGCCACATCTACACCACATTGAATTCCACTATCGACATTTCTTTCCTTGCCAGCCTGAGGATGTTTTGTCATCCAATCTACCAGGGGTCTAAAACAGATAAACCCTGGAATTACCATCTCCAACGCATCAAACCACCATGGAGACTTATAATTTTCTGTTCGCAGCTCGTGCTCCGCTTTCCGAGTAGTCTGAATCACTTCGGACTTTTCAAATATCTCCAGGCTCATCTCTTTTGGCGTCTTTTCTATGCGAGTACCAGAAAATACGAGTGGTTCCTCGCGTTGATCGGCTGAATCTTGTTTAAGATACCATGCCATAGAGTCTGAAAAATAGGGTGAAGCTTGAATGATCTGCGTTTTCCTATCAAAGAAATCTAATGGATGATCCTTTATATAAGCAGTGGCATCTTGTCCTTCAATTTTCTTCAGGAGCTCCAGATTACTACTAGTTAGCCACAACTCAGTTTTGTTACCATTTTGGATTTCGCAAATTACTGTCTTGGGCAACAAAGAAAAAGGCATGTCATCGTCTCTATTAAAGTTCGGAGTGGCTGTAGGATTATAATAAGCTATAGGCTTGGCATACTTTCCCACTACGATTTTTATAGCACACTCGAATGCCTGAGCGCGATTGTCCTTAAGCTTCTCCACGTTATCGGCCAGATAGTCGGCATGATGTTTAAAAAAAGCTTCCCGGGAGATGGGATCTTGGTCGACATTCCTAGGATTCAATGGCTGACAATAGGAATCGGGATGGGCGTCATCAACGAGTATTGTTTTTAGTACTTCAGCAGGAGACCCTCTTCTTTGTGCGGTGTCGTGATCATTTAATATTGTTGGCCCGGCTTTTAATTCTAGAGTGCCAGACAGTCGCGGAGATTCATCATGACCACACAGAGCGTTAATGTAAGAAGGTAGGTGATATGGTTCTAAAAACTTATTTATGCTATCTTCGATAGATAAAAGAGGTTTTATCTCATCAGCAAGATCATTAAGTAATTGATATTCTTTCTCGTGCGCATCAATATGCATATTTAGGGCGACGCGTTCTTGCTGAATCTCTATTTGATCTTGCTGATCAAGATTGCTTACATTAAATATTTTGTCAAAAGCCTGCACTAGTTTTATGACTTGCTCGCCAGTATCAATGGGCCAGCCTTGATCCATCGAAATTAGGATCGCTTCTACCGACTTACGATGTTTTTCACTACCCCATTGTACTGTTTGAAGTGATCCTAAATCAGACAAATTGAATAGCGGATCCTGTAAATCTAATAAAGCCTCTATGAAAACAGAATGGAACTTCTGCATAGCATGGATTGATTCTACTGACCTCCATTGATTTTCTGCAAATTTCACAGAAAACTTTTTTGCTTCAGAAAGATTTTTATTTGCTAACTCTCCTCGTAAAGACTCCATTGCATCGTATACTTCGGCAGGAAATATTAATTTAACCAAAACGTGAGAGATCAAACTTTTCTGTTCTGCATAAGAAAGTTCGTTCAATAAACCACTTTTTTGTAAATAGAGCCTTACATCTTCCCTCACTACTGATGCCATCACACTGTCAAATCCTCCATGAACCTTTTGTCCCATGTGAGTATGCTGGTACTGAGCACGTAGGTCTTTAAACCATAGATTGAGTTGATGTGCCCTCTCGTGATGTGATAACTCAAGTAAATTTGGTTTTTTTTCTAACAAAGAAAAGAGAAAAGAGTGCTCTGGCGTTTTCTTCTCTGCAGCACGTTTTTCACGCAAATTTTCCTGATTTGTTTCTTCGTTTTCAGAAATGCTTTCTTCTATCTTCACGATTCCTTCGTCCTCAGAAGTTGTTTCTGGAATGGAACTATATTTTTTCTCCCAGAATCTTGCATCAGGTTGCATTCTTCCGCTAATTTCTCCTGTTTGATTTAAGGAAGACCTTATTTTAGGATTCTTTTTTCGAGAGGATAAAGAACTATTTTTCAGTAAATTTTCCGATGAAACACTCTCCAATTTTCCATCAATAGTCCTTGCCGTTTGCAATCTGGTGTCAGATTTTGAAGTTGCGTTAGCCTGTGTTGTAAAGCGATTTTTCTTAGTCTGGGTTCCCTGAGTCCTATTTGTACTGAGTGGTACGGTTTTCTTAAATTTTGATGCTTTTGTTCCATAGTGATTAGAAGAAAACTGATTTTTTAATGGTGGTTGTTGATATAGTCTTGTCGAATTAACTCTTGTACTAAGTTGCTTATAGTGCATCATTTTGCTGTCACTCTTGGATTGGCTGCTATTTACATTCCTCTTAGCATGACTGCCATTGGTCGGAGTTGCGAATGTGCTTGTATGATTTGTGGTGTTCTTTGTGGTATGATTTGCAGCATTGCTTCCCTCAGTACGACGACTCGGATTTCGACTGACATAAGGCATTGTCACAAAGGCTGTTGCTAGGGTTAGCGCTATCCCTGCACCAACTGCTGTCACCGTTTGTGTGGTATTTTGGCAATGCTTGTTTGCAGATTTTTGAGGACCGTAGTTAGGATAAGGAGGAGAAGGAGGAGAAGTGTTCTGACGGTAATTTTTCTTAAAGTGTGGTGCCATGTTTTTTTGACTGCCTTATTATTCCAATGTTTTAGTTTTGAAAATAACTAATTCATAAATTATTATAGTATCAAATACTTACTATTTTCTATTTGAGTTAAAATGGATATGGAAACTTTGACTCCCCGTTGGTTTGAGTGGAGCAACAGAGTGAAATTATTTTTGGCGAGGCGAGCTAGCTCGCTGGAGAGCAAAACAAGGGCCTCTTGCGGCCCTTGAAAAACCCTGACTACGGGTTGCGCTTGCGAAGACAAGAGAAACGCGGGTGAAAGTCCCGCCCGTCGAATTAGGCTGTTCGCGACGGAACCCAACGCCAACTGCGTCGCCGTGAGGCGGGGTGGAGAGCAGGCGAACTGGGAACGAACAGGCCGCAACGAAAGTGAACCACATAATGAGCCACGAAAGGGTTAAGCAACGAGAGAATCAGCCGAACCGCTCCCTAGTCGGTGAAGGCCGTCGGGAGGAGTCCAGACAACAGCCGGAGACTCCTAACGCTCTCGCGGGGTCCACGTGGGCGGCATGTTGGGAAGTGATCTTGGGAATAAGCAAGGAGATCTCGTGCCGTGGCCGCAAGCGGCCAAGCTTCAGAACAAGCCTGCAAGGCGAGACTGAAGTGGCGGCACGAGAAGTCGGAATCCTTAATAGTAGCGCGGATCTGTGGGACATTACAACCCACGGGGAGCCAAGGGAGGATACTTGTTCCAGAATGATGAAGCGAAGGACGCGGTGATGGCTCCCTGGAGATAAAAACACCGGACAAAGTTCGGCACCTTCAAATCACATTGTATCGGAAAGCAAAAGCAGAACCGGAATATCGATTCTGGAGCCTTTATGGCGAACTACTGCGACTTCGATGTGCTGGAACAAGCGTGGAAACGCGTAGCTAGCAATGGAGCAGCAGCAGGAGTAGATGGAGTCAGTAACACTACGGACTCTATCAACTCTCCACCAAGGCACCATGGAAAGAACGTAAAACCAGCGCTCAAACTAACCGATAATCAGGAACGCGGAAAGCCGTGTGCGGGAAAATCGCATGCACGGTTTGATGAGGGGCGGGAGATAAACGGTCATTGGCCATGTGCCTCTCAACCCGTTATCTCCTGCCTACTCTGCGGAACATGGTAGGAGAGGCCAGCGGAAACATTATTTACAGCAGCTTCGCAACTTGAAGCGGGATGGAAAGTAAGAGAATGCCGATTTGAATGGGATCCTCGAAAGTTGATTCTGAAATGAGATTTTGAAAGTGGAAAATATTTTGGCTGTGCGCAGTGTGGGAAGCCGTGACGCACGACAGAGGCTCATGCCAAAACATCGTGGGCAGAAGTACGACGCAGAGAGGCGGGATTCCTTTAAAATGAGAACGACAGCGCCGCTATTTTTACTCCCAGCTTTTGTTACAAGGTGATGTGACGCAAAAAAGGGAAACCTTGTAGGCTAAAATGGTTTTTTTGCTCCCAGAGCTCCTCAAAGTATGTGACGCTAGTTACAAAAAGGAGCCCGTATCTTCAGATAGGGGCTCCATTTTGCGCCTCGCTGGAATCAAAAATCCCAGGCACATTCGTTCTCCTTTTAAAGGAATTCCGCTATACCGAAAAACAACCGAATCGATGGATAAAAGTATGGGGATCCCACAGAGTCAGATCACTTTTCCGAGCAAATTTGGCGTTTTCCGCACAAGCTCCATATGGAAAAAATTTCTCCATTCATCCGTGCATGGAGCTGAGGGCAAAATGTGTTGCAGCGGATCTAAAAAAAGCAAGGAGACTTTATTTCTCCTCAATAGTCTTACAGATTTTAATAGGAGGCTTGAGCACCCTTGAGATTCTTCTTTTTAATCCAGGGCATGAGGGAGCGAAGGCGACTGCCTACTTTTTCAATAGGGTGTTTTTCACCGGATTTGAGGAGTGCTTTATATTTTTTGAGGCCGGATTTGTATTCACGAATCCATTCGTTCGCGAATTTCCCGGTTTGAATGTCTTTCAGCACGGTTTGCATCCGTTTTTTTACAGATGCGTCGATAATTTTTGGACCTACGGTAATATCTCCGTATTTGGCAGTTTCCGAAATAGAGAAGCGCATCCCGCTAATGCCGGATTCGCTCATGAGGTCCACAAGAAGTTTTAATTCATGGAGAACTTCGAAGTAAGCCATCTCGGGCTGATAACCGGCTTCCACCAAGGTTTCGTAGCCACTGTAGACAAGGGCGGAAAGGCCTCCACAGAGAACTGCCTGTTCGCCAAAAAGGTCCGTCTCGGTTTCTTCCTTAAAGGTAGTTTCAAAAACACCGCCGCGAGTTGCTCCAATGCCTTTGGCCCAAGCAAGCGCTACTTTTTTGGCGTTTTTATCAGGATTTTGATAGATGGCAATCAATGCTGGAACGCCTTTGCCTTCGGTGAATTGAAGACGAACAATATGACCGGGGCCTTTGGGAGCGACCATAATAATGGGGATATCCTTTGGAGGCGCGATCGTACGAAAGTGAATGGCAAATCCGTGGGTAAAGAGCAGGGTCTTCTTTGAATTTAAATGGGGGGCGATGTCCTTTTCGTATACCTCAGCTATTTTTAGATCCGGCACCGCAATTTGAATAATGTCGGCTTTCTGTACAGCTTCCGCTGTGTTGTAAACTTCGAATCCAAAATCAGTTGCTACAGATCGGCTTTTGCTTTTTGGATAAAGACCGATGATGACATTAATTCCACTGTCCTTGAGATTAAGGGCGTGGGCATGGCCCTGAGATCCAAAACCGATGACGGCGACGGTCTTGCCGGCGAGTACTTTGAGGTCTGCGTCTTTATCTGTATATATTTTTGCGGGCATAATTCGAAGGGTCAGCAACTAATAAGTTCAAAAAAAACCAAAAGCCATCCAATTCTATTTGGAGCGGGCGAGTGCGACCTTTCCGGTCCGGGTGAGATCTTCAATTCCAAAGGCTTCCATTAGTATAAGGAACTTAGTAATTTTACTTTCCGTTCCGGTTAACTCAATTGCCAATTTAGTTGGTTGAACGTCAATGACCTTTGCACGGAAGATTTCGCAAATTTGCATGACCTCCGCGCGGGTCTTAGAGTCGGCATGGACTCGCAATAAAAGAAGTTCCCGGTCCACATATTCTTCATCTCTAAAGTCCTGAACTTCAATAATATCTATTAATTTCTCTAATTGGCGAGTGACTTGTTCCAGTACCTTCTCATCGCCACGAACCACGATGGTCATACGGGATGTGGCAGGATTAATGGTAGGAGCGACGTTAAGCGTATCAATATTAAAACCTCGCCCGCTAAACATGCCGGCAACCCGAGCGAGTACCCCAAATTTATTCTCGACGACTACTGTGATGGTATGGCGCATTTATAATCCGAACGGACGGATTTTACGACAAAGTTGTGATTCGTCAAACTGAAAGACTGGAGTACTTTTCCTACAAGCTGCTCTGGTAATTTATTCAAATTAATGCTCATTCAACTACCTGAACGAAATTTCCGAGGATATATTTTTGATTGCGATGGCACTCTCGCAGATTCCATGCCAGTACATTTAAAAGCTTGGAATCAGGCGTTAGCCGAAACCGGAAAATCTTTTCCTGAAGAGCTTTTTTATTGTTGGGGGGGCAGAACAACTCCCCACATAGTAGAGAGTCTTAATCAAGAATTTGGATGGACATTAGATGTCACAGGAACGGCGAGGCAGAAAGAAGAGTGTTATTTGACATTGATTCCCCAAGTTCGCCCCATCTCCGCAGTAGTGGAGTTAGTTCATGCGTTTTATGGCAAGGCGCCTTTGGCGGTAGCCAGTGGGGGCTACCGGCATTTGGTAATAGCGACATTGGAAGTTCTGGGGTTAGTACAGTTTTTTAACGCAATTATCTGCGCGGAAGATTATGAACATGGAAAGCCCGCGCCGGATCCGTTTTTGGAAGCCGCCCGTCGCATAGGGATTATTCCGGAGGATTGTTTGGTTTTTGAAGATAGCCCTACAGGCAGAGTGGCAGCTGCCGCTGCCGGAATGGAATGTGTCCTGGTTCCACGGGAAGCAAATTGATTATTAACGACGTGACGCATTTTGAGGAGCTCTGGGAGCAAAAAAACCATTTTAGCTTACAAGGTTTCCCTTTTTTGCGTCATATCACTTCTTAAGAATTTAGGGCATTAACTGCTCCGAACATGAGGGCAGGAGGCTTGTTAATTCGGGCATGATGCTCAGAGCCCGTCCTGAAAACCTAGAAGCAGCAATGCAGCTGAATCCAGAGGCAAAAAGTTTTGCGAAAATAATGGGGAAACGCCATTTTTTCAAAATGAGGTGATTATAATTTTAGTGTGGTCGAAAAACAACCGAATCGGTAGATAAAAATATGGGGATCCCACAGAGTCAGATCACTTTTTCGAGCAAATTTGGCGTTTTCCGGACAAGCTCCAGATGCCATTTATTTCTTCTTACTATCGACTGACAGACAGAATCTTTTTTAGCTCGGCGATCAGACGTTCATTTTGATCGGGAGTGCCAACTGATACGCGAATCCATTCGGGTAATCCATAGCTTCGCATGGCTCGTATAATAATACCGCGTTGAAGCAAGGCTTGAAAGGTAGCATCTCCATCCGTGGTGCGAGTCAGAACGAAATTTGCATGGCTTGGCACATATTCCATGTCGAGTGCCGCGAATTGTTCCTGTAAATACATGCGCCCTACGCGAGTCATTTCACGGGTGGCCTGCACATGTTCTTCATCTTGTAAGGCGGCCAAAGCGCCCGCTTGAGCAATGCCATTTGCGTTAAATGGTTGTCGGATTTTTTGAAGAATTTCGGCAAGCGGAGCGGGAGCCAGGCCATAGCCAATTCGAAGATTGGCTAATCCTTGTGCCTTCGAGAAGGTGCGCATAATTACTACATTTCTGTTTTCACGGATGTAGCGGAGCACATCGATAGGGTGATCCTGGAATTCATAATAGGCCTCATCGAAAACAATGAGTACATGGTCGGGAACCTGACTCATAAAAAAATCAAGCTGCTCCTGGGTAATGATAGTTCCTGTGGGATTATTCGGATTGGCGATGAAAATTTGTCTGGTTTGTGGAGTGATCGCTTCCAGCATGGCTTTTAAGTCATGCGAATAATCAGAGTCCTTTGCTTTTACTGTTTTTGCTCCAAATAGCTGAGCTATAATCGTATAGACAGTAAAAGTATATTGTGCGGTAATGACTTCATTGCCTGAGCGTAAAAAAGCGTGACTGATCAATTCGATAATTTCGTTCGATCCATTTCCTAAAACGACGTTTTCGCGGGCTAGGCTATGTTTGTCGGCAATAGCTTCTCTAAGGAAGTATCCTCCTCCATCAGGGTAATAATGAGCTCTTTCCAAAGCTTTCCTCATGGCTTGCAAAGCCTTCGGAGAGGGGCCTAAAGGGTTTTCATTAGAAGCGAGTTTCAGGATTTGTTCGGGAGCCAGGCCCATTTCCCGAGCCAGTTCTTCCACCGGTTTTCCTGGTTCATAAGTCACTAAATTCGAAATATAATGGTGTGCGGATTTCCACATAAAATTAATAAACTAGTGTAATCCGTCGAACAGACTGCATTTTATTTACTCCTGAAATTCTCCAGTTTTTACGTTCTATTTCCGTAAGTTTCATCACTCAGGAGGCTCTGATTCATATCTTTTGCCATATCTTTTATAAAGATCCAATCTGTTTGGCAGCCCACACTAGCATATTAAATGATTCCAAAGTCTTTTCAAGTTCCATAGCCCTGAAGTTGGACCTTTCTACGAACACGGAGTTTTCCGAGAGGAAAATCGCTTGGAGGGAGGAAGACATGACAGAAACAATGGCTCTTCGACAAGGAGAGCGGGAAAGGAAAGAGAAAAGTGGGGCTATGCTCATTTTATACTGGCTTCGCTATTGAAGCATTAAAAGTACTAAATCCCAGATAGTGGTGCTCGGGGCGGGACTTGAACCCGCACGCCTTGCGGCATACGCCCCTCAAACGTATGTGTCTGCCATTTCACCACCCGAGCGAAAGATGGATGTGACAACCTTGACGATTCCTCTATCTTCCGCAAGTCGAAAATTTCTCTTGAAGATTTGTTAAAATAGTTCATGATATTCCGTTTCGCCGGGGGTAGATCCTCCTGGCGTGTGATTTATGGCATACGCAATTTTTCAAACGGGCGGTAAGCAATATCGTGTTTTCCCAGGGGATATCATTGATGTGGAGCTACTCGATGTAGAAGCCGGCACTCAAACCGTATTCAATGAAGTTCTTTTAGTCTCAGAAGGGGAAAATACCTCTATCGGAACGCCGGTGCTTGCCGGTGCTTCAATTAAAGCTGATGTGGTGGAGCAACGTAAGGATGATAAGGTAATCGCTTTTAAATTTAAACGCCGTAAGGGATATCACCGCACAGTAGGGCACCGTCGTAGGCTCACCCGCCTTAAAATTACTGAAATTATTAACCAATAAGATTTATTTTCCATGGCTCATAAAAAAGGACAAGGAAGCGTTAAGAACGGTCGTGATAGCAAAGGCAAACGACTGGGAGTAAAGAAGTTTGGAGGCGAAGTGGTCCAACCTGGCAGTATTATTATTCGCCAACGAGGCACTAAATTTCTTCCGGGACTGAATGTCGGATTGGGTCGGGACTATACGATTTATGCATATTCTCTCGGAAAAGTTTTCTTTGATGCCGGAGGACGCCGGGTAAACGTTGAAGTAGAAGCCTGATGGGAAGGCTTTTTGATGTGAATCAATATGTCTCCGAGATGCAAAAATTTCTGGAAGAAGTTCTTGCGGATTGGCAACGATAAGAAATGAAATATTGAGACATAGACTCACCTCCCCAAGCTCAGGACGCCTGCAAAGTCATTTTATAAATTACACATAAGAGCAAAAGTTTGTTTGGGCTGACTCAATAACTGAGCACAGCATATTGGCATGCTGCGATCATTCCAAGCAAGTTTATGAGCTAATGTCCTGACAATGTTTAAAGCTTGATTCCTGAGTTTTCCTAAAATCCAGCCCTGCGTGGCAGATTTACTATACATTTTGTCCTCATACCAACTTCGATCTTTCACATGATGTAGCGTATTTTCAACCTGCCAATGCCCCCAAATAGCACGGAGAAACTGGTCCGGAGGAAGTTCATATGTATCCGTCCGAGCAAAGACATGGAGGAAAAAGATTGACTGGAAAAATCAAAGGGCAGTTTTGGAAGCAAAGCAGCGATCCGGCGTAAGTTCAGCAACATTCGGTCTGATCCACTTTCCTAGTTTAGGAAGAACCTCGTTGAGGTAGTCACGGATATTGATTTTGAGACGTTTGCAGGTCTCGAATATGGAGAGGATGGCGGCGATTTTTGGGCCAGCTTTTTCGCTGCCTATGTGAAGCCAATTTTTTCTTCCTAATGCCAGAGGTCTCATTCCGTTTTCGCAAAGATTCTGATCTATTTTGACTATGCCGTGATCTAGGAAGGTGGTGAGTTTTTCCCACTGGTTAAGGGCATAGTTGCAGGCTTTGGCGAGCATGTTTGCTGGTAGTTCTCGCTCCCTGATTTCTATGAGTTGCTTTTTTAGTTCTTCCATCAGGGGAAGGCTTTGTGTTTGACGCTGTTGTTGGCGTTGCTGCGGGCTGTATTTTTCTTCTCTGGCTTTTGCTTCTATTTCGTAAAGTTTGGCTATTTGCTGAAGTACTTTTTGTGCTTCTTTATTTTTTGGATCTATTTTGAGCAGGTCGGTAAATTTTCTCCGTGCATGAGCCATGCATCCAGCTCGGATCAGTTGTGGGGTTCCTATTTTTTCGTAGCCGCTAAATCCGTCGCTTTGCAATATTCCTCCATAGTTTTGAAGAAAGTTCTTTGGTCCTTCTCTCCCTCGGCTCATCTGAAAATCAAAGACTACGGGGCCTCCTGGTTGACTGTATTGAAAGGCAAATGCTGTGTGGTTGCTCCCAATGGTTTTCTCGCTCTGTACTCATGGTTAAGTGGCGGTAATGTCAGGCATTCTATTCTGTTTTTCAAATGCTTATGCTGCTTCCGATACTTTTTTCCTCCACCATGCTTTGGCTCGCGTTTGGTGCAGTTGTAGTCCATCTACCAGGGCTAGAAGTTCTGTGAGGTTCATTAGGATTTTGGCCTCTGCTTCTATCGCTTCTGGCCAGTCGAACCGCCCTTTCTCCAGTCTCTTGCTCGATACCCACATCCCACTCCCGTCAAAATAGAGTATCTTTATCCGACTTTTTCCTCTGTTTGAAAATACGAAGAGATGCCCACTGCTCGGATCCATCCCCTTTCGATTTCGTATCTCTCCCTGTAACCCTTCAAACCCTTTTCTTAAATCTGTTGCTCCTACCTCCACGTGCACTTTCGTTGTTGCTTTCCCTATGTTGATCATCCCTCTATTTTCCCATCCTATCCCTCCTTTTCATAGTTGGCCTTCCCTGAACGCTTACGCTCTTGCCACGGATATCGGGTAATTGTGTCAACTTCACACCAATTCTCACTTATGCCTGATCTCCAAGATGGCCAAACCACTGAAATACAGGGCTAGAATGCCAACACCCTACTGTGTTGGATAATAGTGGCAAAAGCGTCGGCTATTACTTTCTATCGAGCGAGGATATATCAAGTACCTTTCAAATAAGCTTCCTGGTTGGGAAAAAATAGCGTATCAGTTTTAACAGAAATTTTTTCTTTGAGCATCCGTCGAGAATGGAGGGCGAGCCCTCCATTCTCACTGTTCTGATTAGAAAACTACGATTTTGCCATCAGTAAGAACACTTTTAAGCGGCGGCAGCGGCGCCCCTTGCTCTAAGAAGATTTGTTATGTTCTCTTTACCTGCTGATAAATCTAATGGGCTACGCCCTTGAGAATTTTTGGCATTAATGTTAATTAGTCTATGATTGAGAAGAATGGTTACTATTTCCTCATTACCGTTTGCTGCAGCCAAATGTAATAGGGTGTTCCCTTGAGAATCTTCGACATTGACATTGAGCGTGTAACTTATGATAAGTTTTGCGATCTCAGTGTTACCTTTTTCTATGGCCACATGTGCTGGGGTGAGTCCCTGTAAATTTGGAGTGCTAATACCAGCACGTTTTTTCAAGAACAGTTCTACTATGTCCTTGTTACCTTTCTCTACGGCTGCATGCATGGGAGTGTTGCCTTGAGAATCTAACATCCCGGTGAAACGCACTATGCTTCCTGGGAGGAGGCGCTTGATCGCATCAACATCGCCTTCCTGTATAGCCTTCCGCAAATCTCGCCCGATCTCTTCTGAGGTTTTATAACGTATTTGCCATGAACATTGGCTCGAAGTAGTCAAGCGATCTGCGATTCGAGAATTCCCCTGAATATTAGAACTTCTTTCTTGAGGCTCCGAATGGACTGCCTCGCATGTTTCGGTAACCACTCGATTACCTTCATCGATGGTACGGGTAGAGAGCGAGCGCTGCTCGATTGACGGAATTTGTGGGGTGCTAGAACCTATGGATATATTATTATTCATAATTTTAAAGAATATAAACTACTTAGAAGCAATGTGTACCGTGAGCCACAGCGCCACCTGCTCGTAAAGCGGCAGCCACAAGAATTACTTCGGCAATTTCTGCATCAGTTGCTCCGTTTTTCCGCGCATTGGTATTATGAAGGTCGATACAATAGATGCACTGTGTGGTGTGAGCGACAGCGAGTGCGATGAGTTCCTTGGTCTTTACATCTAATGCTCCCGCGGCGAGTGCTGCCTGATCAAATGCGATGAAGGCTTGCATGGCTGTTGGTGCATGTGCTGCGATCTGATCTAGTTGGGATAATGCGTTTTTTTGATACATAATAGGTTATTTTATTGGTGAAATTTTGAAATATTTAGGATTGATGCCTTCCGCTGGTGACACCGCCATCCACAGGCAGTACTACACCGGTGATCCAGTCCGCTCGAGATCCAGCCAGGAAGAGAATAGATTCGACGATGTCATTGGGCTGGCCATTACGGCCAAGAGGATGAAATTCATTGAATGTCGGAAGAATTTCTGCGCGTTGTTCCGCGGTGAGAAAAGTGTCGTAAACGGGGGTTTCGACTACGGCGGGTGCCACGGCATTGACTCGAATCTTGTTTGCACAAAACTCAATTGCCAAATTACGGGTGAGCGCGTGCAAAGCCGCCTTGCTTGCTGAATACGCACTGGATGGTGTGGCATTTAGCGCAATTAATGCCCACATTGAGCCGACGTTCACAATACTTCCTCCGCCCCGCTTAATCATTTGAGGAATAACTGCTTGCGCTATAAAGAAGGGACCTTTAATTGACACTCCTACGTAGGCATCCACATCCGCTTCCGTGTGTTCCAGAAATGGTGTGGGTTTGAAGATTCCCGCGTTATTTATCAGGATATCCACACCACCAAAGCGCTCTTGTGCTGTTGCGGCGATTTTTTGTGCTGTGGATTTTAATCCTGCATCTCCGGCAACCCAGGCAACGCGTTTGCCAGAGGGGTCTAATTCTTGTGCTGTTGCTTGAAGGGTATTTTCGCGACGTCCATTAATAACAATATTCGCCCCTTGATTTAGAAGAGCTCTTGTGGTTACTTTACCGATCCCCGTACCGCCACCTGTAATGAGAGCAATTTTGTTCTCAAACTCTTTGTTGATACTATTCATGATACTACCATTTTTTATTAGATTGATACTCCTTCGTATAAGATCTCCTTATCGAAGAGGAACGTTGCCAACTTTCCATGCATTCTTGCAGTCAACAAGCGGGTACAAATTGGTGGGGTACCCACATTTTGGTAAGAATTCTTGATGCAAAACGGGAAAAAAATTTTACGAAAAAAACCGCCGCAACAGGTTGGACGAATGGTAGAGACTGTAATCGGTTGTAAATGGTCTTTGACTATTTTGGATCTCGTGCGCCAGGGCGTGACGCGTCCCGGTGCGATGGAACGGAGTGTGGAGGGACTAACAGCTAAGGTATTAGCCGATTGTTTGCGTGTTCACCTCCGATATGGAGTCCTTACTAAACAATCCTTTCCGGAAGTTCCGCCACGCGTTGAATATCACTTTACGGATTTTGGACACCAGTTTGTGGAAATTTTAAAGTCACTGGAGAATTTGGAGAAAAAATTTCTCAATTTATCTGCACATAAAGCGTGAAACGTTTCATGCTATACTTCTCCAGATAGTTTCACTTCAGTTTTTTTCTCTACTACTCTGCTTCGAAGAATGCTTGCCATATTATGTGCATCGTCTTATCTCTACCACGCTTAATAATATTTTCTGAATCACAATGTGGCCAATCTACTTTTTGTGGCCATCTCAATTTTCAAACTGCTTCATAACATCTCGCATCGTCATTCAGGTTCAAAATAGCGTTTTCTGTAGGTCCTCCTCTCAAAGTATCAGAAGCAGCTTTATAAGGATTCCCTGTAGCTCTGAAATTATTGATGTAATTCTGAATTACGGGTCCCTCTGGCATCATCTGCGCAGCGGTTGCACCAATGTTTGAGGCTGTGTTGTAACGCTCTCCGGTATTAAACCCTGTAGCGAGTCTTCCATCGGGGTCGCAAAAGTTCACCGGATATGTTTGGTCTGATGCGATTTGTAGGAATAATTGGATATTATCCTGTTGATTTACAGAGATTAACCTGACTTTTTGCAGGTGCGTTTCGAGGCTGTAGGAAAATTTTTTCCAGGTGCAGTTTTTCGATGCATCAGGTAGGAACGTCCAGGCAGCAACAATGATCCACAGGGCAAGAAGCCATGGAGGCAGAGGGATGCGCCGAGCTGCGGGGAACATGGGAAGC
>JAHFTB010000057.1 GCA_023269545.1 Verrucomicrobiota bacterium | reverse complement strand
TTCAGTGACACCTCATGCTTCCTCCCCGAATTCCAGTCCTGAAGGAACTCCAGCAGCGCCCGCCCTGGGTGCTTCCGCCGCTCCGTTAGTTTCTCCCGTTCGCGCCACGCCCTCTACTCCACAATGATAACTGACGTGACGCACTTTGAGGAGCTCGGGGAGCAAAAAAAACATTTTAGCCTACAAGGTTTCCCTTTTTTGCGTCACATCACCTATAATCAACCATTTTTTACACTTCAACTCCATGGCTGAACCATCGCCTTCTTACCGAATTGAAACCGACAGTATGGGAGAAATTCGTGTTCCGAATGATCGCTATTACGGTGCACAAACTGCTCGTTCGCTGATTCATTTCAATATTGGACAAGATGTCCTCTCCCCTGAACTGATCCGCGCTCTGGGAATTCTTAAAAAGGCCTGCGCTCTTGCCAATGAAGAGCTTGATAAGCTTTCCAAAGAAAAAAGCCACCTGATTGTTCAAGCGGCTGATGAAGTGATTGAAGGGAAGTTAAATGAACATTTCCCTGTGAGAATTTGGCAAACCGGAAGTGGCACTCAAAGCAACATGAATGCGAACGAGGTCCTTTCGAACCGCGCCATTGAAATTGCAGGTGGAGTGATGGGTTCAAAAAAGCCGATTCATCCCAATGACGATGTCAATATGTCGCAGTCGTCTAACGACACCTTTCCCACTGCGATGAGTATTGCCGCAGCTTCCGAACTGCACAACACATTAATTCCCACCGTACGCGAGCTACGAAATGCTCTCGATTCCAAGCGTCAGGAATTTCAAGACATCGTTAAAATCGGCCGCACTCATTTGCAAGACGCCACTCCTCTCACTCTCGGGCAAGAATTTTCCGGCTATGTGGCACTGTTGGATATGGATTTGGAACGCATTCAAATGGCGCTCTCCGGCATTTATGCCCTCGCTATCGGAGGTACGGCGGTGGGCACTGGCTTGAATTCCCATCCGCTTTTTGGAGAAATTGCCGCGCGTCACATCGCTCAGCTTACCAGCCTGCCTTTCCTCTCCGCTCCCAATAAGTTCGCCACCCTCTCCGCTCATAATGAATTGGTATTTGCTAGCGGTGCTTTAAAGACGCTTGCTTGCACTTTAATGAAAATTGCTAACGACATCCGCTGGTTAGCATCCGGTCCTCGTTGCGGCTTGGGAGAACTGCTGATTCCGGAAAACGAACCCGGTTCTTCCATCATGCCAGGAAAGGTCAATCCCACTCAGTCCGAAGCAATGACTATGGTCGCCGTCCAAGTGCTCGGAAATGATACCGCTATTGGAATCGCCGGCAGCCAAGGAAATTTCGAACTCAACGTTTTTAAGCCCGTCATCATCCATAATTTTCTTCACTCCGTTCGTCTACTTGCGGATTCCTGTCATTCCTTCACTCAATACTGCGCGGTCGGTATCCAGGCAAACAAAGAACGCATCCAATCCTATGTCGAAAATTCCTTGATGTTGGTTACCGCTCTAAATCCCATCATTGGCTATGATAAGGCAGCCAAAATTTCCAAGAAAGCCTATCAGGAAAACATCAGTTTACGGGAAGCTGCTTTGGCACTAGGCTATCTGAGTGCGGAAGAATTTGACAGTGTCGTTCGTCCGGAAAAGATGACCCATAGTTAGCACTACATCCGCATTTTTAAAAATGCAGCGCTCATACCAGAGCATTGAGATGGGCGAATCTGCAATCTTTATAGGACAGCTCGCGCACAACTGATTGCAGCGCTCAACGCACATCTAAGACATCCTATTGCGTAAAATCCCATCAACCCGAAGGTGCAAATTTTTGTAAATTTTATTTGCGGAAGTTCTAGCATGGCAGATAGTTTCCAATGCACATCTTAAATATATTTTGGTTTCTTTCCTCGCTTAAGTTAGCCTAATCATATCCCCCGTTGCGATTATTTTTTTAACAACAAGTTTAATTAATAAGTGACGTAACGAAAAAAAGAGAAACCTTGTGGGTGAAAATGGTTTTTTGCTCCTAAGGCTCCTAAAAATGCGTGACGTCAGTTAATAATTCCGATGCTTCCTATGAGGGGAATCAAATGTTTTTCACACAGTTTATTGCTATTTATTTTCTTATAGCACGAAACTTATAAAATGACACTATATATTATTTCAATTTTAAAAATATAAAAAGGCATATACAGAAAATGAATGTCTTATCCATTAAAATTTCGAGAACATGTATTCAAGGTAAAAGAGGAAGAAAATCTGAGCTATGCGGAAACATCCGAACGGTTTAAAATAGGCTTGAGGACATTGATGCGTTGGGCACAGCGGATTGAGCCGAAGATAACGCGAAATAAACCAGCGGTGAAGATAAAAATGGAGGCATTAGAGGAAGACATAAGAAAGTATCCGGATCCCTGTCATCGGGAGCGTGCATCTCGACTAAGAGTCAGCCAACACTGCATTTATCAGGCACTGAAGCGTTTGAAAGTCACATATAAAAAAATCCTTTCACCACCCGAAAGCGAACCCTGCTTCCAGAAAAGCCTTTAAGCAAAAAATGAGAACCTATGCAGTAGCTGGTAAATCCATTATTTATGCAGATGAAAGCGGTTTTGCAAAGGAGATGCCAAGAACACATGGTTACACTCCTAGAGGCCAACGCTGCTACGGAATCTACGATTGGCAAGCTTAAAGGAAGAACCAATGTCATCAGTGCTTTATTGGGAAAAGAGTTACTGGCGACTTCTCTCTTTGAGACACCCATAAATCGAACTATTTTCTCCACCTGGTTCATTCAGGAACTTTTACCAAAAGCACCAAAAAACTCCGTTATTGTCCTAGATAATGCCACTTTTCATAAAGACCTCGATCTTCAAGCTCAACTTCAGAAAGCCTCTGTAACCCTCGAATATCTCGCCCCCTATTCTCCAGATCTAAATCCTATTGAAAAAAAGTGGGCCCTACTTAAATCCATTCGTAGAAAACTTCAATGTTCTATTCCCACACTTTTTTTCCTAACGCAATTTTTATTTAACTAAAATTAGTGCTATTGTATGCGTTTCATACTATAGCATAAAACAAACTGCCGACAAGCGCGGATTCGTCACCCAATTTAAATACGACACAAAAGGCAATCTCATTGAAAAAACAACCATTGGAGACATCACTGGAGATGGAAAGAGCGAGACGGCCACTACAAAATTTGCATATAACGATCGCAACCTTCTCATTTCCGTAATAGACCCACTTAGTAAGGTAATTGCCACCTCCTATGAAAATAGCGATTATCCATGGCTTCCTACCCCTATCGAACACAAAACCCAAGGGCAAGTCACATTCAGCATTCGCAACGCCTATACTGCAACGGGCGCACAGGAAAATGGTGCACAGGGACTTTTGTAAAGACAACAAATAGCAGGGTGATGTGTCTTTGAAATTGCGGAGAGGGCTTCCATAAGCGAAAGACACAAAACAATGGAAAATAAGCGTAGCAAATGCGGACATCGATACGACCGAGAATACAAAGAGAATGCGGTGGC
>JAHFTB010000022.1 GCA_023269545.1 Verrucomicrobiota bacterium | reverse complement strand
GGTTTTTTAACATATTTTCTCCTTGTAAACTAAACATATTCCGTGATGATGACGATTCCAGCTGACCCAGCTCCGCCTGTTTGACCAGCGTTTTGATTATTCATCACTCCGCCAGAGCCTCCAGCACCATAAAGCGTTCCTGCAAGGCCTGAAGTTCCAGCTCCTGTTGTTGTTGATACAGCAAGTCCTCCGCCCCCATAAATAGAAGATCCTCCAACTCCGCTCACGGCAAATGATAAGGCAGCAATTGCTCCTCCGAATCCCATTCCGCCAGGAGCCCCATTGGCATTGAAATCTCCACTTGATCCTACACCACCAGCACCTCCAGCCGCTCCAGTAGGAGCAACGCTTTGTACTACCCCAGCAGCACCTCCAATGCCTCCCGTAGCAGATATTAATGCTCCGACTGAAGTTGTGCCGCCTGTACCACCAGCACCTCCAGCCGCGCCGCCAGCAGCCCCGTTTGCTCCTGCTGCACCAATTGTAACCGATTGGCTAGCTCCAATGGTCGCTGCTGTGAATGCTTTTTTGGAATATCCACCTGCTCCACCACCTCCGCCAACTGAAAAAGATACCGTTGGCGAAGCACCTACTCCGCCGCCACCGCCACCGCCACCTAAAACTTCAATATCGCAATTTTTCATTCCGGCCGTTGGCGTATATGTTCCACTTGCAGTAAAAACTTGTCGGACGATAGTTTGAAAACAAGAACTCGGTTTGATTGATTGAGTGGTGGTATTTATTGTTGTGGAATTTCCACAGTAGCTAACATCTGAATAATTTATTGTTCCAGCGCCAGTGATTGCATTTGTGTTTTGTGAATTAATATTACACGTAAAAAGATTGACGCTTGTTCCAGATCCTATAGATAGAGCCGAGGCTGTTCCACTTTGGAATTCAGTAAATTGAAGGGTCCCACCTCCAGTGCCAGCCGTGGTCAGGCATGTGGCATTTCCGGTATTGAATGATGCGTGATCAGTGTTAATCACCCCTACGCTCGAAGTTGAGCAAGGGAATCCGACTAATCCTTCGAAAAAAGAGATCGAGCCCGTCGATACGGATGATGGTGTTGTCGATCCTCCACCATTTCCGAGAATGCAATTTTGAAAGCTCATACTGCCAGCACTAGTTGAAACGAACAGGGTGATTCCTGTCGTTCCTATTGAACCTTGGCAATCGATGAATATAAGAATAGAAGATGACGACGATGATGTATGGGATATTCCTGTGTTATTTAATGCATTCATTACGCAGTTGACTAGATAAACTATGGAAGCTGCGCTTCCTGTGACAGCGAGAAAAAAGTCTGAATTTGTCTGAAGTTCTATCCCAGAAATTACGACAGTACCCGCTGTTGTCATGGTACATTTTCCATTAATTATCACATGTCCGTTATAACCATCACCTTGATATGCAGTTAAATTTACCCCCGCTTTCAATGTCGGATTTTCTGTATAAGTTCCTGGCAAGATGAAGATGGTATCACCGGAGGTTGCTGAGGTGATAGCGCTAGTGATTGTTGTGTGTGTTCCGTTGAATCCAAGAGGGTCCACAATCCATCTTGATGAGGACATAGGGTTGATATTGGCTAAATTTGTGCCAGCGACAACTGTAGAGAATTTGGTCGCTCCTTGCTCAACAACATGGCCGACAAGCTGGATATTTCCAGCAGCAGGCGTAATGGTTGTTCCAACATCATCGGAAAGGGTCTGTAAAGCTCCAGTACCGCTAAGTGATACGAATCCATTGGCATCAACTGAAAACCTTGCTGAATCAAAATGGGCAACCCCTGACTTTGTGGCATCTGTAGCGGCAGCCGAAGTTGCATATTGGACTTCCAAATTATATGCATTAGCAGCCCTAGATCTTGTCTCTAAGACCACAGAATGGTTGGCAACAGCAGCTCCATTGACTGTGACAACTCCCGCAGCAGTTGGCACAACTGGATCAGTTCCAGGAGCTGTGTTAGCCTGTACATCAAAGGCCGTCGCAGCTATCCCGCCGCCATTAAGTTGCACAAAACCGTTAGCATCTACATCAAAAGCAGCCGAATCGAAAGCCGCAAGCCCTACATTGGTCGCATTAGTGGAAGCGATTGCTTGTGCTTTTTGGACTTGTACAGTAAGCGTGCTTCCTGTACCCGATGTCTGCACTGGCGTGGTTCCGGCTGCCGTTGACGTGCCAAGAATGTTCCAGTTGCCAGCGGTCGGAGATAGAGCTCCACCTACGTTGCCTGTGATGGTCTCTCCGATAGCAGCACCATTGATGGAGACAAATCCATTGGCGTCTACCGTGAAGAAAGCGCTATTAAAGGCTGCTAATCCCACATTGGTTGCGTTTGTGGAAGCTATTGCCTGGGATTTCTGAACCTGCACCGTTAAAGTGCTACCACTACCAGAAGTCTGTACCGGTATAGCACCTGCCGCAGTTGAGGTTCCTAATATGTTCCAGTTACCGGCCGTGGGTGAAAGAGCTCCTCCTGTGTTCCCAGTGATTGTCTGGGCAACGACTGACCCGTTTAAAGAAACAAATCCATTGGCATCAACGTTGAACTGGGTCGAGATAAAAGAGGCAAAGCCAGCATTAGTTCCAACCGATGATGCGGCCGCTGAAGCATATTGTGCCTCTATAGTGACTGTATTGCCCGATCCAGTTGTCCGAAGAGGAATGCTATGCGCTGCGACTGTCGTCCCCAGGATTTCAAGAACGTTAGCTAGGGGAATAGCAGTGCCGCTATTGGTGATAAAGGATGTTGGGATTTGCGGGTGACTACCCTCAACGTCCACTATTCCGGCTTGTGACATGTTTCACCTCTTTGATTTATTCTTTCGATTAGCGTGTAGATGTTTTCAATTTTCTTCTCGATGATGAAAATGGTTTTCTCCCAGACGCGGATTTCCTTTAAAACGCCATCTCGATCAATTTTTAAAACATTGTAATTCCTTTCAATCTGATCAACGAGTTCCATGAATTTCTTCTCTGTTTCTGCCTTAGATTTTGTCAAATCCTCCAGCAGAGAATTAAACAAACCTCTCAATTGGCTTTGGCATTCTTGAAATCCATTGATATTGCATGTGACGACTTCTGTTATCTGGGCAGTCACTTCTCTTTTAAACCGATCCATATCAATTTTGGACGCATAGAGAGTGTGAAAAACGAGCAACTCTTTATTCAAATCTTCAATGGTTTTTTTCTGCTCGGAAATCTGTTTTTCATTAATCCAGATTCCCTCACTTAATTTGGTCATTTGACGGATCGTATAAGTCCTCAAATCCCTTAATTCTTCTTCACCCTTCTCGGATAAAGATTTGAATTTCTCCATGGAAAGATTAAGAGCATCTCTAAGCTCTTGCATCTCTTTGTGATGATTGGAGATGACATGCTGGTGTTCCACCTCCTGCTTCTTCATGAGAGCTTCAATTCTTCTATCCGACTGTAAAGCCTGGATATTAGACTGGCTGCGCGTAGACGACTTCAATGTATACCGCCCCTGACGTTGTTGCTGCTACGCCCTTTACATACCACTGCGTTCCTATTGCGAAACAGAAATCATCCATGTTGACAGGACGGTGATTCATGGTTACGTCGAACAGCTTGAAACTGCCAGCTGGCACAATCAATTGGTCTGTAGATCCATTCATGCTGAAAATCACATCGGCATTGGTCGTATTGGTGAAGCAAATAATCCTTGCCTGAAAGGAAAAGGCCGCACCGACAGCCGCATAGGAGCCGCTAACACTTCCAAAAGCTAACGTTCTTAACGTGTCTACTCTAGCTTGGGTTGTAAACATTTTTTCCTCCTTATGCGTTCAGGACTAAAAAGTTCAACACAATGTCTGCTGTCGAGGTAGTTGCTCCTGTCCCGTTCGTAACTACGATGGCCGAAGATCCAGCTGTATTAGTCACGCTCTTAATGCTTAGTGCTGCACCTGTGGTTGCTCCGCTCATAGAATAGAGAACCTGTGTGGTTGAAGCTGTGACAGAAGAGTTCGTGATTGTCAGGGTCAGATCTGCGGCTGCTGCAATGCTTACGGTTGTAAACGTTGCTTGGCCAGATCTTCCGTTCACAACAACTGGAGAAGCTGCGACGCCGGATGCGGCTGGAGAATTCAATAAAATTCCAGTTCCTGCTGTCGAGCCAACAAAGTTACCATTCGATGCAGTGATTGCACCTAGAGTGGCTGTCAATGTCGTAGTGGCTGTGAGAGATCCAGTAACCGCTGTATTGCCTGTGGCATTACCAATGTTGGTTGCGCCTGTCCCTCCAGTTCCAATCGTGGTTACAGCAGAGCCTGATGTGTTAATATTTGAGGTTCCTGTCGCTGTAATACCGCCTGTGGTTGCAACAAGCCCTGTTCCAGCTGTGACAGTTCCGCTGACTGAAGGAGAGCCTGTGTATGCAGGAACGACGCCTATGCCACCGCTTGCCAGCACTTGGCCTGTGGCTACATCAGCTAAAGACCCAATAACGTTTGTAGCAGTTGCCAAAAGAAGATCGCCAGCAACCACAGTGTCTGGAAAGGTGTCAGTTGAGGCAACCCAGTTCGTGCCATTTGATCTTAAAATAGTGCCTGCTGCTCCAGCTGTTGCAGGGAAGGTGGCAGTTGTCCAGGTAGGATCTGCGGAAGCTCCTCCGGAAGTTAGCAATTGACCAGCTGATCCGGCTGCTGTTGCAACAATTGAGCTTGTTCCCTCTCCAATTAAGACACCGTGTGCTGTGTATGTCGCTGGTGTGTAAGGGCCAATTAAAGATAAGACGACGTTTCCAGTTGTTGGAGTGGCAAGAATCTGATTTGCAGTTCCTGTCACGGATTGGACTGGTCCATCCACATCAGAAATTTGAATCCAATTGCCTCCACCACCATAGAGATAAAAAGCTGTAGGGGTTTTAGGCGGTGTAAAAACTAACTGACCAATCTCATAATTGGTTTGATTGCTAGTTGGTGCAGTTAAAAAAGGAATTGGGGGTGGTAACACAGGGATCAAAGCCTGTCCGATACCATAAACTTGAAACATCTTCGCCATATAAATACTCCTGTTAAGGTTTAAAATTGAAAATTGCTGTATAAAATTCACACACGTCAACGTATATATTTATTGACTAACAGAAGATTGACGTTTAATAGACAATGAGTAATAATGGAGTGATATGTAATACAGAAATATTGAGGAAAATATGGGAATAACTTTTCTTACAGTTGAAGAATTTGCAGAGCGGATTAAGATGTCTCGTGCGACTGTTATAAGAGCGATTAAGTTAGGCAAGATATTTGCTTCCAGGCCTAGCATGGGAATAAGAGCTCCCTATAGAATCGCAGAGTCAGAGCTCGAAAGACTGCATCTGCAAAGCATGTGTGAAAATAAAAAATAAGGAGGAATTATGTTCTGGGTAATAGCAATAATCAGTGTTTTTATAGCGTGCTGGGGGATTTACTGGAGCCTGCCACATGGAAGATAATAAAACGAAATCTCCTGCAAACTATGAAAAAATGGGATTATATGTCTCATTGACTCTCTTGTTTTTGACGCTGATGACGTTCTTATATCAATTAAAAAATGATGAAATTAAGCATTGCGAGAGGATCACTAAATTAGAGTCGGATTTTGGTCATGAAAAAAGATTGAAGGCTATAGAGGAAAAGCTGAAATGAAACCAGAAAATATTACTATAGCCAAGGGCATTGGCATTATCGCATTTTTCATAATTATCACTATATGGGGATTTGCTGCTGTAGGCCGCGTTTATGATGTGTGGTCGGAACGAAAAAAAGGCGAAGCAGAACTTGCCCATGCCGAATCAAATAGACAAATCAAAACGCTGGAAGCAAAAGCTTTTCAGGAAAGCGCAAAATACCTTGCTGAAGCCGAAATTGTTCGATCTAGAGGCGTTGCTGAAGCAAATAAAATCATAGGAGAATCATTAAAAAATAATGAATCATATTTAAGATATTTATGGATCACATCATTACAAACAAGCAGCAAGGAAATTGTCTATATTCCGACTGAAGCTAATTTGCCGATTTTAGAAGCAGGAAAAAGATAAAGGAGAAAACATGAGCAAAGAGTTTTGGATTGCAGTTTCAATCGTTGGATGCTGTTTTATCACAGCATACTTCACAAAAATGTTGATAGGATATGAGAAGCCAGTTTATTCAGTCGAAAAGACATGTTTTGAGAAAAGAATTCTGGTATTGGAGACTAAAATGGCGATTTTATTGCAAGAAAGAGAAGAGAATAAGGAAAAAAAATGATCGTTTTACAGATTATTGGAGGTATTATTTTGCTTGGCTGGCTGCATTATCATGAGATTCTTTGACCAATTCTTGAGCCAATATGACAGCTTGCTCACTTGAATTGTTCTTGGCAGCAGTGATTAGTTTTTTCATGATGTTTTGATATTTTGGATTTATCAACATTTGAGTGGAAATAAATTTAGCCGTTTCCCATCCTACCAAGGCTGCCATCGGGCGATAGTCATGTGCAATTAATGAAGCGGCAGCACCAAGCCATTTAATAGATTGAATATTTTTATCAGTTTTAGGGATTTGCTTTAACAACGATTCGATAGCATCCGCACCCTGTGTTATCGACTTAATGTTTTCAAGCTGTTCAGAACCTAAAACTTTCTTAGCCAGTTCATGATTCTCAGGCTTATTTAGAATATCACTGAGCTTTTTAAAATTCATTCCATCAATATTTTGGGCCTTTTCGATCGTTTCCATGATGTCAGCAGTGTTTATCCAATGCTTCCATGCCTCGTTGGTTTTATCGAAGTATTTGCCAAATTTGGCCCCTTCTGGACCAGATTCAGCAAATGTATCTTTAATCCCCTGCTTAACCATGCCGAGAAGATGCTCTTTTTGCTTAGGATCTCCCCAATTACCTGCCCTTCCAAGATTGCGATAGAAGCCAGTGAAGAACTCTGCTGTGTCTGCTTTATCAAGCTTTGTGAGTCCATCTTTCATGAATTCGATGAACTTCTTCTGCTCATCCAATAGAGGATATTTCTCTAGGTAAGCAATCGCATCTTCGATAGATTTCTTGACTGGAGCTTTGTTTTTTATGGGAATGGTAGAGGCTAATTCCTCCATTGTGCCGTAAACATTATTAGCTTGCTTTTGAAGATACGGCAGCCCCCCTTCAGCATATCCTGGAAGTCCTTTTTTGATTTGTTCTTTAAATAAATCTTCGCTGTTTTTAATCCCCTTCTGAATTGTATTTTCAACTCCTGGGGTCATAGATGAAAGCTTCTTAAGTATCTTCTTCTCTTCAAGTGCGCTTTTGGCGAGTGTAAGGTCTTTCTCGGAATATCCCGCTTTTCTTAAATCACCGATGACTTTTTCAACTTCTTTGCTTTTGGATGTCACAGGAATATTTGTCTTTGGTGCAACACTCAGAGCAGCTACAATTTCCCCTGCCGCTTGCACCCAAGGAGGAGCTCCCAACTCTTCTAAAGTTTGACCAGTGGCACCTGCGACTATTGGAGTCGTAATTCCACCACCAGCACCTAAAGCAGCTGTGCCCCCTCCAATCCTGCCAATTCTGCGTGCATAGCGTCCTGCCGCTGTTTTTGGTTCAGAGACGACGCCAAGTTTCTTTCCAGTTTCTTCTACTTCTTGAGAATTAGGAAGGCGTGAAAATCTAGGAGCTATATCATCATCATCGCTGAGTGCAAGAAGTTCTCCAGCAGAAGGAACTGCGCCTGTATCCATTTTATTTAGGATCTGAGATTCAAGGTCATATTTAGCTTTCTCGCCAGGAAGTGTTTCTTTTGCTTGTAGGCCGAATAAATCAAGAATGTCTCCGTAGGTTCCTAGAGATCCAATACCGAATCCTTGAGCACCTTGTTGTCCGACATCAACAGCATAATCTCCGACACCCATTTCTTTTGGACGCTCGGGTTGCTTTTTCTTTTCATAATAGTCGTGAGCCTTAGTGAATATTTCTTCCGGAGTAAGACCTAATTCTAAGGCACGATCGTAACGGGCTTTAAATGTGGGATCTTTCTTTTCAAAAGTTTTTGCTATATCCTCGTCGGATATGTTTAATTCCTTTGCTCTTTGATAGCGAAGATTGGCTGTCATTAAGGGAAAAGCTCCTCAACAGTTTTAGCGCTTTTAATTTTTTCTTCTGGAGATAATCTGGGGCCCCCCTCAGCAGCCATTAATCTAGCTTTACCATTGACTTTCATTAACTGATCTTCCAGTTGAGTTTTTAATTTTCTATAGTTTTGTGTCGCATATTTTTTGACCAAATGAGGATCGGCTCCGGAACCATAATGATCCATGGCAGCTTTGAATGTTTCATCTTTGAGATAGGCAATACGATTGCCTAGAGCCAATTGTTCCGCGATGAGTCTACGACCATCTGGGCTATTAGCCAAAGTAGGAAATCCCTGCTTGAACTGATCTAAGTCGAAATTAGTGACCCTTCCTGGAAAGAAATCTTTAGCTCGTCTTGCTAAAAGGGCAATCGTTTTTACATAATCCTGCGCTTCTGGAGTAGCCAAAGCTTTTACTCGTAATTCTCCTGTATCCCAATCGACATTCCATTTCTCACCACCAGTAGGAAGAGCTCCTGGCATTTCATTCAGTTCCTGTAGATGTTTCACGGCTCGATATTCATCATCTAAAGCATTCAAGCGATCGACGGTTTCTTGATAAAGAGGAGCATTGGCCTTTTCTCGATATTCATTCTGTTTTACTATTTCCGATGGAGTCATCCCAATTGGTTCATTAAGTTCAGGAAAATCAAGCGGAAGAGTCCCTAAATCTGTACCAGGAATTTCGATGCTCGGCCTAGCTTCAGGTCTTGTTTCAAATTCCCCTTGTAATCCTTTACCCGCTTTTGAACGACGAATTAGGTCGTTTACGTTCCTAATTACGTCACTTTGGCCTCCTACTGGAGCATTTTCCATCTGATTTTGCCATATTTTTGCAGTTTCATCGGGATATCCGGCTCGAATTAGGGAATCGTAGACGCTGCGACCTATTTTTGCTTGTTGTTCAATGGCCATGCGTTGCTGAAAAATTTCCTGACCTTTTTCTCCATATGGAGAGAGCGCTGAACGAATAGCTTCCAGTTTCTTTGTTATGGGGGCCTTTTCAAGCGCCTTGTCGTTCATAACACTTTCCAAGCTTCTGTTAGCAAAGAAAGTATTTAACCCATTACCGATGCCCTCTCCTAAGCTCATGCCGAGCATTTCTGAGAGTTTGCCTTGTGGATTTCCTAATTTAATTACTGGACCTGTCATGATATTCCTCCGGCTGAAGCTTTAGGTTTAAATAGGCTGCTGATTCCTCCAGCGATTCCTCCCGCAAGCGGACCTGCCAAGTGTCCACCAATTCCACCCAAAAGCGGACCTAAAAATCCCTGAGATCCTTCTTTCTGGGTATATCTGAACGGCTGGTAATTCAATCCTATTTGAGCTTGTTGATTCTGTTGCTGTCCAAATTGATTATATTGATCGTATTGTCGCCCTGCTGCTTGGCTTTGAAGCTGAGAGAAGAGCTGAGCAAGTTGAGACTGTAGCCCAGAAGCTGCACCTCCAAGAGATTGCCCAAAACCACTAGATGAGAGTGCGCCCATGCCAGCAAATCTTTCAGCTATCTGAGGAAGCACTTGCTCTTGAAATTGCTGCATGTAGGGATCAGAAAATTGTTGAAAAGCATCCCCTTGGCCTCCGCCGAGCAAGTTATTGTAATATTGATTAGCAAGATCATATCCGCCTTGACCTTGTTGCATTCCCATGGCTTTACCAAGGATATTGCTATGCAACGCTTGCTGCTCTTTTGTTCCAGTTGCAATTTTTTTTAACTTGTCTGGGCTCCCGAAGAGCCAGTCGCTGAATGATGGCATATTTTACCTAGTTTTTTAAATACTCTTGAACCCAAACGCACCATGTCAGGGCATTACCCGAATTGTTTTGGATAATTATCGTATTTGTCGAGTTCTGATATCTGACGTAAATATCAGGATCATTTAAGAAATAAGAAAGGCCTCCTGTGTCAATTGCTCCCCCAAAGCCTTGCACTGGATAGAGATATCCCGTGATGTTTAGAGGTTGTGTTGAGGATGATAAAACAATATTTGTGGTTCCAACGGGAATATTTCCGCCATTGAGCATCACCAAATCGGCCGTAATCCTGTAGCCATTTCTGTTCTGCCCAGGATTTCCAATCTGATACCATTGCTCAAAGCTTGCATTTTCTTGTAAGAGAAATAGACCACTTTCTTTGGTGTTCACGGCATTAGCTACTCTGCGAAGATAGAGGAGTAAAATGCTTTGAAATTCTTTGTCTTCGGGAGTCACATCCAAAGAGACTGGCAGCTGATTCGTGTTTAATGGCTGGTTGCTAGAAAGTGTCATTATATATATTTCCTATATATTTGATATATGCAATATATATCAGTTAATCAATCTTCCACCCTCTCTAAACCAGATGTTCATCGCATTCAATTCCATAGGAGTTTGATGCGTTGCCAGCTGATTCATGAGGTTGTCATCGTAGGTCATGCCAATCCGAAGATACTGGCCAAATTGCGTGCTATAGAAGCGATACCAGGCGTATTCAGAGCCAGAAATATACGTTTGACCATTGATTGCAGAGGTATTCCATATGCCTCCGGTGGTGTATGTGCTGAAGGCTGTGGAGTTCGTGTTGTCCAAGGTAAAATTGTTCGCATCAACAACAGTGATCGAATAGATGGCAGAATTTAACTGCGTCATGCCCTGCACATTAGCAATGTAAATCAAAGTTCCCGTGATCAAGCTATGATCTGGGCTTGTGATCTGACAAGGGTTTGCTTTGGTGGCGTTCGTGATAAAACCACAGCCTTGAGATGAATTAACGAGCTCTTTGTTCGTACTGATTAAATTGGCTTGCTCTCCTAGATAAGAGTTGACAAAGAGCTGAATTGTCGTAGCGGCTATGGCAGGAGATAGAAGATTAGAATCCATCTGGAAGTCGATGTAGGAGAGTTTAAACTGCTTTCCAGCCCCCTGGAAGGGATTAAAGTCTTTTCCTTGGATATTCATCTTAGGAAAGAGCGTGACGATGCCACCGCCGATATAAACGGCAGAGGAGGTGATATTAACGGCATCGTAGTTTTGAGAAGCAACATCCCAAATGGCTAGAGTGATAGTATTGGCATCTACCACCGTCACGTTATAAATAATATTGTTTAGTCCTGGGTCTGTTCCACTCCAAAGTGTGTTTTGAATATAGATAATCTCGCTATTAGCTAAATTATGGCTTGGGATAGTGATCCGAGCGGGATTGACTCCAAAATTCACCGCTGTGATTGCCATAGTCGGTGCATAAAGGGTTGTGACTGGTTGAGGAGTTTGTGCATCGGGATTTTGATAAATGTTTATGAATCCAGCTTGAGTTCCTAGCGTCACATAGTCAACATATTGCTGGTCATCCACGTTATCCCAAGTGACATTGCTTTCCCAAAACGTTGTCAAGCTATCCCAAGTGATTCCGAACTGGAATTGTGAAATACCAAAGCATGTGATTGTATCTCGGAATTTTGCCCAGGTGTTATTGCGATAATTGAAAACAAGAACCGAGTTGGGATATGCCTGAGTTGTGGAGGCATCAGAAGTGTCTAAATAATTCCAATAGACGAGCTCCTTCTCAAAATCTCTGATTCCATGGACAAAGAAAGGCGCACTATTTTGAATTTCAAAGCTAAAAGCCTGCTCAGGAATTTGTTCATCTAATCGGGTAACGCCATTGGCAGCAGCCTGAATGACACCACGGTCACTAATTGCCATTACTCCCTGATCAAAAACAATAGGACTGTAAGGACAAACGGCACCGAAATCAGAAGAAACTCTCTCCCATATGAATGGAATTCCATATTCACCTATGTATCTTAATTGCCAAGTCGAATATTCAAAGAAAACTATGAGTGTGTTTCTAAAGAAAGCCGCGCTGACAATAGCTTCATTCGTTGGAGCGTCAAGAAATCCGCCTAATCCGAATAGATCAGAACGCCATGCAGTAGCTGATGTGGGGTCTCCAATTTGGCTAAATCGGCATCTAGCGAAGAAATTGACGGCGCCCGTGTAAGTAGAGGCTGTGGGGCCTTCCCATGTGTTTAGGGCCAAGAGACGGCCATAGTAGGGAATTAAGATCAAACATTGCCAAAGAGTCACCGTGGCAGTCACGAGTGGCTGCAAGTTTGTCCATGCTGAACTGTTATAATAGCGAATGGGATCATATCGAGTATTGGGAATGTCAATATTGTTGTTGGTGACAAAGAAATATCTTAAATTAGGGGTAGCTCCCTGATAATTGGCGGCCCAAAAAAAGTCGGTGTTTGTCCCAGTCCAAGTCGTTCCGGCAACCAGTTCTTGGAATCCATTGACATATTGATAGGCATATTTTGTATCGAAAAAGACAGTGGCCTCAATCCCAAAAGTGGACACATCCCTTCTTAAAATTCCCATGACTGGAAGACCAGGATAATAAAGGAAAGTTATAGAAATGGCAGTGTTTGCCAAAACTGGATTTGTGGTGCCGATAATTTGTCCAGTTGCATAATTTACCGTGCCAGTTCCTCCGATCCCATTGGATAGTATGCCAAGAGAATTGTCAGTAAATACCTGCGCACCAATCGTGATGCGTATAGTCCCAGGGACCAGACTAGCTGTGGATTCTAAGGAGAAGATAGTAAATAACAGATCGTTGAACGAGCCAGCTCCGTCCGTGTTTCCTAATCCACCAGTTATTGATCTTCGCAATCTGCCTATAGGGACTTCGCCATCTCTTTTTTTTGTTCTCTCACGAAAGACGTAGGCATTTTTAAGATCGGAATAGGCTTCATTGGCGAGTAGTGCAGGCTTACGATCTTGAGTGAGACCGCCTCCTGGATATCCTCCGATCAAGACTTGATGAAATCCTGTCATTTAATAACCTATAGCAAACCAGAAAAGCGTTGAATTTCCAGAAGCTTGAACATTTGACGTAAAACCAGATGTAGAAGCAGAAGGCTGAGTGGTTAATCTCCAGGCCGCCGGCACTGTGGTATTCGTATTCAAAATGGTCAGTTGAATGTTAAGACAAGCATTCGGAAATACCACTGGGAATGAAGGGGCTGGATTTTGCGAGCCCGTAAATGAATCAAATCCCCATTGCAGTAAAATTCCTCCAACCCACGCATATCCATTGGTAGTTTTACTTGATCCAGTAAGCTGAGATAGCACTCCTGCTCCAGTCAAAGAATATAGCTGCGTGTCTCCACCAGTTGGAATGGTTGGGGTTGTGACTCCATTGACAATCAAGGTTCCAGGAACTCCTGAGAAGATTTGATTGTAATTGGCCACGGTCGCAACACTTGTTTGGCTCACTTCATGGATAATTTTGTGATAGCCAGCTGGTTGAGATCCTGGTTGGCCATTATTATCCACATGATCGATGGCTACCGTCTGAAACGTGCCGTCGATGTTGTTGCGAATCGTTGACTTTGTTTGTCCTAAAGATGACCCGTCTGGCGGATATCCTGCTGTGAATGTTGGTATAGGCATATTTTCTCCTTATATCGACCCAAAGCCTGAGGTTTGTCCATTGCTGCCGTAGTTCTCTGTGAGCTGATCGGTGTAAAGCGTTGAGATGCGCTCTTGCCCTATCTGTGCATAGGTCCTTGTCTCGATGATGTCGTAGCGCTCTTTAAGCATCTTGTCGATGAACATGACTCCATCGGAATCGAGCCTTTCCTCGAATATCTTCTTAGCAGCCCCAACAGCGAGGATTTCCCACCATTCGGATAGCTCGGGGTTTCCAGTCATGTCGGCAGCTAAAAGCGCCTGGATAGGCTGACGGTAGCAAGTCAGCTCGATCGTATATCCCTTGTCTGGAGTTGGACATAGTGTGAATTGGTTTTGGTAGAACATAATTGCTAGAGGAATAGAGAACTGCTTAGGGTTATATTGAATCTGAATTGGCGTCCCAGCTGGAATTGCCTGTGCGAAGATAAGCCCTGTGATTGCACCTGTCTGATAGTTGATTGTGGCGTTTCCAGCCACTGTAGGCGTGGAAGAGGCGTACTGTCGATAGTAGGTCCAGCCATACTCTTGATTGCCTGAATTAGAGGTCTGGAAGATCTGAATCAGGTTTCCTAGGCCATCGTCGGTCACGTTCTGTGTTTGTCCGACTCCATTAGTGCCGATGACGTTCGCGGTGATAAGAACATTTTGCACCCTGCTTTGAGGGAAGAAAAGATTGCGATTTGTCTGTGGTCCTGGATCGTTATTGACGCTCGGGATCAAAGGAGACGCTGTCGTAAAACCGCTATAGGGACCTGTAGTTCCATCGCCTGCGGCAAAATTAGTGTAGTCTTGCCAATTAAAATTAGAGCCGTAAAATGACCAGGGATTGGTAAATAATTGAATCTCTCTTTTGGCACAGTAACAGGGCTGATTTACCGTGATGTAAAGTTCGCTATTGAAAGGATATACATCTTGACCAACGTTTGTCGTGAAAGTATAGATATCCTTGAGCTTTAAAGATCGGAATTTGGCGGGCAAATCATAGGAATAGAAACTATGCATTTTCTGCACAATGTCTGAATCCGTCGTCTGAAACGAATTGCTCGAACCCGTCAATTTACGCGTCTTAGTGACTGCGTTTGCTAACGTAGGAAACAGAGGGTATGTTGGTACAAATGTGCTCATTCTACCGGCCTATTATCAAATGCATCTTCTAATGTCACGGTCGTCGTTCCCTGAATGACCCCAGAGCCAGCTGGCACTGCGACACACGGAACTTGCGGATCTTCTACAGATATAAAGGGATAAAAATTCTTCGTGTCTACTGCTATTGTTACAGTCGTTGGCGTGATGGAGATTATCTGGGCTTTCTGATTATTAAGCTGAATCATCCCATTAGGGGGTGGGACGCGAAAGCTTATCCATTCAGCGATGGTAAAATTATGATCGCCATCGAAAGTAACAACAGCAGGAAACGCCTGCGTAATATTCGTGATATATTGCAGGTTTGGAATAAAATCGGCTCCAAAAGGAGGTCCAAAGTTGGAGTCAGGAGCACTCACAGTACATCCGTGGGGGTAAATCGTACTCGAGATACTACATCGTAGCTGCGAGGCATCTTTTTCCCATCGGGACTCAGTTCCATGTTATAACGTCTTACCTTTCTCTTCGTGTTATTCAAATGCTTGATGATTCCCATAGGAAGATCGCAAATCTCTCCGTGGATCATCTTGATCATTTGAATCGGCTCGCCTGGATATTTTCGATAAGAAAACTCTAGCCATCCGCCTTGAGCATCGAGGAATTCAAACATTCCCGTGCGCATTTTATCGTCTTCTTTCCGCATCTTTTTTACGAGTTCATCTCTTTCAGCAGCGGGTAATGTATTCTTTGACTTCTTATTTAATTCTCTGACTTCCATTTTAATCCTTTAGTTAAAGGAGGGGGTTTTTTACCTCCCCCTCCACTTGGTTATGCGTTAGTGATTCCATTGACAAAATCAGCTTTAAACGCGAACACTTGCATGTTAGCGCTTGCTACCCCTACAGCAGACAAACCGATGTTCATGACGAATTGCGACTTGTTGTCGAATGCGTCAGCTAGGTTTGTTCCTGGAGGAGATGCTGGGACCGTTGCACTTCCGTTAAGAGGTACAACACCTGAACCAGCAGGCATACATACAGCCGGCGAATTCCCACCTGCGAAAGCCGCAGATGTTGGGTATTGGAATGCAGTAAAGCCGGTTGTGTCGACATCTATTGTGATAGATGAGACAGTTGCGGAATTAGTTACACTCAAGACCCGAGCCGCTCCAGAAGGATTGCTTGAAAAAGGTCCGCTTCCCGAATTAGCTGTCAAATTGCTCAGCTGAGTCATGCCGTAAGGCGTTGGGATTTGGAAATCTACAAGTTCCCCTGGTGTGTATGGGTTTTGTCTGAAGAAATACACGACTGCTTGAGTCGCTTGCGTAATGTAAGCAACTGGCAATGTGTTAGGCAGGAATTGACCTGGATAGACCTTTTGGTAAAATCCAGTCGTTGCGTTAGCAACAACAAGTCCTGCTGTAGCAGCTGAAGCAGCATACCCGAGGGTAATGCTTACGCCGGCTGATACGGCTGTCACCTGATAAAGGTTAGGCCCGCTGATTTGCTTGCCACCGACAACGTTAATCAAGCGGACGGTATCGCCTACGTTGATTCCTGTTGTGGTGCCAGTCAAAACAACAAAAGTCGTTCCGTTGACCGCTGTAATCGCAACTCTTGTAAAAGTTGGAGGGTTAGTTTGGTCAATGAAAGTGAAGCCGCCAGATGTGCCAGCTGAAGCATAGGTGGTGACACCTGCGCCTGTAGAACTTGGTTGCCCAAGTGCCATGAAAGAGCCAGCAGCCATAGAACTAAACCATTCGGAATAGATCGGATTGGCAGCTGTGTTTTGTGCGCCCCAGTTGGTTGTATCCTTGACGAAAACCCAGTCAGGTTTTGCAGTCATTGGGATATTAACAGCCACTGGCGTTGCTGGGTTTGTGTAAGTCCAAGACCCAATAAAAGAAAATGGTAACATTGTGACCTCCTATATTCCTGTTGATCTTAAATTTTGAATCCACAGGTCGTTGGTGATACATTGCCCTTGGTAGAACGAGCAACCCGCTGTATGCCGGAGCATGCAAGGATCGTTGTTATAACCAGGAGGCAGATAGATAAAGCGAGCTTTACCACCTGCTTGCCACACAACTTTGTAAGCCTCTTTAGCTGCTACGAAGCAGTTAGCAATGTCATTTCCAAGCATTGAAGCATTTGGAGAGACAGAACCTTGCTCAGAAGCAAAGAAACGCACGTTGTTTGCACCGCCGATTTCCACGCTTAACGTTTGGGAAATATTCGGATATTGGAATTTCTTGATAAAACCAGACATGTTATAGAGCACAGGAATCATTCGAGTGGTCAACATGCAACCGTATGCATCGCCGATAGGACTTGTTCCAAAACGGTTTTCAGCTTCTACGATGTTTGTGATGTACTCACCGCTGTTGTTTTGCAACACGGTAAAGACGTCATCCACGTCTGAAATAGCCATCTCACTCGGGATGTCGCCATTTGATCCGCCTACAGAGTTGATAATGGAAGCAGAGCTTTCCAAGTTGTCTCTCTGAAGTGCATCTTGGGTCTCTCTGAGGGACTGTCCAAGTCGAGCCGCGGCAGAATTTAACACAGGGTCTTCATTGGTGATCGTGACCTGACGAGTCAGGACGATATAAGTCGCGTACACACGTACACGGCAATCCACGTCAACGCGATTAAGCTGTTGAGGTGGTGGGTTGTTTTGGCCATCATCGAGAGGCACTTCGAACAGGTCGAGCCTGTCATAACGTGACTGACGATCGATGAAACCTTGATTGTCTGGCAATTCCACTGGAGTCGCAAACAACTGATGAATCAGGTTGTGCTCTGGGGTTGACAGCAATTTCGCGTTATACCGCTGTTGAATTTGCGGTGGTAACGATGCAATTGATACTGACATAGTTTTTGTTCCGTTTGACCTACTGGGTCATTTCAGGAACCGAGCTGGCGAGAGCTGCATATCCATGCATTTCGCGGTAGAGATCCTTCTTCATGGCATCAGTGAGTTTGAAAGCCTGGGCAATAGGTCGCTTGTCGTATGCCATGGGAGACGTTACCGCCTTCTCTGACTTTTCGATCGCCTTGTCTATTTCCTTTTCTCTCCGAGTCTCTGTCGCCTTTTGAGTAAGTCCCATCGCCTTGATGTACTTGTAGCTTTGGACGCCGATCTTATAGGGATCTTTTGATTCCGCAATCGTCGCCGCCAATTCAGGTTCTTTTACTTCCAAAAGTGATAAAGTTTCCGCATTGACGACCTCGGAGAAATCTGAATATTGCTTAGTTAAGCGATCCATGAATTGATCATCTTGCATTTTTTTCAACCGTCTTTCGACAGCCTTATCTACAAGATCTTCGGCGTTTTTGAGTACATTCTGAGAACTTCTCTCAGTCAGCTTCTTCACCTTACCTAAAGGAATGAACTCTTCATCGCCGATTTTATCAAACTCGTCTGGCTCTACTTGACGAACAGGCTGCTGATTCGCAAGCTGGGCTTGCATTATCTGCATCTGAGTGTCTCGCAATTGTTTCAGCTCTCTTTCGAGTTCGGCATTCTTGAGACGCATCGCCTTCAAGTGCTGGTTCGTCACCGGCTCTTGAGATTGCTGTGTCTCTTTCACTTCATTGACTTGGGTTTCGACCGGAGGCGCTACCTCTTGGACTTCGCTATTTGGGTTTTCATTCTCAGTCATGAATTTCCTCTCTGTTTGGTGGTCGGCTAGGCCCACGCAATTACGCCGTGATGGAAGGCTACTTCATCTTTTTGCGCCTTACGATTGACTTTGTTTAATAAAAACAATATAAGTCAAATAAAAGAGACGGAAATGAAATGTAGTAGTTGTAAAACTGAACGGTTAATTACTGATTTTATAAATAATCAGAAAATTTGTTATCACTGCATGTATCGGAAAAGGCTAGAGAAAGATGGGAAAAGGCAAACAAAGAAGACCTTCTCCTGTCGCATCTGTGGCAAAGAGATCGTCCAAAAAGAAAACCTCAAAATACGGCAAAGAAGCGTTTTTTGTTCAAATGAATGCGCAATACAAGGTCATCGAAAACAATTAAAAAATCATTGGACGAGGAAGATCAGAAGAGATTTCTCGAAATGGTAAGGAAGGGCTTATGGAACATCAATCACACATAGATCCTACACGACAAACCGTCGGGGCTATCTATAGGGACGCACAGATTAATGGAGAAAAGGGAATCGTCATTGGCGACGTCAATCACGAAATCAAGAAAGATTTAGTGAAAGACATCAACGAAGCGATAGAGCAAGGCGAAAAAGAGATGAACGGCAAGCCATTTTATCTTGCGATATACGAAAAATACGATTTGATGCTTAAGCGCGGACTCGTGCGAATCCGCAAAATCACGAAATACAGGCCCTACCCAGAGCAAGACAGCATGGTTTTCCATGTCTATCCAGGTGGAACTGTCTATTTTTGCTGGGAATTGCCTCATAGAAGCCAAATGATGAACGTCTTAATGAATCCCGATATATTTGATCCGGAGTACGTACTAACGCTCAAGCGCTGGGAGAATATCCAATTAGAATACTTTGGGTTTAAAAAGGACGACGAGGGCAACTGGGTAGAAAACGAGCTATATCGAGGTGATTACCTTTTAGGCTCTCCACAAGCGGATAGAAAACCCAAGATCTTACTTTCTTAACCACTCTCCCCAACGTTTCAGGTATATAAAGGTTTCGTAAGCCTGATCTAAACCCAGCTCTTTACACCAGGCCGCATCCTTGATGACGGCCTCGTGCTCCTCTCTTCCCCTGATATTTATATGCTTTCTTTCAGGCACATTGACATCTTCTTTCAAAGGATTCCTTACGAGATTTAAATGAGTGTGATGTTCTTTGCCTTGGCATGGACAGCCTGGAGCGCATATGTTTTCTAGGGTATATTGCGCTTCAATCCTTCGTGTATCATTTCTACGATCCATTGCGTTCTATTTACCCATGGCTTATTTAAGATCAAGTAGGCGTCCAGTTCATCTAAAATATCTGCTGGAATCCTGACCAAAACATTTCTAAACTCTTTCTCTTTACTTGCCTTAACAGCCGCACCTTTGTCAATGAATTTATCCATTGAGGCGTTTATTTGTTTCTTTACTGCCATATGTCTCCTATATATTGCACATATTTTTGTTATATATCAGATATATATTGAATCGTAAAGTGTTTGCATCTCTTCACATGCCTTTTTGTCTGGATGAAACATTTCATGAACAGCCAGTCCATCGGCAGCGGCATTTCTAAAAGCCTTTCTGTTTCCAATGGTACATTCAAGAGCTTGGATCTCTGGCGCTTCTTTCAGAATTTCTATTGCCTCTTGATTATCCGTTCCAGAAGCGTCCGCTTGGGTTATGACAGCATAGACCTTCAAGGCTGGATTAACGCATTCGGAAAGAATCCCCTTGATGGGGCCGATGGTCCAAATATCTATCGAACTTGGCTTGAAAGGAAGAATTAACTTATCCGAGACGCACAGAGCAGAACGCTGAGAAGTTGTATCTCTTCCACCAGTATCCACGATGATATCGTCATAGTCTTCTTTGAGCTTCAATAAATTGTTGTAAATGGTCTTGCCAGACATGCAAACAGTCACGAATGAAAACTCGAAACGATGGATCGGCAAAGAATCTCTTTGTTGAGACCAGTCCCATGCGCTTTTTTGTTCATCTGCATCTACGAGCAAAACCTTGTGATCTTGTGCCCTTTTTACAGCTAGATTGGTTGCAAGCGTTGTCTTTCCGCTTCCGCCCTTGATGCCACCGACTACGATAATCATATATCTCCTATATGGTTGTTATATATGGAGCATATAACATACATAGGATGCACATATGGGGCAAATATATTTTGGAAAAATAAGGCGCTGAGCATGACTCAACTTTAATCCGTCCGACGGAACCCAAGAAGAAAGGCACGTGTCAGATTTGCGCTGACGCCCTCATCCAGGTTATAATCCTAGATGCGCTCTACTATCTGAGCTAACATGCCAAAAGAGTGGTGCGGGTTGTATCGCATATCACATCCCTTGCGGGGCCACTCAAGATAAAGGATAAAGCTACTGCTTTGGAACGTGCAAGGTCAACGTCATTTTGTCTTGACGCATGCTGTTATTCTCAATATCTCGCATGGTATACTCAGGCTCTCTTCGGAGTTGCTCAGAATATTGCTCATCCATGCGGATCGGGCCTTTTTGCACTTCAATCGAATAAGGCTTAGAATTTTCTCGTTTAGACATTTCTGTCTCCTACTTAAGAATATCTGCCCTGATAGGACTGCTTATTGACGTCTTTAGCCATGTCGGATTGACGCTTGTCTTGTCTTTCGACGTACTCAGTAGTCTTGCTGAAACCACGCTCAGCAAAATCTTTCTCAGGCTTTTGGTAGCTTTCAACAGTAGGACTCATGTCCCCTTGTGTATAGCCTCTTTTTGACATTTTCTCTTTCATAAAAACACCTCGTTTAAATGCGTTTGCTCATAAATTGCATTCTTATGCAACATTTTGTTTAGGTGCAACAGTTTCTTTTTCTGGATTAGCGGCAGGGCTTAAAGCATTGAGGATTTCCACCTGTTGCATGAGATGGTCGAGATCCATGCCTTTGAGCTCTTTGAGAGCTTTGACCACGTTCAGAAGGCTTGCAGTATCCTCTTGATGAGCTCGGCGTAGTTTGTCTTGAGCAACAGCCGAATCTGTCTGGATTTTGGCCACGCGTTCTTTAGCTAGCCCTTCTTGGCTATGGGCGTAAGCAACTTTTGTCATATTATCGACCTGCAATTGCTGCATCTGGAGATCTTCCATCTTCTGCTGCTGCTCTTGCATTGCTTTCTGCTTAGCCATGATTTTTTCGGTGATACGACCTTTATTTTGGAAAGTCATGCACTCTATGATTTCGTCTGGAGGAACAAGATCAGGATAAAGTTGTTGCAAATGAAGAATCTGAGCTAATTCTAACTGTTGCTGCGACTCTGTAAGAGCGGCTTGAACGACTTTACATCCGTATTTGAAGAAGATTTTACTGTCAAACTCAGCCGTTGGTTCTTCTCCAATCACTTGACGAACCTTTCCATAGGTCCACATTTTCTGGATAAATTCAACTTCTATATCGCTGCATAGTCTTTGCGATTCATCGGCCTGATCGAATAGCCTTTGGAGGTTTCTAGCAGTTGCAGCTGCGCGCATCATGGTTATAATGCCGGCTTTATCATCGACATCCATACCCATGGCACTTGGATCAATGCCCGCAATATTGAAGAAAATGCCCTTCAGCATCTCTTCCATTTGGAGCATGACCGGCGAAGGAGGCACGATAGGCATTGCCTGTACGTCATCCATTTGGAAGTCAGGATCAATGGAAAGCACGCGTCCGTGACCAGAATTTAGAGCATCATCCGGAGTTACTAGGGCACCTTTTTTAACCTTCAATCCCTGCTGCTGAGCATCTAGGATTTCCAAATTGGAAACCTTCAGGCGGTTTAGAAGGTATTGGCAGTCTCTCAGCATGGTCATCGGAGAGTTGAACTTGTAGGCGTAGTATGGCGTGTCCGCGGTGAAGAAGGCGAGCATCGGCACCACAGGGTAGCGGTCCATGCCGTATGGGTTTGGCTCGTCCACGATGACCCTGTCATTGAGAATAATGCTTCTACGCACAGTAGGAACTTGCTTTTTGATCGTCCGAAGCTGCCCTTTGAAAGCCACCATGATTTCTTTTAATTGATCTGGGGTTCCTGTAAACTCCTGGCATTCTTCTGTCTTTTTATCTATGAGGAATGTCGCTTCTCGATTGGTTGCATACCAATATTCATCGAAAGCAATAAGGTTAGGGAATTGGATCTGGTAGACCTCGGGCATATAAAAGAATTTGTCATCTCGATAGGTACCCTTGGGAAGTGATAGAATTTCATCGCCAAATTGAGGGTATAAGAGAGCAGCTTCTTGAGCATCAAAGAAAGTCCTTACCCACCAGAAACGAGCATCTGACATGTCATGCTTGCGGAAATAGGGGTCAAATAGGCACGATTTCATGTCTACATAGCGCCATTTTGGATCTGGGCTAATAGGGTCTTTAGTTGAGTCTGCATACAGGTACATGAAGCCAAGGCCCTGGATGATAGCTCCTAGCTGGAAAGCGTCGCTAAATGTCTGGTGGAAGCCTTGCTTGTGATTGTGATAAAGGCATTTTGTCAGCTGGTCGGCTGTCTTTTGCTGTCCATTATGGATAGGAATGACTGCTGAGCTCTTGCGAGTTTGTCTTTGCTGGCCGCTGATAGCCTCGCTTATGGGATTCATGATGTTGAAATTCCATATCTTTCTTCGATATGTTGCAACACCTGGGAAGATGAGTCCCCAGACTTCTTGATCATTAATTGTGAATCTTTGATTTAGATCTGCTTGGTACCACTGAGTCTGTAGGATATTGATGCTATCCGAATAGTTCTTCTCCATTCCTTGGCGAAGAGAGACATTTAAAGAATCTTCCGGCCAAAAAATTGGGTCATTGTTCCTCAAGATACCACCTCTAGCATAGATATTTATTTACTTTATGCTGTAGGATAAAATTTATTATAGGCAAGGATCTAAATGATGGACTGGCTCCAGATTCCCCAAGATGATGTTATCGATGTCATGGAAATGACGGACAGAATGGAAAGATATATTAGGAGAGTTCTTCGAGATCAACCCACTCCCCTGGCAATGTCAGCACTAATAAGCGCTAGCGTAAATTGCCTCTGGGCGCATTGCAACTCCATGGACGAAGTCATACTCTATAGAAATATGCTAATGAGCGTCTTAGATAGATCTATTCGCCACATGCAGATTATCAAGGGGAAGGGTCCTGACAAGCCGATTTCTTAATTCGCTTGCTTGTGCTCTGCTATTGCAGCCCTAGCTAGAGCAACGCATCCCTTAAACTCATTGATCATGGCATTAACCTTATCGACATTCTTCATGTAATCTTCAAACTTATCCAGCGTTTTTTCGGCTATTTGGACTCTTTGGACTCTAGTTTCGTCTTCCAAAAGCTTGTCAAGCTTGTCATGAATCCTGTTGATAGGGCTATAATCTTCCTCTGAAAACAAGAATGTATGGATAGACTCGGCAAACTCATCGAATTTGAATTCAAGAGCAGTTAGCCGAGCCAAGATGACGGCAAGCTCTTCACTCGATTGCATCAGCGGACCATACGCCTATGATTTGCTCGTAAGCTCTCTTAGCAGCTGCATCATCTTCCAAATCTATGAATGTCGCATTGGTATAGAATTGGAACGTGATTCTTTTCCCCTCTGCGAACATAGTCGTCACGTGTTCAAGATTAATGGAAATGTCTTTCTCTCCATTAAAACGAAAGATGTCTCTTTTCTTTTTGAAAGATATCCTCGCTATGCCATCATTTGGCTTTACTTCTTCACTTTGAGCAATGCCTATTACCTTTCCATCTTCATTCAATTCAAGTTCTTGATTCATTTTTTCTCCTCGTAACATTTATCGCATCTTACTTTTAACCAATGTGTGCCATGCATTTTTCCAGGCTCTCCACAGAACTCGCATGTCTGAGAAGAGAGAACTTCGGCACTATGAATTAACGGCTCCATCTCTTCGGTTTGGGCAGACATATAAAATCGCAATGTGCCATATTTTTCTTTTACTTGTATAGCAAACATTTCAACATATTCATTTTCTTCGCCTTCATGCAGCTTGCTATTTTCCGCTTCCTTCTCCAGAATCTTCTCAATTTTCATGGAAAGATCGTGTAGAAGGCCATACCAGCCGAGGCCACATTCAAATATCATGCCTTCTTTATATAGTTTGGGACACCACTCTCTAAGAACTTCCCATTCATTCACGTTTCATGTCTCCCAAAACCCTGTAAAAAGGAATTCATGTCCTGCTCGTACCATCGCTTTTTGTAGGCTGCGTAGTCCTCAAGGCTCATTTTGCTACGCGGATCATAAAGGGGACACTCGCACTTGCGTTTGCAATTGCCACAGAATCCATAGAGGGTAAAATGCTTAGGATCGCAATAGTTGCAGTAGGATTTCATTTGCTACCCTCCCTGTGGTTCCAGGTGAACTCATGATCCCATTCATCATCAAAGCCCTTTGAAGGCCCCTTAGCATGACAGGTGTTGCATCGAATGCATTCGTAGTCCGACATGAATGTACAGGGCTCTCGATATGCCTCTAATTCCAGTGAATCACAAAAAGGACATGACCTAGTATCTGGAGGTGCTTTGATGAAGTAGGGCCGGCCATCTTTAGGTGGCTCTGGAAAATCTGAACCGATACAACCGCATTGTGACATTTTTATCCTCCTTCCATATTTGCTCCAGGATCACAACCGTTCGCGCTATCAGGCATCGAATTTGGATTATTATCCGGCGTAAACGTCTCATAGAGATCCATATCATAGGTATCTATAGCAGTTGGCTCGTAAAAAGATCTAGGAATAATATTATCCGGAGGAATAAAGAAAAAATCGTCTTTATTCGGAGGTTCGTTGTCCCTCAAAAAAAAAGGCCCACAAAGATTTCGGCGGAGTAGTGGTAGGGTCTGTAGGATGGACGACAACAGGCTCTTCTATGATGAACCCAAGGTTTTCTGTGAGTCCGTTATTCGCATCTTTTTTCGGCTTTTGAGCTTTATTGTGCATTGGCAGCTCTACCCTTTCATATCTGACGCGCGATTTATGACAAATAGGGTCATGCAGCTGAGATGACCGATGGGAATTATATAGGCTGAATGAGAAAGAGATGCTGAAGGTCAATTGAGATGGGTAATCATACCCTACTATCGCTCCCACATTGAAATACTTGAAAGGAACGACAAAACGAGTCTGAGCGCCTAGACAATTCGTGCTAAAGTTATAGCGAGGTCCCAGTCCTACATTGAAATAATCTCCCTTCCATAGCGCCTCAGATTCAGCCCAGATATGACTTGAATAGAGGAAGCGCGTATCCGTTTGAGTTTTTGTGAGAGGATGGTAATAGTTGACTCTGAAATCCCAGTCAGGAGTTAAAAAGTCTAAAGCATGGCCTACTTGATAGAACTTACCATGATTGGTTTGCGACATGGACCAAAATACGTGATGGCCGACATATCCATAGGGAGTAGTATGACGCAGCCCTGTTGCTGAAGCCACATCAAAGCTGCCATCGAGATAAATAGAAAAGCGTGGAGTCAAAAGCCAAGCTTTATCAGAGAAAGTAACAGAAGATTGAGGGGCGATATCAACGTGGCTCTTTGCTTTCATACCGAGTGGATCGAAATTGACATCCATGTCGAAAAATCCGATCATTGCAGAGAGAGAAAAAGGAATAGAAGCAAGGAGAGAAGTCAATAGCTTGTGCATTTGGGGCCTTTTGGGTTGATTCTATCTTTTTGATTAACTGATAGAGATCAATTCCATCAAGGATTTTTGCATCACCCTATGAACATCAAGTCATCTTTTTTAATCTGCATAGTGCCAAAATCATTAGGATTAAAAGGACGTGTAATAATATGAAACCCATTTTTGGTTGGATACTCCATGAGGATTAAATTCGTATGATCGAGCTGTAATTTTGCGAATTCATACTCTCTGAGAGTATCGCAGTCAATTAAAAAGTTGTCATCTGCTCGGCTATTTGGATTCATCAGGCAGCTGAAGAAGCGGTTCTTGATATCGTAGTAAAAATTGTGAAATTCAAACATGGACCCACACTCAATCTCTAGCTGCCGGCGCTTGAACTCATGAATGGATCTCTCGACATCTCGCGCATTTACAGACGAGTAAATACGATAGCCCTGATGGGTAGTTTGCTGCATCTCCCTGAGTTCGGCTATAAAAGCCTTCCACTCTTCTGTGTTCCCAGAGATGCGCTTGATTGCTTTATGCTGCTGATTCCCCACTCCGCCGTCTTTGTTTCTATGGAGAAGCAAGACCCCCCTCACACTGTCCGTGAAGATTGCAGGGACGGAATCCAGGTCGTCAATTAGGTTTTTCATTCTTGCCCTTCTTTTTCAAATGCTCCGGCCAAAACTTAGATTTGAATACCGTCTTGAAAAAGAGATCACAGTCATCTTGTGTTTTAATTTCTAAGTCATGACCTAGACAGGGATCTCTCATGATGGCAGCGACAACGGCTTTTGGCGTTAGTTTAATCATCTTCGCTTTCCTTAAAATTCAATCCGCCAAGACTTGCACTTGGATTGCACCCCTCATAACCAGAATCATTTAGAATATCAAATGAGTGGTAAAGTGCTGTTTTAACTCTCGCTACCACCACATTAATGGAGCGATTAAACTACGGACTGGCTCATATATTCATTCCCTTGGCGTCCTGTAAACGAATTTTGCACTCGCTTGATTAAGCGGAGAACAGTCGTTACACCAAGCCACGAATGCTTCCTTTCCCATAGCTCCAGATCCCGCAGGCTTCCCGCATTTGCAAAGGATTATATTTCCCTCACTATCATACAGTCCGACATTTTCAGGACTAAGCCAACGGAGTGGCGATATAGAGCCGAATTCAGCTTCAACATTTTCACTCATCTTCGTTTACCTTGTAATTGACCAGTTTCTTCCATTTTTCGATGAGCGCCATGCCCCTAGGACTTTCCCAGTCTGCTTTGGAAATTTCAGAAAATGCCTGTGCTTTGTCAGCCGCGACATGCTGATCCGTGTGAGTAGCCTGTTTCCCTTGAATTGGCTTCAATCCAGATTTATGAAGCTCGCATTTCCCATATTTCCAGAAGGTACAACCAAGCTCTGACTTAGTTTCCCATGGTGCTTGTTTTCCCTCATGACCTTTTAATGCGGGCTTAATTATATCTCCACCGTCGCACACAGAAGGAAGATCATCAAACATCAATCGGTCTGCATATCCTGCTTCGATGATCTTTTCAAAATCTTCAACAGATCCGCAACAAGGCGCATGGCACATACTTTTACATTTTGAACAAGAACACTCGCAAGGAAGAATGCCCAGTTTGTCGATGTAGTCTTGCGTTGTTATGCGCTCTTCAGTCATTTTGCTCCACCTTTTCCGCCTGTCTTAGATAATAGTCTGCTGTCTGCATCAAGACCTTTTTTACATCATTTCCGGCTCCCATTTTTATCATCTCCAGATGAGCTCTTGAGAGTCCAGCATGGATAGCCAAGGGGGAATGGTTTTCTGTCAGCAAACCAATTAATTGTAAAAAAACATCTCGAACTTCTTCAAACTCTTCAAGTAAACTATCGGGGATTTCGTCTGACGTGTAGATGCTTTTTTTAGTCACATTTTCTCCTTAATATCTTCGCAAATAGCCTGAATCGTCCGCAGCCTGCACCAATGATCGAATAGGAATATGAACGTGATAGCGAATAGAGTAACGAGAATGGCGAATCTGGTTGGGAAGCTCATTCAATAAACAGCCTTATATTTGCCACATTTACATTTATAAAGACGCCTGTTTGGATCTCTGGGTCCCCACCATTTCGGCAGAAGCTCAGGTGTAGGAATTTCTTCCCATTTGTGGCCAAAAATGTCGTGCATGAGGCGGATGAAGAACGTCACTCCGATCGATTCTCCTCTTTATGCTCTTCAGGATTATAAGGAAAGTGGTCATCGCAATAGCAATCCCAGCTTCCGTCGAATGGCAGCCATTTGGACGGCTTGTCGCACATCTTGCACTTTTCGCCCAGTCTTTTGAACTGATCCCAAGTGAGCCACTGACCTTTCATTGCGCGGGCTCCGGAGGAGCCATAAGTTTTTCAAAGTCCTTGAAATTCCCTTTAACAAAGGTATCCCATTCTTTTTTCGTATAGCCCAAAGCATGAGCCATGTTTACCAGAGAGATCGCCATAAACTGCATGCCAACAAAGGTATCAATATCAAATTCCTTAAGAGTTGTAAGGAACACTTTAAACTTTTCACTAGCAAATTTATATTGCTCAGGTGTCGTAAGACGGGTCATTTCGCAGCCTCCTCTATCGGTCGCCACTTGGTAACATAATTTAAATGGATTTGTTCATCGGCATCATAGAATGCCCCTTCTTCCATGCCCTTAAACCAAAGAAACACAGCATTTTTTGCCCTTTCAAAAGAGCCAAAATAGGGATTTTCGATCCAGACTCTAATCTTTTTCATGTGAGGGGGACTTTGATCTTTAACGCTGATCCATTCCATTCTAATGGTACTCATTCATCCAGCGTTGATTTAGGATTGATGCCCAATCTCGCTCAGTGTCCCAATCAATATTGGAAAGTGCAGTTTTCCCGAAAAGTTCTTTGAAAGAAGCCACCTCCGAGTTATAAGTTAGCTCTGCTTGCTCAGCCTCGCTCTCTGTAGCATCATCTTTCATGACAACTTTTAGTCTTTTTTGGTTTATTTTTTCTTGCCCCTCTAAATACAAGACTTTAACGAAATCACCTAAAGCATTGCGATAAGAAACCAGGAAATTCTTCGTTGAAACACTCAACCCTTCCTCTGAGCATTTTTGAGTGGTAAGATGTCGAAACCTTTTATAGATGACTATCGTCATCTCTGCATCTCGGACACAGGCATCTAGGCTATAAAAAATGACCTTAGTTCCATGCGGATTTCTTTCAGTCGGCATTGGTATCGTTTTATTATAGATGTCCTTAATGATTCCATTGTTTTGTTCAGCCACTTGAACGAGAGAATTAAAATCAAAGACTTGACCACATGGTGTTCGGCTTGGGGTGCAGATGACATCTTGCGAGATGGGGCACACAAACTTGGACCAAATCGGATCATTTTTAAATTCTTCTCTTATTAAGTCGCCAACAGCATTATTGATCTGCATTTTCTTCCATTCCTTAATGCGTCGAGTATTTTCTATTAATAGGGCATTTCCTGTAACACTCAATCCAACTCCGGTTAAAAAACCTGCGCCACCGCCGCACAGAATCACAACATCTTTTTCTTGGCCTTTGAGAGAAAGATTATTGGAGAGTTCTTCCCCCAGCTCTAACCCCAGATATGTACAGAAAACAATCGCTCCGGCTGTTATTGAAATAGAGCTTATTAAAAAGTCCTTCTGATTCGGATCTTTTAGGAAATCCCATTGCCTTTTTAATGTATTTAGCATCCCTGTTTGGGTGTAAAAAACGGTAGCTTGTTGATATCTTTGATCTGTTGAAATAGGAGTGTTGACGATTGCCATTGAATGTATCCTTAGTATTTTATAAATTTAGGTGCGAATTCTCTAAAAAGAAGTGAATATAAAAAAACTATTGCAACAATTTGAATAACAGCGACCTGCCGATCGCTTAATCCTCTCACCGGATCGTATTTTATTTCCTTTTTTATAATTTCTACCTTCTGAGCTAGACGCCCCCAAATAGGCGCTTCCTTATCAAAAGATTTCCTACACATCATTTTCAAATATGCTGCATAATATTTCTGTGAACCTCTAAATTTGTGTACGTGTGCAAATCTATGAATGATTTCAACATCTAAAGGGTTGATGCGGATCGCCATAAATTAATTTTCTCCGTTTAAGAAGTTGCGAACAATCTTAAAGAGCTCTTCAAGGCGCAAGGCAGTGTATATCAAGCCAAATAAAATTGTTAATATGAAAATCAAAGGCTTAAAGTCGCTCCAGAATTGCATGATGTTTATCCTCCTTTGAATGTTTAGCTGTCTTTTCGCATATGGAAAAGGATAGCCGTCATGATCAAGATTGTACACCCTATAATTGTGTAATGCAGCGAATCCGTGTAGAGCCCTCTACCGATATTATAAATCGCCATTATAAAACAGAAGAGGTCTATCATTCAGGTGGCCCCAGCAAGCCTTCATAGCCCTGCTTTAGCAGCTTAGGATAGAAGTAAATGAATCCATCTTTTATATAAAAATCCATGCAGAAATCATTCATGCCTTTGGCCTCGGATATTCCTTGCCATTCAGGATAACAAACTCGGGCTTTTCTAGGCGCGGAAATGCTGCGTAAGTATCGTCGAGGGTCTTGAATGCGAGCTTAACCCCATCTTCGATAGGCATTCCCGTCAGTTTCATTATCATTTCAACGCCTTCAAGTCGCATTTTTTTCACTTCGGGGATCTTCCTTTTTGTTTTATTCTCAAATGTGTAGCCCTTTTTAGTAGCGAAATCAAAAAGACAAATCTTCTCAGGAATGAAGGGGATATTGATTGAATTTTCACTCATTTCGGTGGCTCCGGTTGAGTTATTCGATGGCGCCCATTGATGGCATGTAGGACAAACGCATTCCCATGATGACCCGCATTTGCATTTCATGATTTCCTATTGATTGAAAGATTTATAATGCCCCAGATGATTATTTTCCATCTTTGGTTTGCAAGAGAGCGCTCACGCAATTGTCCCACTCTACATATGGCCCTCTAAAAGACTCGCTAGGAAGGGAGAGGAAATAGGCCTTTAAGCGATGTTTATCATCATGTGATATGAATTTAAATGGCCCTGAAAACTTCTCGTCGAGAAAGTCGTTTCTCCATGCATCAATTTCGTGTCTCATGGATGCGAGATATTTATCGTCTGTCATCTAATATCCATAGTATTTATTTACCGCCTTCAAATCACTATCCGCTGCGCTATTGTCTTTCCTTTCCAATCCCTTCAATCCTACAGCCAGGTATCGGAATGCATCAGCGGCATGGCTATGTTCATCATGTAGCGGTGTGTTTTTATAACATCCGAGTCGGTCATCCCAAACCTTTTTGTAAGCTTCAAGATGCTTAAAGGCTTTGCTAGTCTTTTCTTCGTCAAATACACATCTAGCCAGCATAGACCGGACAGTCTGGATACCTTCCAATTTGTCACATTCTTTGATGTCCAATACGACGAACTTTCCTTCGAGGAGTGGAGTAACATGGTCAAGATACTGCGTCTTAGCTCCAATGTCTCTCTTTCTTGCATCATGAGGGAAGATATGACGTCCGAAACGGTATTTCTGTTTGTTGAGCCAATCACAGTAATGCGATGCTCCTTCATCCCAATTTTCGTAATAGTTGATAATTGATACCTGTCCGCCACGGCCTACCTGAAAACAAAATATAGAAGTAAAATCATCAAGGCCAATGTCCCAAGCAGTGTGAACAGGTAGCGCGTCATCATAAGGCACGCGACACAAGCCACCAGTATTCCTAAGTTTAGAAAGCTGTGTACCATAGTAAAGACCTTCATTAGCACTCTCAAATGCCTCCTTAGGCGTGCTGGGGTATTCTTGCTTCATCGCATCCCCAAGCATCCTTTGTTTCATCTCATACCAACGACGCTGATCTTCGTCAATCTTTCTTTGACGCTCTAGCTCAATTCTGTCGAGATATTCGTTTGTTTCTCTACTCACAATAAGTTCCTGAGATGACTCTCGATATCCTGGCTCTTCATACCATGGGAAGAAGAAGAATCGCATTTCCATTGGCGATAGCTTTCCTCCTCTTGCGGCAAGGATCTCGCTAGTTTTTGAAAACTCGTAGAAGTATCCTTCTCTTCCTTCGGCTGTAGATTCGATAGCAATGATTTGGTCTGAGCTGACAGTATTGAGAGATCCTGTAACAATCTCTTTTGCAACGTCGGGAGATTTCGAGCATATTTTTCCAAACTCACTAACAAGGAGTCTCTGGTAAGTTCCAGACCTAAATCCGGTAGATACCCGATAACTTGATCCATTTTCAAAAGCAAGTTCACCAGATCTGTCATTGGTTGCACTGTTGAATGTTCGTGTCCATGCTGGCATTCTGTCGTATGCATACTTCACCTTCTTTTTAAAGATATCCTCGGCATCCTCTTTACGATGCGCTATGATCCCTGCGTGGACATTACCATGCCAGAAACAATCATCCAAGAAATTAATTGAGAAATAGGTTGTAACGCCAAGCTGCCGTGCTTTGAGTACCAGCATTTGATGCCATTCTTTGTGATAAAGCTCTTGTTGCGCCCAGTTGAGTTTGAATAGAACTTCTTCCCCAGATTTGTTGGTGATGTAATAGAGATTGGTCAAGCGCCAGAGCTTGTCGCTTAGCTCGTCCTCTGTAGGGATGTATTCATCTGCCATTTATGCAGCTTTCTTTAGCTTCTTCTTTACTTTCTTGCGAGGCTTGGGCTTCTTTTTGCGATTGAGTCGATTTTTGGTGATATCTATCTCACGCCAATGATCGTTCTCTTTTCTCTGGCTATTTGTAAGTGAGGATTTATCGCCTTTGATATACGCTGCTGCTGCTTTTAAAGTGTTATGGACCCATTGAGTAAGATAATTCATTTCAATACCCTCTTCTTACGTTGTATTTTATCAACTACTTCTTGCCTTGCTTCTTCGAAGGCCCTAGCTTCCCCTTTAAGGCTGGCAGCTTTCCGAAGCTCGTTTGCGTCGGCATCTTGATCTTCGCCTTCCCTGAGGTCCCCGAAGTAGATCCTTTGCCACCTGTCGCTGATTTTGTCCCTGACGTTGCTGTTTTTATCAACATACTTTAAACCTATGATTTTAAGTGCTTGCTCGTAATAGGGAACAAACTCCAACCTTTGGATAAATGTTTTCCACTCGTTGTAAGTATATCCCTTCTCTATAGTATACCATTCGCAAAGATGCAAGATGCTTTTCTTATTTGCCTTCACATAGGCAACCATTTCTTTGCCTAGCTCTATCATCTTTTCTGGGGGGTAAGAAAACTCTCTAGGTCTAACCACTATTGAATCTCCATATGGATTTTGACTTGAATAGATTCCGGCTCTCCGCCGAAGCATTCCCTCGCCTCATCGATAGCTGCCCGTATGATAGGATCATCTTCCGAAACAGCATAGTGAGCGTAAATGAGGAAGTTCTGCCTATAAGTCCGCTCGGAATCCTTGAGTATTATAGTCAATTCGCTCATAAGATTCAACGTAGGCAATAAAAATCTTTCTAGTCAATTGGGAATACATATAGACATTCTTTTTATCTTTTTTCCCTATAAGATAAATGGGGAATGTTCTATATTTGTCATCATAATTCAATAGAAATCATCACATGGAGATGAAAAATGACATACGAAATACCAATGGATATGGCACAGTGGAACAGAACACACGGAGATTTTAAAACGATCATAAATGGCGTAAAGTTTATTCTAACTTTTGTAATCGGAAAGGGGAGCTGTTTGGTTCCGGTCAAAATCATTAAAAAGGAAATTCACAATGAGCAAAAATAACTTCTGTTCCCACAAAAATTATCAGATTTTCATTAAAGTTCTAGCATATCGCCGAGAGATGTCTGAACAAGAAGATAACGCCCTATTTGCCGAGCTATTGGCCGGTTATTTGTTCAGCAGCAATTCACATCTAATGGATTTGCTCGAAGATGATAAGTTTTTGGAGTTTAAATCTCTTGCTAAGTATATGCACGATGAAGGGGGAAGGCTTAAAAAAACGCTTACCCAATCTTAGCCAAAATACTTGCCTCATCGATGACGAGAAACTTCTCATTCTCGTAGTCGATTTCTATCCCGTAATGCTTTTCTAGGTAGATGACATTTCCTGGTCTGACCTTGGTAACTTCATCGCCTATGGCAATGACATTATATTGAATAGGCTTCTTGTTGGTGATGATGATTACCCCATTTTTATCGTCATGTATAGGTTGAATAAGAACTCGTTTAGCTACTGGAATTAGCATGGTAGTCTCCCGGTATTTGTTGATTTTTTGCATTAGTAAATAATTCTGTACATCAGAAGCCCACAAAGCGCTTTCTGTAATTGTTCCGTTTGGATGCTTTCCGCAGTGTTTCTCGATATCATCCCAATTCATTTGTTATCTCAATTCTGATTCCATAGGCTTTGCTTTTCATCTGATCACAGGATATGCTAATCCGCTTATCGCTATCCGCCTTTCCAGCTCGATATTCCCCTGTGATTATGGCGCATATAGCGTCAACAATATATTTGAAACTCATTGGCAGATTGTCAAAGGTATCAAGTTCATCCGGAGCGAAGCGCGTTAGTCGAATCTTGCATGGCAATATGATTTTATCTCTCAATGGTTTAAGATAGATCGCGACAATACGCTGCTGCTCTTTATGCCGGCCATGCTTTATTCGCCAGGGTTCGAAACAATTCGCCTCGCTTTTCGTCCTAATCGGTATGTCTAATAGCACGCCTTCCTTGTGAACAATCGATTTGGCCTCTAATTTGGCCCAGGATCGCTTTTTTTTCTTAGAGGCTACCTTGGTATTCCTGGGTGTGTTTTGTTCGATTACAATCGCCTCTAAACGCGAAATTTCGGCAAAGGCAGCTCGATCTGATGAATCAAAACGGGACTTCGTCGTCTTTCTGCGCAACAGTACCTCCTGGCATGCCTGTCGCGACATGGTATGACTGAATAGCGCTTTTCTCCCAGCCTCTGTTTTCAAGATAATTTTTGATATCTTCAGCCAAGAAATTGCTATCCTGCGAATAGGATTTCAAATATTTCTTTTCACCGTTCTTCTTCACTGCTACCGAGATGACATCCCAAAACATGCCTCCGGTTTTCATTTGCTTGCGAACGTAGGTAATGCGATGCTTGTCTTTATCTCCAACGCAAAGCACGACTGATTCTTTTGTGTACTCATCTTCGGGGTAACTCTCGTGACTAACAAAGTTAAATGCGCTCATAATTTTCTCCTGTGTTTTGACACATAATGCAGTTAAATCTTTCTTGCAACTAAAATTTATTACTTCTTCTGTCAGGCCCATCGTTCCGAACGCAAATTCCTGAAGAGACACGGCTCACGAATGCATCACCCATCATTTCTCTCATGGTTTGTGTATTCAGATTCGTTGTGATAATTGTCCCGAAATTACCTCGATTTTCATAACGCTGATCGGCAATCGTATAAAGAAAATCCATAAAAGCGTCTGATGGCTTACGGGTTCCAATGTCATCCAAAACGAGCAGAGGCGCCTTGAGTATCTCATTCAGCAAATAACTCGTGTCGTGGTACTGGATGTGATATTCTTGCCATTTCATGTTCAAAGCCGCTTGATTCCAAAATTGGTTGTCGAGGTGCCTAAAGTGATCGAATATCGCCCTCGCAGAGAAAGACTTGCCATTGCCATTTTTTCCAGCCAAGAGCAAATATCCCCTGGGACATCCAACGAAATCTTTGAGAGCTTGCATAAATTCTTCGGGCTTTTGGTCTATCTCGGAAAGTATTGGCATTAAAACCTTCCCTTGTACTGATTTTCTACTGGATTTCCATCGGCATCCTTCGTCCTGCGATCCGATCCTGGACTTGATCCAGCCGCTTGATAGGCTTTTTTGTTGTGCGCTGTATCGTTCGCTCTGTTGAGCCAGTTTGTCAGAAACTTGCGCCAAAGGCTTTTTTTACTCTTGGAGGGATTTGATTTGAGCCAAGTGATTGACTTGGTTATCTCGACTGCCAATTCGATGTGAGGGTAGATAGTTCGCCAGTCGGTTAAATCTTTTTCTGTGATTCCGACGTATTCTCCCTTTTCAGAATCAAAAAAAAGAATATCATTCGTTGTGCGAGGCCGCTTTGCGGTCCGAGCATATTCTTTATCTTCTTCTTCTTTTATTTCTTTACTTCTTAATACTTCTTGTTCGTGGTCGTTCAGTGGTCGTTCAGTGGTCGTTGAGTGGCTGTTGCAGTGGTTGTTGTTCTCTTGATTTATATCCCAAACCATTGAGTTTAATATGTTTACCTTAGAGCCTTCGGTGGTTGTTCCAGTGGTTGCTTTTTTGCGAGTTCTGTTCGTTTCAATAATTTCTATTAGTTTCTCTTTTTGTAAAATTTTCAAAGCGTGGCGATATTGTCCGCGAGTAGCTCCTATTGCGGCCCAATCTCCAATAAAAGCTTCTCCAATTTTCAAACCATCGCTATTGGGAAGACTGCGACATGCTCTTAAAGCAATTAAATTTAGAAGAAGATATGCCCACGGATAATTTTTCATTAGCCATTTGACATAATCGCTGCGAATAAGTTTTAGAAATCCTTCAGCCATGAAACCCCATAAAAGGCTTGCGCTCTTTTTTATGGAGTGTTAAGATAGGTGCATATTCAGTACGCCTATCAGCGCGTCTCCAAGACTCGCGGAACTTGCCCCGACTAAGAATCGGGGCATTTTCATTTATGAAACTATCACATCTTCTGCATGTAAAGCAATAAAGTTTTGAATTACTCATTCAATTGGGACCCAAATATATCTATCTGAAATCTATCACTACTTTCTTCAAAGCTAATGAGATTCAGAAGCATTAGGGGTCCAAGCAAATTTCTGAACCTTGTTGGAGAAATATGATAATCCCTTCGGACATCCTTTTTGCTCACTCCAAGGTTCGTATCTTTGGTTTTATTTATCCATATTTGGACGTAGACTAGAGACGATTGTGGGCAGTTCTTTAAGACGCGTGCAAAGTACTTTAAAGGCGGAAATTCATAGTAATCCTTCATATTCCTCAATAAATTGTTGATTTTTTTATCGAGGAAAAAGTAGGATCATTCGCATAAATGCCTGCTTTCCTCGAATTTGTTGGCTGAGTTTTGTTGACTCCGGTCTACTTCCTCCGAGTTAAGTTGGCGTTTTGATGATATTCTAAGTTCTTGGTGCGGTCATTTGGCGATGGCCGCATCCCTTTCTTAATATTTCAGAAATTTATTTGCAAACAGATTTATTTATTTGACAGAAGTTCTATAGGAGAACCGAAGGAATTATTTCTGCTGGTCTATCCAGTCGTAGACTGTGATAGCGCCTTTAGTATATCGCTCTATTTGATAGGCTAATTTAAGGCTTGGCGTCTGCCCCTTTCTAAGGATGTCATGAAGTGTAGATGTGCTTATATTGAGCTTCTCGGCTACACCGCGCTGCTTTTTATCGTTATTTTTCATCCACTCTGCGAATTTATTCACTCTGCACCTTTTTTTATTTTCTTTTTATGTACAAATATTCGGGATTCCGATACATTGGTAAGCATATCAAAGAAAGGAGTTGAAGGCAACTTTTTTAAAGGGTATCTAAATAGGAGGGTAGATTATGAAGAAGAATATCATCGAAGAAGCGATCGCCAATATCGCTTTTACATCAGAAGCTATAGAAAAGTTCTGCAATGATCCTAACAGCGGTTGTAGCGCATACGCCGCCGAACTTTTGGAGCGTACCTCTTGGGAGCTTCACAGGCAGGCTACTGAGCTGGAAGAGATAAACTCTCTCTGTTGTCAAGAGAATAGGATAGCCGAAGGTGAGCTGGCAGTTTGCTGCTCAGGATGTATGGACTGCTTGGGTTTCTCTTGGAAGGACTTCATGTAGTGCAAGGAGTGGGGGAGTATGCCCTCCCCCGCATGAAAAACAATTTGGATTTAGAACGCCAATATCATCAAAACAAGAATTTAAAGGAAGGAGAAAATTATGACTAACGAAATCTCAAAGAGAGAAGGCTTCTCAGCGATAGAGATGGTGGTTATGCAGGGAGATCTATCCAAGCTGACCGCCGATCAGAGACTGCAATACTATAACAGCGTCTGTGAAAGCGCTGGACTCAATCCATTGACAAATCCTTTTGCCTATATATCCCTCAATGGAAAGTTGACCCTGTACGCGAAAAAGGATTGCACAGAGCAGCTGAGAAAAATAAATGGCGTTTCTATCGAAGGTCTCGACGATAAAATCATAGATGACCTTTATATCGTCAAAGCTAAGGCTAGAGACAAACATGGCCGCTTGGATGAATCTACTGGCGCGGTAGTGATAGGAGGCTTAAAAGGCGAGCAAAGGGCTAATGCCATAATGAAAGCGGAGACTAAAGCTAAGAGAAGAGTAACTTTGAGTATCTGTGGCATGGGATGGGTAGATGAATCAGAAATAGACTCTATACCAAACGCAAAGCCTGTACCTGTGGATTTAAATACAGGAGAAATCAAAGAGGCGGAAAAAGAAGTTCAAAAGCTCATAGATGGAGGGGATGTTTTAGGCTTGCAAGATTTGTTGAAAAATCTTGATATAGAGACAACGAAATCCTTTTACGCTTGGATCAAGACAGCGTTCAATGCAACATCGCTTCAGGAAATCCCTAAGTCAGGCTTCGAGAAGTGCGTGAGCTCTATTAACGCAAAAATCAAGTATCTGAAAGACCAAGAGAAATCCATGGAGGTAGCAGTATGAAAAAAATTGAGCTAGAACAAGGATCACCTGAATGGCTGTCCTGGAGAAAGACAGTCATAACAGCTACGGATGCCTCTATCATCATGGGGAGCAATCCTTGGGATACTCCCTTCAAATGCTGGCAGAAAAAACTAGGTTTGATTGAAGAGAAGAAATCTAATGAGGCGATGGAAAGAGGCAAAAGGCTGGAGCCCGAGGCTAGAGCCAAGTTTATTGAGCTGCACGGAATTGATGTAAATCCAGCGGTTGTAGAAAGTACGGAATTTGATTTCCTTGGAGCTTCACTTGATGGAATCACGGAGCTCGGCGGTACTCTAGTTGAGATCAAATGCGGAGGAGCTAAGCTGCATGACATGGCTGCCAGAGGTGAAATCCCAGCGTACTATCAAGACCAGATGCAGCACCAACTCCTTGTGACGGGAGCGGATAGATGTTTTTATTACAGCTACAATGGCACGGATGGGATTTCTATCGAGGTATTTCCAGATCCAGAGTACAGGGCTAAGTTCATGCCTAAAGCACGCGAATTCTGGAAGTGCGTAGCCTTGAATGAGCCTCCAGCTCTGCAAGATGCGGACTATAAGGATATGTCTGAAAATGGATCGTGGAAAGACCTGAGCGCTAGATATCAAGTTGTATGCGAGAACATTAAAACACTGGAAGAGGTTAAAGAAAGCTACCGAAAGCAGCTTCTAGCTCTTTGCGAAGATCAAAGTTGCTTGGGAGGCGGTATCAAGGTCGTGAAAATCCCTGTGAAGGGCCGTGTAGACTATGATGCGATTCCAGAGCTAAAGGGAATTGACTTAGATAAGTACCGTAAGAGTGCAACGATGACTTGGAAGATACTCGTTTCTTGAGTAAGAAGAATCCCTATAGAATATATATGTATTATATAGGGATTCTATATATCTACTTGCTGCCTTTTTTCTTCATCATGGCAGTTTTTTTGCCCTTGTCGGCCATCTCTTTAGACATCTTTTCTTTTTTAGTCGCTTTCTTTTTCATTTTTTCTTTCCTTTTCTTGGGATTTTTGCTCCGGATTTGCGCGCTACATTTAGCGCTATCGCTACCGATTGCTTCTTTGATTTTCCAGCAGCTTCTTCAGCCTTGATATTATGGCCGATATTTTTCTTTCCTTTAAGTAGAGGCATTTTTGGCCTCTGCTGGTACCACTTTTTCTACTATGACGGGGATTTCTTTATGGCTTTGGAGTAAGGCACAGATGATATCAATAGCGAGATTCTTAGCATCGACATCTTTCACATAGGAGACATTTACGATGTTGACGATATTTGCCACCTGTTGTAGGATACCTGCCACATGTGTGTACCCTAGGCCTTCTTTAAAGAGGTCTTTCAATTTATCAAGCATTTGATTTCCTTTGTTTATTTGGTTGCTCTTTTCAACCATATAAGTCCCCTCAGTTATTTTTGCAATTAAAAATTTTGATTCCAGTGATTTGCTGAGAAGTTGTGATTATGGAAAAGGTGATTTGCCACAGCATCGTTGGCGCACCATCCGATGAGCGATCCTAAAAGAAATGATAGGACGATTAAGATGAGGTTTTTTAACATATTTTCTCCTTGTAAACTAAACATATTCCGTGATGATGACGATTCCAGCTGACCCAGCTCCGCCTGTTTGACCAGCGTTTTGATTATTCATCACTCCGCCAGAGCCT